>CAWKDC010000001.1:635000-957500 GCA_963848305.1 uncultured Gammaproteobacteria bacterium | reverse complement strand
GAAAGCTAAGCGTGCAGCCTGTGTGGAATAGGCTGTCCAAGCAAGTAGGCAGTTTTCGTAGGCAAATCCGCGGAAATAATGCCGAGATGTGACGGGGAGTGTCTCGAGAGAGACACGAAGGCGTTGATGCTCTGCTTCCAAGAAAAGCTTCTAAGCATAAACTCGTATTAGCCGTACCGCAAACCGACACAGGTAGACAGGTAGAGAATACTAAGGCGCTTGAGAGAACTCGGGTGAAGGAACTAGGCAAAATAGCACCGTAACTTCGGGAGAAGGTGCGCCGACTTTTGTGAAGACACTTGCTGATGGAGCGAAAGTCGGTCGAAGATACCAGGTGGTTGCGACTGTTTATCAAAAACACAGCACTCTGCTAACTCGTAAGAGGATGTATAGGGTGTGACGCCTGCCCGGTGCTGGAAGGTTAATTGAGGAGGTCATGGCGTAAGCCAGAAGCTTCTGATCGAAGCCCCAGTAAACGGCGGCCGTAACTATAACGGTCCTAAGGTAGCGAAATTCCTTGTCGGGTAAGTTCCGACCTGCACGAATGGCGTAACGATAGCCACGCTGTCTCCACCCGAGACTCAGTGAAATTGAAATCGCTGTGAAGATGCAGTGTACCTGCGGCAAGACGGAAAGACCCCGTGCACCTTTACTATAACTTTACACTGAACTTTGAATCTGTCTGTGTAGGATAGGTGGGAGGCTATGAGGCTTACACGCTAGTGTAAGAAGAGCCAACCTTGAAATACCACCCTGATATATTTGAGGTTCTAACGACATGCTGTAAACCAGTGTTCGGACAGTGTATGGCGGGTAGTTTGACTGGGGCGGTCTCCTCCCAAAGAGTAACGGAGGAGCGCAAAGGTAACCTCAGCGCGGTCGGACATCGCGCAATGAGTGCAAAGGCAAAAGGTTGCTTAACTGCGAGACTGACGGGTCGAGCAGATACGAAAGTAGGTCTTAGTGATCCGGTGGTTCTGAATGGAAGGGCCATCGCTCAACGGATAAAAGGTACGCCGGGGATAACAGGCTGATACCGCCCAAGAGTTCATATCGACGGCGGTGTTTGGCACCTCGATGTCGGCTCATCACATCCTGGGGCTGTAGCCGGTCCCAAGGGTATGGCTGTTCGCCATTTAAAGTGGTACGCGAGCTGGGTTCAGAACGTCGTGAGACAGTTCGGTCCCTATCTGCCGTAGGCGTTGGATATTTGAGAGGAGCTGCTTCTAGTACGAGAGGACCGAAGTGGACGTACCTCTGGTGTTCCGGTTGTCACGCCAGTGGCATTGCCGGGTAGCTAAGTACGGACGGGATAACCGCTGAAAGCATCTAAGCGGGAAGCCTCCCTCAAGATGAGATATCCCTGACCCTAGTGGTCACAGAAGGTTTGTTGGAGACTACAACGTTGATAGGCTGGGTGTGTAAGCGCTGAGAGGCGTTGAGCTAACCAGTACTAATTGACCGAGAGGCTTGATCATATAAGATGTGAGAGTATCTATTAAAATAGGGGCGCATAATCGTGCCCGCTCGCTGAGATCCTTGATATTAGGGTTGCTTGAAAATGATGGGGCCCGGATAAACGCTGCGCGTTTTCCGGGATGCGGCAAGAGCATGCAAGCATGCTCCCGCCTGACACAGCTTGAAGATGATGGGTTCTGGATAAACGCTGCGCGTTTTCCGGGATGCGGCAAGAGCATGCAAGCATGCTCCCGCCTGACACAGCTTGAAGATGATGGGTTCTGGATAAACGCTGCGCGTTTTCCGGGATGCGGCAAGAGCATGCAAGCATGCTCCCGCCTGACACAGCTTGAAAATGATGTTAATGAATTGTAACAATGAAAGCGCCTAATTATGCCTGGCGGCAATAGCGAATAGGAACCACCTGAATCCATTTCGAACTCAGAAGTGAAACTGTTCAGCGCCGATGATAGTGCGGGGTTTCTCCGTGCGAAAGTAGGTCACTGCCAGGTATAATTAGGCGTTTTTTTGTATATAACAACCCCACGCCCTTGTAGCGGTGCATATTTGCGCCCATAAGGGTGCGTTTTTTCATACAGGGACGAATCGCATGATGCTCCCTGGTATGCTCCAACACATATCATCTCGGGTTCTATGACATTCCCCATTTGATATATATAATCAATATATAAATGTGGCGGTGGGGATTCTATTTGGATTCTTTTCGCATTTATGATAAAGTTATGAATGAATTTATTTCGCGATTATATGCGGGAGTTTACGGCGAGATGCGTGCATATTTTGAATCAAAAGGGCAGACCATTGTTGCCGAAGATTTGATGATTGGATCACATGCGTTGAGTATGAATTGCACGCTTGTAGCGAATAATATAGCAGAATTTAAACGATTTCCAGGTCTTACATTTGTGAATTGGGTGGAATGAATGGAAAATCCTATGCATTCAATCAAACTCTTTCTACTATTACTCCTTACCGCATTAACGGCTTGTCATCAACCTACCCCTTTGACGGCTTGTCGTCTTTATTTGGGTTTAGCGGCACCGGGGCGAGCGCCATCTACCATTGATCATGTTCAGTCTGTGATCAATGACGCGTTGCTAAACACTTCCATTTCTGGTTGGACACTTTATCCCGCTCATGGCGCCTGGCGTAACGATTCAGCAAAACCTTTTGAACGCGAATCTTCCGTCGTGATAGAGCTGATTGGCGACAGGACTATCATTGATGTAAGCCATGCATTAGGCAAATCATTAGAACAAACACAACAACAAGAAGCCGTATTGGTTTACTGTACTCCATGAAAATGGGCTGCTTTCTGCTCTTGGTTGGGTGAGTTGGGCAAAGCTGAGTACATTCATATTCTGCATCACATCAATATCGTCTTTATGTTTAACCCAGTCAGTTGTTATCGTTAACGAAATGATGGTTGTATTCTTGTCAAGCAAAGCGGCCAGGGCTTTGGCCCCGCGAAGGTGAATCTCATTATCGGATAAGTCTATCAAGGTGATCGTTGTATTTGTGGCCAGTGCAGCGGCGAGGGCTGGCGCTCTCTCACTGGCAAAAAGCTTTGGCTATCCCGGTTTGCGCTGTTTAGCCCTGAGCGATTGATATACATCCGCGCAAACAAACTATGTACATATGTGGTCGGATGCACATTGTCCCAAAATAAATATGCATCAGGATTATCGCAAACAATCCCTTCACCATTGATGACGGTCAGGCATGCATCGCTCACATTGATCAATCCATTCGCAGCCGCATCTGCCATGATCGCTTCCATGACTTCATCCGCTGGGAAATAATTAATATCATGCAGATCCGCCATGTCAATCAGTTTTCGGTTAAACCGAATCGTTGCTCGGGTGATCACGCGTTGTTGAAAAAGACTCGCTGAATGCTGTACGTAAGGGGTTAAAGATAAATCTGCCATGCCGATCACAGTAATATCCGTTGCACCCGCCTTTTTTAAACGAACGACAGATGCTTCAATGTTAGTGATAATTTCCACGATAGAAGAAGGTGTATTGGGATCATCAAAATCCGTCATGGCGAGCATGTCATTGGGCCCGACATAAATGATAAATGTTGTATCAGCAATGTTTTCAGGCGATTGTGCAAAATATTCGTCGATTTGATCGAAAACACCTGTATTATCGAGCAAATCATCAAAATCGGGGGAAAAAATATTATCATGATTGGCAAGTGCGCCACCATAAGCAAAATTCAATCGATCAGGGAAGGCATATTCTGCCCAAATTGGACCATTTGAAAAACGTCCTTGATAATACAAGTTATCATCAGGAAAAAGATAACCTGTGCGTGTAAAAACGCGCCCTTCATCAGACAAACTGTCGCCAAAAATCACGACAGGCTGAGCAAGGCCATGACACGAAAAGCAAAGCAGGGCTATCGCAATCATTCGTGTCATGGCGCATGTCCTATTGAGCCAGTATGGCTTCTGCTAGCCACGCTTGTGCTTGGGAAGTGAAGTGCAGATTATCCCAGAACAAATAGGTAGAGGGTACACAGTCAGCGGTTTGTACTTCTGCCGTCACGTCATAACACGCATCGGTGACATCAGTGAAACCAAAGTCTTCGGGATTATAAAGGATGGGCAGCAGAAATGCTGTGTTGATGTTGAAATAACTCAATCCTTGTGTGAATGCCATCTCCGCCAGTTTCTTGTTGAAACGCAGGGACAAAATCGCAGGTGCATCATCCTCTGTGCTCACGGGCAATAAGTTAAATTCAGGCACGTTGATGACCGTGATGTCAGTCGCCCCCGCATTTTGAAGTAGGTTTGCAGCCAACTGAATGTGCGCAACCATGCCATCCAGTGCAGTCGCTTTCTGAATGAGATCCAGTGAATCGTCAGACAAAATGGCCCACACTTCATCAATGCCCAAGTCGATATAAAAGGACTCAGTACCGATATCCAAGGGGTTTGTGTTAAGATACGATTTAACTTGTGCTAAAAGCCCTGTGTTGAACAAAATGGGGAATTCGGGCATCAGTAGGTTGGCTCGGCCGGAGGTCGCGCCGCCGCAGGCATAGCTGGTTTGCTCGCCATTGAAAGCATAATCTACCCAAATTGGGCCATCGGCATAACGTCCATCATAGTAAGGTGCGGGGGGAAAGGTGTCGTAGCTGGCGCTATAGACACATCCTTGATCGACAGCGCTGTCGCCGAAAATCACTGCGGCTTGGGCGGTGCTGGCGAGGCAGCAAAATGACAATAATAAAGATGATATGCGTAACATGACGTCTCCTTTGAGTAAGAACAGTTATGCACAGGTTACCATACTTTAGAAGAAAAAAATGAATTGACAAAAGAAATCACGTGCGATAAATTCTAAAAACGAAAAACAGCAGGGAAGCACCATGCCACAAAAACGATCCTTCACTTTGTTAGCCATCTCGACGTATTGTATTTTCATCACCAGCATTATTTCAGGCCAACATTTGATCACGCTTTTCGGTTTGTCGGTCACGTCAGGCATGTTCATATTTCCCTTAACGACAGTGCTCATCGCCGTGATGACTGAATTGGAAGGCGCCCGTACTTCCCGCCGCTTGATAGTGTATTGTGCATGGGCGAATGTGATGATGTTGTGTGTCATTTTTGCGGTGCAACAATTCCCCTCCACCCATTCGTCTATCGGCGATGCGGCTGTCTATGATTTATTTTTGAAACGATTTTCATTTATTTTGGGTGTCTCAACGTTAGCATTCATTGTTTCAGAATATGTCAATGTCTTTTTATTGTCTTCTTTAAACATGCTGACGCAAGGAAAATATTTTTTGCAACGTGTTTTGTGTTCGACGGTGTGCGCAGTCACCGTGGATACGATCATTGTTTTTCCATTTTATTTGAGCCGGCAATCTTCATTTGCTGATGCTGCCTTTGAAGCAGGCATGGTGTTGGTGCTGAAAATCTGGGTAGACATTGTCATATTACCTTTATGTGTATTGATGATGTCCTTGCTGCGCCAATCACGCGAGACGGCACTGCCGCCCAGTGCGCTTCCTTTCACCTCCATTTATTATTTGAAACAGTATGAGTAAATTGAAACGTTTTTATGAAGTTTGTTTGCAACGATTATCACGCAAACCCATTTATGTGATCGTTGATGTGGATATTGACAATGCCCTGCTCACATTTTCATCGCGCGGCAGTCGAGCGGTTTTCAAACGCAGTTTGATGGAAGTGTCGTTGGATCCTGCGCTTATTGCGCGGTTGGATGTCACACAAGCGTGTTACGTTGGTTTGAAAGTGGCGGAATATGTTCAGTATCAAGCAGCTTTCCTCTCTTCTTCACAAGAAAAGCTGGCAAGTCGTTCGGTGAACGGTACACCAGCGGCGCGCTATGTCTCCTTTGACCGTCATGGCTATGTGGTGTACGTCGACCCCGCGACCGGCACTATGGCAACCCACCTTGCCCTGGACATTGCCAAAGATGCCCGTTTACTTCACCAGTTCCCTCCTGACATTGCCTATGCCATTGGCCTTTATGTGGGTAAACGCCTTTATACTCGCCCAGAAGTTGTGGTTGCTGGGGGGAATGTGGTACAGTTGAATAGCCCAGTCATAAAAGGTGGGCGTGATATATTTGTGTAACTGTATGATATAAAAGAGAATAAGGAATTCCTCTTGACAGGCTATGTATTATTTGGTATTCTAGCTTAGAAGTGAGGCAATGCTGCCTCAGAGGAGGGCAAAGATGTTAGCTCAAGATCAACTGGCAAGTCTCCCAGCATTGGTTGAGCCTAGGAGTTTACATGTTGCTTCAAATGCAATAGATGTCCTTTGGAAGAGCTTTGTCGGCGAGCAGGCCTCCGTCAAGGCATTTAAGCAGCAGATTGAGCACATCAAATCAACGCTCTCGATAGATGAAGCGCAGAGGGATATGGCTATTGCTTGTCTTTTGCTCATGAGTTTGCATGAACATGATGGTACAAATAAAACGTTTCACGATGCGGGTTATGATGAGAACTATTACTTAGAAGCTAAGGGTAGTGAGAAAGACAAGCTCTGGGAGTTATTACATAAGAAGATGTTTATGGCTGTGGCACGAGGCATTCTAGATGAAGCCACATCTATTAGCATACTTGTTTTGAAATGGAGCACCTCCCAATTCCAAAGCGACAAGAATGATACTCGAGAGAAAATTCTGACAGAGATAGGCAACCTTGAAAAACTCTTTAGGATCTATTATAAAGCCGTCAATTATCATTTACCCTTTGCCAAGCTAGTTAAAGCGTTGGTCCCAGGCTCGATATATGCGAATGACGAACGAGAAGCAAAGAAGCATGATATTTTAGCAAATTTATGGAGTTATATTACCCGTTTATTGCTCAATGAAAACGACAAGAAGTTTTATGATGAGTTAAAGCGCTTGCAGAAATTTGCTCAGGAAGCAGACTATTCAGTCATCGAAGTTCTTCAGGAGAAAAGTTCGGATGGCGATAATCCTATCAGTATATTCAGCTATGCAGAGCAGGAATTCTCCGATGCCGAATCGGGATGCGAGAAAGAAGTGTGGGATACTCTTCAAAGCTTGAATTCAACTGTGTACGATAATGACGATGATCTTGATGATGCTGAGTCGTTCGCAGCCGCCGGGCGTGTTGTTGATAAAAAGGAAGAGGGGCCTATTGCTCATAAAGAAAATAAAGCGGTTGGTGTCAACATTTTCAGTGGCGTGGCGGTTTGTCTGATACTCGTTGTTGCGGCTTATCTGAGTTTTAAGGCATACGGACAAGAAGATGATGGCGTGGTAAACTTTTTATGTCATTTAGGCAGATGGTCAGATGCTTGGAAGGACGATGCTGCTGCAGGGTGTGGACTTGCCTTGTTTACGGCAATTGGGGTTGCTGTGGTTGGCGTATGCAATAGAAAGATGCAACACAGTTAATACAACTGTGCCTGGGGGTAATCTTTTTTGACTTCAATCGCGGCAAATACAGTCGGCCCGTAAATGACAAAATTCACTTCAAGTTTAGATTTTGTTTGCCAAAAAAGAGTGAATGATCGGGATGCTCATAATGAATCCATGCGCGCAAATGTTGTGCAACAAGTCCTTGAGAATTCGATAAGGTTTTTGGAGTGGTTTTGACAAAATTAAGGCGCCTGCGTGCCCATATATTCAGCTGTGCCGAGGATATGGCCATTCATCGCACGTTTCACGTGGTCTTTAGAGGCGTTCTTCGATGGCACATTTAAGATAGTATCCACTGCGTACAATTTAAAAAAGTAACGGTGTTCACCTGTGCCCTTGGGGGGGCAGGGGCCATCATAACGTTCATGGAACGCGCTGTTCACGCCATTCATTCCAACAGAAGTCTGATCCGATATACTATTTGATGTGCCAGGAATGTTATACAACACCCAGTGGTTCCAGGTGCCGCTGGGCGCGTCGGGATCATCCACGATCAATACAAACGTTTTTGTTCCATCCGGCGCATCACGCCATTGTAAAGTGGGCACTTGATTGGCCCCCTTGCAGGTGAAAGCAACGGGCATGATGTCGCCATATTGAAAATCAGGACTGGACAAGGTGAATGCTGAAGCGGAGGACATGAGCAACCCCCCGCACAGCACGCATAATGTATCCCGCATTTTATTCTTCCATCAACTTGTTGGCAAATATTTGATGAACACGCGTGGTGGGGTGGACTCCGTCCCAGAAGAAGTATTCAGCGGGATTATCACACACCGTGGGAGGTTGTGTGCTGTTATCCAAACAAGCATCCGTGAGGTTGGTGAGCCCAAACGCATCCGCATTTTCCATGATGTCATACATGAACGGTTTCATTCTGAAAAACTCAAGTTTATTTGTTGCCGCCATGATGGCCAATCGGGTATTGAATTGACGTGTGATATATTCAACAACGGGTTCCACATCAGGGTTTTCTTCGATCAAGGATTGTATCCAAGGGGAGAGCGTTAAATCAGGCAAGCCGACCACCATGATATATTTGGCGCCCTGGGCTTTCAAATTCAAGCTGGCCAAACGGATATTTTCAACCGATTTGATCGCCGCATTTCTGAGATCATCGAGGGTGATGCTGGGCTGGCCAAGCGCGAAGAACATGTCATTTCCGCCGATGTTGATGATGAAAAGGGTGTCTTCAAACAGCTCAGGGATGTGGGGCATTTGCTCAAAGGCAATGATTTGCGCTTGTAAACCCGTTTGATTTTGCAGGTTGGGAGGCAGATCGGATTCGTTCAAGTTGGTGAAGCCTGTCATTGCACCGCCATAAGCAAAATTTTGGCGTGACACATAAGCGTACTCTGGCCAAACAGGACCATCTGCGAAACGACCTTCATAGTAGGGCGGACTGGGCGGAATGGTATCGCCTGTGGCTGCATAAAAATTGCCCTCGTCAGACAGACTGTCGCCAAAAATAACAGCATTGCCGTAAGCATTGCCTATTGTGGTAAGGCAGAGTAAACATAACAATGAGAATAATCTCAACATGATTGATCCCTTAAATTAATGCATCTAAAAAAGCAGTGAGCTGAGCCTTGGTTAAGGCGCCGACTTTGGTTTGAACTACTTCACCGTCTTTAAATAACATTAAGGTGGGGATGCCGCGTACGCCGTATTTGCGGGGAGTTTCTGGATTATCATCGACATTGATTTTGACAATGCGGATCTTGCCGTGATATTCTGCCGCCACTTCTTCAAGCATGGGGGCGATGGATTTGCAGGGGCCGCACCATTCTGCCCAAAAATCCACGAGCACGGGAATATTGGCTTGAAGGACGTCCGTATCGAATTGGCTGTCGCTGATTTGAGAAATATGTTGGCTCATGACGGTCTCCGAAAAAAAACAGATATCGGAGGATTATACCGTTCGTGCGTAAAATTACTAGACCTATTTTGATAATATCGCGAGGCCCTTCAACAAATTCAACGCTTCAGTTTTGCCATAATCAGGCGCGGCGGATTCTTTGATTTCCGCAGTGCCTTCAGTTGCCGCAGCCGGCGCAGCTGCTGCTTTATTATCCAAATGGCCGCTCAAATCTTTTTCGCTGAGCGTCAAGGCTTTGGTTTCTTCGGCATGCTCTTGCGTGCCCAATGTGTAATTGGCCAGTGTCACGTCCGGTTTAATGCCTTCTGCCTGGATGGAGCGGCCACTTGGCGTGTAATAAAGCGCAGTCGTTAATTTCAACCCCGTGTCTTTTTGTAAGGGAATCACGGTTTGAACAGAGCCTTTACCAAAGGTTTGGGAACCCATGATGATCGCGCGGCGATGATCTTGCAAGGCGCCTGCCACAATTTCAGAGGCAGAGGCTGAGCCGCCATTCACGAGCACCACCATGGGAGCGCCATTCAGCAGATCATTGCCTTTTGCATATTCACGCATTTTGGAGGAAGGCATGCGGCCATCCGTGTAAACCACCAAACGATCGTGGCCAATTTTTTTGCTGTCCAAGAAAGCTTCGGAGACAGTGACTGCGCTGTCTAATACGCCGCCAGGATTGTTGCGTAAATCAAGCACCAAGCCTTTCAAGGGTTTTTTGTTTTCAGTAGCCAATGAAGCCAGTGCCTTGCGGACATCATCACCCGTGTGCTCTTGAAAGTGGGTGATACGCAGGTAACCATAATCGGGCTCAATCAAGCTAGATTTGACGCTCGCAACCTGAATCAGATCGCGTAATAAAGTAACAATCAGCGGTTGTGTGAGCTTTTCACGCACAATCGTCAAGGTGATGGGGCTGTTTTTAGGACCGGCGCATCATGTTGACGGCTTCCGCGAGTGACAAACCTTTGACGGGAGTTTCGTTGATACGCACGATCAAATCGCCAGGTTGCAGTTTCGCTTTGCTGGCAGGGCTGTCATCAATGGGGGAAACGATTTTCACAAAACCATCTTCCATGGTGACTTCAATGCCCAGGCCACCGAATTTGCCGGAAGTCGTGACTTGCAAATCATGCATATCTTCTTGATCTAAATAGGCGGAATGGGGATCCAGGCCGGATAGGACGCCGCGCATTGCGTTTTCAAATAGGGTTTTATCATCAACGACCTTCACATAGTCCTTTTTGACTTGATCCAACACGTGGGTGAATTGTTTCATCTCCACCAACGGCAATTTCTCCGCAGGGGCGGCAGACTTGTTGTCCGTGAGGGCATACACATTGATGGATAATGAAAGCATCATCCCGACGGCGATGCCACAAGCGGTGCTGAGAAGCAATGAATGAGAAATTTTCATGTTGTTAACCCTGTTGTTTTATCCAAGCCAGCGGATCGATGGCTTTACCGAATCGACGCAGTTCAAAGTATAACCCGGGATCGGGTTTTGCGCCGCTTTTTCCCACACGGGCGATCAATTCTCCTGTTTGGACTTGATCTCCCACCTTTTTGTACAGCGTTTGATTGTAAGCATACAAACTCATTTCGTTGTTGCCATGGTCCACAATCATCAGCCAGCCGTACCCGCGCAACCAATCGGCATAGGCGACTTCGCCGCTGTGCACCGCTTTCACCGGTGCGCCTTCTTGCGCTGTAAAGAATACACCATTATTGCGGCCAGCGGCAGTTTCACTCGGTGCCCCAAAGGCATGAACGAGTTTGCCGTCCACGGGCCACCCGCGGGTGTTGCGGTATTCGGCAAGTGACTGCGAAGCGCGACTGGGCTTTTTATCGATCGAGGCAACGATGCTGTTGAGTTTGGCCACATCTGCTTTGATCACTTTAATTTGATCACCCTTTTTGTGGATTTCTTGATTCAAGGAAGCCAAGACTTTGTTACGATTGGCTTGTTCCTCTTTTTGCGCATTCAGCTGGGTTAACTGTTGTTGCTGAAGTTTTTTTAAAGATTGCAGGGCGCTGACAATCTCTGATTCACGTGAATTGACGGCGACCAATTGCTGCTGTAATTGTTGCACTTTTGTATGTTGCTCAGCATTGAAATAACGATAATAGGCCATCATGCGAGAAAATGATTGGGGGTCTTGTTGATTCAAGAGCATTTTTAAAAAAGGCGCTTGACCGGCCATGTAATTTGATTTGATTTGCATCAAGAATTTTGATTGTTGAATGGCAAGTTCATTTTTTGCATTTGCCTGTTCCAGGGTGAGTGCTTGCAATGTTTTTTGTGTTTGCATGATTTTTTCATTGGATTGTCGTAATGTTTCTGATGTTTTTGCAATAGAGATGTCAATTTTTTTAAGCGTGTTTTCGAGTTGATCTTGCGTGGAGGCATCCTTTTTCAAGCTTTGATTCAATGTTTTCAGTTGTTGTTGCAAAGCCTCGACAGATTTTTCGGCGTGAGAAGGAAGTGATATGAAGAGTATCAGTAGGTAAAGGGATATATGTTGTGTTTTCATGAGTGCTCCATCTTTTATCTTTCCTGACCATTCCCCGTCGACCCTCATCAAAGGGGATGGATATTCAAATCGATTAATACATGCCCCGTCATTTCACTGGGAATGGGGAGGTTCATCAAGGCACATAATGTTGGCGCAATATCTGCGAGTATACCGTGCGTTTGATTAAAATGCCCGCGTTTCCCGACATAAATCAGCGGTACAAACTCACTGGTATGCGCTGTGTGCGGTTGTTTTGTACTTGGATCGTACATGCACTCCGCATTGCCATGATCAGCGGTGATCAAACATTCGCCGCCCACTTTATTGAGTGCGGCCACCACACGCTCCAAACAGGTATCAATCACTTCGATCGCTTTAACTGTCGCATTGAAATCGCCAGTGTGGCCTATCATGTCAGGGTTTGCATAATTGCAAATGATGAAATCAAACTGTTGGGATTCAATTGCCTCCACCAATTTATCGGTGATGGGAATTGCGCTCATCTCAGGCGTTTTTTCATAGGTAGGCACGGCAGGTGAAGGAACCAATATACGGCTTTCGAGTGGCAACACTTTTTCTTTCCCACCACTGAAAAAGAATGTGACATGCGCATATTTCTCAGTTTCAGCAATACGCAACTGTGTGAGATGATGCACTGCCAATACTTCGGGAAAAGTATTTTGTAAGGTGTCAGCGGGATAAGCGACGGGAAATGAAAAAGCATCCGAATATTCGGTCAGGCTGACCATGTGGATGGCGGGAATACGTTCGCGTTGAAAGCCAGTAAATGCGGGATCTGTCAGTGCTTGTGTGAGTTGCCGTGCACGATCAGCGCGAAAATTCATGAAGATAATCCCGTCGCCGTCATGGATTTGAACGGGCTCGCCAATCACAGTGGGTGATACAAACTCATCATTTTCATCACGCGCATAGGCTGCATCGAGTGCTTGGAGCGGATCAGCTGCGCGGTGCGCTGCCTTGCCCTCCACGATCAATTCATACGCCAATTGGGTGCGATCCCACCGTTTGTCGCGATCCATCGCAAAATAACGGCCGCAGACAGATGCGATGCGCCCTTTGCCCATGGCGTGAAAACAATCTAATGCACGCACGAGGGAATGTTTTGCGCTGCGGGGCGGCGTATCGCGGCCGTCCAAAAATGCGTGCAAATAAATGTGTTCAATCCCTTGTCCAGCAGCAAGTTTGAGGAGCGCCATGATGTGGGATTCATGCGCGTGCACCCCTCCATCTGACAGTAATCCCATCACGTGCAAGGCTTTGTTGTTTTGATGAAGGGTTTGCAAAAGGTTTTGAAAAACGGGGTTTTGATCGAATGCGCCCGTTTCGACGTCGCGATCGATCCGTGTCAGCATTTGATAAACCACGCGGCCGGCGCCGATGTTCATGTGGCCGACTTCAGAGTTGCCCATTTGGTTGCCTGGAAGCCCCACATCCAGCCCCGAGGCAGACAGCAGCATGTGGGGATAGTGTGCATATAACGCATCAAGACACGGTGTATGTGCCTGGGCAATGGCATTGTATGCCGGGTTATCGCGATGACCAAAGCCATCAAGTACGATGAGTAACATGGGTTTCATTGGCAAGTGCCTCAATATATCCATTAGTTTAAACCATCTTCGTGCGCATCGTGGTATAATTGCGCGTCTTCGTGTACGAGAGGTAAGTTTGCATGGCCATTATGACATTTTTAGCGACGCATTGGGTGTTGTCATCACTTTTTATTGTTTTTCTCCTGGCTTACATTTTATTTGAAGTGCGCCAACGCTATTTAGGACCCAAGCGTTTATCACCTCAAGAAGTGGTGCTGCTGATCAACCAAAAACAAGCATCCATGTTTGACTTGCGCGATAAAAGTAAATTTGATCAAGGACATATTATTGGTGCGCGACATTGCGCGCCTGCCGACCTGTCAGATACGGTGACACGTTTGAAAGTGAAACATGAGCAACCTATTCTACTCATTTGCCAAATGGGTCAAACCTCCGCCGGTTGTGGCACTGCGCTCAAAAAGGCAGGCTTTACAGAGGTGAACCTGCTTGCGGGTGGTATGCAAGCCTGGATATCCGCGGATTTACCTTTACACAAATCATAAGGAAAGTATGATGGCGACGGTCACAATATATACTACGCAAACATGCCCTTATTGCGTTCGCGCCAAGGCACTGCTCACGCGCAAGCATGTTCCATTCGAAGAAATTGATGTGAGCAACAATGACGCCTTGCGTGATGAGATGGTTAAACGCAGCGGCCGGCGCACGGTTCCGCAGATTTTCATTCATGGTCAGCCGATTGGAGGTTGTGATGATCTTCATGCGTTAGAGGCTGCGGGCAAACTAGACGAGATGTTAAACAGTTAAAAGGAGAGACGTAATGGTTACAGACGAAGCAATCAATCAATCTAAACAGGCTGAACACGCGGATGCGCAAATGCAATTCGGCATTGAAAACATTTATATTCGTGATGTTTCCTTTGAAACGACTCATACACCCGATGTGGTGAAAGCAGACTGGAAGCCTGAAGTGAAATTTGAATTGAACACGCAGGCACGCGCCCTGGACAATGATCGCTTTGAAGTCACCCTTAAAATCACTGTCACGGTGAAGCAAGAGAATAAAGTCGCATTCTTGCTTGAAGTGCAACAAGCGGGGGCTTTCTTGCTGAAAAATTTTGGTGAAGCACAGCGTGGGCAAATGCTCGGCAGTTTCTGTCCAAACTTATTGTACCCTTATGCAAGAGAATTGGTCTCTAATTTGGCCACACGTGGCGGTTATCCACCCCTCTTTTTGGCGCCAGTGAACTTTGATGCATTGTATCAAGATCATTTGAACCGCCTCAAAGAGACTAAATAGTCATATGGCCACCGTCGCAGTGTTGGGTGCCGGTGCGTGGGGAACTGCGCTGGCGCTGCTATTGGCACGAAATGGCCATACTGTTCGGTTGTGGAGCCATGATGCGCATCAACTCGCGACGATTGCCAGCACTCGCGAAAACAAGCGCTATTTGCCCGGGGTGGCGCTGCCGGATAACCTCCATCCCGAGCCTAATATCCAAGCGGTGATGAAAGATGCTGATGGGGTGCTTTTGGTCGTTCCGAGTCATGCGTTTCGAGAAGTATTCTTGTTTGCACAACCTTATATGACGCCTCAGATGGCACTCGCTTGGGCGAGTAAAGGTTTAGATCCGGCCACGCACCATTTTCTGTCGGATGTCGTCAAAACGCTGATGCCGGGCAAAGGTTTTTCGATTGTGTCAGGCCCGAGTTTCGCTGCAGAAGTCGCCGCACAAAAGCCCACGGCGATCACCCTGGCGAGCAGCGATGATGACGCCACCGCTTTTTGGCAATCTGTGTTGCACAATCAACAATATTTTCGGGTGTATCCTTCCAAAGACGTGATCGGCACGCAATTGGGTGGGGCACTCAAAAATGTGTTCGCGATTGCAACGGGAGTGGCAGCAGGTTTGTCGCTGGGTGCAAACACTCAAGCAGCCCTCATGACCCGTGGCATGTCCGAAATGATGCGTTTGGGTGCTGCATTGGGCGCACAAACGGAGACTTTCATGGGCTTGGCCGGCATGGGCGATTTGATCTTAACGTGCACGGATGATCAGTCTCGTAACCGCCGCTTCGGTCGCATGATCGGCGAAGGTAAATCCATGAGTGAAGCGCTGGCGCAAATCAATCAAGTGGTGGAAGGCATTGAAGCCACCGCCCACATTCATGCTTTGGCCCAACAAATGGGCGTTGAGATGCCCATCACTGAACAAGTGTATGCAGTCTTATATCAACACAAATCGCCTAAAGAAGCGGTGATCGATTTATTAAAGAGAAATCGCCCTCTTTGATGATGTAACCTTGGTATTTTAAAGGCTACCTTTAAAATTAACATTGTTATTCTAAAGGCAGATCGCTATAATAACCTTGTGCTTTAAAGGCAAGGGGATAAGCTTCATGAAACGTCTTATAGATCAAATGCTTGCGGATTGGGCTCGCTCGAGCCGCCGTAAGCCCTTGTTGTTACGAGGGGCAAGGCAGGTAGGCAAGACCTATGCCGTCGAAGCATTGGCTCGAGACACATTTGACAATCAACTTTTGAAAATTGACTTTGAGAAAATGCCCTCAATTGCCAAAGTGTTTGCTCAGGATCTGGATGTCAAACGCATTGTTGCAGACATAGAGTTTGCAACGGGCTCAAGGATAATACCAGGAAAAACACTGTTGTTTTTTGATGAAATTCAGCAATGTCCTGAAGCCATCATGTCATTGCGGTATTTTTATGAGGATTTGCCTGAATTGCATGTCGTTGGTGCAGGTTCTTTATTAGAGTTTGCGTTGTCAGAAATCTCCTTTCCTGTAGGACGTATACAATACCTGAATATGTATCCATTAGGTTTTGTTGAGTTTTTAATGGCAATCGGGCGAGAAAATTTGGCTGAATTGATTCAACAAAAGCCACACGTGTTATCAGAAACTGTCCATGCTGTGTTGCGACAAGAGTTGTATCGATATTTTATTGTCGGTGGAATGCCTGAAGCAGTGGCTGTTTATGTGGAGACAAAATCCATTCGAGAAAGCCAAGATGTACACCTGGATTTGATTAATGGGTTTCGCAATGATTTCGCAAAATATGCACCCCGGTCTAATCCCATGTGCTTAAATGAAGTGTTTTCATCTGTCGCAAAAGAGGTGGGCAAACAGATTCAATATAGCCATTTGGCGCAGGATTTTTCTGCCACCATTAAGCAGGCATTTCAATTCCTGAAGATGGCCCAGGTGATCACTGATATTCCTTCTTGTCATCCTCCCGTATTACCATTAGGTGCTTCAGTGCATCATAAAACTTTCAAGGCAATGGTATTGGACATTGGCCTCATGCAATCGTTGTGTGGTTTGCCCATGACTATTGAGGATTTAGATAAAAACCTATTGTCCATTTATCGAGGTGCTTTAGCCGAACAGTTTGTGGCACAAGAACTAAGATTGGTACAAGAACAGGGAAAATTGTATTATTGGCATAGGCCTGAAAAAAACAGTGCAGCTGAAGTGGATTATTTGGCGATCAAAGACAGCCAGGTGATTCCTGTTGAAGTCAAGAGTGGTTCATCAGGGAGATTAAGAAGCCTGCACATGTTTCTACAGCAATATCCTGACTCACCGTATGGACTGATTTTTTTGGATGCTGCGTTTCGAGAGCCGTCAGATCCAAAAATGATTTTCATGCCATTGTATTTTGTGTCTGCCGCATTCTCATGACCATCACGCTACTCAACAACCTCGCCCAAAAACTCTTCAAACAACATTTGCGCGCGTGCGAGGGTATCAGGATGGATGTAATTTTCGATGTCTTCTTTGCGACGCTGGGATAAACGCATGACCATATCAACATTAGCTCCGTCCCATTCATGCAACGTGACAATGGCTCCAGTGGCTTTATCTTGCTCAAGTTCCCAGATTAATCGCGATGGCAAAGGCTTGCGCATGGTATTCAGCTCTTGCGCAATATCCCTGACTGTGCGGCCTTGGGCTTGTAGGAGTAGGATGGTGGGATAAACATCCAATACAAATTGATTGAATTCAAGAATTTCACGGATATTATCGAGACGTTCAATGACTTTATTCAAGGCATGTGTGTCCCATTCGCCGCGAGACAGGGTACGCACTTGCATCAAGCGCAGGGCTTTGACCATTTGCTCTACCGTGTAATTTTTTTCCTTAAATTCATCCAGCGTTTCACAGAGGTCAAGCGCCAAATTGTTTAAATCAATGCGTTCAAGCACCTTTTGCAGTTGACTTAACACCCAGCAGCCTTCTGGTGCCAAAAAACCTTCTTCATTCAGCAATGTCATCATTTTACGTTGTGAAAAACCTTTCACGCGGTAATAACCAATGATAGGCCCAGGATCAGCGCGAACAGCACGGCACTTTCGGTTTTGGGTTTATTGACCTTGGAAATTTCTTGCATCGCATGCGGGTTACCGAGCTGCGACAAGGTTTGATCCAGGCCCTGGCGAATGCGATCACTGTGACGCTTTTGGTTGTAACGGGCATACTCAACGACAGCGACCAGGGTGTGTTGGTCAATGCGGGGTTGATCCAAACATTTGAATTGAACGCCCGAGGCCATCAGTGGATCGGTGAAACCTGGGAAGCGAGTTAAATAAGCGAGCTCTGCAATCACTAATTCTGCATTTTCTTGACGGGCCAGCATGATGGCGCGCAAAAACTCGGGGAAGTCACGGGGTTTTTTGTCGAAACTGTTTTCAACAAAGTATTGTATGAGCCTTTTATCCTGGTTACAATAATCAATGATCGCCTTTTTTTGTTCTTCAACAGAAGGCATACCTTCTTGGCAGGCGCCTGCCAGCAGTAGCCAACGACTTTGGTGATGTCCATACCCTTTCCTCAACAAAACTTGATAGGGTGATTGTAGACTATTGCCACGTCTTTTTGTGCTAATATAGTCACTCTTTTGAGAGGAGAGTATTATGAACCCCGATTTTATTTCCGCCGGCGAGAAAGCCCCTGATGAAGTCAATGTGATCATTGAAATTCCCGCTAATTCTGATCCGATTAAATATGAAATGGACAAGGCGAGCGGTGCCTTATTCGTGGATCGTTTTATTGCCACCGGGATGCGTTACCCCTGCAATTATGGGTATATCCCACATACCCTTGCGTTGGACGGCGACCCTGCCGACGTGCTCGTGATCACACCGTTTCCCGTCATGTTTGGGTCTGTTATCCGTGTGCGTCCTGTCGCCATGTTGAACATGGAAGATGAATCCGGCCACGACAATAAAATCCTAGCCGTGCCAGTCGATAAACTTTGCCGGGTGTATTCTCATGTTCAATCCAAAAAAGAAGTCGATGCGATGTTGCTGGCCCAAATTGAACATTTCTTCGAATACTACAAAAAGCTTGAACCAGGTAAGTGGGTCAAAATCACGGGTTGGGAAGATGCAGGCGCTGCAAAGCAGGAAATTTTGGACAGCATCAAGCGGTATAAAACTGAATAGGATTTATGTTATTCAATAAGGCGTCTTTTCGGGTTGTGTGATGCCAAACGTGTGAGGCACAGGGATGTATTCACAGCGTGTTTGGCAGCACATGACTCGAAATCAAGACGCCGTTGGAAGATATCGTGCTAGACTCAATAACATAGAGACTAGGAGAGGTGCCCCATGCCTGATTTATCCCCCAGTGCTGTCGCGAAGCATTGGCAAGAGAAACATGACTACGCTTTATATCGTATCATCTCAACGATGGAAGCCGTGGAATCGTGAACCTTGGACGGAGACCCTGAGTATGAAGCCTTGCTGGCCGAGATCGGCCAAGCCGTCGATGGCCTGTCTAAGTTTAACGTGGGCGAAGAAGACAGTTTTATCAAATTCTTCAATTCTCTCAAAGCCGCTCGGGCATTGCGGTTATTACAGGCGATCGATCAGCTCATGCCGGGCAGTGCTTCCAAATTGTTGGTGTTTGCAGAGGTCTCGAGCAGCAGCAAGGAGGATACGCCAGGTTTTTTCTTGAATCGAAACTTGGTGTTCGAGCGTCTACAGTTGTTGGGTCGTATCTTCGCCCCAGAACGTTTTCGCTTGGTGATGTCAGCATTAGAAAAGGCGGAATAATATAATAGTGTAGGGGCGGGTACTCCCGCCCAGAAATTTAATATGAATGGTTGTAGTTCGAATACAAGCGCAGTTAGCATAAAACCGTAAACTAACTTTCGTGAGATAGAACATGAAGCACAACTTATTACACGCAATCACCGCGGCGATGCTGCTCTTAATCAGCCTATTCACCACCAGTCATGCAGCATTGTCAAACTATACGCCTTTCCGCATCGTCAACGCCTGCAACAAACCTACCGATGCATGCGCAACGAATTATTCAAAAATGTTAACCGCTAATTATCAAGCAGGCATTGCAGAGTACCATATTCCCAATCCAACGGACACGTGCAGTCTCAGCAGTTGTTCGATCCTGAAAAGTGATTGGCAAAAACGCATCGAAGCGGGCGTTTTAAAACGAGAAGTAAAATTTGATCCCGGTCCACGCCAGTGGACGAATAAAGTCTGTAAAACAGTCTATTCCATGGGCGTCCCTAAAGTAGTGTGTACAGGAGTCTCACAATGAGCATGAAGCGTTTTTTATCGCTAGCAATAGTATCAATGGGTTTATCCAGCGTTATTCCCGCACAAGCAGCCAGCAGCATTGATGATCTGATCAATGCTGAAAAAGAATTGTTCACAGATCTCAAATATTATTTGGGCGTGGTCTCTGCTGAAAATGCAGGCGCACAAAATTTATTGCAATATATGTGGCCTCCTTATTTGGATGTCACTCAAGCAATGGGTAGCAATATGTTACCTGCAGAGCAAATCAGTTCCATTGAGCAAGAGCAACGCCTGAGGGATTTTGCAAATTATAATATTTACACCCCAAAACAATCTGCCGACAACTATTATGGTGCCCGTTTGGCTTATTGTGGCAAAACAGATAAAAATAATATTCAAGCTTGTGAATACAAAAACCCCGGAGTAGGTAATGATGTCTTGGCGTATTTTTTACTGGACAAATTGGCGTATACCAATACAACAGAAGAGAATGCTGCTTTGCAGTACATCATCAACTTGTCGAATCCAAAACCTTTCGATTTTAATCCTGAAAAAGTATATGAAAACAAGAAAGATCCTTCAGACGGTATTACTGTGGAAGGAAAAAAATATTTCAATATGGCTTTTCGTCAACAACCTGCGTTGACGGTTGCGCAAAATTCTTTGCTGGCCATTTTTGCAGAACGTAAGCGCATTGCGGATGTCGCAAAAGACTTGCCTATTGGCAGCAATGGTGCAGCGAGTTTCATGGAATTGATCAACTTTGAAGCATCGCGTCGTTATGCCAATGCAGACTGGTCTGATGCGATGAATAAATTATCTCAAGCTGGCGTTTTGCGTGAAATAGCGAATATACAAGCCCTTCAAATTTATTTAGACGTGAAAAAATATGAACAATCCAGCCGCATGGAAGCGTTGATGGCTGCACAGGTCGCGTTATTATCCCAGTTGAATGCACAAGGTGCACAGGCTGAGGCGGTGGGATCGGAAGTCAATACTGAAGAACTCATGAATCAAACCATAGGACAGTAGATATGCATCCAAAGATGTTGCCAATACTCAAACCGAAGGCCTGGGCGACAGCGATTATTGCCATGAACCTTGTGCCGCTCGCGTTCATGATGTATGCCGACAGGGTGATGAACGTATGGTTGCCCAGTTTGTTTGTGGTATTGGTGCCCTTGTTTTTAATGTTGTATCAATCAAATCCATCCGTGTCGAATAACACCATGCATCCTGTCAGTGCGATCGGCAAAATCATTGCGCTATCACTCGGCAGCTTGGTCACCTTATTCATGATTGCTTATTTCAGCTTATCATTCCAACCCCTCATTGCCACCGATACTGAGACAGCGCTCTGGGTCACATTGCCCGGGGCAGAAAGCATGGCGTATGTCATTCGATTATTCCTGCAAGCCTGGTTATTTGCGTTGGTGTGCATGATGGCCGCGCGCTGGTTGAAACATCAACGGCATTATTCGGGTTTCTTGTTGCGTTTTTATGAGAAGAAAGATATCTTGCCTTGGCTCTTGGATTTTGTGGCCATTGGGGGCGTGATTTTTTTGGTGAGTGTGTTGATCATTTTGGTCACGCAACAATTGTTGTACTTGAGCAGTCGCCTGCTCGGTTTTGAACATATTTTCACTTTTCCGCAAATGAGTTTTTTCTTGTTTTTATTCTCCATTTTTGCGTTAAACAAATCGACTTCCATTTTCAAGCGCATGGTGAATCACGCAAAAAAAACGGACACAAGCATGCCATTACTGTATGTCGCGTTAATGGGCTTTTTGATCGGTACATGGGTTTTTACACAATTCGCTTTGTTGGGGTTGCCGGATGGGATGCAAGATCAATTGGCGCAAGGCTTGAACACACACTATGCGTCTTTCGATAAAGTTGCGCGCAATTGGCCCACCTTAATCATTGGTTGTAGCTTCTTCATGGTTGCGCCACTCAGTGTTTTATTGGCACAATTGTTGACCTCACGAACATTGTTGATCGTGGGATTGATCGTCCCTGTTGCGCTGGCCGCTTTTTTCTTGTCAGTGTTCCCATCGATCAATGCTGAATTCTGGACGTGGGTGCCGCAATTGCATTTTGCCACAACACCGATCACGGATGCGTTGGCACAATTCTCATTTAATGGCTTCAGTATTGTGTTGATATTACTGGTAGCGGGCATGCTGTGCGCGATGAGAAACGGTGGATTATGGATGCGCAGCATGGTGGACATGTCGCCTGATACGTTAGGCCGTCGTGAGCGGCGCGTGCGGGAAAATTTCACCAAATTTTTTAAAGCCCTGTGTTTTATTTATGCTATTTTTGGACTATTGGGCGTGTATGGCTTGGCTTTGACTGCTGCCGCGTATATCCCCACCACATTGACGCTGTGTGGCGTTCTGATTTTCTTGGCATTGCAACAACGTTACGGGGAGGTTACCTCATCATGGCAGGTTTTTTCAAAAGGCGATTGATCAAATCCAAGAACACGTTGAGTGATTGGTTGGGCATTGGCATTGCGGTCGGTGTCTTTAATTTGATGAAAGATATTTTTGTATCAGTTTTTTTTCGGAGCAAACAGGAGAAAGGTGCCTTCAGAAACATTCGATGAAGCGGTTGCACGCTTGAGATTGACTGAATCTGATTTGGTCGATCGCCGGAAAATGTTTTTGATCCAAACTTTGTTGTATTTGGTCTCAGGGGTATGCGTGATCATTTACGCGATATGGCTTGCATTCCACGCCTATTGGACGGGGATGTTTGTGGCGTTCTTGGTGGCGCTCATGGCGTTTTCGTATGCATTTCGCAGTCATTTTTGGTTATTTCAATTAAAGCAACGTAAATTGGGTTGCACATTTCAAGAATATTTACGATCTTCATTCTAAAGAAGCAGGGGGTTTATATGTCGAGTCGCGTGATCAGTGCTCTGATACTGATGTTATTCGCCACAGCTGCATTGGCTGCCCCGAGCTTCCCTACGCTTTTCACGCCCGTTCCAGAGGATTTGTCCCTGTGGTATTTGGGCAATATTTTTGGCAGCGAATTAATTCCTGGGGAAAATATCCCCAACATCAAATTATTATCCCGTTTATTCGGTGTATTCAATTCCGTGGTGTTGGCCGTGGCATTGATTATTTTGGTTTACACGATTTTAATCGGTACGTTGAATACGGCGGCAGAAGGAAAACCGTTGGGTGAGAAAATGGGCTCTTTGTGGATCCCCGTTCGCATTGCCACAGGTGTGGGTCTGTTGATCCCCAAAGCGGGTTCCAGTTATTGCATGGCGCAATATGTCGTGATTTGGCTGACGATGCAAGGCATTGGCGCTGCCGACACGGTATGGAGCACGATGATCGATTACTTTAAAAGTGGCGGCATGATTTATACGTCTTCTACGACCAATAATTTGGTAAACTCCACCCCATTCACCTACGATAACATGAATTATACCTATGCATTATTGGCCAATAGCACAGTAGGCTCTCCGGCGGTTAAGCATGAGGTTTCTTTATTGCGCAGTGATGCCTGCATGGATAAGTTCAATGCACAGCCTGAGCAGGATCGGGAACATAAAAAATTTAAAATGTACACCAAAACGCCAGTGACTGATCAACCTCCTGAATTCTTCCTGATTTTTGGTGATCCTGAAAAATTTCGTTACGAAAATAATAAAATAGAGGGCGGAGCCGAGTGTGGTTATGTCACCCTTAAATCCAGTCTGACGTCAACAGAAATGCAAGAAGAAGGCATTACCTTTGCGGATCAGGCGACTGTGAATTTGGTGTATGGCATGGCGCTGCAATCGCTGGCCAGCAATACGGGGGCGTTGGCAGAGGCCGTTGCCCAAAATAAACCTGATACACAATGGTCTGAATATTACACGGATGCCAACCGTGCCATGCAAATTTATATCAACGATATCGTGCGCAACCAACCAATTTTGCAAAAACCAGTCACCTCAACGCCGACATCAGATCTAGATGATTTTAAAAAATATGGTTGGATTTTGGCAGGTAATTATTACACGACTTTATCCTGCTGGGGCGGCCGTCAAGGTTGTGGCAGCGGCTCGGCCATGTCGGGCGGGACATTTGTGCGGCCTGAGTCTTCGAAAGCGCCGACTGTTGTCACCTACTCGGCTCCCGTTTGGAATGGGATTGAGGGGCATGATTCACAATCTAAAACTGTCATTGACACCTTTTTCACTGAGTTTCAAACCAACCAACAGGCCATGTACGATGCGCCAGATTCGGATTGGCAGCGTGAACATACTTCATCACCAAACGGCACCGCATCACCCTTGCGTGAAGATGAAATGGCTGCGCTCCAAGAAGCCGTGGGTCATCATAATCCCAATGCCACATCGGTTACGACGACAGCCGCTGTTAAAGAATTCATTCAGCATTTATCAGGCAATCCTGGCGGCGGCCGGTTGGTCAGCCAAGATCCGATCCTTGAGGCGTCTATTTACGGAAAACTATTGACAGAGGCAGCCATTGGGTTAATGGTCAGTTTGGGAGCCGTGTGGATGGCCACTATTCTCGCATCATCTGTTTATGGCGCCATGAATCCCGTTGGGCACGGGTTTGCAGGTATTACCAATATTGTGGCTCCCCTGATTATCGCATTGGGTGGATTCATGTATGGTGAAGGGGTGGTGCTGGGCGTTTTCATTCCCCTCATTCCTTATCTTGTTTTTTTAACCGGCGTGGTGGGTTGGTTATTACAAGTGGTGGAATCGGTGGCGGCAGCACCCTTGGTTGCCGTAGGGTTGGTCTTACCTGAATCGAAAGAAGAAATTTGGGGCAGGGCTGCACCCGCATACATGCTCACGATGAATTTATTTTTGCGCCCTTCTTTGATGATCATCGGGTTTGCGGCTGCGATGATCTTGACTTGGGTCGTGATTGAAATATTAAATATTGGTTTCCTCACCCTCACTCGCAGTACTTTCCGCGTGGAAAATATGTTTGGATTTGTGACGATCATGGCTGCTTACGTCGCGACGTTTACGTATGTCGTGACAGAAACTTATTCCCTCATCAATGTCCTGCCTAACCGCGTCTTGCATTGGATCGGCGATCAATCCATGGGCGTCAAGGGTGCTGAGGAAGCGATTGGTGGTGCGAAACAAGGCGCTGAAGCCGGCGGCCGTGCCGTGGCTGGAGGCGCTGCATTTACGCAGAAAGCGGATATGTACCGTGGTCAAGCGAGTATGAAGGAACGCAAAAAGGCTCTGGAAGAGGAAGGGAAAGGTAAGGGAGGGGCCACCTAATGATCGGGATGTACCGTCTTGCCCTGATAATGGGTTTATGCTTCTGCGCTTCCACAGCGCTTGCATTTGACATGCCCAACCTTGATTTTTTCACACCCACGAGTAAAGATTTATCCCTGTGGTACCTCGCCAATATTTTTGGCAGTGATTTGGTTCCTTCTAAAGGCGCGATTGTCAGCCCCTACATGCAATTGTTGGCACGTTTATTCGGCATTTTCAACCAGGTAGTGTTGGTCGTGGGGATCATCATTGTGACCTACACACTCACTGCGGGCGCAGTGAACAGTGCCAGCGAAGGGAAACCGCTCGGTGAAAAATGGAATGCGATGTGGATGCCGATCCGCATTGTTGTGGGCATTGCGTTATTGGTGCCCAAAGCGGGTTCCGGTTATTGCTTGGCGCAATATCTTGTGATGTGGCTGATCCTGAATGGTGTGGGTGCTGCCGACACACTATGAACCGACATGGTGGATTATTTTGACAAGGGGGGTGCGATCGCTGTGAACAGCACGCAAACGCCCGCGACGATTTTCAGTTATGACAACATGAATTATACCTACTCGACTCAATCCGATGTGAACATCGATACGCCTTACGGGAAGATTGGCGATGCCAAATTGGGTTTGTTACGCAGCATGGTGTGCGTGGAAGCCTTCAATCAAGATCCTCAAGCGGTTGAAAATGCAGGCGGCCGTCGCAGGGAACCCTACGTGGTGTTGGGTGAACAGCCCGATGCTAAAGCGCCGATCTACTATTTATTGATGTTTGGTGATCAGAGCAAATACGATCATGAGTTCCCCATCAACGATGCGCGTCGCGGCTCTGAATGTGGATACATACGCTACACGATTGCAGGTACGGATCCTGCCGATACAGCAGTGGCAGAAGACATGTCCAAGGCAAACGTGTATATGTTTGGATTAATGAATGCCGCCAAAAACTTGAGAAAAGTCGCCAATTATATTGTGAGCAGCTCCGAAGCGGAGGATCCCACGCAATTTAAACGATATTATGCTGATGCGGCACAATCTATGGAATCGTACATTCGGTATATCGTGAGTTATGAGAAAATTTTCAAGCCAGGATCTCCTGCGCAAGAATATTCGTTGGCGCCTTACGCACAATATGGTTGGATGCTCGCAGGGAATTATTTTGCGGTGTTGTCCAATTTCCGCGGGATGAATGAAAGGCTGGTTGAAACATTTGTGATCCCCGAGAATAAACTGTCCCGTGTGGATGTGGCCGATAGAGAAGATCCCCACAAATATTATGAACGTGCCAAACAATTTTATCAAACCTACCTGACGACCCAGCCTGCCGCGATGTATAGCGTTCCCGGATCAGAGTACATGGTGGAACAAGGTCAGAGTACCCTGCAGCGCAACTCGCATTCACCCATCAGCAAAGAGAAAGTGGAAAAATTACGTGAAAAAGTGCAAAAAAACTCGGGAGGTGATCCGTTAAGTGGTGCAACCATCAGCTCAATTGACAAGTATATTCAATACTTGACAGGTGAGAGCAGAGAATCACCCACATTAATCTCCGGCTTGGCTTCACAAAATCCGATCAGCCGTGCTGCGCTCTATGGCGAATCTCTTCAGGCGGGTGCGGTCACGATGATGGTGGCGATGACGATGGCCACATTGCTTGCGACCATCAGTGCTTCATTTGCTCAGTGGATCAGTCCTGGTGCTAATTTGATGCGGGTTGTGACGTATGTGCTCGCCCCATTGATGCTCGCCTTGGCCGGTTTTATGTACACCAATGGCGCGGTACTGGGTGTGTTTATTCCACTGATTCCCTACATGACTTTCCTCACCGGTGTGATTGGTTGGTTATTGCAATGTGTGGAATCGGTGGCGGCAGCGCCTTTGGTCTCGATCGGGTTGATTTTCCCTGAAACCAAAAGCGAGGTGTGGGGACGTGCTGCGCCTGCGTTGATGTTGATCCTGAATTTATTTTTGCGTCCTTCCATGATGATCATTGGTTTGGCTGCTGCGATGATTGTGTCATGGATTGTCGTTGAAATATTGAATATCGGTTTCTTAACCATCATTGGCGGATCGTTCCGTGTCGACAATATGTTTGGGTTTGTGGCGATTTTAACTGCGTATACAGGTGCATTCACGTTTGTGATCACAGAAGCTTATTCATTGATTAATGTCGTCCCGAACCGTGTATTGGCTTGGATTGGCGATCAATCCATGGGTGTGAAAGGCGCGAAAGAAGCCATTGGTGCGGCGAAACAGGGCGTGGAAGCGGGCGCAGGGGCTGCTGCTGGCGGTTACGCTATTCCTGAGAAAGCCGATATGTACCGTGCTGCTTCTAACATAGAGCAAATGGCTGAAGCAAATCTGGATATTGAGCTTCAAGCGGCGGGCGCTGAGGGTGATTCTGACCAAGAGAAAGAAAAGAGAGAGGAGATCTTCAAGAAAGATCCCCACAAGCGCGCGATATACGAACGCAGCCAGCAGCGTAGAGCCGGCGGTGGGATTAGCGATGCCGAGAAGCTGCTTGGGAGGAAGTAGTGGGGGTGATCTTCGCTCCATTGGAGGGGCGCAAATATGCGCCCCTCCAACAGGCCAATTATTCGGCTTTCAACTTCTCCAAATACCCCTTCACATTCCGCATCGCGCGTAATATTTCTTCACGTTCGACCACAGGTACATTGCTGGTCGGCGGATACTTCGTCGCGGTACGCAAATCACGCAGTAAGCGGGTGGCATTCGCACTGGCGCGTGCCAGTGGTTCTCCGAAATAACGTTCAATCCGTTCAATGTCTTTACGCGTTTCCACTTTATCGACCAATGGCCCGGAATAAGCAGGCATGCCCATGAAATCCATGGGGTTCATGCGCTCCAGATCGGCAGCGGAAGGTTGTGGCTGAGTGAGGATATCCATGCCTTCAACAGGTGCTTCCAATACGGTATCGACTTGCGGCACATGTTCATTTTCTTTATTGTAATAGGATTTGAATGCCATGACGGCGCGCTGACTGCTCGGCATCTCGACATGTGCATGCATGTAATCAATCAGAAACTGGATTTCAGGATCCACGTTGAATGTCTGTGAGCGCAATTTAGCAGGATTTTTAAAAGTTTCCTGGAAATAAAATAAACGGTTATTCGTTTCAATCAACTCCTCTTCTGGAGGCGCTTTGATTTTCAAAAATTGATTTAATTTCATGTGTTTCACAGGTTTTGGGCCAGCATGAAATGAAATGGCGCGCACAATGCGTGATTTGAAGAAGATGTGCATTTCCCCTTCGCGTTGATCTTTCAAATCGAGCAAATCAATCCGTGCACGTTTTTCAATTTGCGCACTGCGTGTGTCCGCATAGTTGACGCTGACGCTGTCCGGGTTGGTTTGGAAGCCACCCGATTGTGTGACCAATGCTTCGCCGGCTGTTTTTTGGAAGAACTCCCAGGTTTCTGTGGGATCTTCCAATTTCATCGCGATTTTGATGTTGGTGTTTGCACCGATAGACAGGGCTTCTTCTTTTGAGGCCTTCTGGAAAGCGGGTAAATCTTGACCTGCGAAAATGGCAGAGAACCCGAGAGAACGGGCCTGTGCAGGCACAACAGCAAAACCTTTCACCGCATAATAGCCGTATTCGTCGAGTACGCAGACGAAAGGCGTCGGTGCATTCGTGATTTTTCGCTCAACGGTTTGCAAATATGTACCTTCTACCTCTTCACCCAAGCCTGAGGCCATCATTGCTTTGATCGACGCCACAATGATTTTACCCAAGTTGGCCAATTCTTCGGGTGCCTTTTCGAGTGCGGGCAACAAGACGACGAGAATGCGTCGATTCAATACCACGTCGCGAAAATCGACTTCAGGTAATTCAGTTCTTAAGATGTGACCATACGTATCTGCCAATGACGTGAATGTCCGTGTCAGCTGCATGGTGATAAAACCATGTTGTTCGAGTGCTTCAGCACTTTGTTTGCCTTTTTTATTGCGATCAAAGCCGGGCAGTGTATTCAAATAGTTGACCAGAGGTTGAAGTACCAATTCGGGTGCATCATCAATGCTGACGCTGCGTTCTTCATCGATCGGAAAACGTTTGTCGAGTGCAATCGTTTCTAATTTATGCAACACGAAATAATTTCGGAACGTGTGCGCATCAAGCAAAATATCGCCGCGGTCACGCATGTACACGAGAATTTTCACGAGCGCTTCGACGAATGCAATGGCACGGTTCTGCCACATGTCACCATTATTGGTGCCTTCTGTGCTGGAGGACATTAACCCGACAACCAGCTGGCCGCACATACCGGATGATCCCACAGAAAAAGGATTCATTGTATTTGATAAACGTGTTTTTTGAGGACCCATGATGTCCCGTGCGCCTGTCATGAAATTGATGAGCAATAAATCATCTTCACGGCCCATGAATCGGGCCATGGAAAATACTTGGGCAAATAAACTGTTATCGCCCTTACCATCGACATAAATAAATCCGCTGCCTTGTATCAACGCGTTATAAGAGAGTGACAGCAGTGTTTGTGTTTTACCCGAGCCGGTGGAGCCGAAAATAAGACAGTGTGTCCGCATGTCTTCATTGTTAAACCACAATTCAAGACCGGTGTGTTGTTCATTGCCGAAAAAACAAATGCCCCGGGCTTTACGTGCTTTCTTAGAGCCAGGGGCGGGATCGTTGTCATCCATCATATTCGAATGTTCGGGCATGCGAAATGGGAGTGAACGATGGCCGGTCATGCAAATAGTGAAGAAAAGAATGCCGATCAATAAAATGATGTCATTCACTGACGGTAAAAAAAATGTCGCGGCGGCGGTCGCAAACATCATGACGATCGCAGAGTTGGGATCCTTCAAATAATCAAGAAACCGCGAAAATAAAGGACGCGTGTCACGGATCAGCTGTTGCTGCCGCTGTTCGTGTCGTTCTTCTAATCCTCGAATCCCTTTGGCCATCAGTCTTCATCTCGCGTGTAAATAATAATTTTAACGGCCTCGTTGAGCGCCTTAATGGCTTGATCCACCATGGGGCGTACCACCTTGCGTTTCATAGCCTTTTCAGCTTTCCAGTGAGCGAATGGACCCCGACTTCACAAAAAGGAGTGTGACGTCCAGTTGAATTTAAAATGTACCACAGGGGGCGATCAATCGGTTTGAGCCATAAAAAATCTGCTGTGGCTAATACACCATTTGTGCGAGCATACTCTAGCATCGAGATCATCATCGTATATACATACGCATGTTGACTGAAAATTTTGGCGATGGGTTTCGTGTTGTAATGTTTTTTGAGCAATGCTTGGGCACCTTTGAAATCCGGCTTTCCGTTGGCGCTGGAACGTGCAATATTAAGTTTCAACTCATTGGCGCCTTTCAAATCATTCACGGCATGTGCAGCAAAAATGGCAAAGAGAGCTTTGGTGTGGATGGGAAGTTGGTTCAGATCATCCAGCACCGGCCCCATTTGTTTGATGAACACGGCACGGGCGCGATCAGGAATGATTTGAATTTCGATCAATCCACGTTTGGCAAGGAATGGGTCGATCGGTACGGGCAATTCTTCAATCAAGCGATATTTTTTGGCAAATTCCATGGGATTATCAGACATGGCCCAGGCACCTTCAAAGATATCGGTGTTGACCAGGTCAAGGTTCAGGGTAGGATTGATTTGCGGCCAAATGTCTTTTTCAGATTTGCGCAATTTTTCCATGGTGTACACCGTTTTGAACGTCAGTAAAGGGTGTTTGAAAAAGACGACCAGGGACAAAATCCCTAAAATCGCGGCAATTGGGTAACGGGCGACATTGCCAATGTAGGAGAAAATTTCTTGCACTTGTTGAAAGGCGAGCACGCTGGGGTCATTGTAATATTGCAAAATGGCTTTTCTTGCCGGGATGAGTGAATCTGTGAAAAAACTCATCGCATAAATTTCAGCAAGCTTGACATTGAACATGAATTTTAAAATGGGCACACGGGCGAAATACCAGAGTACCAAACCAACAGCGACCAAAAACACGACTCCCCAGAGGAGATCCATCGAATTTTCTTGACCTTGCCCTTGTTGCTGCTGCCCTGCCATACCTTGTCCCTGATCAATCGTACATTAAATCGTCCAGCGGGATGCTGGTTCTGTTACGTGCGGCTTCTGCCAGTTCATATAAAATTTCAACGGCGCACATCAAGCGCAGCACATTGGGGACGTCATTGTTGAAGACTGCTTTGATGCCCAATTGTGCATTCTCGGAAGGGTCAAATGTGACGCCCAACCCATACCCCATACAAAAATTGCAAAGACGATCAGCTCGGCGGATAAAGGCGGGTAGCAACCCTGTTTCTGAGAACACGCTGTCTACGGCGACAGTTTTGTCGTGAAGGGTAAACCCAATTTTCATTTCACGGGCCACGAGTCCCAGTGTTTTGCCAAAATCGACCATGCTTTCAGTCTTCCATCAGTTATACCTCTCATCTTAGCATAACAAATATGAAACCCTGAGTTATACTAAGCACATTAGGTGAATTGATGGTGGGGCATTATGTTTAATAAAATGGTTGGTTTAATTACTTTGTTTTTGCTGTTCGGATGCGCGCAAGATCCTGCGATGCAAGCGCAGCGCTCTGATCCCGCGATGGTGGACACGGCCGAGGCTGCAACGTCGGTCAGTCGTGCACTGAATGATTTGGCGAATGTGAAGAACGTTCAAAACAAATTGGTGCGGGAGGAAGACACTGCGCCGCCACTTGTGTTGACACGTTTGATCACGATTGATTGGTCGGGGCCCGTTGAACCTGTGTTGAAACAGATCGCTCAAGCGAGCCAAATGCGTTTAAAAGTATTGGGGCACGAGCCCGCCATTCCTGTGTTGGTGACACTGGATCGACAGGATACGATGGCCTACGAGTTATTGCAGGATATACGCGGTCAAGCCAACGGGCGTGCGAACGTGGTTGTATTTCCAACATCGGGCGTCATTGAATTGCATTATTTGTAAATTTGTAACTACCCGCCTGTAGGGGCGGCTCCGCTTTCGGGGGTATACGCCTTTGCGCTCATGCCTTGTAATGGGGGGGTGTAACAGGAAAATCTTGTTTGTTGGTAGGTCACATACCACCCGGGTTACAGTAAGCTCAATAGAGGAACGTGCAAAAAATGAATTATGTGCCAAACTTAATCATAGGAATATGCGTGATTCTCTCCTTGGCAGGTTGTGGCTCCGTTCGCGCCCCCAACCCTTTAGCCTTGAATGAGGTAGAGGTGCACGTCAAAGATCGGTCCTCAAGAATTCAAGGACTTACAAGTCCTTTCTCGCCAGGAAGGCCTGACAAAGTCTAAGGGGAAGACGAACCATATTAGGATGCAGGCGATCAGGGATACCGCCATGAGCATCAGTGCGAGGACGGCATTGGCCGTGAGAGGTCAAGAGATTAATGAAATGGTCGCTATGCAAGAAGACCATCTCGATAATGTTTTCAACTTTCACGCGATGATAATGGACGGCGGGGTGTTGCCCCCGGTTATGCTTGAAAGCCGGAACGACATGAGTATGTCAGACGGGCAAAATATTCGAGTAGCCGACAGGACGTACCGCATTATCAAGCAGGCCAAGTTTGTGACGCTGGCGCCCACGTGGCATGAATACTTAGTCATGGACGAAACGCGGCCTGCACCGCCAGATGTGTCGCTGTTGCCATCAACCGATCAAGAAAAGAAAGTATGGCAAGCGAGCGTGATAGAAGGATGGGACAGCGGTTTGGCATTAGCGAACCAGATTTATGAAGATAACCTTGCACGTTTGAAGCGAGATTATCAAGGAATGGTGAGGTATCGTATGTTGTTGGCGCAAAATATGGTGAGTGCGCCACAAGTGGCTCAACGGGATTTGGGCGTGACCGGCGGGGGTGAATCCTTGTCAGTGAATGATCGGATCTTAACGATCAAAGCACTGCCTTCACTCAAGCCGAACAGTGATGCATGGACACCCACTGTCAACGATGCGAATTGATGTGTAGGGGCGGGTATTCCCGCCCATGCCCTGCAAGGGCGGGGGTTGTCCCCAGACGTTATAACAGAGGTAGATATCATGAAAGCCAGTGAAATACATGGCCAGTTGCAAGAAAAGGAGTTGCTCTATCCCAAGGAGCCCAGCCGTTTCTCGTCTCTCGATTTGGATGAACTCCTGTTGTTCTGCGTACGTAACCATGTGTCAGATATTACCTTGCAAACCAACGATAAAGTCATCGCTGATGTGCATGGCCGCATTTACCGCATCACGCAACATAAATTATCGAACACAGAAGTGGCCGAACTCCTCAACAAAATTTACGGCGCCAACGGTACCGCACAAATTTTAAGCGGTCGTGATCTAGACACACATTATGAAATCAAACCTTCCCGCACAGAACGTTACCGTTTCCGCGTGAATGCCACCGGTTGTCATGTGGAAGGTGTTGAAGGCATTCAAATCACCTTGCGCAGTATTCCAATCGATCCCCCTCATTTGAAAGACATGGGCTTGCCCGAACCTCTTGCTGAAGCCATGATCCCCGATCAAGGCATTGTGATCGTTGCAGGGGCCACTGGTTCAGGTAAATCCACCTTGCTCGCTTCTATCATGCGAGAAGTATTAGAAAATTACACAGGCAAAGTGTTAACGTATGAATCTCCGATTGAGTTTGTGTATGATAACGTCGAACAAGTGCACTCATCAATCGCTCAGCATGAAATCCCCGCCAACTTGCCAGATTTTCCATCGGCTGTGCGCAATGCGCTGCGCCGCAAGCCCACGTATATTTTGGTGGGTGAAGCCCGCGACAAAGAAACGATCGCTGCCGTGATCGACGCTGCCCTCACAGGCCACGTGGTGTATACCACCGTGCATGCGAATGGCGTTGCCGATACATTGCGCCGCATGATTGCCGCATTTCCCGCCGAAGAGCGCTATGGCCGTGGCGTGGATTTAATCGAATTGATCCGTGCTGTTGTTTGGCAACGGCTCATCCCAACCCGAGACGGCGGACGTGTGCCGTTGCGCGAATGGTTGGTGTTTACCGATGAAGTACGTGCAGAGTTGTTACAAAGTGAATTTGAGTAGAAGTGAATAGGAAGGACAATATGAGAAATAATAAAGTGATGAACGCTGTGATTGATGACATCATGCACAGGCCTGAAAACCTGAATGTTGTGGCTGTGCCGATTGATGTGGCCACGGTCATCTTAGCGCTGGACCCAAATAATATTTTGACGCCTGCGATGATTGCGAACGCCAAGAAGGGCAAAGAATTTTTGATGTCAGTGAAAGCTGCAGAAGAAAATTCGAGGGTATCGGGTACCGTGATGCCTTCAGGCGCACAATTTGTGAAGAGCCATTCTGTACCACCACCAGATGATTTGCGCCAAAAGGCAGCTGAGAGATTAAATCAAACAGCACAGCCCTCCACTGATGCCTCTAAACCAAAGACTTAAGGATTTCGTATGCCCCCGATCGTCCCAAGCCCTACTGCGCACTGGCGAGATTCCTCTCGCCCTGTACGGTTTTTCATTGTGGATTATCGGGCATTGTTCCCTTTGCTGATCTTGATATTTCTGCCGCGTTTGTGGACGTTGGCGGTGGCGGTCATTGGCGTCGCCTTTTTCATGGTGCTGGAACGTTACGGCTTTACCGTCACGGTATTCTTGCGGCTGTTTCGAGGCATATTTGCTGGGCGGCACAAGGTCTCTCGTCCTTGGTGGTACCGTGCCAGAGTTTAAGCTATGCTTGTAGGGTTACGCCCCCTTTGAAAAAGGGGGCAGATTCGTGAAGCGAATCGGGGGGATTTTATACGCGCCCTCAAAAATTGACATCAGAGGATCGATCGACATGGCTGACAAGGAACCGGTTGCAGGTGCTAAAGCACAATCCGAACAACAGAAAGTAAGTGGGCTTGAATTGGTTCGCTTCCGTAATTATTTCTATCGGGACGGTTACCGCAAAAGCATGACCGCTTTGCTGATCTCTTTGATAGTCAACATCGCTTTGCTCGCGCTGGTCATCATCCAATTCCTCACAAAGCCTGCGCCTGTGTATTTTGCAACCCAAACCAATGGCTCACTGATTGAAATTCAACCCCTCACAGAACCGTTAATTGCGCAAGAAACGTTGCTGGTTTGGGCAACGCGGGCGGCTGTTTCTGCGTATTCCTTCAATTTCGTCGATTGGCAAAATGATTTGAACAGCGTACAGCAATATTTCACGGCAACGGGCTTCAAGAACTTTTTAGATGCTTTAAAATCGTCGGGCAACTTAGACACAGTGGTGGCGAAACGCTTGGTCGTTCAAGCCACGGTGACCGATGTGCCTCGTATTATCCAACAAGGGTTGATCCAAGGCCGTTACGCTTGGAAAATTCAAATCCCCATGTTGGTGAAGTATACTTCAGCCAGTGAAGAATTAAGGCAACCAGTGCTGGTCACCATTTTAGTGGCCCGTGTGCCAACGACACAATACCCAGAAGGTATTGCGATTGCGCAGTTCGTGGTTCAAGATCGGGTAGAAGAACGGTAAGTTGGGGTGAGACGATATGGAGACAGTCTTGAAGGGAATCATCTGCATGGGCATGCTTGCTGTGGCAAGTATGGGCGCTTGTGCGGATGAAGGATCAGCCATGCCGTCAATATTTAATCTGGTCCAGCCCCTGCACCTGCCGTTGCTGCCCCTGCACCAGCGCCCGCTGTTTCAACACCTGAGACATCCACGTCAGCGCCTGTGGCCATCACAGCACAAGTGCCTCCTCCCGCATCTTCTGCGCCTGCATTAACGCTGGGCCAATCTCCGGGCGCTTCAGCGGGCAACAGCGGCGCTGCAGCCACTTTGGCGCCTGCGCCATCACAGTTAATTGATCCGACGGTGTTGGGCACGTTGAAAGATCCCGCTTTTCAAAACATGACTGGAAAAATGTTTCCCATGACACCCGAGCAAATTCAAGCATTGCGCGGCATTCAAGATCAAACACAAAGGGCGATTGCGACAACGCCAACAACACCGCCGCGTCCTGTGGTGTCCACACAAAATGTGATGTTGTCGCCCGGCAGTGTGCCTCCCGTCGTGCGACTGGGATTGGGGTATGTAACGTCCATCGTGTTTATTGATCAAACCGGTTCACCTTGGCCGATTGCGTCGTATAGCATCGGCGATCCCACCCGTTTCAATATCCAATGGGATCAAGAAAGCAACGTGATGATGATGCAGGGGCATGGTCGCTTATGCCACGGGGAATATGGCTGTTACGTTACGTGATTTACCCACACCAATCATGATTACTTTGGTGAGTGATCAACGCGTGGTGGATTATCGCTTGGATTTCCGTGTACAAGGTCGCGGTCCTAAAGCCACAGGCTCTATGATTGCGGGCACGATGCCGAGCAACAGTAATCCTGTGCTCATGAATTTATTAGACGGTGTTGCCCCTTCTGATGCTAAAATGCTGGAAGTGGTGGGCGGGCATGCGCAAGCGTGGTTATACGGACATCATATGTTATTGCGTACTTCCTTGACGATGTTATCTCCGGGTTGGCAAGCCACCATGTCCAGTCCAGATGGCACCAAAGTGTATCAATTGTCACCGACACCCTTGGTTCTAGTGTCTGATCAGGGACGAAGCACGACTTTACAGGTGAAAGGGCTCTAAATGGCAAACCTATTCGAGAAAATTGGGAACATGAAATCACGTGCACTGCTCGTCGTTGTGCTGGTCGTGATCGTGATTGCCATTGGTGCGATTTGGTTTGGCACGCGCAGTGCCCCCAGTGTGATTGAGGCGAGTCAATCTAGCACAAAACGTGTGTCTCCCCATTTAGAATCATTGCCAGGTGCCGGCACGCCCAGCGTTGTGTACGATCCCCTCGTTGCCTTGGCGAATGAAGAAAAAGCCAGAGCAGCCTTAGCAGGTACCACCAGCGCTGTGCCCTCGCTCATCAATCAAGGAGAGGGGGGATATAACCGTGAAGGCTTTGGTATTCTGGGGGAAGCACGTTGCGGGGAAGAATGTTACGATGAAAAGGGATTTGATGCAGAAGGGTTTAACCGCGATGGCTACAATGCGATGGGGTTTGATAAAAAAGGTTACGACAAAGACGGTTACGATATAAACGGTTTTGACAAACAAGGGTTTGACAGGAATGGTTTCGATAAAGAAGGGTTCGATCGTTTTGGTTATGACAAAGATGGTTTTGATCGCAATGGTTGTAACCGTCAAGGATTCGATCGCCAGGGTAAACCCTGTGCTGAAGCTTTCGGTGTGGACTGTTTCAACAAGCAAGGATTGGATGCCAATGGGTGTAATCGCGACGGCTTAGATCCCGATGGTAAGGTGTGTTACAACAAAGAGGGCTTCAACGCCGAAGGGTATGATAAATGTGGATTTGACAAAGACGGCTTCAATAAAGATGGTTTCGATCGCAATGGCTGCAATAAAGCAGGGAATGATAAAAATGGTAAGCCGTGCTATAACATCGATGGTTTGAATGCGGCAGGTGTTGATAAATTTGGCATGGATAAAGAAGGATTTGATGCCGAAGGTTATAACAAAGAAGGTGTCGATAGAAACGGTTATGACAGAGACGGGTATGACAAAGATGGTTTCGATAAAAATGGATGCAACAAGCAAGGCTTAAACCGATCTGGCAAAGCGTGTTACGATGCGAAAGGATACAACGATGCCGGTTTTGATAAACAGGGGTATGATAGAAACGGTTACGATAAAGATGGTTTCGATAAGCAAGGGTATGATAAAGATGGGTACGATAAAGATGGCTACAACCGTTTGGGCTGCAACCGCCAAGGGGTTGATCGTCAGGGGAATCCTTGCCCTGCACCGGGCGGTGTACACGAAATGATTTCTTCTTTGTCACCCGGCCAAGGTGGGCATGCTAATATCAATCCCGCTCAAGGTGCGGCAGCAGAGTATCAACGATTGATCGCTGAGCAACAAAAATTGCAAGAACAACGCAATGCAGAGTTGACGGCAGAACAACATGCGCAAGCGTTAGCGGATCAGCAAGCGCGACTGGCGGCGTATGAAAATTTAATGAATTCACAAGCGCAGGCGATCATGCAAACATGGGCACCCTACGCAGATGTATGTGCGCGGCATCGCACCTGAAATTGTGGCAACACCGCCCGCAGCGCCGGGCAATGTCAATGGGTTGCCGCCGGCAGGTCAAGGACCCATCGTTCATAAAGCGGGTGACATGCTATTCGCTGTGATCGACACGTCAGTGAACAGTGATGATCCAGGTCCTGTGTTGGCGAGGATAGTATCAGAAGGTCCTTTGAAGGGTGCGCGGATCATGGGGACATTCCAACGTCAAGATCAAGTTTTGTTCGTGCGATTCAACGTGCTCAGCTTGCCTGAAGTGCCGCAAAGTATTGCCATTGATGCGGTTGCTGTAGATCCCGAAACGTCTCGCACCAGTGTGGCGACGTCTGTTGACAATCATACGCTGGAAAAATACGGAACCATCATTGCAGCCAGTTTCTTGCAAGGAATGGGGGAAGCCGTGGAAACCAGTTTAGGAACGCCCACGTTGTCATCAGATGGCAGCGCGACCATCGCCAGCCAAGTGCCTGCGACATCACGTGATCAAGTCATTGTTGGTTTGGGTAAAGTGGGGCAAGCTATTGGGGACGATTTGGAAAAGAAAAACATTCAACCGACCGTCACTTTGGACAGTGGCACAGGGGTGGGTTTGTTGATCATGTCTGATTTGAAAATCGAGCAACCGCCTACAACGGGTGAAAAACCCTTGCGCGCGGATGCGCCATTAGCGCCGGGCGAAAAACCTGCGCCAGTTGCACCGCCAACAACACCGGCCATGCCGATTAAATCTGCTGCTTCAACGCGCTTATCCAAAGATGCTACGTTGACAAGCAGTCAAGGTGGCGCATTAGGGGGCTATCAATGATGGCAATGAGAATAGATGCTAAACTTACCGTTATGAAATAGGGCACATTATGACTGACGATGACAAAAAGAAAGTTGAGGACTACTCCGAGTTAACGGATTTATTCGGTGACACTGGAACGGCGCCTTCACTAGACGACTTGCTGAAAGATCTCGGTTCAGACACAGAGTCATCGCCTGTGCCTCAAAAGAAAGCAGCCAAAAGCAAAAAGGTTGATACGCCACCAGATCCAGATTTTGATGCGTTGTTTGCCGATAGCCCGAGCGGACCGCTCCCTCCTAAAAAATCAAAAGAAGGTATTCCCACGGGCGCAGAATTTGATGCACTGTTTGCTGACAGCCCCAATGAACCTTTGCCGCCGAAAAAGTTGAAAGCCAATATCCCGAGTGGTGAAGAATTTGAAGCTTTATTTGCTGATAATACCGCCGCATCGACACCCCCTAAAACGCCAACCACGTCACCGGATCCTTTTGGGGACATGAACGCGGATTTTCCAGAAGAAAAACCCGGTCAATCATTGAGTGATGATGCCTTGTTTGATTATGAGCCTCAATCTGAAGCCAGTTTTGAAGACATCGGCGGTGCAGAGCCCGAGTTGGGTGACATCGGCATGGCGGATGAAACACCTCCTCCAGCTAAAAAGTCGCCTGATCTGAAACGCATCGCAGCGCGATTGGGCGTGATGTTGGTATTAGCCCTCATGATATATGGTGGGTTGAAATTCTTTTTGGGTGAAAAACCAGTAGAAATGGCTGAAATCCACAAACCTATTCCTGCAGTAGCCGCTGCAAAACCTGTGCGAGCTGTAGCTCCTGTCACACAAAGGCCTGAGGTGGCTGTAACTCCTATCCCTGAAGTGGTCGCAGCAACGCCCAGCAATTTGCCGGTGCCTGGCAGTGTGACTTCAGGGTTACCCAGTGTGCAACCCACGGTGACGATTCCTTCAACAGGTATGATGACAGAAATGGTTGTCCCTGGCACAGTCGTGCATGCTGCGGCACAAACTCCCGAAGTGGTTTCAACAGGTACCCTCGTGAATGCGCCGGCCAACCACAACCTAACGAAATGGCCGCACCTGCAACCACAGATGTGAGTGAGAAATTGGATAAATTGGAAATGGCATTGCAATCGATTGATCAACGTTTATCACAAGTGGGTACCGGGGCGATGACACCAACGGAACAGGCTGAACGGCTAGACCGCTTGTCAACGGAGAACGGCACACCTGGCATGCAAGCAACGCTGGAATCTGCGGTCAAGAAAATGCAGGCACTCGATACCAAATTGGATCGCATCAATGAATTGCAACAACAAGTGCGTTTGTTGAACAGTGAGGTGCAAGGTCTTAAGGAAGATGTGGTCACGCAAACGAATATCGTGGGTCAACAACAACGTGCCATCAATGAAAATACGCAAGCTTCTCATATGCGTGAACCTTCTCCTGTGAAAATGATGGTGCAAGCCATCATCCCTGGTCGAGCATGGCTGCGCTCCGAGCGGGGCGAATTGATCACCGTGATTCCAGGCGATGAAGTCCCTGGTTATGGCCGTGTCGTCAGCATTGATGCTGCGTCAGGCAGCGTGGTCACCAGTACGCGTGCTGTGTTTCGTGAGCAATAGCGATAGTGAGTAAGCGTTCAGAGGGAAATATGCTTTAATGGAGAACGGCTATATTTGAGACAAGGTCGCGCGATAATTCGAGGAGAAAGCGCATAAATGTAGGGGCGCAACATGTTGTGCCCAGCTGCATTTCGACGTAGAATTTGCGCGCGAGATTGGCCAAATAGAGACGTTCGGTTGGTAATGAACGGTTATGATTGGAGCGCGGGATGGATTTATGGCAAATGCTCATCAATCTGGGGGAATCATTAGACCCCATTGCGCGATTGGTCGCCTCGATCAGCTATGTGACCGGGGTTATCTTCATCATGATTGGCATCAGAAAGTTCCATAATTCTTCTGATCAACGCACGCAAATGTTTCATCCCATGGAAATGGGCGCTCCTCTGATGAATATCATCACCGGTGTGGCACTGATTTGGTGGCCTGTGATGTTGGATGCGTTAACAGCCACGTTATGGGGCAGTGCAAGCCCCACTGCGTATACACCGAACTTGGATGCAGATTATCTCGAAATATGGAATATACTGTTAAATATCATGGCCATTGTGGGTCTGATCTCGTTTATCCGTGGATGGTACTTTTTAACAAAGGCGGGCGAACAAGGCGCGCCGCAAGGTATTGTGGGCAAAGGCATTACCCACATTGTGGGGGGTGTATTGGCTTTTCACATGGGTGCTGTGATTGAAGTGTTGTTTAACACGTTTGGTTTCGGCTAGATATCGTTGGAATGAAGGAGATGAATATGTTTACATTGTTAACAAAACGCATACCGCTGAAGCATGTGTATGCCACATTGAGTGGTTTACTCCTGTTTGTGGGGTCTGCTTTCGTGGCAGCTTTCGCACAGGAAACAAACTTAGGTACGTTGGCAGAAAACGTGCAAAGCAACTTGAGTGCGGTTGAGTTGGTGATGATTTCATTATGCTACATCGGCGGCATTGGTTTTGCGGGTGCTGCGATCATGAAATTCAAGCAATATAAGGACAATCCACAACAAGTGCAATTGGGTCAACCCATTGCGCTCGTGTTTATTGCAGCGGCGTTGATTTGGTTACCACAGCTGATCAAAACAGCCGGTATGACGATATTTGGTACCACAGAAGGTGCGGGCAGTGCAAACCAAACTGAAAGCATTTTTGGTGGGTCGCAATAATGCCGCATCCCTTGGTCTTGCGGGCAAATCCTGAAGGGTGGCGCTCATTCGTTGGGCGCCGTCAGCAGGAATCTTTCAAGCAAAATGCCCCTAAAATTTGGCAGCGAGATCACTATCGCTGCCAATTTTGTGGTTACCAAGGAAAACGTTTTCAAGAAATTGTGAATCTCGATGGCAATTATCGGCACAATGTGCCCAGTAATTTAGTCACCGCCTGTTCATTGTGCGCCCACTGTTTATTCTTGGGCGCACAAGGATTAGGCCACAAACTGATTTATTTGCCGCACCTCACGCAAGTGCAATTGAACCAATTGGTTCGGGTATTGTTTTGTGCGATGGACAGCGGATCTGCTTTTGCAGAAACAGCAAAAGCCTTATACCGAAATATGGTTAAATTTTCAGAACCGATTGAAGAGATTTTTGGCAAGGGATCCAGCGACTATGAAGTGTTTGGACAATCACTGGTCGATACACCCAATATTGATCCCAATAAATACATGGAAGTCATGAAATATGTGCGCTTGTTGCCCAGTGCAAAACCATTCGGCGAACAGATACAGTACTGGTCGCGATCGGTGATACCGCAGTTGTTAACCACGGAAGATTTTGCGCCTGGAGGGATGAATAATGCCTGAGATCATGGAACCGATCCTCAGTTCAATCGACACATTACTCGAATGGATTTCAGGAGCTTTCAAAGCCACCGCAGCGTCATATTGTGATCTAGAAGCGGTAGATAATCGTCATACATTGGTCACCCGCGATGGGGGCATGCTCAGCATGTTCCGCATTGAAGGGGCACAATTCATGGTGGGCGGCGAAGAATTTCAGCGCTTGCATGAAGGCGTGGCCCATGCGTTGACTACCGCGATGTCGCGGCCAGGATATGGCGCTCAAATGATGTTCACGTATGATAACGAAGATATCATCGGAAATATCAAAGAAATTTTTTCAGGTGCGTACGAAACAGCCGAGCGTTTAGAATTATCGCTTGATGATTTATTTGCTGAACGTGAAAAAACAATGGCGCGCTATTGTTCGGAAGAAAAAACGTTTTTAGTTTTGTGGACATTTCCGACAGCGATATCCGAACAACAATTGAAGGCCGCCAACGATAAAAAATATGCGACGATCAAAGAAAAGAAATTACCTGGCATGCGTTATGCTCAAAGTTTATTCGCATCGATTCCAGAATTGCGAGAATCACATGAATCTTATGTGCGCTCCATGCTGAACGAATTACAATCATTGGGGCTGACCATCCATTTATTGGATGTACATACTGCGCTTACACAAGTACGTATGTCGATTGATGCTAAATTCACTGCCCGCGAATGGGAACCCTATTTGCCCGGAGATCGCATTCCTGTGCGGGTTTTGCAGGGATTGAAAAATGATGCCTCTGAAATCATGTGGCCTGCCCTGTCATTGCAGTTGCTGCCAAGAGATGGCGAAAATATTTCATTAAAATATGCGCGTATTGGTGATACGATTTTTGCGCCCTTATTCATCGATTTATTTCCGAAGGAAGTGAAATCATTCACCCAATTATTCAATCGTGCTGTGGCGGCGAATATTCCCTGGCGCATTTCTTTCATGATGACCAGCAATGGGCTCACCTCGCTCGGATTGAAAGGCACGTTGGCCGCCATTTTAAGTTTCGCCGGTGAAAATAATCGGTTAATTTCGGATGCGAAAAATGTGCTCAGTTTTATACAAACGAACACTGACGATGCAGTTGTGAAATTGCAGGTAGCTCTCTGCACCTGGGCGCCTTCTGACAACCTACCCTTATTAAAAATCCGTGCCGCCGAATTGGCGAAAGCAGTGCAAGGGTGGGGACATTGTGAAGTGGCTGAAATTTCGGGTGATGCATACGGCGCCACTTTATCAAGCGCCTTGGCCTTGACGTCCAGTTGCATCTCAACACCTTCTGTCGCTCCATTGACGGATGTGGCCTACATGTTGCCTATCACGCGACCAGCCTCACCTTGGACACATGGCGCTTTACTATTTCGTTCACCCGATGGCAAACCCTGGCCTTTCCAACCGGGTTCTTCCTTGCAAACTACGTGGATCGATTTGGTGTACGCGCGGCCGGGTTCGGGTAAATCAGTTCTATCGAATGCCATTAATTTGGCTTTATGTTTGAATCCTGGGCAGCAACGTTTGCCACGCATTGCAATCATTGATATTGGTCCGTCGAGTTCTGGCTTAATTTCTTTGATCAAAGAAGCATTGCCGAAGACAAAGCAACATTTGGCGGCTTATCACCGATTGCGCATGCAAGAAGAATATTCCATCAATCCGTTTGATACCCAATTGGGTGCACGCTTTCCGACACCGATTGAGCGCAGTTTTCTTGTGAATTTTATTGCTTTATTGGTAACGCCTTTGGGATCGGAACGCACGTATGATGGCATGACGGATATGGTGGGCATGGTCATCGATGAAATGTATAAGAATTTTTCTGATAAATTGAGCCCCAACCGTTATGCGCCTGAAATTGAAAAACGCATTGATGCACTGTTGCCTACGCTGGGGATGAACATTGATTCACATACATCTTGGTGGGAAATCACCGATGCGTTATTTGCGAAAGGGTACATTCATGAAGCCATGCTTGCGCAGCGTTACGCAAGTCCCTTACTGGCAGATGCGGGCACGATATGTCGCATTCCTGAAATCAGTGATTTATTTGGTCGCGTGAAAATCAGCACGGGTGAAAGTTTGGTGGAAGCCTTCAATCGCATGATTTCTAGCGCCATTCGTGAATACCCGATTTTGGCGCGGCCCACACAATTTGATTTGGGGGAAGCGCGCGTCGTATCCCTCGATTTGGATGAAGTCGCTAAAACCGGTGGCGAGGCAGCGGATCGTCAAACGGCGGTGATGTACATGTTGGCACGGTATATCATGGCGAGAGATTATTATCTGACAGTAGAAAATGTACAAGACATGCCTGAAGCATATCGTGCATATCACCGTGGCCGCGTGATGGAAATCCGCGAAGATCATAAACGCATTGTGATGGATGAATTTCACCGCACATCCAAAGCAAAAGCGGTTCGCGATCAAGTCGTTGTGGATATGCGTGAAGGTCGCAAATGGAAAGTGCAAGTAGCATTGTTATCGCAATCACTTGATGATTTTGATGAAGTCATGGTTGAATTCGCCACGTCAATTTTTATCATGGATGCGCCTGCGCAAGCCATCGAAAAATCTGCGAAAATATTTGGTTTATCCGAAACCGCCAAATATGCCTTACGTCATCGGGTGCATGGTTCACGAGAAGGTGGTGGTACATTCCTCGCACAATTCGCCACGAAAGAAGGCATGCATACCCATTTATTGACGAACACGATCGGCCCTGTTGAATTATGGGCTTTTTCAACCACGGCAGAAGATGCGTATATTCGTAATCAACTGTATGATCGTATCGGGCCGCGTATCGCGAGACGTGTTTTATCGAACATGTATCCAGGAGGCACCATTGCGCCTGTGGTTGAGCGCCGTATGGTCGAGTTAAAAGACACGGGCTTGTTAAACGAGCAATCCATTAAAAGTATTTTGCAAACCATTCTCGATGAAATTCTGGAGAATTATCGTACCAATCCACGTTTTGCTGATTTTCAGGGGAGGTAGCGATGAAAAGAGGCATGATGTTGATCGCGTTGATATTAACAGGTTGCGTGACAATGTTCAGTCCAATCGATCCTGACACAGTGGGGTATTTGCCTGCAGCATCGGATGCGCCTGTTCGTGTGGCCGTCAACCACAGTCTGGATACTCACGTGTATAAGCCGCTTGTTTATGTGGATGTTCAAATGCATGGTGTGGTGAATTGGCCTGAGTATCAAGATTACATCATGACAGCGGTCAAGCATTTAGGGTTTTTTGATCAAGTGATCACGCGTCAACCCACGGTTTATATCAATAAGCAGGCGTTAGAACCTACGCAACGCGTGAATGATCAAGATTGGGTGGATGTTTCAACTCCGTTGCCTATCAATTCCTTGTTAGACGAATATGGAAAACATTTTTTGATCATGGAAGTCGAACTGAACAATCGCTCCAGTGATCCCGGCGACACAGCCACTTTTTCGTTCGAAGTGAAATTGATCGAGCCCTCATCGCGCCGCGTGTTACTGGTTGTTTCAAATCAAGGATTTGTACGTAACGGGCTTGATCGTACCATCATCAACCCCGTATTGAATTATACGTTGGCCTATTTGCAATTTTATGATCCAACGTTTGATAAAGGCACACCCGGTCCGAAAACACTGAATGAATGGTGGGAGAATTTGAAAAATGATTTCGTCAAAGCCATGTTTGTGTAGCATCGTTTCGGTGTTATCGATATTGATCCTCACGGGTTGTGCGCCCGGTCGCGCGATTCAAAGTGAAAAGCCTGCTTTACAACGCGGTGTGGCAGAGGGCGTGATTGTGGAGCAAGGCAATCAATTTAACACATTACTCCAATACGGTATTTTCATTGCTGACAGTCGCGAAGGCACACATTTGATTTTACCTTCAGATAAATTATTTGTAGAAACCGTGCCTGATGTGGTCATACAGCCAGATTTTTATGTGGTGTTGAATCACATCGTGGATTTATTGAATGCTTATCCCAATGTAACGATTGCAGTAGTGGGTCACACCAACAGCACGATGAGTGCTGCGATGCAAGCAAACGTGTCCTTGCGTGAAGCACGCCGTTTGGCGGATTATTTAACGACGGCGGGTGTGTCTGCCGGTCGTATTGTGAGGGTGGAAGGAGTCGGCGATCGTCAACCGATGGTTGAGGGTAATGGTTATGCTGCACGACAACTTAATCGACGCGTTGAAGTGATTGTCAACGCCCCATTGGCATAAAGGAGCTGAGAAGACGTATGGATACATCAAACCGTTTATTGTGGGGGTTCTTCCTCTGTGTTCTGGTATTTGCCGGTGCCTGGTATGACACCGCTCATCTGCACAGTTTCACCGCTCCGTTGAATCATTTCATTCAACAGTCAATGCTGGCTTCTCCCGATGCGGTTTCGCCCTGGGCGAGGTATTATAGTGAAACATTGACTTTCATTGCTATTTTGGGTAAAACCTCAGTGTTTTATCCGGCCTTAGCGTTATTACTGTTGATATTGGCGATCAAGCGGGAATGGAAGGCGCTTTTTTATGGCGTGGCAATCGCCGTCGTGGTGGTGGGACTGGGGCTACTGATGAAAGACATTGTCAACTCTCCCCGACCAGTGCCTTATAACGCCGAACAAGATTCTTTTCCCAGTGGGCATGTGGTTCGAACGACCTTATGGTGCGGTTTATACTTATTTATGGACAGGTTAAAGTACGTGACTTTATCACGTTTCACTCGTTGGGGGTTGATTGTCATTCCCGTGTTGGTTGGTTTCGCGCGCATTGGCCTCTCCCGGCATTGGTTCAGTGATGTCATGGCCGGTTATGCCCTGGTGTTGGGTGTATTCTTTTTATCCCTATATTTCATCAGGAGATCCGCGTATGATGCTGCCTAACAGGAAGAAGACATTCATTTTTTTTGTGTCGATGGTCTCAATGTCTCTCCTATTTGCTGGGAATGATTATGTGGCTGCCGGCGCCCTCTCGAAATGGCTAGGGGAGTTGTGCAATGACACCTGGTTCACAGACGACCAGCCCAAACACACCCATATGGCGACAGGCGTGATATTCGGCGCGTCAACTACCGTGCTGGGGTGGGGTGCCCGTTGGAGCATTCGGAAGGCGCGTACACCAGAGTATGTGGAATTCTAGACCATTTCTTAAAAAGTATGTTATTATCCGTTAACGTTTTTGATTCGCCTTTTTTAAGGGGTGATGAGTAAAATAAATAAGTTGTCTGTGTTGGGAGAAAAATCATGTCTAAAGGGCAAACATTACAAGATCCATTCTTGAACGCCTTACGTAAAGAAAAGATACCCGTTTCTATTTATCTGGTGAATGGCATTAAACTGCAAGGCCAAGTGGAATCATTTGACCAGTTTGTTGTTTTGCTCAAGAACACCGTGAGCCAAATGGTTTATAAGCATGCTATTTCGACCGTCGTGCCTGCCCGCAACGTGAGAATGGGTGGCGCTGGTGCCGGTGGTCAGGGTGATGCGGTCAGCGTTGAAGGGTTGCCAGATACGTTTGAAGACGAATCGTTCTAAAAAGGTGGCTGCGCACTTATTTAAAATCCCCCACTCGCTTTGCGAGTCGCCCCCTTTTTTCTAAGGGGGCGGGTTTTTGAATAGCATGGGTTGATCCTCCTTTTTCTATTTATGCTATCATCCACCCTGTCATATTCACCACATGGGAGATGCTCGTGGCAAATAACAACGATCCTTGGCGCGGCAGCGAAGCTGGCCCCCCCGATTTTGATAAAGTATTACTGGCCTTCAAGCGCAAGCTCGACGGTTTGTTTGGCCGTAAGCCTGGTTTTGCGTCATCGACTGGAGGCAATGGCTTCTCAGGCGCTTTTCGCATTGCGCTGATTGCATTGGTATTATTTTACGTGGGTTCAGGTATTTACATCGTGAAACCGCCAGAGCGTGCAGCCGTGTTTCAATTTGGCAAGTTCGTGAAGGAAGTCGGTCGTGGCTCACATTGGCTACCTCCAATTATTCGTTCTAAAACCATTGTCAATGTCGACGAAATCCATACATCACGCCACCGCAACCGGATGCTGACCAAAGACGAGAATATCGTGTTTGTCGAAATGACCGTGCAGTATAAAGTCGGCAACCTGGAAGATTATTTGTTCAGTGTCGTCGATCCGTCTTACAGCTTAGAAGAAGCTGCTGACAGTGCCATCCGTCAAATCGTGGGTATCTCCACCCTCGACGAAATTTTAACGGCACAGCGTGCTAAAGTTCGTGATGCCATTCGTGAGCAGTTACAACAAACCCTGCAGCTGTATCGCACAGGCCTGACCATCACAGACGTGGCCATGCAACCTGCACGGGCGCCCGAAGAAGTTAAAGAATCATTTGATGACGCCATCAAGGCGCAAGAAGACGAGCAGCGCATGATCAACCAGGCGCAAGCTTATCGCGAGAGGATCTTGCCGATTGCCCTTGGACATGCGCAACGCATTCTAGCGGATGCACGTGCCTATGCCGGGGAAACCACGCTGCGCGCAGCTGGTGACGTTGCTCGTTTCGATGCATTGCTGTCAGCTTACAAAGAAGCACCAGTGGTCACACGCCGCAGAATGTACCTTGATACCATTTCCGGGATATTGGCGGATGCCCCCAAAATCATGGTGGATAATAAAGGCTCGAATGCCATGATGTATTTACCATTGGATCAGCTCTTGAAGGGCCGTACACCAACGACGCTACCGGAGGCGCCGCCTTCAGTCGGTACGCCAAGTCCAGTGGACTTGAATAAGAACCTGGGCCAAGAAGCCGCAGTATCCAGCAGTGCACGTGCCAGCCGCACACGCTGATTCATTTTTGTGGGAGCGAATACTATGTTGAAAAAATCTTGGCCAGTCATCGTGGTGGTCTTATTGGTGATTGTCTTTTTCAGTACCTTTACGATCAAGCAAACTGAGCGTGGTTTGGTGACGGTGCTTGGAAAGTTGTTGCAAGACAAAGAGGGTAAGGCAAAGTTGTATGAGCCTGGCTTGAACGTCAAATTGCCCATTATTTCACAGGTGATCACGCTGGATGCACGCATTCAAACGTTGGACATTTTAGATTCTCGCATCGTCACTGTTGAGAAAAAAGACGTGTTAGTGAATTCATTTGTGAAGTGGCGTATTTCAGATTTCGCGCAGTTTTACAAAGCAACAGGGGGGTATATTACCCGTGCAGAAGATTTGTTGGAACAAAAAGTATCTGACGGTCTACGTGCCCAATTTGGTCGTTCCACAATCAGTGAAGTGGTGAGTGAAAACCGCGATACGATCATGAAAGAGTTGAGTAAACAGATCAATGAAAGCGCTGAATCGTTGGGTATTCAGGTTGTGGATGTTCGTATCAAGCGGATTGATTTGCCCGAAGAAGTGTCCAGCTCCGTGTTTGAACGCATGCGCGCAGAGCGCGAGCAAGTTGCTGCTGCGCACCGTGCAGATGGTGAACGTCGCGCGGAAGAGATTCGTGCCAAAGCAGATGAAGAAGCGCGTATCACTGTCGCGACGGCTGAAAGTGAAGCCCGTAAAATTCGCGGTGAAGCTGAAGCCAAGGTCACGAGAGTGTATGGCCAAAGTTATGGCAAAGATCCTGAATTCTACGCGTTCACGCGCAGTTTATCAGCCTACGAGGATGCTTTCCAAGGCGGCGATGACTTGTTTGTCTTGTCTCCTGACGGCGAGTTTTTTCAATATTTCAACAAACAGTAGGCATAGATAGTGTAGGGGTCCAGCATGCTTAAAGGCGTGGGCGCAGCATGCTACGACACAGATGTTTTTATTGAGGTACAATACATGAAAAAGGGCAAATGCATCGTCGTGCTCGGTAGCCAATGGGGCGATGAGGGCAAAGGCAAAGTGATTGATTGGTTGACGGAAAAGGCTGATGCCGTGGTTCGTTATCAAGGCGGACATAATGCTGGGCACACGCTGGTCATTAATGGTGAACGCACTGCACTGAGCCTTGTGCCATCAGGTATTTTACGCGAACACACCCGTTGCTTTATCGGCAATGGCGTGGTTGTTTCGCTCCCTGTTTTGTTTAAAGAAATTGAAATGCTGGAAGCAAAGGGGGTTGAAGTACGCTCTCGTTTGGCGATCAGCCCTGCTTGCCCCATTATTTTGCCTACACACATTGCACTCGATCAAGCCAAAGAAAAATCACTCGGTAATGCAGCGATCGGCACCACAGGCCGAGGCATTGGCCCTTGCTATGAAGACAAAATTGCGCGACGCGGTTTGCGCATGGGCGATTTGATGCATCCTGAGCAGTTCATCACGCAATTGCGCAAACAGGCAGCATACCATAATTTTATTTTAGAACATTATTACCATGAAACGCCGATAGCCGAAGATGTATTATTGGCAGCCACACTGGATTTGCGTGAGGCGGTATTGCCCTTATTGAACGAAGTGGGTCAAACGTTGGACACATTGCGTCGTGATAACAAAGTGGTATTATTTGAAGCAGCGCAAGGGACCTTGTTGGATATTGATCATGGCACGTATCCTTTCGTCACGTCATCAAACACGACCGCGGGCAGCGTCACTTCCGGTGCAGGTTTAGGCCGATGTACATTGATGAAGTATTGGGCATCACCAAAGCGTACACCACACGTGTAGGCGCCGGTCCGATGCCGACTGAACTCAGCGATGATATTGGCCAACATTTATTTGAAGTCGGTAAAGAATTTGGCACCGTGACAGGACGGCGTCGTCGTTGTGGATGGTTTGATGTTGCTGCAATGCGCAAGAGTGTGCAAGTGAATAGTTTATCCGGCCTGTGTATCACGAAATTAGATGTGCTCGATGGCTTGCAAGAAGTAAAATTATGTGTTGCCTATGAGTGCGACGGTGAACGTTTATTATTTCCCCCGACAGATACCGTTCGATTCAGCCAGTGCAAACCTGTGTATGAAACCATGCCGGGTTGGCATGAAGTGACCGCGGGTTTAACAGATGCATCGGCTTTGCCCGACAATGCCAAACGTTATTTGGAACGCATTGAAACCTTGCTCGGCGTGCCGATTGTATTGTTGTCGACAGGTCCCGGTCGTCATGAAACGATATTGCAAAAATCGATTATTTGACAGACCATTTCCTTAGCTTCTTTGTTGCCGTTAATGGTGCATGCGCCAAATACAAGCCGCACCCGTCCGCGGGTTAAAAAATAATATGCAGAAGCATATTATCTATTTATAATATATGCTATAACAAATATATGAGCAATATTATACGATCTATCAAGAAGATGCGTGTGGCACAAGGCTTCACTCAGACGCAATTTGGCAAAAAACTAGGCCTACCCCAGTCGCACGTCTCGAAAATTGAGCAGGAAGAGACCGATCCGCGTCTTTCAACAGTCGTTGAAATGGCCCGTGTATTGGATGCTGAGTTAATGTTGATTCCCCGGCAATTGATTGGTAGGATCCAGGGGATTGTCAATGGCAGTGCCCCTGAAGAGCCCAGATGGACAATAGATGAAGAGGAGGATGAGGTATGAGCGATCTATTATCCGTCTGGTTAAATGAAAAGCGTGTAGGAAAATTATTTCTAGCGCCTGGAGAATAAAGCATGACATTCATCAGCTTCCAGACATGGGGATTTTGAGTGGCACAGAAGCATTGGCAGTGAAACGATTCGATAGAAATCTTGATGGCCAACGCATTCACTACTCATTACCCATTGCCCAATGCGATTACTGAACGGATCAACGTGCATATGAAAGATGTAATATTATGAAACATTCCACCACTATTTAATAGAAAAGGCTTTTTTTTAAATAAATATGTTATCCAACATCGTGCTCATTCATCGCAATAATTTTTTGAACCAATAAGCGGTAACAATCGAGCGAGCTCCTTATCGAGAATGATTTTTTCTCCACGAACGATAAATTTTATTTTTCTTTCCTTCCATGAAAGAGTTTGTATAATATTTTTTGTACCTTAGTTCAATGTTGCATGTTAATGATTTCGTCGATTGAATGACATTCGAGCACCAGATCGGAAAGCTCTAGCAATTTTTCAGCGGACATATTTTTCAGACAGGACTCTTGTTCAGGAGAGAGGGGACCAAATCGTTTCGTTAATAGGCGTTTGATGACGTTTAATTCCCCCTCTCGTCTCGCGCGTGCTTCAATACGTGCGCCGAATGTGTCATTATTTTCTAGCATTTTTGTTACCTCTTCTAAGGTGTTAAATTGAGCATCTGGGTCTTTCAGGTTTTCTTTGTAGCGTCTTTTGTAGTAAACCACAAAGGCACGACGAAGCCCATCAAATTCTGAACCTTGTAGCATTCTCGTTAAACGATTTGTGATGAGCAAGATCTCGCCAGTTGTTTCGGCACACTCTAAAGAAAAAAGTGCGGAAACTATATTATCCTCATGCTCTTTGTCTATTATATACCGCCTTTCATCCAAAATCCAACAAGAGAAGTCTGGCTGATATTTCTTGAGTGTTTCAGGAAGGTTCTTAGGGATGAGCTGCCTGAAACTGTTTGGAGCATCCCAAGGTTCATCCCCATTATAAAGAACGAGAGGTAAGACCGGGGGCAATATCATGTTTTTCCTAATGTTCTTGTCTTCTTTGATAATATCTTGATAAAGTAATGAGAGGTAGGATAAGATGCGTACCACCATGAAATGGTCTATCGTAGACTGAAATTCAAGCAAAATCACCAGATACAGCCACTCATCATTCCATTGAACTCGCCAAATGATGTCAGACTCTCGTTCTCGGAGATTTTCTGTGACATAGCTGGTATTAAGCCGTTTCAAGGTGCTGAAATTGATATTTTGTACCCAGTCCTCATTCAAGAAGCCAAATAAAAGTGCCTTTACCATCATGGGATCTGAGAAAAATTGCTTGTAAATTTGGTCATATGGGATTTTTTCATGCATCACTGTTTTCCTTATTATTGTGTGTGGTGAGATGGCACATTCTCGCACAAAATAATGGTGTTGTGCACAAACTGAATGTCTCATAAGCGTTGTTAAATGTTAAATAGATCAAATGCACAATATAAAGAGCTGAAAGCGTGAATGAAAAGGAGGTATTATTGCACGTTCAAAAAAAATCCCGGGCTACTCGGCAGCCCGGGATTCTTTTTGTGGTATTGGCTTGGTTAAACGCCGCAGTCCGTACCGTTCACGAGGGCGCAACAAGTTCTGGCCGCGACCAATTCTACGTCACAGTTGCTCTTGCCTTGAGTATGACACGTGCTGACATCATTGATCAATCCGGGTATGAGCGTTTTTAATCCACTGACAAGACCCGCAGTGCTACCATTGATAAAATTGGCTGTAGAAGTAGTGTCCCCTGCTTCCTTGGCAAATTTGTTTCGGCAAGCGCAGTTAGAATCGGTTCCGGCGGGAACCGCATCACACTGTTCAGCTTCGGCCGATTTGGTGACCCATTCTGGTGGGGGATTCATCCACAGAGCATCATATCCTCTGACACATTCATCTTCATAGTGAGCGGGGCATGCATCTCTTTTAATTTTCAAGTTGTTTGCAATAACGGATTCCCCATTGTCCCTGCATTTTTGGATGGCTGGATCAAGGTAACTTTCTGCCTGATTGGCATCAACCGTAGAGAAATTTGTAGGATCTCGATTGATGGTTGGTTGAGTACCAGTTTGATACCCACACCAATCGGCGACGGCCACATTCATCGTTAAGCCTATGAGTACGGCGGTCATTGCTAAAGATTTCATGACGTTCATGAGTGATTCTCCAAAAATAAGATTGTCTCTATAAAGGATAGTCTAAAAATCGACGAGCGTCGCTTGACATCCCTCTGTCTGTATTTTAGGATGGGTGAAAATATCGGCAGGAACGACTGATGCATCATCTCATTCTTTACACCTTCACCTTTGCACTTTGCAATGCTGTTTTTGGGTATACACACCATGGTGAAATCTGGGGAATGTTTCGTCTGGCCCGTGGTGTTTGGCGGCCCTGTTATGGTGATGATGGGGGTTGTTGGTTTTTACTTCACTGAAAAATCGCGCTATTTTGTGTTGAATCTATTCGCTTGTTTGTTGATCTTGCCCCTCGGGTTTATTCCCGCCTATTTTTTCTGGCAATGGGTCGATTGGCTTGCGCAGCGAGAAGATCGCATTCGGGTCAGGGTGCTTAAAAAATGGTATACTGCCGGGAGATTTCCCCGAACAGAAAGGAGTTCTTGATGAAACTGTATTTCTCTAAAGGTGCCTGCTCTTTATCGGTACGCATCATTGCACATGAATTGGGCTTGAAACTTGACTATGAAGCGGTTGACTTGCACACAAAAAAAACAGCCACGGGCAACGATTATTATGCGGTGAATATCAAGGGCAGCGTGCCTGCTTTGCTGCTCGATAATGGGGAACTGTTGACTGAAAACGTGGCCATTCAAGAATACTTGGCCGATACGTATCCTTCCACCTTGTTGCCCCCACAGAAAGATTTTCAACGTTACCGTGTGTTGGAATGGCTCAGCTTCATGGCCTCGGACGTGCATAAAGGGTTTGGTCCATTATTCAGCTCGGAGGTGCCACAAGCACTGAAAGACACGATATTCTTACCCAGCCTGAAAAATAAATTGAACCTGTTAGACAAGCATTTCTCTGGACATACTTATTTATTGGGTGACACATTCACCTTGCCCGATGCCTACTGCTTTGTGATGATGCGTTGGCTGTCAGCCTTCAAAATTCCCATCACAGATTATCCTAACATTGATCGCTTTTTCAATACAGTTTCCGCACGTCCTGCTGTGGCAGCTGCATTGGCTGAAGAATTTAAGGGGAAATGAATATGACCATGCATACCATCACGGCGGACGAATTGAAAACGTGGCAACGCGAGCACCGCGATTTTCAATTGCTTGATGTGCGTGAAACATATGAACGTGAGGAAGGACATATCGGCGGCGTGCATATTCCCCTGGGCCAATTAGAAGAGAGGTTTGTTGAGTTGTCTCATGAGACGCCCATTGTCATTTACTGTCGTTCTGGCGGCCGCAGTCAGCGGGCTTGTGCATTGCTGAATGAAGAAGGCTTTGACGTTTACAATCTTCAGGGCGGCAAAACCGCTTTTGAATCATAGAAGGAAATCACCATGTCTATCGCGATTTTATGTGTCTTACTTGCTTATTTATTGCCTTATGGTTTTGTGATGGCGGCTAAATCGGGCAAGGGGTTCGATAATGCCAAGCCACGTGAGTATTTGGCAGGTTTGCAGGGTTGGCGCCAACGCGCAAATTGGGTGCAAATGAATCACTATGAAAACTTCGCTCCCTTTGCCGTGGGCGTGGCGTTTTGCCTGCAGACCGGCGTGACGGCTTCACAGGTCAATATCTTGGCCGCCGCATTTGTGGCGGCGCGGTTAATCTATGGTTTTTGCTATATTTTTGATTATGCCGCCGCCCGTAGCCTGGTGTGGTCAATAGCCCAGGTTTGCGTGGTGAGCCTCTATGTGATGGCGATGGGCGCCTAATAGCCTAATATCTCTTGACATCACCTCATGTCAGCCAGTATACTATTTCGCATTAGTATCTACCTATAAGGTGTATTGTCATGATGAAAGCAAAAAATTTGGTTCAAGCCTGGCTGGCTGTTGAAATGGATGAAAATGGTAAAACGTTGGGTGAAGCTTTAGAGAGGATGAATGAAGCCCTCAGCACCCGTTATACTCACTCTCGCATCCGCGAATGGGAAGAAAATCGTAATGGCCGTGGTGAGCGCTTGCCCCGTCAAGTGCGTATCTACATGGCAAAGCTGACCGCCCGCTCTGTTCTAGAAGCCATGGGTATCAGTGCCAAAGGCCTCACAACAAAAAAAATCGCCCTGTTGGCCGAACAATTCTGCTAATATTGAAGCTCAGTGCCGTTTCGGGGCGCTGAGTTTTAAAAGGATTGTCAACCATGCGTATAGGGATATACTTTTCTTTCCTGCTTGCCCCGCTGGCGCTGGACGCCACTGCGGGGCTTGTCTTTTCTGGTCGATTGGGGTCGAGTTGGGCTGAAGTGGGCCACGATAACCGTGTTGCTTTGGTCAAGCATGAACCCGCGCCTGATGCTTTCGACACCACACAAGCCACGTCAACACGCTTGCTGCTGGGTGTTTTTATTGGGCCTGAATATGACCTTTATCAAGAAACCATGCGCTGGCAAACGGGCGTTTCCTATTACGCCAATCCAAATCCTTATCAAACCGAAGGTATTCGTTATGCCTATTCTTTACCCGATGAAGGCAATATTCGGTATTCCTATGAAGTCTTCAGCCAACGTCTCCTGTTTGAGAACAAATATCTATGGGAGATGACTGATCGACTGTTTGGGTACCTCATGGGAGGTTTAGGTGTTGCATTCAATGAAGCAAAAAATTACCAAGAAACTGCACTCAATGGACGCACCCTCGCCAATGGGAACTTTGAGGATCACACTTACACCGCTTTCACCTACACCTTAGGATTGGGGCTAGAAGTAGCCGTGATAGATGACATGCGTGTTGGTCTGGGTTATCAATTCAGCGATTTGGGGAAAGTGTCTTTAGGGGATTTTAATCAGGGTAACCTGGGCGCGACCCTCATGAATGATCATACGCCCACACAGGAGCTTGTTTTCCTGCTCTCATATACATTTTGAGGAGATAGCATGATGCTACACCGTACCTTCACCCTGGTTGGCTTTTTGGGCGCATCCGTCGCGATGGCAACACCCACATTTTCCATCATTCCAACAGATTCGTTGCCAACGGTGCCAGGTTCTGTGGCGTATTACACTGTCACAAATAACACACCTTATACGCTGAACAATAATGGGATCTTGCCACAGGCGCACGTGACACAAGCCGTAGGTTTGACGGATACCTGCGCTTCACCTTTTTCACTTGCGTCGAAGGCCAGTTGCGTGTTGGCCTTGGATATCACCGGTCTGACAAAAGGCGGGCCGACGGTGTGCAATGAAGTGGATTATCCCGCACGTTGTTCAATGCCTGCGACGCGTGATCAGCTGAATATTATGCACCGGGGTGTTTTTTTCAGCGCACTGTCCGATGCCATGCTATTTCAGACAGTCGATAGTGGTGAACAGTGGAAAGAGGTCACGACTTCAGCAGAAGGGTTTTTCAGTGGAGCATGCGACGATGACCTCTGCGTGGCAGGAGGTATTGCGTTTGCATTGTATGAAACAAATGAAAACGGTACGGATTGGGATGATATCACGCTGGGGTCAACGAATGGGGCTTTTCACGCCACAAGCTGTTCAGGGGAATGGTGCATTGCGACAGGGGGTGGTTATGGTGGGTTGCCAACAATTGCTGAACGTGATCCTGTGACACAAACCTGGGGATTTATCAGCAACCCTGACCCATGGCCAGGATCAAATTATTTTTTCACAGCCAGCTGTAGTGAAGATCTGTGTATGGCTTCAGGTTATGATGATGGGGGTGATATATTCATTGCAGAAAAAACAGTTGGAGGATCTTGGAATGTCCCCGTGATAGGTTCCTACATCGTGGATGTCAAAGCCTCCGCCTGCACGGGAACGTGGTGCATTGTGGTTGGAGATCACTACAGTGATACTGTGCATGCCGTGCTGTATCAGCGTGATCCACAAACGGGTGATTGGTCTGATATTTCATCACTTATTCGTGGAATGCCCTCTGGCAGCAGTTTTTTTAACGGAGCCAGTTGTAGCGATCACATTTGCGTTGCTGCAGGGACTTCTTTAGCACAAAGCACCAATCAAGGGAAAACATGGAAGGTGCAGTTGCCTGATGTGTCTGGTACATTCTATAGCACGAGCTGCACAGGCAAATTTTGCGTGGCAGCAGGTACAAACAATCAAGGTTTAGTCGTACAAACATCTGATGCTGGAAAACATTGGAAGATAGCCACCGTGTCGGGTATGCCATCTGATGCAATATTCAGCAATTTCAATACCAGCAGTTGTTCGGGAAATTATTGTATTTTGTCGGGAGGTTATGTGACCAGGGATGACATGGAAGAAGCCCCGTTGATTGCACAAACAACGGATGGCGGTCAACATTGGGCAGTGTTGGACGTGACTCTGCCGAGTATGGGGGAGTTTAATGCTGCTGCAAGCCAATAAATTTCTGAAGACAGGCTCCACGAATGTATGGATGAATCATGCTGCCTTTCAACTAAAGCTCATTCAGCCTGTGCTTTATTAGGCCCATGACAATGCGGAAAAACATCATTCTTATAGGCACATTTTGAAGCTCCAGAATCCTTTTTGGTGAATAGGACGATTTTTTTAATCGATCATACAAACAAGTCTTCGAGTGTTACAACAGCCTGAACTAGGTCTTCGGAACCAGAGATTGGGTTTCAATCCTTGGGTGCAGATCATGGCTAGCATCAGCTGCTTCGAAGTTTTAGTGCTGGCCTGAAAAACATCCATTTTTTGAACGAGTGATTTGGCGTATTCTTTGGTGATTGAACAGGGTTTGTCAGAAAATTTTATTTCGCATAGTGTAATGACCTCATCGTCACGGTCAAATAGCAAATCAATTTGAGCGCCATTGGATTGTTCGCCAGATTTTGGAATGAATTTCCAGCTGGAGACAGTGCATCCTATGTGCTGTAATTCCAGTGCTTCACGAATTTTTTCAACGTGTTTCATGCAGATATTTTCAAAAGCATAACCTGCCCATTCGTACCACATATCATGACGTTGAGTGGGTTCTATCCATTTTAAATAGAATAGACAGTATTCATCTCTGCATGGGGTGATTTTAGGACCTGTGATAAGACCTTGATTTCTGATTCTCGAAAAATGAATGCTTGCATACAACCCCAGCAGATTTAAGTTTTGGCTCCATATAAATGATTATACCGAGCCAGAACTCAAGAGCCCAATCCTTTGTCCCAACACAATCCTAGTTTGGTTCGGCAATGCGTCCCACTGAACGGTATTTTTCGGCAATAAGATAATGGCCGTCGAACCCATTAAAAAACCGCCGATTTCATCACCCCTGGCTAACACAATCGGATTATCGCGGTAATCCCACGTGTGCACGCCATCCGCGTTCACCACACCATGCCACGGCGTAAACATACTGCCGACATTTAATGCGGCCACTAAAATGATCGCCATTGGCCCGAGCGACGTTTCCATATAACAGATCAACCGTTCATTGCGTGCAAACAGTTGCGGTGTTTCATTCACGGATAGATCATTCACAGGAAACAAAGTGCCGGGAACAAATGTCATGGCCGTCACGCGCGCATCAAGCGGTGTGTGCACACGGTGATAGTCTTTAGGGGAAAGATAGAGTGTCGCAAATGCACCGTCTTGAAAAGCCTGCGCCATGGTGTGATTGCCCGCCAATAAATCGACGAGTGAATAGACATGTCCTTTCGCTTGAAACAATTGCTCGCCGCGAATCGTGCCGATTTGGCTGATGAAACCATCCACCGGAGATACCATTGCGGGCAGTGGCATGAAGGGGCGCCTGCCAGGTTTGAGTCTTCGTGAAAAAAAAGCGTTGAAATCGGCATAGCCTTCAGGGGTTGTGTATTCTGCATCTTCCCAGCAAATATCAAAGCGTTGATCAAACATGCGGATCAATTTGTTTTTGACGATTCGGATGGGGCAGCGGGACAGCCATCCAAAAAAAAGCGTCATCCAACGTTGGAATAGTTTGTTTTTAAAAGCGATATTGAGCGACATGATCATGCATCCAGAAATAATGAGAGGCAGGGATTATACCATGCCAATTGGAAAAATTATGCTATGCTTTAAGCAATGTGTAGTATGGTGTTTTCGGCCGTTCTGATGCTGTACAAATCCCGGGCGGGGTACACATTGAAACGGCCGAAATCAACAAGTTCAATATTTCCCACTATCCAGCAAACGGCTCTATTTGGCCAATCTCACCCGCACCAGATGAGCATAACTCCCTCCGCCATCCTCTTGCTCCCGGCTGTCCATTGTAAAGGTTCAGCAAATGCCTCTTCATGCTTTTCAAGGGAACGCCATTTTGGGATTGCATGTGCATGTAGGGTTCAAAACGGGCAAGCCATTCCTCGCGGGAAATCATTTCTCCTTTCCCAAACAAAACTGAATCTAAACTTACAAATTGATACAGGTCATGATAAATTGCACGCCCGACCATCACGCCATCAAATGTGTTTAATGCTGTTTGACAATCAGGTAAAGATTTCAAGCCGCCATTCAGGACGATGGTCCAGTCGGGATAATTAGATTTCACGATGCGCACACGCTCGACATCCAGCGGAGGAATTTCACGGTTTTCTTTCGGGCTCAATCCAGACAACCACGCTTTGCGTGCGTGCACAATGAACACACGGCAGCCACCTTGTGCAACAGTATTGAGAAAAGATTCAAAATATTCGAGTGAATCAAGGTGATCAATACCTATTCGGGTTTTGACGGTGATAGGAATAGGGACAGCTGCACACATGGCCGCCACACTGTCTGCCACACGCTGCGGTTCTGCCATCAAGCATGCCCCAAAATGACCAGACTTCACGCGATCGCTGGGACAGCCAACATTCAGGTTCACTTCTGCATATCCTGCATCATGCGCCATGCGCGCACAACGGGCGAGGGCGATGGGATCGCTGCCGCCGAGTTGCAATGCGAGAGGATGTTCAGCGGGATCATACGCCAAAAAACGTGCGGCATCGCCATGCAATAATGCACCTGTGGTGACCATTTCAGTGTATAAGCGCGCGCGTTTGGACGCCAACCGAAAGAAATAACGGAAGTGGCGGTCCTGCCCAGCCCATCATGGGGGCGACACAAAATGTCCAAGGATTGTACTGCATAGCCTCGCATTATAACAAACTCAAGCCTCGGGCTCCAGGCGTCTTTCTTCCTCGTGGCTCCATTCAAGGATAAGCGTGTAAGCCAAAGCCAACAGGGTTGGGCCGATAAAGAGTCCGATAAAACCAAAAGCCAGTAATCCGCCCAAGACGCCCAGCAAGACCAATAAAAGGGGCAAATCACTTCCCAGGCTGATGAAATAGGGTCGTAATATGTTGTCAACGCCACTGATGGCAAAGAGTCCCCAAATTGACATGAAAATCCCCATGCCAAGATGACCTTCCAGAAAAAGCCAAATAGTGACGGGGATCCAGATAATGGGTGGCCCGCCAGGAATGAGTGACATGAGGATTGTCACAAATCCCAGAAAGGTCGCACCAGGCACATTGGCGATCCAAAAGCCAATGCCAGCAACAGCGCCTTGCGCTAATGCAGTGCCGAGGACACCGTATATCACGCTGATCAATGTATCTTTGGTGATTTGCAAGAGATACAAGCCCCGTTGGCCGATGATCCGCTCCATCAAGATACCAATGCGTTGAACAGTTTGTGCGCCATAGCTGAAGAAAAAGAATGAAATGAAAAGCCCTAATGACAAATCCACAAACCCGTGACCAATTTTACTGCCAACATAAATGGCATATTGCGACAAGGCCCAGCATGCTTGGTTAAGCCTTCCACCATTTGCTGCCCACTTTTCAGATAGTTCGCCCAAAAATCCTTGACATATTGTTGTGTCCAAAGGGGTAAACGCGAGACCCAATCAGGTACTTGGCCGTGCCCTTCCCTAAAGGCATCTACAACGAATTTAACAAATTGCATGACACTGTCCGCTAGGCTAGACCCCAAGAAAACCAGGGGAAGCAGAAAACCGAGGAACAACAGGGTAGTCATGATGAGGGCTGCTAGCCAACTGCGGCCACCGACTTTTTTTTCGATGATACTGAATGCGGGCCAGGTGGCCAGGCAAAAAATAACGGCCAGTAACATGGCCGGGAGAAATGGGTGCACAATGAGCAGACATCCAAATCCGATCAACCCAATGCCAATGATGATGAAGATGATTCTAAAGAGGGGTAATTTTTCCATGACAAATGTCTCGTGCAAGTTTATTGAGATAAGCATACGCTACTTTAGCGAAAAAATCACACCATCCCATAGGCCATGTGATGCTTGAGCCAGCGTTCAATCAATGCTTGAGCTTGCTCGGGATATTGTGCCAATAAAAGAGACGCACATGCTTTGACTTGCGGCAACAAGACGCCATCACGGGACAAATCCGCAATTTTATACAAAGTACTGCCTGTTTGACGCGTGCCCAACCATTCTCCCGGGCCACGCAATTGCAAATCTTTTTCCGCAATGAAAAATCCGTCCTGTGTTTCGCGCATGGTTTTTAAACGCTCACGGGCCATGAACGATAAAGGAGCATCATGTAACAAGACACAATGGGATTTTTCATGTCCACGGCCCACGCGCCCGCGCAATTGATGGAGTTGTGCCAACCCCAAACGCTCGGGGTTTTCAATGATCATCAAACTGGCATTCGGTACGTTCACGCCGACTTCAATCACAGTGGTGGCGATCAATAATTGGATCTCGTTGTGGATGAAAGATTGCATCACGGTTTCTTTTTCATTCGGTTTCATTTTGCCATGTATCAATCCCACTCGGATGCCAGACAAGGCTTGCTGCAAAGCAGCTTCAAGTGCCATGGCATCTTGTGCATTAAAATTTTCCGATTCTTCAATCAATGTGCACACCCAGTAGGCTTGTTTGCCTTGGAGACAAGCTTCATGTACACGCGCGATCACTTCTTGCCGCCTTGCTTGAGGAATGGCGACAGTAGTGATGGGCTGCCGACCCGCGGGCAAAGCATCGATGATAGAGACATCGAGATCTGCGTAAGCTGTCATGGCGAGTGTGCGCGGAATGGGCGTGGCAGTCATGATGAGTTGATGGGGCACAGTGCCGTCTTTGCTTTTTTTAGAGATGGCCAAACGCTGATCCACACCGAATCGGTGTTGCTCATCGATCACGACCAAACCGAGTTGTTGAAACGCGAGCGATTCTTGGACGAGTGCATGCGTGCCTATCACTATGCGTGCGTGCCCAGATAGAATGGCTTCGTAGGTGTCTTTTTTGGCTTTGGACGTGAGTTTGCTCGACAGAAATGCAATCTCTATGCCAAAAGGCGCCATCCACTGTTTAAAAGATTCAAGATGTTGCTCAGCGAGTAATTCTGTGGGCGCCATCAAAGCGGCTTGATAACCACTCTCAACCGCTTGCAGCATGCTGAGTGCCGCGACAATGGTCTTGCCGCTGCCGACATCGCCTTGCAATAAACGCATCATGGGTTTTGTGTTTTTTAAATCAGCAGAAATTTCCGAGACCACGTGTGCTTGAGGCGGGGTGAGTTGATAGGGCAATCCGTTGCGCAATGCATCGCGCAGGGCAGTCTTGCCGCAGGGGTAAGCAGGTTGAGATTGTTCACGAGCACGAAAAAGCATTGAACTTAAATGATGTGCGAGCAACTCCTCAAACGCCAAACGCCGTTGCGCGGGATGTGTGTGGGCTTCCAATTGTTCAATCGAGGCATCAGGCGGGGGTTCATGACAAAATAACAGCGCATCTTTCAAAGAGGGGAAACCAAATTGTGCAGCGAGATCACTCGGCAGAAAATCTGGTAAGTGTTGATGTTCAAGCGTATTTAATACGGTTTTGATCAGCTTGCGCATGGTAGGTTGCGTGATCCCTTCGGTGAGGGGATATAGCGGCGTCATGCTGGTTTGAACATCGGGCATGCTTTCGGCGTCACCGAGTGTATATTCAGGATGTGTCATTTCGAGTTGCATGCCCACACGCCTCACCTCGCCAAAACAACGGATTTTTAAGCCCGGCGCCATTTTGGCTTGTTGCTGAGGATAAAAATGAAAAAAACGCAGAAATAAGATGCCGGATTTATCTTGAACATGCACGCGCAACATGCGGCGCCGCCCCAGTGCAATATTGCTGGCGATAATATATCCTTCCACAGTGACTTGATCACCCTCTCTCAAAGACCGAATAGGATAAATGCGGGTGCGATCCTGGTACCGAGTCGGCAGGTGAAAGAGACAATCTTGAAGGGTGTGCAGCCCCAGTTTTGCACATTTTTGTTGAATTTGACTGCCGACTTTGGGCAAGACGTTCAATGCGGATAAAAAGTATTTGTTCATTGTGATTCCTTTTCTGCAATGGCCCAAAATACCACACTTTTTACATGGGGTGATACTGTTTGCGCCAATGCGCGCAAGGTTTCTCCTGTGGTCACGACATCATCCACCAATGCGATGTTTAATGCTGGCAATGGTTTGATCATCTGAAAAGCTTCCTTCAAATTATGTGAACGATCGCGTTTGGTTTGCAGGCGTTGAGGCGGCGTGTGACGGGATCGTTTCACTGCTCGGTCATCGACAGGGATATTCAGCAGTTTGCCGATGCGACGTGCAATCAACAAGGCAGGATTATATCCCCGTTCCCACATGCGCTTGGGGTGAGAAGGGACAGGGATCAAGAAGGTCCGGTTTGGGCGCGTCAGTCGGGTACTGCTCAGCGAATAGGTTTGCCAACGGAACGCACAAATGCTCTTGTTGCCCAAGTTTGAACGCCCCAATGATGTGGGAAATGGGCGGTTCATATAACAAAGGTACGGTAAAGGGAATGTATGAAGGTTTTTCTCGACAAGGCACGCAATATGAGTTAGGAAGCTTCGATGATCTCTGACAGGCCAGGCAATGGAACCGAACAAATGGCAGCTCAGATAGGCAGGCAGGGCAGCAATAGGTTTCGCAGGCGGCTAGGCAGATCAGGCAATTGTATAGTTTTATTCTTTTCATTTTCTTGACATTTACCATTAAAATAGTCAATATACGTTTTTTGGAGAACCCTCATGGCACAACACCCTAACACCTGGACATTGGCTGAAGTCGCTGCATTATACCATCAGCCATTCAATGATTTGCTGATGCAAGCACAAACCATTCATCGGGAACATTTTCCGCCCAATCAAGTACAAATTTCCACCATTTTAAGCATCAAAACGGGTGCGTGTCCTGAAGATTGTAAATATTGTTCTCAGAGCGGGCATTATAAAACAGGACTTGAAAAAGAAAAACTCATGTCTTGCCAAAAAATCTGCGAAGCCGCGGATAAAGCCAAAGCAACAGGCGCCACACGTTTTTGCATGGGTGCCGCCTGGCGCAGCCCGCCCGATCATGCCATGCCTGCGTTGATCGAGATGGTCAAGGAAGTCAAAGCGCGCGGGCTTGAAACATGTTTAACCGCTGGGATGTTGTCTGTCGAACAAGCGAAAACCTTGAAAGATGCCGGCCTTGATTATTACAACCATAATTTGGATACCTCGCGCGAATATTATCCTGAAGTGATCACCACGCGAGCATATGATGATCGTCTTGATACGATCAAAAATGTGCGGGAAGCCGGTATATCAGTCTGTTGTGGCGGCATTTTAAATTTGGGCGAATCTTTAGAAGATCGTTTCAATTTATTGATTGAATTGTCTCAGCTTGATCCTTACCCAGAAAGTGTGCCGATCAATATGTTGGTGCCTATTCCCGGCACACCACTTGCCAAACAACAACAAATTGGTGCGATTGAATTTGCACGTATGGTGGCATTGGCACGTATCATGATGCCGACTGCGTATGTACGTCTGAGCGCCGGTCGTAACAGCATGAGTGATGAATTGCAAGCACTGTGCTTTTTTGCAGGCGCGAACTCCATTCACTATGGTGAAAAATTATTGACGACGGATTTGCCTGGTGTCGAGAAAGATCAAGCGTTGTTTTCATCGTTAGGCATCTCGCCGGTGGCTTGTGCCTGATCGCTATGGCACGACATTGTCTGCTTTGCGTGAAGCAGGGTTGTGGCGTACGCATCATGTGCGCGAATCGTCACAATCTCGTTTTGTCGATTATCAAGGCAAGCGTTATTTAAATTTTAACAGCAATGATTATTTGGGCTTGTCAGCGGATCACCGTTTGATAGAAGCGGCCATTGCAGGCATGCGCCAATTCGGTTTGGGATCAGGCGCAGCCAATACATTGTCTGGTTTTACAGCAGCACATGAAGCGTTGTGTCATGCTTTATCAGCGTGGTTGCAGCGAGATAAAGTTTTATTATTCTCGAGTGGCTATCAAGCCAATCTTGCGATGTTGTCATCCCTGGTGAACCCCAGCGATTTTATTGCTGCAGATAAACACAATCATGCTTCTTTGATCGATGGCATGCGCATGAGTGGTGCACGATTTAAACGGTACGCACATTTGAATGTGGATGCTGCCAAAAAATGTTTGCCTCATGATGGGACAGGCTTCATTGTCACCGAATCGGTATTTAGCATGGAAGGGGACGCCGCGGATTTGCGCGGCTTGTCAGACATTGCCCATCAATCACACGCCACATTGTTGGTCGATGAAGCGCATGCATTTGGTTTGTATGGACCTCAAGGGCAGGGCTGCGTGGCTGAACACGGTTTAACGCAAGAGGATGTTCCCGTGGTGATGGGCACATTCGGTAAAGCCTTGGGGGTGTCTGGAGCGATGTTGGCGGGGCGAGCCGATCATATTGATATGATCATGCAATCAGCGAGGCCTTATTTATTCACAACCGCGATCTCACCGATGATTGCATCAGCTGTGACGTGTGCGGTAGATTGCGTGCAACAGAGCGATGTAGCGCGCACGCATTTACGTGCCATGATCCATTATTTTCGTGAAAAAATGCAATCGATGGGAGTAGATTTATATCCCAGTGATTCTCCCATTCAATCACTGATGTGCCCTAGCATTGAGGCGGCACAAAAAATGGGCGATGCTTTAAAAGCAAAATATATTTGGGTACCGGTGATCCGCTATCCCACTGTGCCAATCGACAAGCCCCGTTTGCGTTTCACACTCACTGCATTACACACACAAGCGGACATCGATACATTATTAACAGCCATTGAGGAGGTATGCCATGGACAATCGATATGATCTGATTGCCAGGAGCTACGATCATTATGCGGTATTGCAGCATGAAATTGCCGATCGCCTTATCGATCGGTTATCTTTTTTTAAAGCCAAGCCGTCGCGGATTTTAGAAATCGCATGTGCGACAGGTTTTTTGACGGCCAAATTATCTGCAATGTATCCCGATGCAGCTATCACCGCCATTGACAGTTCGGATAATATGCTCGCCATCGCCAAAGAAAAAAATCTCCCGAATGTGATTTTTTTAAAACAAGATATTTTCCAATCTGCGTTTCGTGCGGGGCAGTTTGATGCGATCATTTTTAATTGTTTTCCAGAAGATCACGCCGATTTGCCGAGATTGTTGGAACGGTGTTACGCATGGTTGGCTGTTGGTGGTTTTTTAATGTTTTCAACATTCGGTGTTGATACACTCAAAGAATTGCGTTCGGCATTTGTTGCGAGTGGGCAACAAGTACACTTGAAGGATTATGTGGATTTGCATCCCATAGGCGATATGTTATTGCATATCGGATTTTTTCAACCCGTGATGAATGCAGAATGGGTCACACTCACGTATCGCAGTCTTCATGGTTTATGGGAAGATTTAAAAGGCACTGGAAGTTATGCGTTTGATCAGGATCAATTAAATGCTGTCGCTGCTGCATACGATGAGATGCGAGTCGATGATGTATATCCAGCCACCTATGAAATCAATTACGGCATGGCGGAGAAGCGGGCAGAGCAGCCTGTTAAACATGGTGAAGTTGCGATTCCCATCTCAGCGATTCAGGGGAGGAAATAACATGGAATTCACTGAACGTTATTATTTTGTGACAGGCACCGATACGGATTGTGGCAAAACTTATATGACCTTGCAATTCATGCAATCACTCAAACAATCTGGGAAAAAAGTGTTGGGTGTGAAACCGATTGCCTCTGGCGGGGAACATACACCGGTCGGTTTGCGCAATCAAGATGCCCTATTGTTGCAAGCTGCCAGCGATTTTGCACCCACTGATGAGATGGTTAATCCTTTCTGTTTTGAGGCGCCTGTCAGCCCGCATATTGCCGCCGCGAAAATGGGAGTGCGCATAGATGCTGCGACTGTGGCCAAGCGCTGTTTGTCGGCAGACATGTCTCAATACGACCATGTTTTTTTTGAGGGAGCGGGCGGCGTGCATGCGCCCATCAATGAGCAGGAAACCTTGTTGGATGTGATGCAAGCGTTTGATATACCAGTGATATTGGTGGTTGGGATGCGGCTGGGTTGCCTCAACCATGCGATTTTATCCTACCGTGCCTTGCAAGCTGCGGGGCTTAAGGTGACTTGGGTGGCTAATCCTATAGACGCTGACATGAAATGTTTGTCAGATAACTTGAGCTATCTTGAGGCAAAATTGTAACCCTCTGTTTTTAAAGACTTTAAAGATAGTTGTCCATCTTGACATGCCATCGCAGATGGGATAAGCTAGAGATGTAGTTTGTAGCGGAGGTGAAAGATGCGGGGTGAAGAGATTTCCAGAAATGACTTTGAGGTAGCACCTATATCTAGCTCAGATAACACTGCGGTGACATTCTTAGCTGATCATAAACCCGAGATCCTCCTGATCCTGAGCGCAGTGATCTGGCAAGTCTGTGCCCAATGGATAGATTACAAACTGAGCGAAGACCATCCCAATGCAGGGGAACTTGCCAGCACCGATGTGACGGCGATATTGTATCCTTTTGCCATTGGTTTGGGCGTGATCTGGGCCATGGGCGCGTTGATCAATCGGTTAAATAAAGACAAAAAATCAGCCAACATTTCCAATGCGCAAATTGCGACTTGGGCTTGTATTGACATGGTCGGCTGGCACCGCAGGCTACTATGTGGCTGATCTGGCTTTTGGGCTGGTGGCTGAAGACTGGGTACCCACAGAGGATTGGCATACCATGCTGGCCGTGGGTGCACTGGTAGGTGTTGGCTCGGCATTGGCAGTAGGGTTATACCATTATCTCTATTTAGAAAAACAAATGGACAATAAAAAGCGTGAGATTAAACCTTATATCGCACTCACAGAAAACGGAAAGCGCTTAACCCGCGCGTCCATGGCACTCTTCACCCTGGGCGCTGGCTTTTTGTGGTATATCAGTTTTTGTGCATCCGATTTTGGCATAGGTGAACACCTGATGGATAAGGGTATCGGCAATGAGGAGCAGTGGAATAAAGTGGCACGTGGGCTCTTTGCACCCTTATTTACCGCCGTGGGCACAGCGACGATGCTTTATGGCCATCATAAGACAACTGAGTATATTCAAGAAAAGTGCACGCCTGAGTATTTGCATTAGTCACACTTATTTTAAAACCTGGTACATGAGTTAAAATGCCCCAAATCACAGAGTTAAACATCGCCAAAGCTGCTTCCATGTCCGTGTTTGCCGACGTGGGCTGGCAATATTTTAACCAAGAGGTGGATATTCATTTTACTGAAAAGCATATGATCGGGACACTGTCGCCAGATCTGTTCACGAATTTATTCATTTATCCGTTCGTGTTGGCGGGCTTGGCTTATGCAGGGGCACGTTATTATTCGAAGCACTGTCGAGAACAAGATGAGCAGGAAGCACAGAAAAAGGATGATCAGTACATCGCCGCCAGTATCGTGATTGGCATTGCTGGATGGATGTCAGGTTTTCTGCCTGCTTTCTTTTTGATGGGTGAAGAGACTAATGGTCTTATTTTAGGCGCTTACGCCGGTTTGGGCACGATGGCATTGTCCATGGCTTACAATATTTATTACGATGGCTGGAGCGAAGTCAAAGCAAACCCTGGCACATATACATTATTGGCTGCGAGCCTCTTTATGGGCGGGTTTATGTGGTACGTCGGCTACTTGACACCGGAATGGATAGGCGCTGAAGAAGGTTCTTCTCTTGATAAATTAGTCAGAGGATTCATCTCCCCCTTGGTCACGGGCGTGGGCACGGTGGTAACCATGGCGCCAATGTGGGTGATGCGGTGGAGTAAGGAGGATTCTGCTGATCTAGATAAAAAAAAAGCTGTAACGATGGCTTCACTCCTGAATGAAGGAATCAAAGACGACGATGGTGATGAGAACGGTATTGACGATGAAGATGATGATGATGATCCACCTGTCTTATTTGTTGACGATGATATCCCCAAAAGGGTGAAAGAACATGATTTGATAACGCAATTATGTTCGTCTACAATCCCCCGCCCATCTCCCTCAATGCTTTTATCCTCGCCTCAATGGGCGGATGCGTCGCAAACCAATCCAGAAAAGAAGTTGATGGTGGGTTTTCAATAAACATGGACTTCACTTCACCCGCCACGCCCGGGATCTCCGCATGGCGAGAGATCTTTTGCAAGGCAGATATCATGGCATCCGGATCTTTAGTGAGCATCACTGCACCGGCATCCGCCATGAATTCACGGCGACGTGATAATGCAAAACGAATGAGGATCGCCAACACATAACCGATCGCCAAGACCATCATCCCCACCAAGACAGCAGCGCCTTCACGACGATTGCGGTTGCCTCGATTCATGAATAGCATATTGCGCACAGCCATGTTCGATAAAAAACTGATGATCCCCACAAAAATAATACTGACAATCAGCAATCGCACATCGCGATTGAGAATATGCGTTAATTCATGTCCCAGCACTGCCTGCAATTCTATTGTGTTGAGGTTGTTCAGCAGTCCGCGTGTGACCGTGATTGAAAATGATCCCTGATCGATCCCACTGGCAAACGCATTCATGGCAGGTGTTTCCATGATAAACAATTTGGGGGTGCGTATACCGCGGGAAATGCATAAATTCTCGAGCAAATTATAGAGCTCAGGTGCATCCTTGCGTGCGAGCGGCACCGCATGCGTGGCCGCGCGAATGATCGCACTGTGTGAAAAATACGCAACGATAAACCAGATGCCGACACCCATCACTACCCAATGCCAAGTATTGGCCAAGCCCGACACGCCTTGTTGCACGATGAACTGATTGGGATCGACGTTGATAGGCATGGGTGAAATAGCGGCCATGCCCGAAAAAAATAAAAAATCAAGCAGGAAAAATAAAAATGGAAAAGCACACAATAGTAATATGCTCTTCAAATTATTATTCCAAATGTATGTATTAATCCCTGCTGACATGAGCACATTTCCCATCAATCAAATTTAACGGCAACCGGTTTTTCATGTTCAGCGCGATCCCCGCCCAAATCAAAAAATGGTTCTTGTTTAAACCCCAAAGCAGGTGCAAACAAATTGGCAGGAAATTGTTGAATGGAGGTATTGAATTCATTCGTTGCATTGTTGAAAAATCGCCGAGCTGCGGCAATTTTGTTTTCAATGTCAGCCAATTCTTGTTGCAATTGTTGAAACCCTTGATTTGCTTTCAGGTCGGGATAATTCTCTGCCACGGCAAATAAATTCATCAATGCACCGCTCAAGGCATTTTCCGCCGCAATGCGATCATTGACCTGCTGCGCGCGTCCAACGCTGGCCCGTGCTTCCGTGATTTTTTCAAATACAGTGCTTTCATGCGTGGCGTATCCTTTCACGGTATTGACCAGGTTTGGCACCAAATCGAAACGCAGCTTCAGCTGCACATCAATATCCGCAAACGCATTGTTGCGTGCTTGACGCAAAGCAACCAATCGGTTGTAGAGCATGATAAAAAAGAGAAAGAAGAGGGCGAGTATGCCGAAAATAATCATCGTGTTCATGGCGTTTCCTTGTCTGATGAGCTTATTATTGAAGTATACTGTAAAAATGGATTGCTGTGATATACTTTGTTGAGCAGATTTTCATGACCAAGGAAAGGCTATGCAAAAAATGATTTTAGCAACGGGAATGATTCTCGTTTCATCCTCCGCAATTGCCGAGTCTCACTGGCAATTCTCGCTGTCTGGCGGCACCGCTGCCTTGGATACGGGCAATGTAGAGATGCGCCTTTCCAGTACGCAAGACAACAATCTCATTCAAGGCAATGAAGATCAATGGAAAGCAGGCACAGGCCAGGCGGGTCTTGCATATGTCATTCCTTTATGGGAAAACTCCCATTGGTTCCCATCGATTGCACCGCAATTTAATTATTATTACCTTAAAGGTAATATCAGTGGACATGTTGATCGTTATCGTCAGTTTGACATTGACTGCAATGACGTCAGTTACCAGATCGGCAGCTCATCAGCAATCGTTTGATGATGGATGTGGCACTCACCATTGTCAGCTACGAAGTGGTTTCCCTCTATGGTATTGTTGGGATCGGATCATCTTGGAATCACATTGATTTCGCGCAAGACGAAGACCAGTATTATCCTGGCGTGGTCCTTGAGGCACAAACAGACTCAAACTTTGCTTATGAAGTGGGTGCGGGTTTGAGTCTTGAGATCATTGAGGATGTCGCCTTAACGGCAGAATATTTGTATGCTGCATTTTCGGATGTTTCATTGAAAAATACGCAGGCTATTTCATCTGAGGACTTTAATATCCATTCACAAGCATTGTTATTAGGCTTTAGCGTTGCCTTTTAAAGGGAGTCAATATGTTTAAATGTATCATGAGAAGTGTTTTGTTATGTGCCTTGGCCACGGTATCGCATGCCCTTTGTTTTAACAATTCCACGGGATGTGCCGTTGCATTTGAATCTACCCCCGTGATCAGTCCTGTGACAACCACTGCCAATTGTGACGTTTCTCCTTCTTTGCTTACCTATACTTATGTCATTATCAACGATTTTCCCTTGCCCCGAACCATCACCTATTCTCTTGTTCTCCATGATTCCTTGCTTGCTGACGCAGTGACTATCGATGATGCGCTGAGTACGTGTGAGGAAAATGAAACGTTGGTACACGGACAAACCTGTACGATTGTATTAAGTTTTCAGCCCTGTACGGCGGGTACGATCAACCGTCAATTGGTGGTGAAGGCCACAGACCAAAAGCCATTGGTGGCGAACATCAAGTCCACTGTGTTTAGCCAGATGGCCTATATTGCGAATGACGATGTCAGCGATGCGGTCACCATTTGTGGGGTTGATGAAACAGATGGTTCCCTCGACATGTGCCAAAATTTCTTAGATTCGAGCGGTGTTTATTTTAATTCTCCAATTGATATCGTGGTTAATAACGATAGCACCGTTGCCTACGTCGCCAATGCGGGTCCCTCAACCAACCATCCCTTTGCCAGGCGAGCCCAGGCAGCAGACTTTAACAACTGATTCATTCATTGCGGTCTGCGACGTCGATTCAAATGGGTTGCTGCAGCCTTGCACCAAATTTACCAGCAGCCCATTGATCTTGCAAGACTCTGGTCTCAGGATCAATCCAGCCAATACCTTCTTGTATACCACGAATAGTAATTACCCCCCTAATGAGACGGATCAAACCGTGGCCGTTTGTCCGATCAATCCCGTTGATGGCTCATTGAGTAACTGCAACATTGACTATGGTTGCACAACCCGTACAGTTCCTCCCGCAGACATTGGCAGTTGCACGCCGAATGCACCAGGTATGCCAAGTGATTGTTGTACATTTGATTCGATGACAGGTCAGAATGGCATCGTTACTTTAAATCAACCCAATGGACGCATGGCCTTCAGTTTGGATGGTAAAATTGTGTATGTGCCTAATTTTGTGAATGATTCAGGCGGTAATCCGGGTAAGTACTATGACAGCAACGTATCTATCTGCGAGGTGTTGCCGGATAATGATGCGACTAATCCTGGTGGGTTTCAGCATTGTCAAATCGCGTATGGTTCACCGAGCTTTTTCACGTTCTTACAAGGGATTGATATCAGTCCTGACGGGAACCATCTGTATTTAGCGAATAATTTTTACGATAAACAACCCTGTGCAGCATCCGATCCGGGTTGTGCTTCTCAAACCAATATCCCTGGCGGCAATGTGGTGATTTGTGAGATCGCGCCCGGTGGTAAGGCACTGACGAGTTGTCAAAAATATGCGGGATTGGACAGCAGTGGGAATCGAACATTTAACTTTGATGTTTATTCTACCAATATATTCACCAACAATCGATTATCCCCTTATGGTGTGTCTTATGCATACATCCCCAATGGATGTGTGGACGGTTATGAATATCCCGCAACGGATGGTGCATTGCTGTGTCAGCCTCAAGCCGATAGCACGGTATCAGTGTGCCCTTTGATGGCTGGCGGATTGTTTGGCGATTGTGTGACCACGACGGGAAGTGATTTGTTCAGTACGGCTGATTCTGTCTGGATTGCGAATTTTCCGTATACCCCAGTAAAATGAAAAGGGCTCACTTAACTCTGTTGGAGAGCTTATGTCATTGTATAGAAACGGACTCGCACTTGTTGTGATCATAATCCCTTTTACTGTTCAGGCTATAGAAGCGTTGGATGTGTGCATAAACGATTTGGGGCCTTGCGGGCTTGTGCTCACACCAGTTGCAACCCCACCCTTAACGGTGCTGAACTGTTCTAACCCTGTGGGCATCACCTATCTACTTACCAATGTTGGATCAGCTCCTGTGATGTTGGAAAGTTTATCGGTTACACCGAATCTAGACAATGCTGTCAGTGATGGCATGTGGCTCGGGTGCGGGCCATCGTGTTGCAATAATATGGTAACGCTGTATGGCGGTGGTGGCAGCGCTTCCCAATGTTTGGTGTATTTGAATTTTGCGCCGTGTTCCACGGGTTTGCTTGATTATACATTAACGATTGTGCCCAATAGCATACAACGCCCATTGAATTGGGATATTAGCGCTGATGTGGGCAGTGGTTATAATAATGTTTATGTTGTGAATGCTGGCTCAAATTCAATTTCATATTGCCCATTAAATGACGATGGCACATTTGGTTCTGGCTCGGTGGATTCAACCACTTGTACGCCGGTTCCGATTCTCGATGATACATCAACCAATATTTTGAATAATCCTTGGGGCATGACATTTGATCCGACGGGAGAATATGTATATATCAGCAACCAAGGCGATAACTCTGTGTCTTTTTGCCCAGTCACAGGTCCTGGTGAAATGGGAACTTGCGAAAAACTGACAGATGTCACCTTTCTCCAACCTTATGGGATGTCGGTCAATGTTGTTGAATCGGGTAATTTGCTTTACGTTGCAAACAAGCTTGGCAACAACATCAGCATTTGCGGAATTAATGGAGATGGTACATTGGCGCCTTGCACAACTGCGCCTGCAGGTGATGAAGTTTTGGGCATTACGCCGGAAGATATTGTGGTGATTAATAATGGTGGTTTAGCGCTGATTGCCAACACACTGACAAACAATATTTCTATTATGGAAATCGATGACTTTGGAAATTTGATCTTTGTTGAAAATAGAACAGATCCCACGCTGAATGGTCCTACCAGTCTCGCTCCTGGGCTCAATAATGTATATGTGTCCAATGGGGGCAACAATACGGTGGCTATTTGTAATGGGACAAATTGTGCGCCGATGGCAGATGATGCAAACGGCCTGCTGGCTGATCCTGCAGGTTTGTTCATCGCAGGTAACACTATCTATATCAGCAATCTAGATGAAAATGGAAGTGATGAATATACCATCACAACATGTTCACTCGATCCTTCAGATGGCAGTTTTATCGATTCGTCTTGTATGGCGCTTCTCGATGAAAGCTTTAGTGCGCCGAGTGATATATTATTCACGCCATGAAGAATAACTGCGTTACTTAATAAATTTTTCGATGATGCCCTTAAATTCAGGAGTCCCTGCGACCCGCAGCCATTCAAAGACCGCCATTTCTCGGGAAATAATGCTTATGCCTGTTTGACGCATGCGTTCAATGGCCAATAGTTTGTCATGAAGGTTGCGCGATTGTGTGGCTTCTTCCACCACAAACACCTCATGTCCTGCTGCTGTTAATTCCATGGCGGTTTGAAACACACATACATGCGTTTCAATCCCCATGAGGATCCATTGCTTTTTGTTGCTTGCATGGATTTTCGTGAGTCCCTCTGGCTGACGGTACACAGAAAATGCGAGTTTGTTGATGATGTTTTCCGTGTTGATTAAGATGTGCAGCGGTTTGATCGTATTGCCCAGTTTTTCAGGATATTGTTGAGAAGTATAAACGGGGATCCGCAGTGCTTGTGCAACCTCTAAGATCCACTGGCAATGCTCGATGCAAGATTTATGATCAGTGACAAAAGGCACCAATCTTTCTTGCATGTCTACCAATAGTAGTGCACAATCATCGCGCTCAATCATTATGTTGCCTTTCCCAGGGTAGAGTTGATGTCGGTATTATAGGATATAAAAATCCTTTTTGCTTTGCAAGCGTTGATCTTTGTGGTATAGTCGCCGGACGCTACATTTTTTATAGCAATGGATGCTGGTAATTTTTGAGACAAGGAGAGCGTATGATGATGAGATTATGCCTAGCAGTGATGTTAATGTCACTCACCACGTTGGCTCAGGCCATGTGCATGGCGGGATTATTTGGATGTGCTGTAGACTTCCAAGATCCGCCGACCATCAGTGGCTTATCCACATCCAATTGTACAAGTCCCTATTCCGCAAACTATACCGTTATCAACAATCGTGATGTTGCGGTTAACATTTCATACACACTCAATGACAACGACGATCTAGGTGCCGATGCAGTGACGATTGACTCGGTTGACAGTACTTGCCCACAGGGTCGGTCCATTGGGTGGCGGAGATACTTGCACCATTGTCTTAAGTTTTCAACCTTGTACACCCGGAGACATGGATCGTGATTTAGTGCTTAGTGCCTCTGGGCAACTCAATGTCACAGAAACCATTGAAACGACTGTTGCTGCGGGAGATCCCCCTGCCTACGTTGTCAATTATGGAAGCAATACCATTACATTGTGCGATCTGACCACAGAAGTGGGCAGTTGTACAACGCCTAGCATCACCACAGGGCCTGGAGCAGCATTGGATGGCCCTGCATTTATCGTGTTAGCCACTGTCGAGTCAGGAACCTATGCCTACATTTCTAATTTTGCCTGGGGCGAATCGCCTTATATAGGGACAACGGTGACTATCTGTGAGGTGAACCCAGCTGACTACACATTGGGCACGGTTGACAATCCTTGTCAATATAGCACGGGGAATGACAGTTCTGATACCGCCACTTTCTCTAATCCTAACGGCCTTTCGGTCGATTCAGTCAATAACATCTTGTATGTTGTCAATGGTGGGGTCGGAGGATTTCAATCCGTGAGTGCATGCCCGATCGATCCTTCAACCGGCTTATTGGAAGCATGTGTCGTGTCGAACGATGTGGGCAGTGGTCCCAATTCGATTGCGATCAATCCAGCCGGCACATTGGCCTATGTCACCGATTATTTCGATAATGCGGTGAGCATTTGTGACCTGGATCCTGAAACGGGCGTACTCTCGGACTGTACAGAAGACAGCGCTGGTGGTAACTTAAGTTCACCTGACGCGATTGAGCTGAGTACGGATGGTACCATGGCCTATATTTCAAGCGATGGCGATTATAGCAACACCTGCAATGATTACCCATCCGTGACGAACGGACCCAGTATCACCAGCTGCCAAATTGATCCAACCTCTGGGGCGTTTATCGATTGTAGTAACCCACCCTTCACAGCAGGTTGTACGTCGGATTATTCTACCCTGGGTGCGCCTGCTGGGCTGACCATTCTTTACGGGTATTTGTTTATCTCTAATAACAATCCAGTGGGCGAGTCGGGCAGTGAGCAGTATTCCGTCACAGCCTGTCCTATCAATGAAGATGGATCGCTTAACGACAGTTGTGCGCTGTACACGGGGGATTCAAATTTTAATGTTCCCAATGATATCTTTATTTTGGGTGGTGGCGAATAGGACGCATATTGGTGAATACTTTTCTCGTGAACCCTGATGGCACGCGACTTGCTTATGCAAAGACGGAAGGTAAGAACCCAGGGATCGTTTTTTTAGGTGGCTTTCAGTCAGATATGACGGGCAGTAAAGCCACCTATTTAGAGGCCAGGGCGCGTGAATGGGGTCATGCTTTTGTGCGGTTTGATTATTTCGGTCATGGCGCATCGGATGGCGAGTTTGTGGAAGGGACATTGGGGCGTTGGCTGACCGATGCGCTGAAAGTGATTGATGAACTCACCGAGGGCCCCAAATATTGGTCGGCTCCAGCATGGGCGGGTGGCTGATGTTACTGGCTGCATTGGCGCGGCCAGAGCGCGTTCAGGCGTTGGTCGGTATTGCTGCGGCTCCTGATTTTCTGGATGATTTTTCAAAGATCACTGATGAACAACGTTTATCACTCGAACAAACAGGCATGTGTTACGTGCCTTCAGGCATTGAGGGAAAACCCTATCCAATTGCACAAACACTCTTGACTGAAGCAAAACAGCATAACCTACTTCACAAAAAAATCTCTATCAATTGTCCCGTGCGTTTATTGCAAGGCATGAATGATAAAGAAGTCACCTGGCAAAAAGCCATGCGCATCTCTGAACAACTGACCTCGAGTGACGTGCATGTCACCCTCATCAAACAGGGCGATCACCGCTTGGCCTCTGAACCTCAGCTGACATTACTGGGTCAAACTGTGCTATCTTTATTGCACAGAAATTGAGGGTGAGGATTGTCGTGGACAAAAAAACCAATTTAATCTGGATCGATCTTGAAATGACCGGTTTGGATGAAACCAAAGAGCGGATCATTGAAATCGCGACTTTGGTTACAGACAGCGATTTGAATGAAATTGGCATCGGCCCAGAGCTGGTGATCCACCAATCGGATACATTGCTCGAGCAAATGAGTGAATGGTGCGTGCGCCAACACACGGGTTCAGGATTGGTCGCCCGCGTGCGAGACAGTCAAGTCACGGAGCATGAGGCTGAACAACAAACCCTCGCATTTTTAGCGCAATTTGTAGAGGCAAAGGCGTCACCCATGTGCGGCAACACAATTTGCACGGATCGACGATTTTTAGCGCGATATATGCCCGCTCTAGAGGCATTCTTTCATTATCGCCACATTGATGTCAGCACCATTAAGGAGCTGGCCCGCCGTTGGCGGCCTGAATTATTCGGTCAGGTGAAGAAGTCGGAAGATCACCGTGCCTTGAGCGATATTCGTGCGTCCATCAATGAGTTGCGTTGGTACCGTGAACAGTGGTTATCATAAAAGGATAAGGTACAGAATACGTCCTCGCCTGGCTTTCCCCCCTGATCATTGCTAGACTCTCAAAGAGTATGGGGGGCAGCATGACACTGTATCTGATTTGCGGGTTAATAGCCTTTGGCCTGCTCATTTATTTATTGGTTGTATTATTCAAACCTGAATTATTTTAATAAGATTGTTGTAGGGGTGCAGCATGCTGCACCCTTGATAGACTTGGAATGTCTATCAATCTTCAGAATGCGAATGTTGGAAAGGATGCCTCGATGACACACATCGATCTACTTTACATCACCTTATTTGTGATCATCCTCCTTGCCTTGGTCAAACCGCTTGGCAGTTATATCGTGTTTGTATATTCAGGAAAACCTCAAAAAATAGATTTGATGGTGTATAAAATCTGTGGCATTGATGAAACAACGCAGATGGATTGGAAGCAATATTTATTATCGATGCTGTTACTCAATGCGATCGGGTTTTTATGTGTTTATCTTATTCAATGTTTTCAATTTTATTTACCTTTTAATCCTCAACATTTTAAAGCACCCTCACAAGATTTATCATTCAATACCGCGATCAGCTTTGTCACGAATACAGATTGGCAGTCATATGCTGGCGAAAACACGATGAGTTATTTTACACAAATGATGGCGCTTACCGTGCAAAATTTTATGTCAGCGGCGACAGGAACGGCTATCCTCATGGCATTGATCAGAGGCATCGCAGGATACGAAACCCATCTATTGGGGAATTATTGGGTTGATATGGTGCGTGGTATTGTTTATTTGTATTTGCCATTGTCTATTCTTTTTGCAGTGATCCTGGTTTCACAAGGGGTGATTCAAAATCTACATCCTTATGAGACGATCGAATCAGTCATCCCCATGGGCCCTGTTGCTTCGCAAGTGGCGATTAAACAGTTGGGAACCAATGGCGGGGGATTTTTCAATGCGAACAGTGCACATCCGTTTGAAAACCCAACGCCACTCACGAATTTCTTGGAAACATTGGCCATTTTGCTGATCCCCGCAGCACTGTGTTACAGCTTCGGTAAAATGATCCATCAAACAAAACAAGGCTGGGGATTATTGGCCGCCATGTTTGTTTTATTCATGCCATTCCTAGCCGTGACAGTGTTCGCAGAAAATCAGGGCAATCCGGCATTGTCACACATGGGGATCACAGTTGGTAATATGGAAGGAAAGGAAACGCGGTTTGGTATCACTGCTTCTGCACTATGGGCCACAGCCACTACTGCGGCGTCGAATGGTTCAGTGAATGCCATGTTAGATTCTTTCACTCCCCTAGGTGGTCTCATACCATTATGGATGATGCATTTGGGAGAAGTTGTTTTTGGTGGCGTAGGATCAGGTTTGTACGGCATGTTAATGTTGGTGATTGTCACGGTATTTGTAGCGGGATTGATGGTTGGCCGAACCCCAGAATATTTAGGGAAAAAAATTGAACCATTTGAAATGAAAATGGCCTGTGTCGCCGTCTTGGTTATGCCATTAACCGTTCTTTTATTAACTTCCATTGGTGTTGTAACAAAAGCTGGCTTAAGCGGATTGGGCAACCCAGGGCCTCACGGCCTCACTGAAATTTTATATGCTTTCACATCGATGGCGAATAATAATGGCAGTGCATTTGCAGGATTGAATGCAAATACACCTTTTTATAATATCCTTGGTGGGATAGCGATGTGGACAGCCCGATACGGTATAGCCATTCCTGTGATGGCCATTGCCGGGTCATTGGCATGTAAAAAAATTGTGCCCAGTGGTTCTGGCACATTAGAAACGCATACGCCTATGTTTATCATGCTGTTAGCCGGTGTGACCATCATCATTGGTGCATTATCATTTCTGCCTGCCCTATCATTAGGCCCGATTGTTGAGCATTTAATGTTGTGGGGCGAATATGGCCACTAAGCAACATAAAATATGGGATGTGAACATCATCACAGTGGCCATCAAGGATGCATTACTGAAGTGTTCTCCGCGCCATCAAGCAAGAAATCCAGTGATGTTCACCGTGTTTATAGGTGCTATCCTGACGACGTGTCTTTTCATTCAAGCTGTTTGGAAAACAGGTGAAGCACCTCCGATGTTTATTTTAGGCATTTCATTGTGGATATGGTTCACCGTCTTATTCGCCAATTTTGCAGAAGCCATGGCAGAGGGCAGAGGCAAGGCACAGGCGCAAGCTTTGCGTCAATCACGGCGCGAGGTACAAGCGAAAAAATTATCAAAGCCCTCGCGTGATGCACATATCACAGTGGTTCCATCCGCGCAATTGCATGCGGGGGACATTGTATTGGTCGAAACCGGTGATTTTATTCCCAGTGATGGTGAAGTGATTGAAGGCATTGCGTTTGTCAATGAGAGTGCTGTCACGGGAGAAAGCGCACCCGTGATCCGTGAAAGTGGCGGCGACAGAAGTTCAGTGACAGGTGGTACACTGGTGATATCTGATTGGATCATCGTGCGCATCACCTCTAATCCAGGAGAAACATTTCTAGATCACATGATCGATTTGGTCGAGGGTGCGAAGCGTCAAAAAACACCTAATGAATTGGCCTTAACCATATTACTCGCTGCGCTTACCATTGTATTCTTACTCGTGTGCACAACATTGTTACCGCTATCCATTTACAGTGTTGCATCCGCAGGGACGGGTCAAGTCATCACGATCACAGTCCTTGTCGCATTGTTTGTGTGCTTAGCCCCAACAACCATCGGCGGATTACTGTCAGCGATTGGCATTGCAGGTATGGATCGCATGATTCAAGCAAATGTCATTGCCATGTCAGGACGAGCCGTTGAAGCAGCAGGAGATGTTGACATTTTATTGCTGGATAAAACAGGCACGATCACCTTGGGCAATCGCCAAGCACATGAATTCATGCCCGCAGAAGGCGTTTCAGTGGAACAACTCGCAGAGGCAGCGCAACTTGCTTCACTCGCAGATGAAACCCCAGAAGGGCGCAGCATTGTGATCCTTGCTAAAGAAAAATATGGATTGCGCGCGCATGACATTGCAGCATTAAAAGCGACATTTATTCCCTTTACTGCACAAACGCGCATGAGTGGCGTGAATATCTCGGGTCGACAAATTTTCAAAGGTGCTGCTGATGCAATCAAAGATCATATGGGAGCACTAGGGGGGAAAATCCCTGAAGAAGTGTCTCGCCAAGTCGACAGTATTTCGCGTAAAGGCGGCACTGCCTTGGTGGTATCAGAAGGAAATAAAATATTGGGCGTGATTTATCTCAAAGACATTGTAAAAGGTGGCATCAAAGAGCGTTTTGCGCAACTCAGGCAAATGGGGATTAAAACCATCATGGTCACGGGCGATAATCCGCTGACGGCCGCGGCGATTGCAGCAGAAGCGGGCGTTGATGATTTTCTGGCCAATGCAACACCTGAAGATAAATTGAAATTGATTGCACGTTACCAGAAAGAAGGTTATTTGGTGGCGATGACAGGGGATGGCACCAACGATGCTCCTGCTTTAGCACAAGCCGATGTGGCAGTGGCGATGAACACGGGAACGCAAGCGGCGAAAGAAGCAGGTAATTTGGTGGATCTTGATTCTAATCCCACTAAGCTCATTGAAATTGTGGAAATTGGTAAACAATTACTCATGACGCGAGGTTCTCTCACCACTTTCAGTATTGCGAATGATGTTGCCAAATATTTTGCGATATTGCCCGCAGCATTTGCAGCAACATATCCCTCACTGAATGCACTTAATATCATGCATCTTGCAACACCACAAAGTGCGGTGATGTCAGCGGTGATTTTCAATGCACTGATCATTGTCGCTTTGATCCCTCTCGCTTTGCGAGGTGTGAGATACCGTCGTGTGTCTGCATCCAAATTACTGCGCAGTAATGTGCTGATATATGGTTTTGGAGGTTTATTGGTGCCTTTTCTTGGGATTAAAATGATCGATTTATTACTGGTTGCATTAGGATTAACAGCATGATCAAAACCGCTTTGAAATTGATGTTATGCATGACTGTCTTGACAGGATTTCTGTATCCCATGGCCATCACTGCTGCCGCACAAATATTTTTTCCTTGGAAAGCCAATGGGAGCTTAATCGAACAAAATGGACAAAAAATTGGTTCTGAATTGATTGGACAAAACATCACCGGATCTCACTATTTTTGGGGCAGGCCGTCAGCATCACAAATTGGAGGATCGAACAGTGGTCCATCTAATCCTGATTATATCAAAACAGTTCAAGCACGAGTGAATGCTCTGCGAGATCAGCATGCTCAATCAACAGAATCTGTTCCCGTCAATTTAGTCACAGCTTCTGGCAGTGGATTAGATCCTCACATCAGCCCAGAAGCTGCATTTTACCAGGTTGCTCGTGTTGCAAATGCCAATCAGATTCCTGAAGCGGACATACACGCGCTGGTAGAATCACATATTGAAAAACGAACATGGGGAATATTTGGCGAACCTCGTATCAATGTACTCACACTGAATATCGCACTGGATCAATTAAGGAGCGTTCATGCAGGAACAAAGACCCAATCCCAATAAATTGTTACAGCAAGTTCAAGATGAAGTACGCCAGGAAAATCGAGGCAAGCTCAAAATTTATTTGGGTGCTGCACCCGGCGTCGGTAAAACATATGCCATGCTCAGTGATTCGCTATTGGAGCGCGAGAAAGGGTTAGATGTGGTGATTGGCATCGTTGAATCACATGGTCGTGAAGAAATTGAAGCAATGCTGAAGGAATTCGAGCTATTACCCAAAATTTCGGTCGATTATCGTGGCATGAAAATGCCAGAATTTGATTTAGATGCTGCATTGAAAAGACATCCTGCGCTTATACTAATGGATGAAATGGCACATACCAATGTGCCTGGGCTTCGGCATAATAAACGTTGGCAAGATATCAAAGAGTTATTAGATCGTGGTATTGATGTTTACACGACATTAAATGTTCAGCATATTGAAAGTCTCATCGATGATGTGTCACGCATTATTCAGGTGTCCATTAAGGAAACGGTGCCTGACTCAATGATTGAAATGGCGAACACCATCGAGCTTGTCGATATTCCACCAGAAGAATTATTAAAGCGCTTGCAAGAAGGGAAAGTGTATTTCGGTCAACAAGCCGATATTGCAAAAGACATGTATTTCAGAAAGGGAAATCTCATTGCATTGCGTGAAATGGCATTGCGTGTAACCGCTGAGTTGGTTGAAGCGCAAGTCCTATTGTATCGTCAAGGACAAGGCATTCAGCCGATTTGGCCTACGCGAGAAAAGATATTGGTGTTTGTGGGTTCGGGAGATGAGTCGCGAAAACTTATACGACGTGCAAAACGCATGGCTTCGAGCTTGCAAGCCGAATGGGTATGCGTTTACGTCGATCGACCACAAATCCGTCATGCAGAAGAGAGACGCAATAAGGCTGTTAAAAATCTACGGTTCGCTGAACAGCTAGGTGCTGAAACACGCATTCTCACTGGTATTGACATTGTGGAAGAGATCATGAAATTTGCGCATGAACAAAATATCACGCAAATCATGTTATGGAAGCATATTCGACGCCGTTGGCGCAATGTCTTTTTTAGAAACTTGGCAGATGAAATTGTCAGGGTCAGTGGTGATATTGATGTGTATGTCATGACGGGATTACCTGAAAAAGAGCCCCCGAAAAAAATGGAACCTATCAAGAAGCGCCGCATTCAGTGGGGATCTTATTTCATCGCAATCGGTGTTGTGGTCGTCGCCACAGTGATTGATTACTTCATGCTGTTTCCTCTCATGACATCCAGTAATCTGGTGATGGTTTATTTATTGGGGATCACAGTAGTCGCTGTGTTTGGGCAAGTGGGTCCTTCTATTTTAACGTCGGTACTCAGTGTCCTGGCGTATGATTTCTTTTTTATTCCGCCTTATTTTAGTTTTGCTGTGAGTGATGTCAAATATTTATTTACCCTCGCTGTGATGTTGATTGTCGGTCAAGTGATCACGCAATTAACATTGTTATCACGCAGGCAAGCTGAATCTGCGCGATTATCTGCCCAACAGGTATCTGCGCTGTATACGCTCAGTCGACAATTGTCCAAAACCCGAGGTACAGAGCAATTGCTCAAGATGGGTGCAAAATATATCAGTGATGCGTTTAATTGCGATGTCATGGGGTTGTTGCCCAGAGAAGGACATTTGTCTGTGTGTGTTAAAACACGGACCGATCATGCATTGAACGAGAAAGAGCAAGGCATCGCTGAATGGGTGTATGAAATAGGACAGAAAGCGGGATTGGGAACAGACTCGCTGTCATTTTCTGAAGCACTTTTCATGCCGTTGCAAGGTTCTCAATCTGTGATGGGTGTTTTGCGCTTGCATCCTGAAAATCCTGATCGTTTTCTTGAACCTGAAACTATCCATTTGCTTGAGGCTTGTGCCAATCAAATTGCATTGGCGATTGAGGTGGATCGTTTGCAAGAAAATGCGAAGAAAACTGAATTGAAAGCTGAAACAGATCGTGCGAGAAGTACTTTGTTGAGATCTTTCTCACAAGATTTGCGTACGCCTTTGCGTTCTATCATTGAATCTGCAACCTCTCAAATGCAAATGGCATCTGATTTAGATCCTCAATCGATTATGGAGTTTGGTAAAGACATTTATCTTGAAACGGAGCAATTAAGCCGTTTGATCAATAATATGCTGCAAAGTACTTATTTCGAATATGAAAATATTACATTGCACAAAGAAATGCTGTCGATCAGAAATGCCATCATGACAGTGGTGCAAGCCTCAGAGAGAAAGCTGGGGAATCGTCCTATTTATATGAATATACCCAATGATTTGCCACTCATTCCATTCGACACTATCTTGATACAGGAAGTGCTGATCAACCTGTTGGACAATGCGATTAAATTTACGCCAAAAGATACACCGATTGAATTTCATGTCACCTTTGATCAAGCGCAGGTGATTGTGAGTGTGGTGGATCATGGTCCAGGCATTATGCCGGATGAAATGGATAAGTTATTTGATAAATTTTACAGAGGCCGTCTGCTCACGAAGGAACGGGGTTTAGGATTGGGCTTGGCCATTTGTTATACGATCATTCACGCACATGGCGGTGAAATTGGCGTTCAAAATGCGGAAGATGGCGGAGCCATCTTTTTCTTTTCTATGCCACGCGCTCCCCATCTGCCTGCTTATCCGCATGATAAGACGATCTGACCAGCGGACCGCTGGCCACATTGGTGAAGCCCATGGCTTCCCCTTCAATGCGCAACTGATCAAATTCAGCTGGGGTGACGTATCGTGCCACGGGCAAATGATATTTTGAGGGTTGAAGGTATTGGCCAATCGTCACCATGTTTACATTGTGCGCGCGTAAATCGCGCATGACCTGACGCACTTCATCCAGTGTTTCGCCTAAACCTAGCATGATGCCCGATTTGGTCGGTATGTGTGGAAACTTTTCCTTGAATTCCTTGAGTAACAATAGTGACCATTGATAATCTGAACCGGGTCTGGCTTGCGCATAAAGCCGTGGCACCGTTTCGATATTGTGATTAAATACATCAGGTGGTTCTGTCGCTAAAATATCAATCGCGATTTGCCGACGGTTTTTACCGCGAAAATCGGGCACTAAAATTTCAATGCGAGTAGCTGGATTTTTGGCGCGTGTTGCTTTGATGCAAGCAGCGAAATGTCCCGCTCCACCATCACGCAAATCATCTCGATCAACAGACGTGATCACCACATATTTGAGTCCCATCGTTTGAATGGCATTCGCGACATTTTCAGGTTCGCTTTCATCGAGTGGATCGGGGCGGCCGTGCGCAACATCGCAAAAACTACAACGGCGAGTACACTTATCGCCCATGATCATGAATGTAGCGGTGCCTTTACTGAAACATTCGGGTAAATTCGGACAAGAGGCTTCTTCGCACACACTGTGCAAACGATTTTGCCGCAGCATGTTTGTGACAATGTCAATGTTATCTTGTGAGGGAAGGCGGACACGGATCCAGTCAGGTTTTTTCAAGGGTGGTTGTGATTCAATTTTAATGGGAATGCGGGACAATTTGTCAAAACCGCGTTGTTTTTCTTGACTACTCATGAGCACCCCTTTATACAAGACACGGCTGATTATACCCGAAGTGAGCAAGCAATTGCACCAACAGCTTTTCTTGGGCAGCCTCAACTGTTGTGAGCCCTCCCAGATCTTTCGTTTGACAAACTGCTAAGTCTTTGTATCCGCAAGGATTAATCTGGCTAAACGGCTTCAAATCCATGTTCACATTGAGCGCCAGTCCGTGATAACTACAGCCCCGCTTCACGCGCAGCCCGAGCGAACAAATTTTGGCATTCCCCACATACACACCCGGGGCATCCTGTTTGGCATGGGCATCGATCCCTTCTGCTGCGAGCATCTCAATCACTGACGTTTCAATCAGGCTCACCAGCCGACGAATCCCCCAATTTTTTCTTTTCAAATCAATGAGACAATAAACAATCAGTTGCCCAGGCCCATGATAGGTGACCTGCCCGCCACGATCGGTCTGCACTACTTCAATGTCACCGGGGTAAAGCAAATGCTCTGGTTTCCCCGCTTGTCCTTGCGTGAATACAGGTGGATGAGAGAGAAACCAGATTTCATCGCAGGTGCCGGGCGTGCGTGTTTCGGTGAAGGCGCGCATTCTTTCCCATGTGGGGAGGTAGGGGACTTGACCCAAATGTCGAATGATCACATCACAGGGGTGTTGCATCATGCGCAATACGTTGTTGATAAGCGGCAAATGCGCGTTCCCAAACAGGGCCAGGTTTACCCGTGCCGATGGGTTGGCCATCAATTTGGATGACCGGGGTGATCTCTTTTCCGACAGAGGTTAGCCAGACTTCATCGGCATGCATGAGTGTTTCAAAAGAGACATCGACGTCTTTCACAGTATGTTGCAGCGAGGCGAGAATATCCATCACGAGTGAACGGGTGATACCGCTTAAAATGGAACCATCCAGGCGCGAAGTCATCACTTGATTATTTTTCACGACGAACACATTACTGGATGCGCCCTCTGTCACGAGACCCTGCCGGATCAAGATCGCCTCGACGGCGCCACGTTGTTTTGCGGCTTGCGTGGCCAACACATTGGGCAATAAATTCAGCGATTTGATGTGACAATGCGCCCAACGATCATCAGGCAATGTGATCGCATGCACGCCCTGTGTGTTGACGGGTGTGAAAGACAGGCTGTTTGCAAACACGGTCGGCTGTGTGCCTGCTTCATAACTGTGTTTGCGCGGCGTTGTAGCGCCGCGTGTGATTTGAAGGTAAACGAGCTGGCTTTCTCCGTTGGCTTTCAACAAATGTTTTGCCACGTCACGCCACTGGGATTCACTGAGTGGATTGTTCAATTGAATCGCTGATAAACTCCTTTCAAGGCGCACCATGTGCCCTTCCCATCCAAACGCGCGGCCTTGATAGAAAGGGATCACTTCATAGACACCATCGCCGAACAGGAAGCCTCTGTCAAAGACAGAGACTGTCGCTTGATCGGCAGGCATGTAGCTGCCATTGAGAAAAACGGTGTCACTCATGGTGTGATGGATATTCCTTCTAGGGTTGGGGTGCTGGGGCCTTGTGAAAAATGTTCTTAAAGAACAGTTTCAACCAACCGGTGAAACGTCCCCAAATGCCCGCGCGATCGACGGCTTCCAGTGCCACAATCGGTGTTTTCGCAATGACTTGATTATTCAAGCTGATCGTGATGTCCCCCACGACTTGCCCACGCGTGATGGGTGCGCGTAAATCGCCATTCAAGGTGAGCGCAGTCGTGATGGGTTGTGTTTGATTTTGGGGCAGTGTGACGACGAGATCTTTTTCAACGCCAATCGGGAGCTTGGATGATTTGCCTTGATACACTTGTGCTTGTGCAATGGGTTTGTTGCCGGTCAATAATGATTGGGTCCTGAAAAAGCGGAAACCATAGTTGAGTAGACTTTGTGCTTGTTCAGCGCGGGCATTTTCGTTTTCAGCGCCCAGGATCACCGCATTGAAGCGCATGTTATTGCGCAGCGCTGAAGCGACTAAACAAAACCCAGCATCTTCTGTGTGGCCGGTTTTGATGCCGTCTACGGAACTGTCACGCCACAATAAGCTATTACGGTTGCTTTGTTTGATACCATTGAAGACAAAATCTTTTTGCGAATAGACTTGATAAGTTTCGGGGAAATCACGCACGATGGCACGGGCCAGGATCGCAAGGTCTTCAGCCGTCGTGTAATGATTGGGGTCTGGCATACCGGTGGCATTCACGAAATGGGTATTGTTCATGCCCAACGCTTTGGCATACGCATTCATTTGATCTGCAAATGCGGCTTCTGTGCCGGCAATGTGCTCAGCAAATGCGACAGAGGCATCATTGCCAGACTGAATGATCACACCATTTAATAAGTCACGTGCAGGCACGGTACTGTTCACATCGACAAACATGCGTGAGCCTTCGCTTCGCCATGCATTTTCACTGATCAGGATAGGATCATCCATTTTCAGGCGGCCTGCGGCCAGCTCGTTATCAACAACATACACGGTCATCATTTTGGTGAGACTGGCGGGGGGAAGGCGTTCTTGTCCATTATGAGAGACAATGATTTGCCCACTGTTGCTGTCTTGCAAAACGTAAGCTTTTGCCGCCAGTGCTGGAGCAGCAGGGACAGGCAGTTGTGCTGCTGGAGCAGCCAGCAAAGTGGATGTGAAACTGAGGGTTGCCAGGAATAAGAATAGTTTTTTGAACATGATAAGAAATAGCCTCCAAGCCAAATGTAGCTATATTATGTCCCAGTTTCTGAGAACTGGCAATACGAATTTGCAGGTTGGACTTGTAGCTGTGCGATGAAGGCTCAAAGCATGTACTGTGCAAGACATTGGGGATGTGGATTGTCAATTTTTGGTATTGACAATTGGCAATTGGGGGTCTATATTGGCAATATGGGGGGGGGTATATGCAAACAACACTCGATAAATTTGGCCGGATCACGCTTCCAAAAGCCATGCGTACTCATTTAGGTATCGACACAGATACCCTGCTGGAGATGCAAGAGCAGGGGGACGCTGTCATTATTAAAGTTGTTCATAAACAACAATATACTTCTATGGAAGATGGGTTATTGGTATACACCGGGAAAATGACCGGTAATGTAGATCATATTTTAGATACCATCAGGGATGAAAGGTTGAGGGACTGATAATCATGCTAGTTTTACTGGACACGAATGTCTTAGTGGCTGCCTTTGTTGCGACACATCCGCACCATAGTGCTGCTATCCATTGGTTTCAATTAGCTGAAAAGAAAAAAATTTCAATCATGGTTGCAGCACATTCCATCGCAGAGTGCTATGCCGTCCTCACTCGTCTGCCTCTAAGCCCCAAAATTTCTCCAGCGGTGGCATATCGCATTCTTCGTGACAATGCGAAGAAAATGGGAAAACTTGTGACATTGGATCCGCAAGAGTTTATGGATATTGCCGAAGATCTCTCACTGTTGGGTTTGAGCGGTGGAATTATTTATGATGCGATTATTTTGAAAACTGCACAACAACATCACGCAGAAAAATTAGTGACCTTTAACAGAAAGCACTTTTTACAATTGTGCACAGATGGTGATTATATACAGTCTGCCGAAGAGAGTTAGACACAAAAACTGCCAAAATCAAAAATATTTTTATAACCCCTATTGACACGCTTGAAATAATTATTTAATATCCCGTTCAACATAAATAAATGTGTAACACGACGGTGTGAGCACAAGTAGGCATAATAATAGAGTTGTACGGAAACAGGACGGCATGCAGGAACCAAGCCACCTCACGATATCCCCCTCCCTAGCTAAACCCTTGCTTGTCATTCTCGAGAGCGAAGCTTTCTCTATCAAAAATGTGTGTTTTTTAAACAAATATTTACTTTCCCCCCCTTGACAGGACTGATTGCTTTGAGGACAATGACTCCCTGTTTATGGAGGGATTCCCGAGTGGTTAAAGGGATCAGACTGTAAATCTGACGGCTCTGCCTTCGTAGGTTCGAATCCTACTCCCTCCAAAATAAGTATGAAGTAGACGAATGTTTGGGTGTCGGTGCGGGTGTAGTTCAATGGTAGAACTTCAGCCTTCCAAGCTGATTGTGTGGGTTCGATTCCCATCACCCGCTCCAAATAGATATATACCCGGCATCCGCGCTATATGATGGCAAAATTAAAGCGTTTGACAGGCCCACATAGCTCAGCGGTAGAGCACTTCCTTGGTAAGGAAGAGGTCACCAGTTCAATCCTGGTTGTGGGCTCCAGGTCATACGCGTGTTTATTTAGAAAGGGGTGAGAAATGGCTAAAGCAACTTATGCACGTAATAAACCACACGTCAACGTGGGCACTATCGGCCACGTCGATCATGGTAAAACCACGTTGACAGCAGCTTTAACAACCGTTGCTGCAAAATTGAGCGGTGCCGGTGAAGTTAAAAACATCAACGAAATTGATAATGCGCCTGAAGAAAAGGCTCGTGGTATCACGATTAACGCAGCGCACGTAGAGTATGAAACGAAGAATCGCCATTACGCGCACGTGGACTGCCCAGGACACGCCGACTATGTCAAAAACATGATCACGGGTGCTGCCCAAATGGACGGCGCGATCTTGGTTGTGTCGGCAGCGGACGGTCCTATGCCACAAACCAGAGAGCATATCCTCTTAGCACGCCAAGTGGGTGTTCCTTATATTGTTGTATTCTTGAACAAAGCTGACATGGTCGATGATCCTGAATTGCTGGAATTGGTCGAAATGGAAGTACGCGATTTGCTGAGCGCATACGGCTTCCCTGGCGATACCATTCCTATCGTGACCGGTTCTGCATTGAAAGCACTCGAAGGCGAAGACAGCCCAATTGGCACGCAAGCCGTTGCTAAACTGTTGGATGCATTGGATAGCTACATCCCTGAACCTAAACGCGAAATCGACAAACCTTTCTTGATGCCTATCGAAGACGTATTCTCGATTTCTGGACGTGGTACTGTGGTGACAGGCCGTGTAGAACGCGGTATCGTCAAAGTCGGCGAAGAAATCGAAATCGTGGGTCTCAAAGACACGGTCAAGACCATTTGCACAGGTGTTGAAATGTTCCGCAAACTGCTTGATCAAGGTCAAGCCGGGGACAACATCGGTGTTCTGCTCAGAGGCACGAAGCGTGAAGACGTGGAACGCGGTCAAGTATTGTGCAAACCAGGTAGCATGAAGCCTCACACCAAGTTTGAGTGCGAAGTGTACGTGTTGTCCAAAGAAGAAGGTGGTCGTCATACCCCATTCTTGGCTGGATACCGTCCACAGTTCTACTTCAGAACGACTGACGTCACAGGCGAAGTCTTCTTGCAAGAAGGCGTTGAAATGGTCATGCCTGGTGACAACACCAAGATGATCGTTGAACTGGTTGCGCCTATCGCGATGGAAGATGGCTTACGCTTTGCTATCCGCGAAGGTGGTCGTACCGTTGGCGCTGGCGTTGTCAGCAAGATCTTGAAGTAATTGGTAATTGTATGGGCACAGTATGCTGTGCCCTTGACAAGGCCCGCAAGGGCCTGTCAATATCTTTACATTTTAGGTCAGTAGCTCAATTGGCAGAGCAGCGGTCTCCAAAACCGCAGGTTGGGGGTTCGATTCCCTCCTGGCCTGCCAAATTTGTACGGGCGCATTGACGCGCCCTGCAAATTTTGCAAAAAGTCGCATATAACCTTTGTTTTTTTCAAATTTTGTGTTACTATCCCTGCTCCTCAGGATGCGGGTATGGGTGTTGATATGGCTGACAGTCAAGTTGCATGTGCAAAAAAGTCCGATTTTTCAGTGGTTGGTGGAAATAACTTGAATAAAATCAAATGGTTTTTATCTTCTATCCTGTTTGGCGTGGCCTTGGTGGGTTTTCAGTATTTTGCTGAGCTTCATTTAGCCATTCGTGTTTCAGGGCTGGTTGTCCTGGTCGCGGTTGCCTTGGGGATTGCAAGTACGACAGTCCAAGGGCAGCATGCCTTGGAGTTTATTAAGAATGCGAGAGCAGAAGCACGGAAAGTCGTTTGGCCTACCCGTCAAGAAACAATCCAGTCAACCATTGCAGTGGTTGTCATGGTGTTGGTGGCATCCCTGTTTTTATGGTTGTTAGACAGCCTATTGCTTTACGTGATGTCGTTGATTACAGCTTAGGAGCACAGTTATGGCCGATATGTGGCGTTGGTATGTGGTGCAAACCTATTCCGGCTATGAAAACCGAGTCAAGGCTTGGTTGGAAAAACGCGTAGAAGAGGAAGGAAGGCAATCGCAATTCGGTAAAATACTGGTTCCAACAGAAGAAGTGGTGGAAATGCGCGGCGGTCAAAAACGCAAGAGTGACCGTAAGTTCTTCCCTGGCTATGTATTGGTACAAATGACGATGGAACCTGAAGCATGGTATCTCGTGAAAAATGTGCCTAAAGTATTGGGTTTCTTAGGTGGCGGCGAAACACCGACGCCCATCAGCGATAAAGAAGCTGAAATGATTTTGAACCGGGTTGCAGAACGTGCAGACAAACCGCAACCTAAAACATTGTTCGAAGCCGGTGAAGTTGTTCGTGTTACGGACGGTCCATTTGCCGACTTTAACGGTGTGGTCGAAGAAGTCAACTATGAGAAGAGCCGTCTTCGTGTGGCCGTTCTCATTTTTGGTCGCTCAACCCCAGTTGAACTCGAGTTCAGCCAGGTTGAGAAAGGGTAAACTGTGGGGGCGCAGCATGCTGCACCCCTGGCATGGGGAGCTGCCTAAAACAGCGCTAATCCCCAAATTGTAGGGGCGCATACTTGCGCCCTCAGATGGTAAAACAGGGGAGCTGCCTAAAAACAGCGCTAATCACCCAAACGGAGTATATTTATGGCAAAGAAAATTCAAGCCTACGTCAAGCTCCAGATTCCTGCTGGAGATGCAAAACCAAGTCCACCTGTTGGTCCTGCATTAGGTCAACAAGGTGTTAACATCATGGAATTCTGCAAGGCATTTAACGCTGCCACGCAAACCTTTAAAAAAGGGATGCCAATTCCTGTTGTGATCACAGTGTACTCAGATCGTAGCTTCACGTTCGTGTTGAAGACACCACCAGCCTCTTTCTTGATCAAAGACACGCTGAAGTTGGCGAAAGGCAGTGGTCGTCCGAACACTGAGAAAGTCGGTGTGATCACACGCGCGCAATTGGAAGAAATTGCAAAAATCAAAACGCCTGATCTGACTGCAAAGGATCTGGATGCTGCTGTTCGTACCATCGCAGGTAGCGCACGCAGCATGGGCATTGATTCAGAAACAGCATCGAAACAAGGGTAGGGTTGAACATGGCACATATTTCTAAACATCAGAAAGCCATTCAGGCTGTTGTTAAGCCAGGGACTGTGTACCCTTTGCCCGAAGCGATTGCTTTGTTGCAAAGTTTGCCTCCCCGGAAATTCAAAGAGACCGTTGAACTCGGTATGATTCTCGGTGTCACGAAGCAAGAAGGCGTTCGTGGATCGGTTGTATTGCCTGCAGGCACAGGTCAAACTGTGCGCGTGGCCGTGTTCGCACAAGGCGAAGCAGCCAATGCTGCACTCGCAGCCGGTGCTGATCTCGTCGGTTTTGAAGATTTGGCAGAAAAAATCAAAGGTGGAAACCTTGAATTTGACGTTGTGATTGCCACACCCGATACCATGCGTATCGTTGGACAGTTAGGTCAAGTGCTGGGCCACGTGGCTTGATGCCTAACCCCAAAGTGGGCACAGTGACACCCGATGTTGCTACTGCCGTCAAGAATGCCAAATCAGGCCAAGTGCGTTTTCGCACTGATAAGGCCGGTATTCTTCAAGCAGGCATTGGTAAAATCGATTTTACATCGCAAGACATCATGCGCAATATTGACGCGTTGGTGAATGCGGTCAAGAAATTAAAGCCTGTTTCAGCGAAGGGCGTGTACATTAAAAAAGTCACCCTTTCAACGACCATGGCCAGGGTTAACAGTTGATTTATCAACGATAACTTTATAAAGACTTTAGGCGTAGTAGCAATATTGCTGCTTCGTCGAAGACCGTGGGTACGTAGGTTGCTTGCAACCATACGTTTAATCTTACCCACGCAGACAACACAATAGGGGGTACTAGTGCCACTAGGACTGGAAGATAAAAAAGCCATTGTTGCTGATGTTCGGGCAGTTGCTGCCAATTCGGTCACTTTGATTGCAGGTGAATACGCAGGTATTCCCGTCTCTCAAATGACCGGTTTGCGGAAACAAGCCCGTGAATCAGGCGTATATTTACGCGTGGTTCGCAATACACTTGCACGTCGCGCATTGGCGGATACAAGCTTTGACTGTGTCAAAGACTTGTTGAAAAGGCCGTTGGTGCTTGCTTTTTCAAAAGAGGATCCGGGTGCGCCCGCTCGTCTGTTGAAAGACTTCATGAAGGCTAATGAACGATTCAAAGTGACTGTGATTGCAGTTGATGGTCAAAACATCGATGTGGCCCGTTTGGGTGATGTCGCTAGTTTGCCGACCAAAAATCAAGCGATCAGTCAATTGATGTCTGTCATGAAGGCACCGATTCAGAAACTGGTTGGAACTTTGGCAGCGCCGCACACCAAATTGGTGCGCACAGTCGTCGCTGTGAAAGACCAAAAAGAACAGGCTTAATATTAACATTTTGTGAGGAGTTATAACATGAGCGTATCTAGAGAACAAATTCTTGATGCCATTTCCGCAATGAGCGTCATGGACGTTTGTGCATTGATCAAAGATATGGAAGATAAATTCGGTGTGACTGCTGCTGCTCCCGTAGCAATGGCTGCTGCACCTGCTGCTGGCGCTGCTGCACCTGCAGAAGAAAAGACAGAGTTTAACGTTGTCTTGACTGCTGCTGGCGCAAACAAAGTCTCAGTGATTAAAGTTGTTCGTGAAGTCACGACATTGGGCTTGAAAGAAGCGAAGGACCTCGTTGAAGGTACGCCTGCTGTTGTGAAAGAAGGCGTCAGCAAAGATGAAGCTGCCACCTTGAAGAAAAAGCTTGAAGAAGCTGGTGCATCCGTTGAAATTAAATAACGGAATTGTACGAACAGTGACATTGGCTGGTTCGCCTGCCAATGTCCTGCTTTTTAGAGATTGATAGAGCATTAAACTACATCGAGGACTGCCAATGGCTGCCACGAAATCATTTACTGAAACACGCCGTCCACGCTTATTTTTCGGTGACGTCAAACATATTCTTGACGTGCCAAATTTGCTTGAGATTCAACGCGAATCATACGGTAACGACTTCCTGCAACTCAATATCACAGACCCAGCACTGCGCACAGCATCTGGCCTGCACGGCGCTTTTAAAAGCGTTTTTCCCATTGAGAGCTTCTCTGGGAATGCCGTTCTTGAGTACGATTCATACCGTTTAGGCACGCCTCCATACGAGGTGCCAGAGTGTATCGATCGTGGTGTGACTTATGCCTCACCTCTGCGTGTGAAAATGCGCCTTATTATTTATGATAAGGATGCGCCTGCTGGCACGAAGGTTGTGAAAGACATTCGTGAACAAGAAGTGTACATGGGTGAACTCCCCTTGATGACGGACAATTGTTCGTTCATTATCAATGGCACAGAACGTGTGGTTGTCAGCCAATTACAACGCTCGCCTGGATTGTTTGTTGAGCATGATAAGGGCAAAACCCACTCATCTGGGAAATTATTGTATTCCGCACGGATCATTCCTTACCGTGGTTCGTGGCTCGATTTCGAATTCGATCCCAAAGATTGCCTCTATGTCCGCATTGACAGACGTCGCAAATTGCCTGTCACCGTGTTGTTACGTGCCATGGGCTTCTCAACTGACGACATTCTTGGTCTTTTCTTTGATACCGTTCATTTCAAACTGAATGCTGACAATGTCACGATGACTTTAACCCCTGAACGCTTACGTGGCGAAACGGCCATTGCAGACGTTCACGATGAGTCAGGTAATGTCATTGTGGAAGCCGGTCGTCGCTTTACGTCACGTCACATCAAACAAATTGAAAAGGCCAATATAAAAACATTGGATGTGCCTTACGATGCATTGCTTGGCAAAGCCCTTGCTAACACACTGATTGACCAAGATTCTGGTGAAATCATTGCCGAAGCAAACACTGAAATCACCGCAGATCTCATCAAAAAATTCCAATCATCGGGCGTGAAGCAACTTGACATTTTGGACACCAACGATCTCGATCGTGGTCCTTACATTTCTGACACCTTGCGTGTTGACACATGTAAGTCACCCCTCGAAGCATTGGTTGAAATTTATCGCATGATGCGTCCCGGTGAACCCCCTACAAAAGATGCGGCGGAAGCACTGTTCCACAGTCTCTTTTTCGCTGAAGATCGTTATGATCTATCTGCTGTAGGTCGAATGAAATTCAACCGTCGTGTGGGTCGTACTCAGGATGAAGGTCCTGGCGTATTGACGAAAGAAGACATCGTTGATGCAATCCGCGTGTTGATCAGCACCCGTGATGGCAAAGGCGAAATCGACGATATCGATCATTTGGGTAACCGTCGTGTACGCTGCGTGGGTGAATTGGTTGAAAATCAATTCCGCGTGGGCTTGGTGCGTGTTGAACGCGCTGTGAAAGAACGTTTAGGTCTTGCAGATACTGAAGGCAGCATGCCCCAAGATCTGATCAATGCCAAACCTGTTTCTGCGGCTATCAAAGAATTCTTTGGCTCAAGCCAATTGTCGCAATTCATGGACCAAAACAACCCATTGTCTGAAATCACGCATAAACGCCGTGTTTCAGCCCTGGGGCCAGGTGGTCTAACCCGTGAGCGTGCGAGCTTTGAAGTCCGTGACGTTCACGCAACTCATTACGGCCGTGTGTGCCCGATTGAAACACCTGAAGGCCCGAACATCGGTTTGATCAACTCACTCTCTGTATTTGCGCGTACCAACAAGTATGGTTTCATCGAAACCCCTTGTCGTCGTGTCAAAAACGGTGTGGTCACTGATGCAGTGGATTATCTCTCCGCAATTGATGAAAGCCAATACTACATCGCACAGGCCAATGCCCGCGTCGACAGTAAAGGCAAATTGCTGGATGATCTCGTGCCTTGTCGTTACAAAAACGAATTTACATTAACCTCGCCTGAAAACATCAATTACATGGACGTGTCACCACGACAAATCGTGTCTGTGGCCGCCTCGTTGATTCCTTTCTTGGAACATGACGATGCTAACCGTGCATTGATGGGATCAAACATGCAACGCCAAGCGGTTCCCACCCTGAAGGCCGATAAGCCTTTGGTTGGAACAGGATTGGAGCGCATTGTCGCGGTGGACTCTGGTGCAACGGCCGTCGCAAGACGTGGCGGTGTGGTAGATGCGGTTGACGCTGCCCGTATTGTGGTGCGCGTGAACGATGATGAAACCACCGCGGGCGAAGCCGGCGTTGATATTTACAATTTAACGAAATACAAACGTTCGAACCAAAACACGGCGATCAACCAACGCCCACTTGTGGTACCTGGTGACGTGATTGCGAGAGGCGATGTGTTGGCAGATGCGTCAGCCACTGATATGGGTGAATTGGCCTTGGGTCAAAACCTATTGGTCGCTTTCATGCCTTGGAATGGTTATAACTTCGAAGATTCGATCTTGATTTCTGAGCGTGTTGTTGAAGAAGATCGTTTCACTTCTATTCACATTGAAGAATTGTCCTGTATTTCTCGCGACACGAAATTGGGCCCGAAGAAATCACGGCTGACATTCCTAACGTGGGCGAATCTGCTCTGTCCAAATTGGATGAAGCAGGTATCGTTTACATTGGTGCGAAAGTGAAAGCAGGCGACATTCTGGTCGGTAAGGTCACTCCGAAAGGCGAGACACAGCTGACCCCCGAAGAAAAGCTCTTGCGCGCTATTTTCGGTGAAAAAGCTTCTGACGTCAAAGACACCTCACTCCGTGTGCCTACCGGCATGAACGGTACCGTGATCGACGTTCAAGTATTCACGCGTGATGGCGTTGATAAAGGCGCACGTGCTGATGCCATCGAAGCTGCTGAGCTTGAAAAAGTGCGTAAAGATTTGCAAGATGAATACCGCATTCTTGAAGATGGTATTTATCAGCGGATCATGAAGCTTTTAATCAGTAAAGTTGCCGAAGGTGGTCCGAAAGGCATTAAAGCCTGGCAGCAAAATCACTGAAGAGTATTTGTTGGATCTGCCTCGCATTAAATGGTTCGAGATTCGTCTGCGTAACGACGATGCTAACCGTGATTTGGAAGCGTTAAAAGCCCAGCTCAAACAAGAGCGTGAAGCCTATGACACACGTTTTGAAGAAAAACGTAAGAAAATCACACAAAGTGATGATCTGTCTCCCGGCGTCTTGAAGATTGTGAAAGTCTACATGGCTGTGAACCGTCGCATTCAACCAGGTGATAAGATGGCTGGTCGACATGGTAACAAGGGTGTTATTTCAAAGATCATGCCCGTCGAAGACATGCCATACCTGGAAGACGGTACCCCCGTGGATATCGTATTGAATCCACTGGGCGTTCCTTCACGTATGAACGTCGGTCAGCTATTGGAAACTCACCTTGGGTGGGCAGCCAAAGGCTTAGGTCAAAAGATTGCGAACATGCTCGATGAGCAGCGTAAGATCGCAGATGTCCGTACTTTCCTGAACAAAATTTATAGTTTGGGCGGAGCAGATAAGGGCATCATTAACGATCTCTCCGATGATCAAGTCTTGCGCGTAGCGAACAATCTCCGCGGTGGCGTGCCGATGGCAACCCCCGTGTTTGACGGTGCAAGTGAAGCGCAGATACGTGAACTCTTGAAGATGGCTGGTTTGCCAGAAAGCGGCAAGATCAACCTGATCGATGGTCGTACCGGCGAAATGTTTGATGCGCCGGTGACCGTAGGGTATATGTACATTTTGAAGCTCCATCACTTGGTGGATGACAAGATGCATGCCCGTTCGACTGGCTCATACAGCCTTGTCACGCAGCAGCCATTGGGCGGTAAAGCGCAGTTCGGTGGTCAGCGTTTCGGGGAAATGGAAGTCTGGGCATTGCAAGCGTATGGCGCTGCCTATACCTTGCAGGAAATGTTGACGGTCAAGTCGGACGACGTCGCAGGACGCACGAAGATGTACAAAAACATCGTCGATGGGGATCATCGCATGGAACCCGGTATGCCCGAGTCGTTCAATGTGTTGGTGAAAGAAATTCGATCTCTTGCGATCAGTATTGATCTTGAGAGAGAGTAGCGGAGGTTTTACTTTGTACCATTCTGATTCCCCTAGAAATACGCACAGCGGAGCGCCCATGTTTAGTCTATCTAGAGAAGAAATTAGTAATGATGAATTCGACATTGTGCAAATTAGAGTTTCATCAGACGAAGAAATTCGTGCCCAGTCACATGGTGAAGTCAAAAAGGCTGAAACCATCAACTATCGCACATATAAACCAGAGCGCGACGGTTTGTTCTGTTGCAAAATATTCGGACCTGTCAAGGATTACGAATGTTTGTGTGGTAAATACAAGCGGTTAAAGCACCGTGGTATAGTGTGCGAAAAATGTGGTGTTGAGGTCACGTTGGCCAAGGTGCGTCGCGAACGCATGGGTCACATTGAATTGGCTTCCCCAGTCGCTCATATCTGGTATTTGAAGTCCTTGCCGTCACGTATCGGTTTGTTGCTGGACATGACCTTGCGTGATATCGAACGCATTCTCTATTTTGAAGCCTATGTGGTCACAGAACCTGGCATGACGTCACTCGAGAAAGGTCAAATTCTGACAGATGAAGCATTCCTGGAAGCGCGTGAACAATTTGGTGATGATTTCGAAGCAGACATGGGTGCGGGTGCGATTCGCACATTGCTGCGTGCCATTGACGTGAAAGAAGAAATCAAGTTACTGCGCGAAGCCATTGCTGAAACGGGCTCAGATACCAAGTATAAGAAATACGCTAAACGATTGAAGCTGTTAGAAGCCTTTGATACCTCTGGTAACAAACCTGAGTGGATGGTGCTTGAAGTATTACCGGTATTGCCACCCGATTTGCGTCCTTTGGTACCGCTAGATGGTGGACGTTTTGCGACTTCTGACTTGAACGATTTGTATCGTCGTGTGTTGAATCGTAATAACCGTTTGAAACGTTTGTTGGATTTGAATGCACCTGACATCATTGTTCGCAATGAAAAACGTATGTTGCAAGAAGCGGTTGATGCCTTGTTGGATAACGGCCGTCGTGGCAGAGCGATCACGGGCAGCAACAAGCGCCCCTTGAAATCTTTGGCCGACATGATCAAAGGTAAACAAGGTCGTTTCCGTCAAAACTTGCTTGGTAAACGTGTGGATTACTCCGGTCGTTCCGTGATCGTGGTAGGACCAACATTGCGTTTGCATCAATGCGGTCTTCCCAAAAAGATGGCGCTCGAGCTATTTAAACCCTTTATTTTCAATCGCTTAGAGCGTCTTGGTTTGGCCACGACCATCAAAGCGGCGAAGAAAATGGTAGAACGTGAAGGTCCAGAGGTGTGGGATATTTTGGAAAGCGTTATTCGCGAACATCCCGTACTGTTGAACCGTGCACCTACTTTGCATAGATTAGGTATTCAAGCATTTGAACCTATTTTGATCGAAGGCAAAGCCATTCAATTACATCCCCTCGTTTGTGCGGCGTTCAACGCTGACTTCGACGGTGACCAAATGGCTGTTCACGTTCCTTTGACGATTGAAGCGCAGCTCGAAGCACGCACGCTCATGATGTCAACAAATAATATTCTATCACCTGCTAATGGTGAGCCTATCATTGTGCCTTCGCAAGATATCGTGTTGGGTATCTATTATATGACCCGCGAACGTATTAACGACAAGGGCGAAGGCATGGCATTTTCAGATCCAACAGAAGTGTACCGTGCTTATGGCACACGTCATGTGGGTTTGCATGCACGAATCAAAGTGCGTTTGCCACTCAGCCGTTTGGAGCAAGGGGGAGATCCGAAGAAATCTCGTCTGGTTGAAACGACCGTGGGTCGCATCATGCTGTTGGATATTTTGCCCGAAGGCATGTTGTTTTCCGATATCAACAAGACCATGAATAAGAAATCCATTTCTGGGTTGATCATGTCCTGTTACCATAAAGTGGGCTTGAAGGAAACCGTGGTATTTGCGGATCAACTCATGTACATGGGCTTCTACTATGCGATGCGCTCGGGTACTTCAATCGCTATCGTCGATTTGGTCATTCCTGATTCGAAGGCAGAGATCATTGCTGCCGCAGAAGCGGAAGTGAAAGAAATCGAATCACAATATGTGTCTGGCTTGGTCACATTTGGCGAGCGTTATAATAAAGTCATCGATATTTGGGCACGTACCAATGATCGTGTTGCTAAGGCAATGATGACGAAGCTTTCCAAAGAAATGGTACAAGATAAGCAAGGCAACATGGCTGAACAGGAATCATTTAATTCTGTGTACATGATGGCCGATTCGGGCGCACGGGGAAGTGCAGCGCAGATCCGCCAGTTGGCCGGTATGCGCGGCTTGATGGCGAAACCAGACGGTTCGATCATCGAGACACCAATTACGGCTAACTTCCGTGAAGGGTTGAATGTTTTACAATACTTCATCTCTACCCACGGTGCGCGTAAAGGTCTTGCCGATACTGCATTGAAAACAGCAAACTCAGGTTACCTAACCCGTCGTTTGGTTGACGTGTCGCAAGACATGGTTGTGACTGAAGTTGATTGTGGTACCAACCAAGGTGTTCGCATTTCTTCCTTGATTCAAGGCGGTGACGTGGTTGAATCCTTGCGTGAGCGTGTGATTGGTCGCTTCTTGGTTCAAGATGTGAAAGATCCGATCACAGGCGCCATGCTGGCTGAAGCGGGTACATTTGTGGATGAAGATCTGGCTGCAAAATTTGAAGCAGAAGGTATTCATGACGTGTACACTCGCTCACCGATCACATGTTCAACACAATATGGTATTTGTGCGAAATGTTACGGTCGCGATTTGGCGCGTGGTCACTTAGTGAACATGGGCGAGGCGGTGGGTGTGATTGCAGCGCAATCTATCGGTGAACCGGGTACACAGCTCACCATGAGAACGTTCCACATCGGGGGTGCTGCATCTCGTACGATCACCGTTAACCAAGTGCAAGTGAAGAACACAGGTTCTGTCAAATTGCATAATTTGAAATTGTTGAACCGTGCAGATGGCAAAGCCGTTGTGGTATCGCGCTCCGGTGAAATCACTGTATTAGATTTAAAAGGTCATGAACGCGAGCGCTACAAAGTGCCTTACGGTGCTGAATTGGTTGTGCGTAATGAAGACAAAGTGGAAGCGGGGCAAATCATTGCAACCTGGGATCCACATACCCATCCGATCATCTGTGAATTAACTGGTCGGATTCAATTTGTCGACATGATCGAAGGCATGACTTGCCGTAAACAAACGGACGAGCTCACGGGTTTAAGTAACATTGTTGTCACAGATTCTAAACAACGTTCCAGCACGGGTCGCGAATTGCGTCCGTTGGTGAAGTTGGTGGATGAAAAAGGTAACGATTTATTGCTATCCGGCGCAGCATTGCCAGCGCATTATTTCTTGCCTGCGGGTGCGATCGTGACGTTGACAGACAATTCTGAAGTGAAAATTGGTGATGTTATCGCCCGTATTCCCCAAGAAACGTCAAAGACTCGCGATATTACCGGGGGCTTGCCACGAGTTGCCGACTTGGTCGAAGCACGTAAGCCCAAAGATCCTGCTATCCTGGCAGAAATTTCAGGGGTTGTGAGCTTTGGTAAAGAAACCAAAGGCAAGCGTCGTCTGACCATCACGGCTATCGATGGCACTGTGCATGAAGAGTTAATTCCGAAATGGCGTCACGTGACGGTGTTTGAAGGTGAAACTGTTGAGAAGGGTGAAATCATTGCTGACGGTCCGCCTAATCCTCATGATATCTTGAGGTTGCAAGGCGTGAATGCACTGACGAACTTTATCGTCAACGAAGTGCAAGACGTTTACCGCTTACAAGGCGTTAAGATTAACGATAAGCACATTGAAGTGATTATTCGACAAATGTTACGTAAGGCTAATATTGTCAGCCGTGGGGATTCTCACTTCCTGGAAGGGGAGCAGGCCGATGTATTTGCTGTGTTGGATGCGAATAAGCAGCTCGTGAAAGATGGCAAAATGCCAGCAACTTACGAACCTGTTCTATTAGGTATCACCAAGGCGTCCTTGGCAACAGAGTCCTTCATTTCTGCTGCCTCGTTCCAAGAAACGACCCGCGTTTTAACCGAGGCGTCTGTTTCTGGTAAACGCGATCGACTGAGAGGCCTGAAAGAGAACGTGATTGTGGGTCGTCTGATCCCAGGTGGTACAGGCTTGGCTTACCATATGGCACGTCGCAGGGCGACTCATGCCATCCAGGCAACCGAAGAGTTGGATCGCAGCGCGGAAGAACTGCAATCTGCAATCAGCGAGGTCTTTAACTCTAAAGATGCGGAATAATTTGAAGGGGCGCATACTTGCGCCCTTCATCAAATTCTTCTAGACAAACGGATTAATTAGCGATATGATGCCCCCCAGCAGATGGTGAGTGGTTTTTAGGAGAGAGTATAGATGAAATCTGTGAATAGACTGATGAGTCGCAAAAAGGGGCGCCGCCCCGTGATAGATAAGACGGGTACCCCAGCATTGGGCGCTTGTCCTCAGCGCAGTGGCGTATGCACACGTGTATACACCGTGACGCCTAAAAAGCCTAACTCAGCCCTGCGTAAAGTGGCTCGTGTCATGCTCAGAAATGGCCATGAAATCATTGCCTACATTGGCGGCGAAGGCCATAACCTGCAGGAGCACTCCGTGGTGCTTGTGCGCGGTGGACGCGTCCCTGACTTACCCGGTGTGCGCTATCACATCGTTCGCGGTACGCTGGATACCAGTGGTGTCACAGGCCGTCTGCAAGGTCGTTCTAAGTATGGAACAGATCGTCCAAAAGACAAGCAAGATAAACGTTAATTTTTTGAAGGTGCGAGTGAATTATGTCAAGACGTCGTGTATGTAAAAAAAGGCCTGTTACGCCAGATATTAAATACAACAGCCAACTCGTTGAGAAGTTCATCAACGTTATCATGAGTTCTGGTAAGAAATCTTTGGCCCGTGATATCGTGTACACAGCGCTCGAGCGCGTGTCTGAAAAAGCACGTATTTCACCGCTAGAAGTGTTCCAAACCGTGATCGACAAAGTACGTCCTTATGTTGAAGTGCGTTCACGCCGTGTTGGTGGTGCAACCTATCAAGTGCCTGTGCCCGTGAAAGATGAGCGTCAATTGGCTTTAGCCATGCGTTGGCTGAAAGAATCTGCTTCAAAGCGTTCCGAAAAAGGCATGACATTGCGCCTCGCTGGCGAAATGATGGATGCGCTTGAAGGTCGCGGCGAAGCCGTTAAGAAATGTATTGATACGAAGAAAATGGCTGATGCAAACCAAGCGTTTGCGCATTTTGCCTCCGTACAGAGTTAATTTAAAAAGGAATAGACCGTGGCCAGAGAGACTCCTGTAGAACTTTACCGCAATATCGGCATCATGGCTCATATTGACGCGGGTAAAACGACGACAACCGAACGTGTTCTTTACTATACCGGTAAGAATTACAAGATGGGTGAAGTGCATGAGGGCGGCGCCACCATGGACTGGATGGCACAAGAGCAAGAACGTGGTATCACCATTACTTCTGCTGCAACCACCTGTTTCTGGTCGGGTATGGACTCTTCTCGTCCTCCTCACCGCATCAACATCATTGATACCCCCGGCCACGTGGACTTTACCATCGAAGTCGAGCGTTCTTTGCGCGTTCTTGACGGTGCCGTAGCTGTGTTCTGTGCTGTCGGTGGTGTAGAGCCCCAGTCTGAAACTGTGTGGCGTCAGGCCAATAAATATGAAGTGCCGCGTATTGCTTTCATTAATAAAATGGATAGACAGGGTGCGAACTTCCTTCGTGTGGTTGGCCAAATTCGCCAACGTTTGGGTGCTCGTCCCGTGCCGATGCAGTTGCCGATCGGCGCTGAAGAAAATTTTGAAGGGGTCATTGACCTGGTCAAGATGAAGGCTATCTATTGGGATGAAGCCTCTAAAGGCATGAAGTTTGAGTACCGTGATATTGCTCCGCAATACATGGAGCTGGCCAAAGAGTACCATGAGAAATTATTGGAAGCGGCTGCTGAATCATCTGAAGAATTCATGAACAAGTACCTGGAAGAGGGTACTTTGACAGAAGCGGAAATCAAAAAAGGTATTCGTGATCAAGCAGTTAAATCAGAGCTTGTCCCTGTTTTCTGTGGCAGTGCCTTTAAAAACAAAGGCGTACAGGCGATGCTTGACGGCGTACTGGACTATTTGCCCGCTCCGACTGACGTGAAGCCCGTAGAAGGGATTGAAGAATCAGGCGAAGAAGGACATCGCGAACTGAATGATGATGCACCCTTTTCAGCTTTGGCCTTCAAGATTGCAACCGATCCTTTCGTGGGCACATTGACGTATATCCGTGTTTATTCAGGCGTTTTGAAGAGCGGTGACACCGTTTACAACCCTGTGAAGGGCAAGCGTGAACGTATTGGCCGTCTGCTTCAAATGCATGCCAATACCCGTGAAGAAATCAAAGAGATTCGAGCAGGTGATATTGGTGCTGCTGTAGGTTTGAAATCTACAACGACAGGTGATACACTATGCGACCCTGACAAGGTTATTACCTTGGAACGTATGGAGTTCCCAGAGCCCGTTATATCGGTAGCTGTAGAACCTAAGACCAAGGCTGACCAAGAAAAGATGGGGCTTGCTTTGGGTCGTTTGGCACAGGAAGATCCTTCTTTCCGTGTTCATACCGACGAAGAGTCAGGCCAAACGATTATTTCTGGTATGGGTGAACTTCACCTCGAAATTATCGTTGATCGGATGAAGCGTGAGTTTGGTGTTGAAGCCAACGTGGGTAGCCCAGAAGTGGCTTACCGCGAAACAGTGCGCAAGTCTATCGAGCAAGAAGGTAAGTTTATTCGCCAGTCAGGTGGTCGTGGGCAATATGGACATGTTTGGTTACGTATTGAGCCCCAGGAGCCTGGCAAAGGTTATGAATTTGTGAATGCGATTGTGGGTGGTGTGGTTCCGAAGGAATATGTCGCTCCCGTTGATAAGGGCATTCAAGAGCAAATGCAAAACGGTGTGATTGCTGGTTATCCAGTGGTCGACGTGAAGGTGACTCTGTTCGATGGTTCCTACCATGATGTGGACTCCAACGAAATGGCATTTAAAATTGCTGGTTCGATGGGCTTCAAAGAAGGTGCGAGAAAGGCCGGTGCCGTTCTGCTCGAACCTATCATGAAGGTTGAAACGGTTACCCCAGAAGAATATGTGGGTGACGTGATGGGTGACTTAAGCCGTCGCCGTGGTATTGTACAAGGTATGGACGAAACCCCAACGGGTCGTGCTATCCGTGTAGAAGTACCATTGTCGGAAATGTTTGGGTATGCAACGGATCTTCGTTCGATGACGCAAGGTCGTGCAACCTATACAATGGAGTTCGCGATGTACCGTGAAGCGCCTGCTAATGTGGCTGCGAAGGTCATTGAAGGCCGCGCATCTTAAAATGTATGTGGGTGCTGTAGGGGCGCATCTTTGCGCCCTCTAATTGCACCCACAACGGACAAATTGTGATTTTGGTGAAGTGGAAAAAGGTTAGGTAAAAATGTCAAAGCAGCAAAGTATTCGGATTGTGCTCAAGACTTTCGACTATCGCTTGATTGATTCAGCGATGTCAAGAATAGTCGAGATTGCTAAACGCACGGGTGCTCGTGTCCGGGGCCCGGTTCCCTTGCCCACGCGCAAGCGTCGTTTTAATTTATTGTCTTCTCCACACGTCGACAAAGACGCGCAGGAGCAATTTGAAATTCGGGTGCACAAACGTCTCGTAGACATCGTTGAACTGACTGATAAAACAGTTGATGCGCTGATGAAGCTTGACCTGTCTGCAGGCCTGGACGTTAAAATTATTGTTATTGATACTGTGTAGGCAGCGAGGAGTGTAGCATGGCCGTGGGTCTGATCGGAATTAAGCGTGGAATGAGCCGTATTTTCAAAGAAGATATCAGCATTCCTGTCACTATTATACAAATCGAACAAAATTCGGTTGTAGCAAAGCCTGAGGGCAAACTGCAAATCACTGCTGGGCAAGTGAAGCCTAGCCGTGTGAATAAACCCATGGCAGGGCAATTTGCCAAAGCCAATGTCGCTCCCGGGCGTGGTTTGTACGAATTTAAAGTATCTGAAGAACAATCGGCACAGTACGACATTGGTGCTGTCCTTGATTTGTCTCAGTTTGAAGTAGGGCAACGTGTTGATGTACGTGCCCGTACAAAAGGTAAAGGTTTCGCTGGTACGGTAAAGCGTCATAACTTCCGTACACAAGATGCAACCCACGGTAATTCTCGTTCACACCGTGTTCCTGGTTCGATTGGTCAAAACCAAACACCAGGTCGCGTGTTCAAAGGGAAGCGCATGTCTGGGCACATGGGCGATGTTAATGTCACCATGCAGTCTCTCGAGATTGCGGCAATTGATCATGAAAATGGTTTGCTGGTTGTGAAGGGCGCAGTGCCCGGTGCAACAGGCGCTATTGTTCGTGTGATTGCTGCTGTCCGTGATGCCTCATCTCATTAAGGAGTGCATAATGGAAGTTCAAGTTGTCAATTTTAGTCAACCTAGCCAGCATAAAACGATCCAGGTTTCTGATGTTGTTTTTGCGGCCATGATGAATGGTGATCTCGTTCACCAGATCGTGACTGCGCATCGCAATGCGCAGCGTCAAGGTGCCCCTGATCGCAAAAACCGTTCTGATGTGAGCGGCTCTACGATTAAGCCCTGGCGTCAAAAAGGGACTGGCCGTGCTCGTGCGGGTAGTCGCAGGGTCCATTGTGGCGTGGTGGTGGTGTTACATTTTCTGCACGTACAAAGGACTATTCACAAAAAGTGAATCGTAAAATGTATCGTGGTGCCATTCGTTGCATCCTGTCTGAACGCTTTCGTACTGACCGTATGACCGTGTTGGACAATATCAGCCTGGCTGATCACAAAACAAAAACCTGCAAAGCTTGGTTGGATAGTTTGAATCTTAAGAACGTGCTGATCATTACACACGATGTGGATAGCAAATTGTTCCTGTCCGCACGAAACTTGCCTAATGTGGGTGTGGTTTCAGTGAGAGATATTGATCCTGTGGGTCTGCTCCATGTTGATCATGCTGTGATTACTGAGCAAGCACTGAAGATACTTGAGGAGTCCTTTGTATGAGCATGACACGTGATCAGTATTACGATTCGATCAAGGCACCTGTACTGTCTGAGAAGTCAGTAGATGTCATGGGAAGATTGAATCAATATGTGTTTGAGGTTGACTCTAAGGCCACTCGCACTGATGTTAAGAAGGCCATTGAAATGGCTTTCAACGTCAGCGTGGTCAAGGTCAATGTCTTGAATCAGTTAGGCAAAAGCAAGCGTACTCGTTTTAAAGCGGGTAAGCGCAGCGATGTGAAAAAGGCCTATGTTACGCTAGCATCGGGGCATACCATTGACTCAATTGCGGCATCATCTTAAGGGCGTAAGGGCGGAAATATCCGCCCATTGTAGGGGCGCATATTTGCGCCCAATGGCAGGGGCGGATACTTCGCCCCATGTTTGAGGAACAGAAAATGGCAGTCATTATTAAACAGATGAGACCACTGACCCCAGGAACCCGTCATCAGGTTCGGGTCACAGAGACAGACCTGTACAAGGGTCGTCCTGTTAAGGCACTCACCAGCGCGAAGAAGCGTACTTCTGGCCGTAATAACCAAGGCCGGATGACGATCGATCGCCGTGGGGGTGGCCATAAGCGTCATTATCGCCTGGTCGATTTTAAGCGTACCAAAGATGGTATTCCTGCGCGTGTTGAGCATTTGGAATATGATCCCAACCGTACTGCCCATATTGCACTTTTAGTGTACAAAGATGGTGAAAAGCGGTATATTATAGCACCCAAGGGTTTGAAGGCTGGCGATGAAGTCATGTCCGGTGCCGAAGCGCCCTTCAAAGTAGGTAATTGCCTGCCCATGAAGTTGATTCCTCAGGGTTCTATTGTGCACTGTGTTGAGCTCAAAGCAGGCCGTGGAGCCCAAATGGTTCGCACAGCCGGCGCGAGCGCTCAGCTGATTGCCAAGGACGCAGGTTATGTGACCTTGCGCCTTCAGTCTGGTGAAATGCGCAAAGTGCTTGAAACATGCCGTGCGACGGTAGGTGAAGTAGGTTTCAGTGAGCATAGCTTACGGGTATTGGGTAAAGCGGGGGCTGTTCGCCACCGTGGTGTTCGCCCAACGGTCCGTGGTGTTGCCATGAACCCGGTTGACCATCCACATGGGGGCGGTGAAGGCCGTACTTCAGCGGGTCGTCATCCTGTGTCGCCATCGGGTGTACCAACGAAGGGTTACAAAACCCGGAGTCGGTCGAAGTCTTCGAACAAGTATATTGTTCGTGATAGACGTAAAAAGTAAGTATTCATTGAGAGAGGTTATCTGTGCCACGTTCACTCAAAAAAGGGCCTTTTGTACATCCTAGCTTGTACGCCAAGCTGGTGAAAGCCGCTGATGTTGTTAAAAAGCAAGTGATCAAGACTTGGTCACGTGCATCGACAGTCATACCCATGATGGTAGGTTTTACCATTGCGGTTCATAATGGCCGTCAACATGTGCCAATCTTCGTGACTGAGGACATGGTTGGGCATAAACTGGGTGAGTTTGCCCCTACCCGTACCTTTAAAGGACATACGGGCGCCAAAACGACCAAAGAGGAGAAGAAATAATGCGAGCCACAGCTCATTTAAGAGATGTCAGACTTTCTACGCAGAAAGCGCGCCTAGTCGTTGATAGAATCAGGGGTATGCACGTCTCTCATGCATTACTGATATTGTCACAATTAGAGCAAAAGGCGGCAACTTTTGTCAGCAAATGCCTTAATTCTGCGATTGCTAATTATGAAAATAATTTGAATGGTGATATCGATGATTTATACATTGAATCCATCTGCGTGAACCAAGGTGCCTTCTTTCAAGCGGGTTAGCCCGAGGGCAAAAGGCCGCGCTGACCATATCAAAAAACCAACCAGCCATATTGAGGTTGTCGTTGCCGAACGTTCCGCCAATTCGAGAAAGGAAGATAAGTAGCCATGGGTCAAAAAGTACATCCAAATTGCCTTAGATTAGGAATCGTGACAGAGCACTCCTCGAAATGGTTTGCAAACTACAGAGATTATGCTGATTTATTGTACAGTGACCTTGAAGTGCGTGAGTTTTTAAATAAAAAACTCGCACAAGCCCAGGTGAGTGAGATTATTATCGAGCGTCCCGCCAAAAATGCCATTATCCGTGTAAAATGTGCAAGACCTGGCGCAGCCATTGGCAAGAAGGGTGAGGATATTGAACCCTTGCGCCAAGAACTGACCAAGATTGTTGGCGCACCTGTCCAAATCACTATTGAAGAGGTGAGGAAGCCTGATGTTGATGCAACGATTGTTGCTCAAACGATTGCTCAACAGCTTGAAAAACGTATTATGTTCCGCAGAGCAATGAAGCGTGCCGTGAGCACAGCATTGCGTGCGGGCGCATTAGGGGTGAAAGTCTGCGTCAGTGGCCGTCTCGGCGGTGCTGAAATCGCAAGAACGGAACAATACCGTGAAGGCCGTGTGCCTTTGCATACTTTCCGTGCAGATATTGACTACGGTGTCGCTGAAGCCAAAACAACTTATGGTATTATCGGCGTCAAAGTGTGGATTTTCAAAGGTGAAGTCTTTAAGAAAGAGCCGGTGAAAGAGACGGAAGAGGTATAGAACTATGTTAGCCCCAAAACGCACCAAGTACCGTAAAATGATGAAAGGCCGCATGTGCGGTACTGCCACCAAAGGTACAAAAGTAAGCTTCGGAGAGTATGGATTAAAGACCCTGGATCGTGGTAGAATCACAGCCCGGCAGATTGAAGCAGCGCGTCGCGCCATGACACGCTATGTCAAACGCGGTGGCAAGATCTGGATTCGTCTTTTCCCAGATAAGCCGATCACTAAGAAGCCCTTAGAAGTCCGTCAAGGTAAAGGTAAGGGTAACGTAGAGTACTGGGTTGCCGTGGTTAAACCAGGCAAGGTCCTGTATGAAATGGCAGGTGTAGATGAGGCAACCGCACGCGAAGCATTCGCATTGGCCGCTTCAAAACTACCTGTTAAGACTATCTTTACAATTAGGGAAGTCATGGGATGAAAGCTGTAGATTTAAGAAAACTGGAAGTGTCAGAATTGCTAGTCAAGCTGACCGAACTGAAAAGAGAACGCCTTCATGGACGCATAGCGCGTACGATGAAGAGCGACACACCTCACGCAGCTAATCGTTTGCTTAAAAAAACGATTGCACGCGTGAATACTATTTTAACTGAGAAGGGTCATCACTAAAATGACGGAGTTGGCAATTGCTACAAAATCGGTCGTGGGCCGTGTCATCAGTAACAAAATGGATAAAACCGTTGTTGTGCTGCGGGTTGTAAAAAGACAGCATCCTCGCTATGGGAAGTACGTTGAGTCGAAAACGCGTTTTTATGCGCACGACGCAGACAATACCTGCTCTATTGGTGATGTCGTCAAAATTGAAATGAGCCGTCCTATTTCCAAGACAAAAGCTTGGGTAGTACGTGAGATTGTGGAGAAGGCGATATGATTCAAACAAGCACACGTCTGGAAGTCGCTGATAACAGCGGCGCAAGACAGGTAGAATGCATCAAAGTACTCGGTGGCTCTAAGCGCCGTTACGCAGGCGTGGGCGACGTGATCGTTGTCTCCGTTAAAGATGCGATTGCCAAAGGAAAGGTTAAACAAGGCGAAGTATTGTTTGCATTGGTCGTTCGTACCCGTCAAGGTGTGCGCCGTAAAGATGGATCATTGATTCGCTTTGACCGCAATGCGGTGGTTTTGCTGAACAAGCAAAAACAACCTATCGGTACACGTATTTTCGGGCCGTCACGCGTGAATTGCGCGGCGAAGCCTTCATGAAGATTATTTCGCTGGCTCCAGAAGTGCTATAAGGTGTGGAAATGACGAAATTAAAGAAATTTGCAAAGGTTAAAATCCTCAAGGGCGATGAAGTCATCGTGATTGCAGGTAAGTCAAAAGGTCAAACAGGCCGTGTGTTGGCTGTTGCGCCTAAAGATGCCAGGGTATTAGTAGATGGGGTTAATATCGCCACTAAAGCAGTGCGTCCTAACCCTCAATTAAACGTTCAGGGTGGTTTGGAAAAGAAGGAAATGCCGTTGCATATTTCCAATGTAGCCATTTTGAATCCCAAAACACAGAAAGCAGATCGTGTTGGTTATGTAGTATCTAAAGATGGCGTTAAGACACGCGTCTTTAAATCTTCTGGCGAAGCCATCCCGACTCCAGCGAAAGCCAGTGAATAAAGAGGTTGATAATGTCATTACCAAGATTACATGAAAAGTACCGCAAAGAAATTGTTCCTCAATTCGTGGAGAAGAAAGGTTACAACGCGATGCGAGTGCCCAAGCTTAAAAAAATCACCTTGAACATGGGCGTGGGTGACGCTGCGCTTGATAAGAAAGTGCTGGATTTTGCTGTAGACCAAATGACGAAAATCGCTGGTCAAAAAGCACAAATCACTTATGCCAGAAAATCTATCGCAGGGTTCAAAATCCGCGAAGGTTGGCCTATTGGTTGCAAGGTGACACTGCGTCGCGCCAAGATGTATGAATTTTTGGACAGATTGATTAGCATTTACTTGCCTCGTGTACGCGATTTCCGTGGTGTCTCTCGTCGTGGCTTTGATGGCACAGGCAATTTTGCCATGGGTATCAAAGAGCAAATCATTTGTCCTGAAATCGATTTCGAAAAGATCGACAAGCTACGTGGTTTCGATATCTGTATCACCATGGATTCACCTTCCGATCAAGACTCCCTTGATTTGTTGGCTGCATTTAATTTTCCATTCAGAGAGGCTAAGTAACCATGGCAAAACTCAGTATTGTTTTACGTACTTTGAAGAAGAAAAAGACTATTGATAAGAATCGTCAACGTCGCGAAACCTTGATCAAACGTGCAAAAGAAGTGTGCAAAAATCCGGATGCTTCAATGGAAGAACGGATGGCAGTATGGATGGATGTGACCAGCAAGCTTCCTCGGAACGCGAGCCCCACCCGTCTCCGTAAGATTTGTCGTAAGACAGGTCGTCCTCGTGGTAACAATTTTACGGGTATTAGCCGTATCTATCTGCGCAAAATGATTGCAGAAGGTTTGGTACCTGGTGTTTATAAGTCCAGCTGGTAAGGTGTAAAAAGATGAGTATGCAAGACCCAATTTCAGATATGCTTACCCGCATTCGCAATGCTGGCGAGCGCCAACATCCCACAGTGTTTGTTCCTTCTTCCAAGCATAAGAAGGATCTGCTCAGGGTGTTACATGAGGAAGGCTTCATTGAAGCATACCGTGAAGAAACGGTAGGCAATGTCCCCATGCTTCATGTTGCGTTAAAATATTATCAAGGCAAGCCTGTGATTTCGTTGATTTCACGCGTCAGCCGTCCCGCACTCCGTAAATACAAGGGTGCTAAAGAGTTACGTCCTCTGCTGAATGGCTTGGGTTGTTATGTTGTTTCCACATCTAAAGGCTTGATGACCGGTCAGAAGGCCAAGCAATTAGGTGTTGGTGGCGAAATTATTTGTATGGTTGCGTAAACGGAGCAGTTATGGCATCAACACGATTAGCAAAGAGTCCTTTACCCCTGCCGCCCGCTGTCACAGCGAGCTTTGATGGGTCTGAAGTGACAATCAAGGGACCGAAAGGCAGCCTGGCATTGAAATTGCATCCTTCAGTAAAGTGGAGCTTGGTGGACAACGTTATTCAACTCGAACCATCTGCAAACAAAGAAACTGAGTCAGAGCAGAAAGTCATTGCGGTCACAGGTACCATGCGCGCTATATTGGCGAACTTGGTTCACGGTGTAACGAAAGGGTTCGAAATTAAATTAACATTGGTAGGCGTGGGTTATCGTGCGCAAGTTCAAGGTAAACAGTTGAATTTGACATTGGGCTTTTCCCATCCTGTCCAATTTGCTATCCCCGAAGGCATTACAATCGAAGCGCCTACGCTCACAGATATCATTGTGAAGGGTATGGACAAGCATTTGGTGGGTCAGGTGGCTGCGAATATCCGTGCTTTCCGTCCGCCAGAGCCTTATAAGGGCAAAGGCGTTCGTTATGCGGATGAGATCATTGTGCTGAAAGAAGCGAAGAAGTAGGAAGGTTTGATCATGAAAAATTCAAAGGTTGCTGCACGCGTACGGCGTAGCAAGAAGACACGGGCGATTCAACGTCGTTTGAACGAAGTGCGTTTGTGTGTTCACAAAACACCTCGTCATATTTATGCACAGATCATCGTTCCAAAGGGTCTTTCTAAGAGTGGCATCTCTGACGAAGTTGTTGCATGCGTTTCAACATTGTCTCCTACCTTGCGCACAGAGCTCAAGTACACAGGTAATGTAGAAGCGGCAGAAAAAGTGGGTGCTGCAATTGCTAAAGCGGCGATTGAAGCAGGGTATACAAATGTTGCGTTTGACCGCTCCGGGTTTCTTTATCAAGGGCGTGTCAAAGCGCTAGCAGATAAAGCACGGGAAGCGGGTTTACAATTTTAAGGGTGTAATCAATGTCTGGATTTGACTCAACAACCAAGAGCGACGGCCTTCTCGAAAGATTAGTGGGCGTTATGCGTACAGCGACTGTGGTAAAAGGCGGTCGTCGGTTTAGCTTTGCGGCCTGCGTGGTCGTGGGTGATGGTAATGGCCGTGTGGGCGTAGGCAGAGGTAAATCTGCTGAAGCGCCATTGGCGATTGCTAAAGCTTTAGAAAGTGCACGTAGAAGTATGATCAAGGTTCACCTGAACCATGGCACTTTGTTCCATGATGTGCATGCTCGTCATGGTGCCTCTAAGATTGTCATGCTTCCTGCAACCGAAGGTACGGGTATTATCGCCGGTGGCGCGATGCGTGCTGTTCTGGAAGTCGCTGGCGTTCATAATGTGTTGGGCAAGTGTATTGGTTCATCCAATCCTCTGAATGTCGTTCATGCGACACTCAAAGGGCTCACCTCCATGACTTCTCCAGAATATATTGCGGCGAAGCGTGGTATTTCTGTGAGCGACCTCCAAGCTACAGAGAAGTCTGGTTCATAAAGATGTAAGAAAGGATTATGCCATGAAATTAAATACATTACAGTCTGCACCCGGAGCCCGCAAAAAGGGTGTACGTGTTGGCCGCGGCCAAGGCAGTGGTTTGGGTAAGACTTGCGGTCGAGGCCATAAGGGACAAAAATCGCGTAAAAGCGGTGGTGTTCGTCCAGGCTTTGAAGGCGGACAAATGCCTTTGTACCGCCGTTTAGCAAAATATGGTTTTAGATCACGTATCGGTCGTCAAACAGCTGAAGTGAATTTGGAAAGCCTTGCTGCCTGGGATCACGCGTTAGAAGTGAACATCGAAACATTGCGTTCCATGGACTTCATCAACCACACGATCAAGTTTGTTAAAATTTTTGGTACAGCAGAACTCAAGCAACCTATCAAGGTAGTGGGCATACGTGTTTCTGCAGGTGCGCAGAAATTGATCGAAGCTGCAGGTGGCAGCGTCGCCTAACAAGGAAATATCATGGCAAATCCAGCACAGGCGCCGCTAGTCGCCTTGAGAAATAAAATTTTATTCGTGATTGGCGCGATCATTGTGTATCGCATCGGTTCACATGTTCCTGTGCCTGGGATTGACCCTGTAAAGCTGCGTGAGTTTTTCAGTGCACAAGGTAGCACTATCCTTGATTTATTCAATATGTTTTCTGGCGGTGCATTAACGCGTTTTACCGTCTTTGCCCTCGGTATCATGCCTTATATCTCCGCCTCTATTATTACCCAAATGTTGTCTGTTGTTTCCCCAGCCATGGCTGAGTTGAAGAAACAGGGTGATGTGGGTCGACGCAAGATTAACCAATATACCCGGATGGGCACAGTAGGCTTGGCCTTGTTTCAATCCATTGGATTGGCAAAGTTTTTGCAAGGTGCCGGTGTAGCCTTGATGACCGGTTTCCCCTTCTACTTTGTGGTCTGTACCACCCTGATCACTGGCACCATGTTCCTGATGTGGCTTGGTGAACAAATGACTGAGCGGGGGATTGGCAATGGCATTTCCTTGATCATTTTTGCGGGTATTGCGGCTGGTTTCCCTGGGCCATAGGTCAGGTGCTCATGATGACGCGTGAAGGTCAAATGAACATCTTGACACTCATTGTGCTGGCCATCGGCGTTGTCGCCATCACTGCCTTCGTCGTGTTTGTTGAGCGCGGTCAAAGACGCATCACTGTGAATTATGCCAAGCGCCAGCATGGCCATAAGGTCTATGCCGCACAAACCACCCATTTACCCCTAAAAGTCAATATGGCGGGCGTCATACCCCCTATTTTTGCCTCGGCCATCCTATTATTCCCTGCAACCATTTCCCAGTTCTTTACAGCGGGTCAATCGGGCTTTCTGTCCTCCTTGACGGCCATGCTTTCTCCTGGGCAGCCCCTTTATATTGCATTATTTTTGGTCGCCATCATCTTTTTTGCATTCTTTTATACCGCACTTGTGTATAATCCCGAAGAAACCGCGGACACATTGAAGAAATCAGGTGCTTTTATCCCAGGCATGCGCCCGGGTGAGCAAACAGCCCGGTACATTGACACTGTCATGACCCGTCTTACCTTGATAGGGGCACTTTATCTGGCTTTTGTGTGCCTATTGCCTCAATTTATGGTATTGGCCTGGAATGTTCCCTTTGTCTTCGGCGGCACTTCTTTGTTGATTGTGGTCGTAGTGGTGATGGATATGATGCAGCAGGTTCAGACCCATCTGATGTCTTATCAGTATGAGTCATTGATGAAGAAGGTTCAGCCTAAATAAGTTGACTTTTTTGTCGGGAAAGGGGTATTTGCCCTCTTATAAAAGGGGGCAGCATCGCGTGTAACGTGATGCGGGGAATTTTACGATGTTTATCGAGGAGTTATAAAATGATAGTACGTGCGTCTGTCAAAAAGCGCTGTAAGAAGTGTAAGGTAATTCGCCGGAAGGGTAGAGTACTCATTCAATGTGAGGAAAAAACCCATAAACAAGCACAAGGTTAGGGCGCTATAATGCTTGACCTTTTGTGTTGTTCTGGTTATGATCCTTTGTCCTTTTAATTTTGATATGGGAAGAAGCTTGTGAGTGTATCTGGTAGCACATCTAGTGGTTCAACTGGTCGTGGCGCCCCAATGGGTGGCCGTACGGGTTTAAGATTTGTCGGTATTGAGATTAACCTCAATGCCCATATATGGGCTGGTTTGACCAGCATCTTTGGCGTAGGTAAGCCCAGGGCTTTAGAAATTTGCAAGGCTGCGGGTGTCGATCCTTCTAAAAAGGCTCGTTTCATCACAACGGAAGAAGAAGCTGCGATTCGTGAAGTCCTGGCTCGCTATACCGTTGAAGGTGAGCTGCGCAGACAAGTCGCGGGCAACAAGATGCGTCTTCAAAAGATTCGCAGCTACCGTGGTTTGCGTCATTTCATGGGTCTCCCATGCCGTGGCCAAAATACACGTAATAATGCTAAAACAGCATCTCGTGTGAAGTAATAACGTTGATATAGGTTGAAAAGATTATGGCAACAGCTGCAAAATCGAAAAAGAAAGATAAAGTACGTAAAGTTCGTAAGGTTCTTGATGGCGTCGCGCACGTTCGAGCATCTTTTAATAACACGATCATCACTATCTCGGATCGTGTCGGGAATCCTTTGTGCTGCTCTTCTTCAGGCGCTTGTGGGTTTAAGGGTTCGCGTAAAAGCACACCTTATGCAGCCCAAATGGCTGGCGAGAAGGCTTCTGAAGCAGCGCAAGCGTATGGTTTGAAAAGCGTGGCAATCGTTATCAAGGGCGCTGGCCCTGGTCGCGAACCCGCTATCAAAGCGTTGGGAAAATTCTTTGCGATATCAGAGATATTAGATAAGACCGGGGTTCCCCACAACGGGTGCCGCGATGCAGGTGAGCGTAGAATTTAATCCGTAGGGGAGCGCCTTACGATATCTGCAAGATGTCGGATTGTCTTGTCAGTTGGGTTTTTATTGTTGGAGTAGAGAGCATATGTCAGATATACACGGACCAAAATGCCGTCAATGCAGACGTGAAGGTCAAAAGCTTTTTCTAAAGGGCACGAAATGTTTCACTGCCAAATGTGCCATTGAGAAGCGTAACACGCCTCCTGGTCAACATGGTAAGGCGCGTACCCGCTTAAGTAACTATGGCGTCATGATGCGCGAAAAGCAAAAGGTACGCCGTATTTATGGTTTGATTGAAGAGCAATTCAAGCTCTATTACAAAGAAGCCGCAAGACGTAAAGGTCCTACAGGTCATAACCTGCTGGCTTTGCTTGAATCGCGTTTAGACAGTGTTGTATATCGCATGGGTTTTGGTGCATCACGCTCTGAAGCCCGTCAATTGGTGAGCCATCGCTCGGTGATGGTGAACGGACGCATCATTAACATCCCTTCTTATATTTTGAAGCCAGGTGATGTGGTGGCATTGAAGGAACGCTCCAAGCAACAACTCCGTGTTAAGTCTGCGCTGGATTTTGCCGAACAGCATGATTCAGATTGGGTACAAGTTGATGCTGCAGCCATGCAAGGAACATTCCTCCGCATGCCTGAGCGCAGCGATTTGCCATCAGACATTAATGAACAGCTCATCGTTGAGCTCTATTCGAAATAATTTCTAACTGGAGATGCGTCGATGGAAAGCTCCTCGCCAAATGAATTTTTGAAGCCACGTATCGTGGAAGTGGAACAACTTGGCCGCCACAGTGCACGCATTGTGTTGGAACCCCTGGAACGTGGATTTGGTTCCACCCTGGGTTTCGCACTGCGCCGTGTTTTACTGTCTTCTATGCCTGGGGCTGCCATTGTTAAAGTGGAAATTGAAAACGTATTGCATGAATATACGACGATTGATGGCATTCAGGAAGACGTGGTTGAAATTCTACTCAACCTGAAGAATATTGCCATCATCCTGAATCATGGTATGACAAAAGTATTGACACTGAAAAAATCAGGTCGGGGTCCTGTTTTGGCAGGCGATATTCAATCCGACGCGGATGTGGATATTATTAATCCAGAACAAGTCATTTGTCACATCACTGGCAATGCTGAAATCAGCATGACGATTACCGTTGCATTGGGTCGCGGTTATGTACCAGCCACACAAGTGGAAACGGATGAAGAGTTGAAAATTGGTCAATTAGTGTTAGACGCCAGTTTCTCGCCTGTTCGCAAAGTATCCTATCATGTGGATAATGCCCGTGTGAAACAACGCACCGATCTTGATAAGCTAACGATTGATCTTGTGACAAATGGCACGATTGATCCTGAAGAAGCTATTCGCCGTGCGGCCAAGATTTTGCGTGATCAGTTGGGTGTTTTTGTTGATTTGGAAGCGGAACAAGCTGCAGATGCAAAACGAGAAGTGGCTCAAATTGATCCCCTGCTCTTGCGCACTGTGGATGATCTCGAATTGACCGTTCGCTCTGCCAATTGCTTGAAAGCGGAAAACATATTTTACATAGGTGATTTGATTCAGCGCACCGAAAGTGAACTGTTGAAGACACCGAATTTGGGCAAAAAATCTTTGAATGAAATCAAAGAAGTGTTGTCTACCCGTGGCCTGTCATTGGGCATGCGTGTTGACAACTGGCCGCCCGAATCACTGAAGAGTATGTAATGAATAGGGGCAATTATTTGCCCCGGATTGTAGGGGCGCATATTTGCGCCCTCAAATGGTAACAAGAGGTTAGACATTATGCGACACCGTAATACCGGACGTCAGTTAAGCAGAACAAGCAGTCATCGCAAAGCGATGTTCGCTAACATGATTGCGTCTTTGATTAAACATGAAACCATCAGAACCACATTGCCCAAAGCAAAAGAACTGCGCCGTATGGCTGAACCTTTCATCACATTGGCGAAAGAGGATTCAGTGGCAAATCGACGCTTGGCATTCGATCGCCTCCGCGATGATGATGCTGTTCGTAAATTATTTGAAAAAGTCGGCCCTGCTAATGCCAAACGCCCTGGCGGTTACACGCGCATTTTGAAATGTGGTGTTCGTCCTGGCGATAAAGCACCCATGGCCTATGTTCAGCTGGTTGATGCAATCGCGTAATTGATGAGTTGTTAATATCCCCGCCTTTGGCGGGGATGATCTATAAAATAATGATTATCTGAAAAAATAATAAGAATGGACTCTTTCATGCGGCACCCAAACACTGCTTCATCTGTTAATCCCAATGGCCACATGCCCGTCAAGGCCGCCTTAGAACGTGACTCTTTTTCATTTTCCGTTATTGCTGCCACGATCACAGAGGCGATTTGTCGATCATTCAACCTCGAGATCACATGTCACTGTGCCAATCCACAGAATCGCACAGATTTTATCTTACACACATGGCGCTTCTCTCTCGAGGATGCACATGGAGATGTTCGCGCTTGGATCGGGAAGTGTTCTTCCTTCACACAGGAAGAGACCGAGACAGGAACATGGAAAATTCATTGTCAATTAGAGAGCCTGCTCCACCAGTTGAAGCAGGGGACTGTTCACTTGCGCGCCGACAAAGAGGTCCCTTTAAAGGACTGGGTCAGTGCATTGCTGATGCGTCATGGTATTGGGTCGGCATCCATGCAATGGCATTTTGATTGCCGCAGCATTCGTCCGCGCATAGTGCAAGTCCTCCAAAACGATTACGATTGTTTGATAAAATTAACTGCACAAGAAAATATCGTGATTTGGCAATCAACAGATAAGCCGGTCATTCATTTCGTCAACGCTCCAGAACAATTAAGCTATTGCAGTGTTGAAAGACTCTTTTTTGTTGAAAAAGAAGATTTGCTTCAAAGTGGTGGAGAACAAATAGGTGCGTTTGAACTTGAAGATATTTTTCGATTTGCGATCACACCGGAAGAGTATTGGGATTCAGAAAAGCATTGGGAAGATCAACATCCCGTTCGATTATACAGCGGCATTTCGTGTTTAGGTGTGCCTGGCAATCAAGCAGGAACCGTCGCAAAACCTTTCAAGCAATTCAAATATGATGCGCAGTCCCTCACTGCACTTTGTGCATCACAACACATCACAATAAAAGAGCAGGGGCAAGGTTATCGATATTTCACTGCAAAAAGCAATGCGATTGCTCTGAAGGCTGGACATTGGGTGAACGTGGTTGATGTTGCCAAAGGACAGGAGACAAGGTGTTTGATTCGATATGTGAAGCATCACCTTTTTTTATGGGGAAAATCGCTTCGTTATCATAATGAATTGATATTGCAGCCCAGTAATGCACCCTGGCGAGCTGTATCACCACCTAAAACTGTTTTGCCTTTATTGATGGAAGCACGTATTCAAGGAAATCATGAAAGTCCATTATTGAATGATCGTGGTGAAGAGCATGTTATTTTTCAAGGCAATCTCTCTGATGAGAAGACAATCTTAAATCTCCCGCGCATACGGCCTTACGTGAGTCCCGATGGAGGATTTAATTTTCCATTGCATGATCAGACACGTGTGTTGATCAGTTTTTTATACGGTGAAATGGATCTTCCCGTGATTGTCGGTGTTATGCCTGAGGAAAACATTTCAGGTATTCAATCAGATCCCTTTCAACATGTGATTTCAACCCGTGGTGGCCAGCAATTGCGCATGAATGATGATCCTGCAAATCCCGGCATTGCACTGCAGCTATCTCCGCATCATGGGTTGATCATGGAAAATGGACAGTCTCAGGGCATATCACTTCAGAGTGCCGGTTTATTGTCTATCAGTGCCGGACAGAATATCACACAGAAAACATCCGGATCATGGAACGCTGTATCAAAAAAAGAAGCTATTCTATCTGCGCGAACATCACAACGTGTCAAATCGCTTGATGGTAATATTTCATTGATCGCCAAAAAATCTATTAAGACAACCATTCAAAAAAACTTGTTGATTGAATCAGGTCAAGATCTTGAAATCGATCATAAACACTTCAATCTCAAGTCAGGGGAATCCGTGACCGTGAATGCCAAAGATGGCGATTTCAAAATGATTGTTTCGGGTGAAGTATCATTGAAATCAGGCAAGAATATGATCATTGAGTCCGATGAAAAAATTGTGTTGATGTCAGGGGATGGGAAAGTATCGTGTGTGATTGATCGGGAAGGAATCACTTTTTCGGCAGACGAAAAGTTTGAAATCAATGCTGAAAAAATAGCCTTAAAAGGCAAAGTGAATTTTGGCAGTGGCGAAAAGCATTCAACTGAACATGTCTCATCACATGTTCACTCATTGTCACCTAAAAATACGTCACCAGCATCGACAAACAGTCACCAGATCATTCCATTGGTTTTTCACCAGATTGCTCCGAGACAATCCGCGCTGTTTTACGGAAAACCGATTAAGCCGGGTGAGCTTGGGGATCTTTATTTCAGCATTGCGCCGGTGCAATGTACCTTTGAGGATGTGTTGAATTCAGTGTATGAAAATCCGAGTGATAAGGGCAGGATCACATTTTGTCGATTCCAATCCGCATCTCGCTCAACAGATTCAGCCTGGGCAAATTTTTTATATTGTGTCTGAGCAAAGCCGGGCTTTTCAAACATTCAAGGCAGATTTGATCGAGAGTGCGAGGAAAATTGAGTCACACCGATCCAAAATTCCTGCTTCAGAAGCACCGCAATTTACAAATCATTTTGCATTATATGGCAGTTTTGCGGAATCGGTTGGACAGAAGGAAGGTGAGTATCGATCGATAGAAGATATCTCAAAGCAGCGGTGGGGCATGACAACCGGTGTCGCCGACGCATTTTTCGGCGCCATGAAAGGCCACATCCAACAGTTGGCTGATGCCTATCAACAACATCCAAAGGGACAAGCATTGAAAGCCATGCGTGAACAAGCTGTGAAAAATATGGACAGAATGACAGCCAGTTTTTGTGACAGGCTGGTGAAGGGCGGGCAACTGACCGCGAGCACTGTCGTGGATATGGGCTTGCGCGCGCAACATACTTTGCACCGCTGGGTTCCTACCACTTGGCGTTTGGCACCTCTTGATGAATTGTATCGTTCTGTCACTGTATTGCATGGCGCGGCGAAACTCGGCGGCATCAGTTTAATCGCACTTGATTTTAATGACACGCAAGAAAAAATTTCAACTGCGTGTGAATATTTGAGTGAAGAGGCGTGTACTAGAGAAACCTATAGTGAATGGGGAAAATTTGCGGGCCGTTTTGGATCAGGTTCAGCTGTGCCAAGAATCGCTGGTCTTGGTGTAGTTGCTGTTTCTGCTGTCATTGCACCTGGTGCAGGCCCAATATCGATCGCCTTAGCATCTGCAGGCGTCGGGATGATAGTCAATGGGTTTATCAGTGAAGATTTTGAGCAAATGGGACAAGATGCATTCTTGACATTTTATGAGTATCGTCATCAAGGTGTTTTTCAAAAACCAGAATCTTTATCAATCGAAGCAGGGGGCAGCCATTGAATTCGATCATTGATATTTGTAGAACCCATACTTTCTCTGAAAGTGCTTTTTTTCTTTTGACAGGCTATTTTGGATTTATTTATATCCCATTTCGCCTCATCACATGTATTCATCTTTCAAGAAAATTTAATCAATATATGAATATGCCATTTTATTCTTCCCCATTGGGTAATGTTACGCTAGGCTCAGGCCTGGTTGTTTTATATTACAGTCTTTATATGCGTTCAAAATTGGCTCGCATTTATAAAGAAGCGATGCCCCATTGGTTAATGAGAGTTGGTGTCCTCATTTTTACAATGGACGTATCATTTTGTTTATTCCTGTTTATCATGTGCCGAGTGAAGGATATATAGATTCAACAAAAAATGATACCATTATCATATCTTGTATTGGCTCCGATCCTGCGGGGCACGGGCGCAAGGGAGTTTACCCCCGCGAAAGCGGTGATATAGGAAAATTACTTGTGTTTTCACACAAAGCGCATTCAGGAGAGTAGTGTTGCGCTATTGCTACTTGCACCAGTATCGGTCGATTTTGCTCTGAATGCCTGGTAAGTATGACCGACAAAAGTCCCTGTCGCTGCTGCCAATAAACCACCCCATAGACCACCAAAAATACCCTTTTCCATATTGTTGGAAGGTTGATTCCACTCATCACCTGTCATTTCAGGCCCAAAACCATTATAAAGTGAAAAGCATGCGCCGATCATGACCACTGCAGCGAATAATGGCGTTATCTTATGGAGAAGAACCCTATAACGTTCGTCATCCTTATTCTGTAGAAGAAACAAAAGTCCTCCTGACCCCAGCAACAAAATCGCTCCCGCCATTAAAGGTAACATAGTTTCAAGGGCGAAAGACTTGGCAAAAACAAAGGACGTTTCAATACCATCGTAGGCATTATCGTTCCCATTCGTATCGGCACCAAGCATTAACCCTAGCGCAGCCAGGCCTGTCCCTGCTGTCAGCAGACTTAGATTTCTTGAATGAGTTATCATACATACTCCCACATCAAATAAATTTGATTATCCTTCTTTACGAATATATTGTCAAGAAAGCGCTATCATCAGAGAGGATTTATTATTTATCCTGTTGATTTATTTAATTTTTATAACAAAAATCCTCTGGAGGATCTATGCCTCTCGTACTTGAAGGGCATTGTATTCTAGCCCCCCTCTGAAGGTAGCAACGTCCCTGCTTTCGGGGGGATAAACTCAGCGCGGGGCCCCTCCACACTAGGGCCTGTTGACATTCTCGAGGCAACCACCTGATTTCAAACATAAAACCTCTATTTTAACCTGGTTTTATTCTCCTAATGGCCTTGGGTATTTGACTTTATAGTGTCTTTACGGTATTCTTCTTTCTAACTTATGTTCTTCGTTGGGCTATTCCATGTTTAAATCAAAGGAACCTGAAGTATCTACAGAACCGGCTTTACCCGCTGCGCTGATTGCCAGAATTGCGAAGTATTCAGCATCCGCCACGGCAGCGACCTTGATTATGAACCGTGAAACTCGCGCTTGGATTCAGCCAGACCTTGATGAACGCGCTGCAAAGCAGCTCATGGACTATGTTTTAAAGCCCACCGAAGAGAATGTCAAAAAAGCAAAAGCGATGATTGCTGCCAATCCCAAAATCATGTTTATTGAAACGAGCGGGGTTGAATGGGCATCGGGTATAGATGAAGACCGAGTGGTGCCAAGAAGGGTTAAAAGCTCTGCCCTTAAAGCCGCCTTAGGTACGGGAGACAGTGAGATTTACCATTTCATGGCCCAATATTTCGATAAAGTTGTTTATCGGGATGAAAACGGCGAGACTATCGAAACAGGAATACAGCGCGCACAAAGACAAATGCAAGAGCAATTCCCCAGTGGTTTTGAGTACCCACAGGTCGAAGCTGAATTTACCGCATTGATGGATAAGATAGTCAATGCCCTCACAAATGACACAACAAGCCCCGAAACCCGAGCGGTTTTAAATGAATTCAGACACTATTTTGTTCCCAAAGAAGTCACCGAAGGTCATCACTTTAATCTCAATTATTTGATTGAAGCCTTTAATCGATACAATCAAAACTGGGCCCCCTGGAATGGAAACCAACTATCTCTTTTTTGGCGTAAAGTGATTGGTTATTTAGAGCGTTTGGTTCCGGCCATTGATGCTCAGGCATTCTGCCAAGGGCTTTACTATCGCGTAGAGCAAAACCAGCCCCCCGCCCGTTCTCTTACTTTACACAATTATCAATCATCTTCTGATATTTCATATTTCCCTCCAATTTCTTCTCCGCCCACGAGGGGTTTGGGTTTTGATTTTGCGATTTACGCGTGCCTGGCGGCTCCAGCAGGCGGGCACGCGACTTGGCCGCACAGGCGGGGGGGCGTCCTTGAAAAACTATGTCGAGCAAAAACATCAGCGCTTAACAACTTCAAACAAAACCTTGAACAGCGGGCTCACCCGACAGCCGGAGAGCAGGGAAACCCTGTGCGCAATTCTTTGAAATAGCGCTCCTGAAGCAAACCGATTGCGCAAGCTGCAAGGGTTTTATTCCCACAATGGTTAATGAACCAGTTTAACAGTTCGTGGTGTTGGCAAGACACTGATGTATTTACCTGTAATTGCCCCCGAATTTATTGAGAAACTGCCAGTGTCACATTTCACGATTGCAGACAAAGGGTATGATTGCGAGGAGATTAGGGAACTCATTCGAAAGAAATCATCCGTCCCAGTTTTGTTGCATCATGTGGTTGTCTATGTGAAATGTCAACAGCCCCTAGGATCTGGATCATAAAATTTAATCTTGCCTGTCGGCTCGCCGTTTTCAAGTGCGTCTGGCATTGGTGATGTAGGGTATGTTTGCAGCCATGAAGACGGCACAATCTCCGGTTTTTTACCCGCATCATTTCTGAGGTGCATATCCGCGTCAGCCATGATCAATAATGAAATCACCTTTGTGTGTCCTTCGAAACATGCTTCAGCAACGCTCTTACCGGTCATTCTGCTGAGAATGGCATCTCGGAGCGCTGGCTGCATGCTGAAGATGGATGATACAGAGGCTTGATTCTGACGACACCATAATAATTCACCGAAAAGAGAGGTGTTCGTGCTCATTTTAGGAAATTGAGTGAATTTGACTAGAGAGTCACTTTCTTCGGCCAGTGATTTTCGAAGGGTGATCACTTGTGTTTCACTGGTGGGGATGGCATTTCTCAACGCACATTGATCACGATCCGGATCAATCGAAATGGAAGCTAAAATTGCTTTCACAACAGGCAGACCAAAAGTCGCATAGTGCATGGGCGTATTGCCTTTTTTATCTTTCGCATTGACGTCTGCTCCCGCTTTGATCAGTGCTTTCACAATGGCCGCTTGTCCCAAAGCACAAGCAAAATGCAACGCAGTTCTGCCTTCGTTGTCAGCCAAGTTAACGCAGGACTTGTCTTCAGCCAAGATTTTTTCGATCAGTACGAGTGAGAGCGTTTTAGCTGCAATGATTAACACTGTTTTTCCTTCACCATCTTTCATTGAAAAATCGCAGGGATATTTTGATGTTTTGGCCATGTCGATGAGTTGAATGCACATATTAAATAATTCATTTGCGGCACTAATATGCAATGGCGTGCCAAATCCGTTAGAGGTGTTTGCAATATTGATATTGGCACCATTTTGAAAGAGAAATGCGAAATGATCCGTCGACTGGATCAAGATGCTTTGACTCATCATCGTTTGTCCACCCACGATCAGGTTAATGTCTGCGCCTGCAGCAAGCAATTTTTGTATGAGAGGACGATTTGGTTTTAAGGTAATTAAAAACTGACTATAATCCGCTTGATGATGTATCAACATTCTCAATACAGCTATCATGTCACTGTTACTGAGCGCGCAAGGATTCATATTCACATATCGAATGATATTATCTCTGACTGCTTTTTCAATGGTCATCAGATCGTTTTCTCGGCGGGAAAGCATAGTGTATAACAGCATTAGATTGCCAGACGCTGCCGCATCGAATAAGTGCAAATATTTGGCGCTCAATGCTTGTGTCATGGGTTCAATTTTATACACGGTTTTTGTTTCGGTAGGTTCATCCCTTTCGATGAACAATGTTTTTGGACGAATGTATAAGGTCGGGCCAATGTGTGTGGCGATTTTTTGGGCATGCTCTCTACCGTGTTGATGTTGTTGACAGAAAGATTGAATAATCTCTTGAATCTCTTTGGCAATCTCGACATCGTTCTCGTTGCTCTCTGCATGAAGACTACGGAGCAGTTCATTGACAAGATTGATTTGTACCACATTGGGGTCATTTGCTTTCAATGGGTTTAATACCACTTGGCAAGTTTTCACACTATCCCCTGGGATTTGTACAGTGAGTATGAATGAACCGGGTTTTCGTGGCGTGCCATTGGAAAGCGATATTTCAAATTTCTTGCCATCAGTAGTGACAGCCCTGAATAGGGTGGTTTGAGCGATTTTGTTGTCTATTTGTTTGAAATGCTTCATGATGCGTGGACCATCTTTATTTAAGCCATCAATATACCATACAGTTGGCTAAAGAAACAACTCGTTCGCCATCTACCACTTATCTACGCTACAATGTCTCACCCTAGATAAAGGAGCCTTGCATGTCATATTTCCCCAAGATTGCGTTGATATTTGCCCTGTTGGGCTGTACCTCCATTCAAGGCTCAGCCTCCTTAACTTGGCAGAACACTTGGCCGGATTTACCTGCTAAACCAGTGGATCCTATTGAAGCGCAATTTGTGGAAGCACGCCTAAGCGCCATGTCGCTCGAAGAAAAAGTGGGTCAAATGCTGATGATCGAGCATAACGGGCTCTCGCTGGAGGAAGCACAGCAATATAAAGTAGGGGCGATGTTGCATGGCGGTGGCCAAGCTGTTTTTTATAATCTTTGGTCTTCTGTATCACTGTCGTGCAGGCGATCAACATACCTGAGTCTTGCTTGCTGGGGCGAGCTTGCGGATTTTTATTGGAATGCTTTGAAATCATCCCATTGGCAGAACGATGCTACGCCTATTCCCGTGCTTTGGGGGACTGATGCGATGCATGGTGCAGGCGCAATTTATGGGGCGACGCTTTTTCCTCACAATATTGGTATTGGCGCAGCGTTGGTCGGCAATCTCGAGAATGTCAGACTGTATGAAGCGATGCAATTCGCGACACGTGAACAAGTGGCGTTGCAAGGGTTTCGTCAAATATTTGGACCGGCTGTCAGCGTGGCGCGTAATACGCATTGGGGTCGCACGTATGAAAGTCTTTCCAGTAATCCTGTCATTCAATATGAGGCTGCGCCCTATGCTGTCGCTGGTATTCAAGCGCCGTGGTTTGATCACGGTCATCCTCAACGCATCGCAGCGACGCTGAAACATTTCGTGGGTGATGGCGGTACAACCACGGGTACGGGTCATGCGACATTGGCGATAGACAAAGGGTTTGATCCAACAGACACGCGCTTTACGTTGAAGCGCACTGATCGCGGCATCAACGAATATAGCGAAGACATGTTGCGTAATGTGCATGCGCCCGGCTATTTTTCCGGCATTGAAGCGGGCGCGCTCAGTGTTATGATTTCTTTCAATGCTTGGGAAAATGGCGCATTGCATGCGGACAAATATCTCATCCAAAACGTGTTGAAAGATCGTTTGAAATTTGATGGCATTGTTGTCACCGATTGGGATGCGATTGATGAAGTGCCAGGTTGTTCTGTGAGGGATTGTCCCGAAGCCATCGAGGCTGGTGTAGACATGTTCATGTTGAGTTATGTCACACCTGGCGGTTGGCAGGATTTTTTCCATAACACGATTGAACATGTGAAGAGCGGCAGGATCCATGAGGCGCGCATCAATGATGCAGTGCGTCGTATTTTGCGCGTGAAATACCGATTGGGTTTGTTTTCGCAAACATTGCTTCCTTCTGAAACGTACCGTGCTTTTGGATATGCAAATGTTTCTCAGGCAGAAATTTCTTTGGACAAGTGGACGGCGCTGGCTAAATCACTCGCGCAAAAATCAATGGTGCTGATGAAGAATGAACAGCAAGCATTACCACTCAGCAATATCAGCACAGCAACGCCGCTGCTTGTCGCAGGTAATGCTATAGACAGTCCGCAAATGCAAAATGGCGGCTGGGGTCTTTATTGGCAAGGGTTGGAACGTGGTGCATCGAATGCGGAGAATAATAAAGCAGATTACCCTCAAACCGTCACGGTATTGGATGCGCTTAAAATGCAAGGCATTGCTATCTGTGAATACAGCAACCCGATCAACGATTGTTCATCGAAAGCAAAAACTGCACTGGTGGTGATGGGCGAACATCCGTATGCAGAATGGTATGGTGACATTCATGTGGGTGATGCACTTGGTGGTCATCAAACAATTGAATATGCGACGATTCGGGCAAGCTATGCGCAAAATGAACAATTGGTGCGAGACTTAAAAGCACAAGGGTATGATGTTGTCACTGTGTTTTTTTCAGGGCGGCCCTTGGTCGTGGATGCGCTGAATCACAGCGATGCATTTGTTGCAGGCTTTTTACCGGGTAGTCAAGGTGGTCCTGCCGTGGTTGATTTGTTGTTTGCGAACAATGGACTCACCTTTGAAGGACGCTTGCCCATGGCGTGGCCGACACGTGTTGAGCAATCCGCTACTTTCCAAAATAAACCCACTCATTTCGTGGGCAGCGATTTGGATTGGATCCAGGCGCTGAGTCGTGGGCGTGCGCGAGAAGTGTTAGTGGAGCCAGGATATCGTTATCAATATGGATATGGGTTGTGAGGTATGCTTTATATTAACGGCACTTTTCAGCAAGACGCAATACCGAGCATTTTTCACACTGATCGCGGGCTGTTATTGGGTGATGGATTGTTTGAAACAATGGCGATCACAGATCAACAAGTGCTTTATCTGCCGCAACATATGGACAGATTAAGCACTGGTGCGGCGCAACTCGAGATACCATTCATGCTCATGGCGGAGCAGGTTCAACCGATTATCGCTCGATTATTATCACTCAATCACATCAAAACGGCGAATGCGGTGGCACGCTTGACGCTTTCGCGTGGTCCCGGGCCGCGGGGTTTATTACCGCCGGCATCCCTATCACCCACCCTCATGATCACGGTTGAACCTTATGACATGCCGCCCGATAAACCCTGGATATTGTGGGTAACATCGATTCGACGGAATGAATCTTCACCACTTTCACGCATGAAATCCTTGTCTTATGGTGATAATATCCTGGGCAGAATGCAAGCGGTGCAACATGGCGCGGATGATGCCTTATTGTTGAATAGTCAAGGGCATGTGGCCGGCACGAGTATGGCCAATATTTTCATTGTGAAACAAGGTGTGCTGACGACGCCGCCTATTTCAGACGGTGCCTTGCCTGGCATCATGCGTGCCCAAGTGATGGCAGAAGCCCAACAGGCCGGCCAACCGGTTCGAGAAGCCTCTATCACCCTTCAAGACTGTGTCGATGCGGAGGACATGTTTGTCACTAACGTATTGATGGGTCGTCGACGAGCCTATTTTGTTGACAAACTATGTTTGATTTGATGGGAAAAGCTGGTAGAATGGCGGTGAGCAGTAGGAGGATATGATGACAACTTCATCAAATGCAGTCAAAACAGCGGTAGACGCGACAAATGAATTGAACGGCCGGTATCATATCGCTGCTATCCTTGCCTTTCTTTCCGGTCTCGCTGCCTTTGGCGTTATCCTGGCTGATGGGGCGGACGTCATTGATATCTGGGATCAAGACCATCAACGTGAACGAGATGGCATGTTCATGATCGCCATCCTGACTTATTGTATCGCTGCGATAGGCCTTGGTTTGGCAACGCGTCCAGCGCTGCTCAAAAAGGAGCAGGATTTTAATGATACCGTTCTTATGCTTAAGCGTTTTGCGCTTGCTTTAACATGCATTATTTTAGCCTTTCATCTGACTGCACACCTTGAACGTGGAGATAATGACGTGCTGATTGGCCTCGAGGGCTATATGACGGCCCTGTTATTGTTGGCGAGCGTCGCAGCTGTGAAGTCAAAGAGTGACAAAGAGTTATGGGATGTGAATGTGGATGAGGGGAACCCTTTGTATGCCCGCCGAACGATGGCGGCCTTGGTCGTCTTGTCTTTTGCAGCCGCATTTGCCTTGAATGAACAGCCCGATTTCACCTTCAATGGTGGCGCAGATAACCATGCATTCTTGGCAGCAGGGATAATGGTGTCGGCGATTGGAGCGCTGGTCTACGGGTTGTCTTACGATAGAGATAAGTCTTCAATAACAGGGGGCGAAGAGGGTCAGAAAATCTCATACATGGGCTACCGTCAAGTAGGTAGCACTATCCTCAGCTTGGGTCTGCTGAGCCTTTGTGTTGGCGCCCTTTATACGTTGCACATGACGACTGAAGCAGGGCAGTCACTCGAGACAGGGGTTGTGTACGGTGCATTGGCAGTAAGCTCGGGTATCACGGCATATTTTGCGGGCAGAAGCGTTTTGAAGTCAGGGACGCAGCAGCAGGATGGAATACCCAACAAAGAGTTTAAGCCATTTTAGCCCCAAAATTAAATCATATGGATAACTAAAACTTGCAATTTCCTCCATTTCGGTGTAAAATAAACCTATTGCAGTCAAATTTAACTCATTTATCAATAGGTTAAGGAATAACACACAAAGAGAGGCCCCGTATGTATAGGCTCATGACCCGCACCCTCATCATGATCTTCATGATGTCATTCTTGAATTCAGCCATGGCGTTTGGCATTTTCCAAGATCCAAACCGTAAAATATTGTCTCAAACCAAATACTTAGACAAAACCGTGCTGAAGAAGGCGTTGGTAGCCTATTATAATGCCGAGGCCGCTGGCGTGACCAACAGCCCTATTTTCACCATTATCGATTACAGCATGCCTTCCAATAAGCCCCGTATGTGGGTCATCGACTTGGAACGCAATAAAGTGTTATTTGAGGAATTGGTGTCACATGGTAAAAACAGTGGCCAAGTGTATGCCAAACAATTTTCAAATCGTCCAGAAAGCCTGCAATCAAGCTTGGGCTTGTTCAAGACTGCTGAAAGCTATTATGGCCAACACGGCTATGCGTTGCGTTTAGATGGTCTTGAAGAGAATGTGAATCACCATGCCCGGGCGCGCGGGATTGTGATCCATGGTGGCGATTACGTGACGGATCAATGGTTGCGTCGTGAGGGTCGTTTGGGCGTGAGCCACGGCTGTCCTGTGGTTGATCCCAGCATCAATAAGTCTTTGATTAATACTATTAAAGGCGGCACATTGGTGTTCGCCTATTATCCCGAAAGAACCTGGCTTGCAGGGTCAGCGTTCCTCCAAGAAGGTTAGTTATATCTCTAATAATTGAGGATGCAAGAGATATAGAATATTTCAGTCAGAATGTTTTTGACTATTTCCCATTTGTTATGTATACTGGCCAGACGATTGCGGGGTGGAGCAGTCTGGTAGCTCGTCGGGCTCATAACCCGAAGGTCGTAGGTTCAAATCCTGCCCCCGCTACCAATTTAAGGAACGCAACCAAAGCAGGGCCACATGGCCCTTTTTTGTTAGGAGGATGTCATGCAGCGCTCTGAGGTTGAGAGACTGCTGAAGCCGATAGTCGAAGGTTTATCCTTGGAGTTTGTCGGGGTACAGTGGGGTCAGCATGGCAGCACAGAGAGCCTGTGTTTATTCCTTGATAAAGCAGGTGGCATCACATTGGATGATCTTGCAAAAGCGTCGCGGCAAGTTCAAGCAGAACTCGCTGTGGCAGGAGTTGACATGGGATCGTGTCATCTCGAAGTGTCTTCGCCCGGGCTTGATCGCCCGCTGTTTACACGCGAAGATTTTGAAAAGTATGTTGGCAAGCGTATCAAATTTGAATTACGCATGCCAGTGGATGGCCGCCGTCGTGGAACGGGCGTGATCAAATCGGTAGTAGCCGATGTGATCACAGTAGAGATAGATGGGCAAGATGTTGCTTTTGAACACAAACAAGTGTCGAAAGCAAAACTGGCACCCGTGTTATTCGATCGATAGTAATGAGGCTTCGTGATGGAAAAAGAAATTTTACTCGTAGCAGATGCAGTGTCTAATGAACTGGATGTGGACAAAGAGATTATTTTTGAAGCCATTGAGGCCGCATTGGTCATGGCCACGCGTAAACGTGTTGATGCTGATGCGGATTTGGTGGTCACAATTGATCGTCGCACTGGTAAAATCAGTACTGTCCGTCGTTGGACAGTGGTGGATGATGAAGAAGAGGACTTTAATCCTGCCTTCCAAATCACGCTCACCGAAGCAAAAGAAAAAAAATCAGATGCAACGGTTGGGGATGTTATCGAAACCCCGATGGAATCCGCTGAGTTTGGCCGCATTGCAGCACAAACTGCCAAACAAGTGATCATTCAAAAAGTGCGCGAAGCGGAACGTGCCAAAGTGGCTTCTGCTTTCCAGAACCGTGTTGGCCAGCTCGTGACGGGTGTGGTTAAAAAAGCAAACAGAGATTTTATCATTGTGGATTTGGGCGGCAACGTTGAAGGCATTATTCACCGCGAAGACATGATTCCCCGTGAATCATTCCGCATGAATGATCGCCTGCGTGCTTACTTAGTCGGTGTAAATCCCGAACCACGCGGCCCACAATTGTTGCTGAGTCGTGCACATCCCGAGATGGTGCGTGAGCTGTTCAAAATTGAAGTGCCTGAAATTGGCGAAGAACTGATTGAAATCAAGAGTGTTGCTCGTGACCCAGGTTCACGCGCCAAGATTGCTGTCAAAACCAATGATGGGCGCATTGATCCCGTCGGTGCTTGTGTCGGTATGCGTGGTTCACGCGTGCAAGCCGTGTCTGGCGAACTGGGCGGCGAGCGCATAGATATTGTTGTGTTTGACGATGATCCTGTTCAATTTGTGATTAACGCCATGGCCCCTGCTGAAGTCGTCTCGATTGTGGTGGATGAAGAATTGCACGCGATGGATGTTGCTGTGAAAGAAGAACAGTATGCCCAAGCGATTGGTCGCAATGGTCAAAATGTTCGCTTGGCTTCTGAGCTCACGGGCTGGCGCATCAACGTCATGACTGAATCACAAGCACAAGACAAGACACAAATTGAATCCACACAATTGATTCAAACATTTGTCGACAAATTAGATGTCGATGAAAGCTTGGCTCAAGCGTTGGTTGAAGAAGGTTTCACGTCAATCGAAGAAATCGCTTACGTTCCTCGCCATGAAATGTTGGCGATTGAAGGGTTTGATGAAGATTTGGTTGAACTCCTGCGTAACCGCGCAAAAGATGTGCTGTTATCGGAAGCCATTGCGAATGAAAGCAAGGCACCTGTGGCAGGGGAATTGAACAGTGTCGAAGGGATGACAGCCGAGTTGGCAGAAAAGCTTAACAAGAACGGCGTTCATTCACAGGAAGATTTGGCAGAGCTCTCTACTGGCGATTTACTGGATATTGATCCAAGCCTGGATGAAGCGACTGCAGGACGTCTGATCATGGCTGCGCGCAAGCCATGGTTTGAGTAATGACGATCGCGTGTTTTAAGGAGAGATAATGGCCGAAACCATTGAACAGCTGGCAAAGAAGCTTGATAGACCTGTCAACGAGCTTAAGAAGCTGCTCCAAGAGGCTTTGGGGAAGGATACAGCGATTGATACGGCGTTGCCTTTAACGGCAGATCATCGCCAAAAATTGCTGAATTACCTGGCGAATAAGGGTCAACAAGCCTCTGAAACCGGGCGCATTACCTTGAAACGGCGCGAAGTCGTGAGCTTGAAAACCGAAGGGCAAACAGGCAATCGTTCAGTCAAAGTTGACTACCGCCGCAAAAAAACCTACGTTCAAGCAGGTACTTTAAAAACAGAAACACCTGTTGAACAACCTGAACCTGAAGTCCCAGTTGAAGCGGCAGAAGTCGTCGTCGAAACAGCTGTATCAGAATCGCCTGTGGTTGCGCCCATTGCAACGCATGAAGTTGTCTTTGATCCCAACAAACCGCTGTCCGCGCCTAAGCCTACGAGTGAATCAGCTCAAGCAGATAACAAAAAGAAACCAAGACGTAATGAAACCCGTCCTCAAGCGCCCAGTGTGGGCAGCTCTGATAAAGATGCTGATCGCAGCAACAAGAAAGGTGGCAAAGCAGTCCGTCGTGGGGAACCTGCTGGCGGACGTTCAGGCGGAAGCCGTTTTGATTTTGGTGCCATCGACGAAGAAGGTGAAGATAGCGCAGGCGGCGCACCACGTCGTCGCCGTAGAAAACCGAAAGCACACCGTTCCAATCAAGACCAGCAACAACACGGTTTTGCGATCCCAACTGGCCCCATCATTCGTGACGTGCACATTCCTCAAACAATTGTTGTCGGAGAATTGGCGCAGCGCATGGCGGTGAAGGCCTCTGAAGTGATCAAATGCATGATGCGTTTGGGGGTAATTGCCACGATTAACCAAGTGCTTGATCAAGAAATTGCGGCCATTGTTGTCGAAGAAATGGGTCATAAACCAATTTTGATTCAAGAAAATGCGCTGGAAAGTGCGTTGACCGACAGCTTATTCACGCGCACTCAAGGCGAATTGAAACCACGCGCGCCAGTCGTCACTATCATGGGTCACGTCGATCATGGTAAAACGTCATTGTTGGATTATATTCGGCGCACCCGCGTGACAGCGGGCGAAGCGGGTGGTATCACGCAACATATTGGTGCCTATCAAGTGCACACAGAGAAAGGCGAAATTACTTTCCTCGATACACCAGGCCATGCTGCCTTCACCTCCATGCGCGCACGCGGTGCGCTGTGCACAGACGTGGTGGTATTGGTCGTGGCTGCCGATGATGGCGTGATGCCTCAAACGATTGAAGCCATTCAACATGCGAAAGCGGCCAATGTGCCATTGATTGTGGCCGTTAACAAAATGGATAAGCCCGGCGCAGATCCAGAAGCCATTAAAACAGCATTAACCGCACATGATTTGGTCGCTGAAGAATGGGGCGGTCAAACCATGTTTGTGCCTGTATCCGCAAAAACAGGGATGGGTGTTGATGCGTTGCTCGATTCTATTTTGGTTCAAGCAGAAGTGTTAGAATTGAAAGCCGCACCTGACGGTCCCGCAAAAGGTGTGGTGATTGAATCTCGTCTGGATAAAGGCCGCGGGGTGGTTGCGTCTGTATTGGTTCAACAAGGTACGTTGCATCCTGGCGATATTATTTTGGTCGGCTTGCAACATGGTCGTGTGCGAGCCATGTATAACGAAACAGGGCAACAACTTGAGGCAGCCGGTCCTTCAACCCCAGTTGAAATTTTAGGGCTGTCAGGTGTGCCAAATGCTGGTGACGACATGCTTGTTGTTGATAACGAACGCAAAGCGCGCGAAGTCGCATTGTATCGCCAAGCCAAACACCGTGAATTGAAATTTGCGAAGCAACACAAACAGAAAATGGAAGGCCTGCTCACACAAATGGGCAAAGACGATGTGCGCACGCTGAATGTGGTGTTAAAAGCAGATGTTCAAGGTTCTGTGGAAGCCATCACAGATTCCTTAACCAAATTATCAAATGATGAGGTTCGCGTGAAAATCATCGGCAGTGGTGTCGGTGGTATCAACGAATCTGATGTGACATTGGCATTGGCTTCGAATGCATTGCTCGTGGGTTTCAACGTCCGTGCAGATGCGAGCGCAAAACGTATTGCATCGAACGAAGGCGTGGAGCTGCATTATTACAGCATTATTTACAACATCATTGATCATGTGAAGGCATCTTTAACCGGCATGTTGTTGCCGCAGTTTAAAGAAGAAACGCAGGGTCTTGCTGAAGTGCGTGATGTATTCCGTTCCTCCAAACTCGGCGCGATTGCCGGGTGTATGGTCATCGATGGCACGATCAAGCGCAATTTGCCAATCCGTGTCTTGCGCAACAATGTGGTTGTGTTTGAAGGACAATTGGAATCCTTGCGCCGCTTTAAAGATGACGTGTCAGAAGTGCGTCAAGGCATGGAATGTGGTATCGGTGTTAAAAATTATAACGATATCAAGCCGGGCGATCAAATTGAAGTATATGAAAAGGTTCAGGTAGTACGTACCCTGTAGGGGCGCATATTTGCGCCCGTGCCCCGAAGGGGAGGGGGTTGTAGTGTGAACCGATCATCGGAGAAGTTATGCCGACAAGTTTTAAAAGAACCGATCGCGTCAACAAACAAATCGCACGCCTGTTGGCTGAGGTTTTGTTGACAAAAACAGAAGATGAGCGATTAAAACAAGTGAATATCACACGTGTCCAAGTGGCTGCGGATTTGCGTACGGCAAAAGTATTTTACACACTGATCACCCCGACGCCTGGCATTGACAAGGTACTCACCAGCGCTAAAGGTTTTTTACGGACCGAACTCGCGCGCAGTTTAAAAATGCGCTCAACCCCCGAATTATTTTTTCATTACGATGATACGCTTGATCAAATTCGATTAATCGAATCGTTATTGTAGGATCCCTGTGTGGGTCACGAGCGCAAATATGGCCCCTACACGTACGTGCGCGAATCGGGGGATTTATTAATCAGGACAATACACATGCAAAACATCACCGGCTTTCTCCTCCTCAATAAAGCAATCGAACGAACCTCTAATCATGCACTGCAAGATGTCAAACGTTTGTTTCAAGCCAAAAAAGCCGGACACACAGGCAGCCTTGATCCGCTTGCGACAGGCATGTTACCGATTTGTTTTGGTGCCGCCACGCGTTTTTCACAGTATTTACTCGATTCAGATAAAACGTACGAATTCACAGCGGCACTCGGCCAACAAACCAGCACAGCGGATCGCGAAGGCGATGTGATTGCCGAAGTGGCACCACCTGAAGGATGGGCAAACAATATTCCTTATGTGTTTGACGGTTTTTTAGGCACAACCTTTCAAATTCCCTCGATGTACGCTGCAATCAAACATCAAGGCCGCCCTTTATATGAATACGCCCGTGCCGGTATTGAGATTGATCGACCTGCGCGTGAGATTACTTTGCATGAGCTCACATTGCTTGGCGTTGAAGACAATTATTTTCACGCGCGCGTTCGTTGCTCTAAGGGAACCTATGTACGCACGCTCGTTGAAGACATCGCAAAAAAATTGGGTACCGTTGCTCATGTGCATGCATTGCATCGCACACAAGTCGGGCCGTTTTTGAGTGAATCATTACATTCTCTCGATGATTTAAAAAAAATACATCAAGAAGAAGGCATGGATGCATTATTAAAAACAGTTCAGCCTTTATCGAGCGCGATGATGCATTTTCCTGCAGTGCATTTGCCGATGGTTGCGGTGCATTACATTACGCAAGGCCAGTCGATTACCTTGTCCGATGCTCCTGAGACTGGTTTTGTGCGTATTCTCGATCCGAATAACCGTCTGCTGGGTCTTGGCGAAATGATCGATGGGCGTTTGCATCCCCGTACGATGGTGTAAAACATTTTGATTTGTGGTAGTATGCACGCAATTAATAATAATAAAGGTGCTACTATGAAAAAAATTGATTACGATCACTCCTATAAACTGCTTTTCTCAGAGCCAGCAATGATCAAGGACTTGTTAACTGGTTTTTTTGATCACGATTTGGTACACGAGTTAGATTTTCAAACATTGCGCAGACTTAACAAAGAATACATCGACGAAAATCTGCGTGAGCGTGCATCAGATATTGTTTGGAAAGTACAATGGAAAGGGCAATGGCTGTACTTGCTGATGTTGATTGAATTTCAATCAACCATCGACCCATTTATGGTTGTTAGGATGCTATCTTATATCTCGCTCATTTATCAGGATATTATTAAAGAAGATGGTGAAGTAAGGCAATCAAAGCAATTGCCGCCAGTTTTACCGATGATATTGTATGCAGGAGAAAAACCGTGGAATGCTGCCGTCAGTTTCAGTCAACTCGTTCCAGATAACTTGCCGAAAATATTGAAAAAATATCAACCTGACCTGGAGTGTTGGCTTTTGGATGAGGGGAGGTATATAATTGACAAATCCGATAATAATGACAACTTGGTCACTTCCTTGGTAGCGATTGAGCAATGTCAGGAATCCTCTGAGATACCAGAAAGAGTTCGACGTCTAGGGGAGCGTTTACAGGGGCAAGAGTTTGATAGCTTACGACGAGCTTTCGCTGTTTATATCAATCGGGTGCTGAAAGAAAAAAAGATTTTGCCCCAATCAACAGCCAATGAATTAGGAGGAGTGGTAAATATGTTAAGTCGAAACATTGATATTTGGAAACAAAAGGCCATTGCAGAAGGATTGCAAGAGGGAATGCAACAGGGTTTGGAACAGGGTTTGGAACAAGGTCGGCAAAAAGGTGAATTCGCCATGCTCAAGCGTCTGCTCATGAAACGTTTTGGCACATTATCTGAATCGCAAGAGCTGATTCTGAAAGGCAAATCTGCGGAAGATTTGCTTGAACTGGCCGAAAGGGTATTGGATGCTAAATCAATAGAAGAAATTCTATGATAATATGCCAAATAAAAAGTATGATGCTAATGAATCGATCCGAGTGCTCGAGCGTTCCGGTGCTTGGAAGGAAGCTGATAAGGCGAAAAGTTCAGGCGCAAACAGAACATCGCGATGATAAACAGCTGTCATTCAGATAAAAAATGCAAGCTCCTTGACATTTCATTTTACATCATTTAATATTCTTCGCACGCTCACAACATAAAAATAAAAAATGCGCACAAACCTCAACATCCATGGCTTCATGCTGCTGCAATGTCTCATCGCACTGAGTTGCGTAGGCATTGCATTGTCATTATTGTTGATTTTACACGTAAAATCATTGCGTCATCAGAAAATATTACAAGCGCAAACTTGGGCGCTCATCCATGCGACGAGTGCGCGTTATATTCAACAACATTATATCTATTCGGTGCATAGTCATTGGGAAGACAGTTTGAAAAACACATTGCCTGCACCCGACACTCACATCGATTGGCACCCGCAAGGTGCTATTCAATTGTGTTGGGAGGGCAGTGCGTGTTGGGTTTTAGAATAATAAGAGGCTTTTCACTGCTAGAGTGTTTGGTTGCAATGGGTTTAATGGCAACCATTCTATTGATATGTGAAAGCATGTTTGTGGTGCAGCATCGAGCAGGAGATCAAGTGAAAAAAGACATTGCGCGACTGAATATCGTTCGACAAATACTATTACGGCTGGAGCCGCTTGTTCAAAATGCCGGGTTTTCAGGGATTCAATCAATACCGAGTCGAGCAATCACGGTACATCATGCGCTTGCACACGGATGGTCGCCCGCATTACCCATTGAATTACATGGCAAGGTGGCAAAAGGATCTGATGTGCTGATCCTAGAAGCTGCCAATCCCTCATCGGAATATCCTGCGTCGGGATGGTACGCGATAGATGATGGGTTTCATGCCGAAATCTACCGGCAATCGGAGGGGGCAAGCATCACTTTTAAGCATGAATACCGTGCTCACAAAGTGATTAGTCCCTGGGAAATCACGGCGTTTTACCTTCAGCACACAGAGGATGGGTTAGGATTGATGCAGAAATCGATATCCCCATCCAAAGACGCGCTTAACCTGTTGTCCCATTTGGAAGGGTTTCGCTGTGAATTTGATGGGGGGCTACTCACAGTACAGGTCAAGTATCAACACGAATGGATGACGATATGGGTAGGGAATTAGATAAAAGAGGCGGTGCATCTGTGCACCCATTGCGTGGGGGTTGTTACCAGAACGGCGAGATCCTCTCTCCCATCTTGCTTCTCCTGCTATTATTATCTCTAGGCGCAATGCATATCGCCAGCCAACAGATGCATTTGGCGCGTGTGAACCAGTGGCACGATGCGACCGTGAGAACGGCATTCGCGGTAGACAAGGCTCTGGCAAACCTAGTTCAGCGACCAGATGCATTTCCTGCGGGAGAAAGTCCCTGGGAGGGTGTTAACACCTGGCCCACAGCGCCGCCATCCGTTTGGCGTATCAGCCAAAGGGCTGTGCATTTGCGTGATGCTAGCGGGATTGAGGTGCATGTGATCATGGAGTCGCTTGACGAAGATGTCGTTTTTTATCGTTTCAACGCGTTAGGAGCCCATCCCTCGGGTACGTTGTTTAAGAAACAATGGGTGATAAAGTGTGAAGAGGGTTTCTGTATGCGCTTGTCGCAACGTGTGATGTCATAAAAGGAATTGTGAATGGAAAATAGTGTGATCACGACAGTGAATTCTTATCGCGATTTATTGATAAACCGTGGGTTTATGGCCTTTTTGGTCACACAGTTTCTAAGCGCATTGAACGACAATTTGTACCGATTAATTGTGTCACTCTTATTGGTGGAAACAGCCGTTCATGGAGAAACCATTTCATTGATCGGTCTTATTTTCTTGATCCCTGGTATTTTATTTTCAGGTTATTCTGGATATTTTGCCGATAAATTCAGCAAGCGCACCGTGATGATCTGCGCAAAATTTGCAGAATTAGCCTGCATGGTATTTGCCATGGGGGCATTAGAAAAAGAGGCGCATGTCTTATTGCTGGGTGTTGTTTTTGCGATGGCCACACAGACAACCATGTTCAGCCCGGCTAAATATGGGATTGTGCCCGAGCTCGTGCCGCGTGAAGCCCTCGCGCGTGCGAATGGGTTGATAGAAACATCGACTTATGTTGCGATCATTTTAGGCGGCGGGTTGGGTGGTCTTTTGTTGCAATTGTTCCGTCATCATATGTGGATCAATGCCATGATCCTGATCGCAGTGGCAGTCCTGGGCATCTTCACCAGTTTTTTCATTCCGAAAGTACTGGCCAAAGCGAAGCGCAGACGTTTTCGATTCAACCCGTGGGGAGAAGTGTTATCTGGTTTGTCAGTGTTGCGTGGTCATCGATTTTTAAGCCTAGTGGTGGCAGGCGTTTGTTTTTTCTGGTGCTTGGCCATGGTTTTTCAGACTAATTTATTGATGTATGCTGAAAAAGTATTGGGAACCAGTCATGCAGGCACGGCAGCGCTGATGGTGATGACAGCTGTTGGCATTAGCGTGGGCAGTTTATTGGCGGGTCGTATTTCAGGAGAACGCATTGAATATGGTTTGATTCCCCTGGGATTGGGGGGAACCGCGGTTGGTATGACTTGCTTAGGTTTTTTTGAACCGGGTTTGTGGGGGACATACGCTTTCTTAACGATCTCGAGTATTTTCACAGGCTTTTTCATTGTTCCATTAAAATCGTTGCTGCAAGATTTGCCGCAACCGCGCCAAAAAGGACGTCTGATTGCCACCAACAATTTCTTTGCAGACAGTGCGATGGCCATGGGCTTAATGATCACATTGGTGTTGCAACGCTATCTCGAGCTCAACCCATCAAACATTTTTCTATTTTGGGGGCTCATGACACTCGGCGCAACAATGTTTGCTGTTTATTTACTGCCAGCATTTTTCGTGCGCTTTATATTACTCATGATCATGCACACCATTTACCGAGTGCATGTTTACAACGAAGAAAATTTGCCTAAAACAGGTCCTGCCCTGATTGTGTGCAACCATGTCTCATTCATTGATGCCTTGATCATCAGCGCTGTGGTGCCCCGATTTATTCGATATCTTGTGCATCGTGATTATTATGAGATGAGGGCATTTCGATGGATACTCAAACTTGCCCATGCAATTCCGATCGAAGGTGGCTCAAAAGATGTTGATGCAGCATTATTGGCAGCCAGAGAAGCATTGATGTCGGGTCACGTGGTGTGTATTTTCGCAGAAGGGCGTATCACGCGCACGGGTAATTTATTGCCATTTCGTCGAGGATTTGAGCGGATCATGGAAGGGTTGGATGCTCCCATTATCCCCGTGAATTTAGATAAATTATGGGACAGTATTTTTTCCTATTCACAAGGGAAGTTTTTTTGGAAACTGCCACGGCGTCTCCCAATTGAAGTGGGTGTTTCGTTTGGTGAGCCAATGCCTTCTCATAGTCAGGCGTGGGAAGTGCGTCAACGTGTTCAAGAGTTGGGCAATGAAGCGCAGGCACATTCGCAATCAAGAAACGATATATTACCCATTCGATTACTGCAAGCAACCCGTTGGCGTACCTGGCAGCCGGCTGTTGGTGATAATGTCAGCCCGACACTCACTTATGGGATGTTATTAACGAAAAGTATGCACATGGCGAAGCGCTTGCAACAGCAATATGGAGAGGTCGATCGAATAGGTGTGTTGTTGCCGCCGAGTGTGGATGCCACTATTTTAAATTTAGCGGCTGTTTTCGCAGGGAAGATGGTGGTGAATTTGCCATTGTCTCGTGATCCTGTCAAATTAGAGCAGCACATGAAAAGCGCGCAATTACAGCATATTTTCACGACAGAGGAACGTATTGAAGCATTAGGACATTTAGTGCCTGCGGGCTTGGAAGATTTTAATCTATGGAAATCCACCATCCCATTCGCTTATCCTCTTTATATCCATTCATTATTAATCTTGCCTGCACGCTTATTAATGCGCGTGTTGGGTTTTCCCATCAAAAATCCGCATGATCCCGCCGTGGTGATCTGGACACATGATGAAGTCAAGCGTCCGCTTGCTTTGTCGCATCAAGGTGTGATTGCCCCTGTGCTGAGTTTTGCACAAGTATTTAATGAGACCAGTAGCCGTGATCGTGTCTTAGGCGTCGTTCCTTTTTATACCACGATGGGCACACTGGGGTCTTTTTGGTTTCCCTTATTATCGGGCATGGGTGTATTTTATTATGGTGACCCGCATCGCGAGCCCAGAGACATTGGCGAATTCGTGCGTCATACAAAGGCAACCATCTTGTTCGATATTGCAAAAACTTATCATCGATACTATGATGAGGTGCGTCCAGAAGATTTTAGTTTTATTCGTTTTGCCATTTCGTATGGTGAACCGATGGCTGCGGATTTTCTACAAGCTTTTCAAGACCGATTTGGTTTATTGTTGCTTGAGGGTTATGGCACGCCAGAGCTTGGCCCAATTGCGATGAACACGCCGAATGTGCGTGCGCCGGGGCAATTGCAACGCGGGTCGAAGTTGGGATCCGTAGGGCAGCCGTTGCCATATGTATCTGTTAAAATTGTGTCTCCTGAAAGCCATGTGGAGTTACCTCACGGCGAAAGGGGTGAACTGTGGGTCAAAACACCGTTTAGAATGCTGGGCTATTTGGATAATCAGGGCATGTCCCCGCTCGAAGAGACTTCCGGCTGGGTGGCGACTGGACAACTTGCGCTCATCGATGATGAGGGCTTTCTGTTCTTCGATGAGCCTTAAACATAGGGAAATACATCAATGCAATCTCTCAAAAACAAAACCATCTTCATCACCGGTGCAAGCCGTGGCATTGGACGTGCGATCGCATTGCGTGCCGCGAAGGACGGAGCCAATGTAGTGATTGGCGCCAAAAGTGATACACCGAATCCCAAATTACCCGGCACCATTCAATCCGTTGCTGAGGAAGTTGAAGCATTGGGTGGACGTGCCCTGGCTTGCAAACTGGATGTGCGTGATGAAAACAATATTGCTGAAGTCGTGAAGCAGATCGAAGCTACTTTTGGTGGCTTAGATATTCTGGTGAACAATGCCAGTGCGATTTCCATGACGGACACTGAAAATACACCCATGAAGCGTTTTGATCTCATGTTCTCTGTGAATGTTCGTGCAACTTTCGCCTGTTCACAAGCTTGCTTGCCATTGTTGAAAAAATCGGACAATGGTCATATTTTGACGATGTCACCACCGTTATCCATGGAAGCGCGCTGGTTTAAAAATCATGTTGCCTATACGATGTCAAAGTATGGTATGAGCATGTGTACGTTAGGCATGTCTGCAGAATTCAAACCGCTCGGTGTAGCCGTTAATTCTTTGTGGCCAAAAACCACGATTGCAACAGCCGCCATTGAAGTGAATTTCCCGAAAGCAATTTACGAAGCAAGCCGCAAGCCGGACATTGTCGCGGATGCAGCGCACGCGATTTTAATGCGTGATGCCAAGGTTTTTACGGGTCATTTTTGCATTGATGAAAACATTTTACGCGAAGAGGGTATTCAAGATTTTGATGTTTATGCCGTTAAACAGGGAGTGAAATTATTTCCTGATCTCTATTTAACGGAGTGAGCTATGTCCAAAAAACGTGTTCTAATGACGGGGGGTCGTGGCCTGCTACATTAGAATTGGCGAGACAATTCAACCAATTAGGTCACGAAGTGTATGTTGCTGAATCGCGACGTATTCATTTTTGCACTTTTTCAAATGCGGTGAAAGAAGCATTCGTATTGCCCAACCCACTTGAGGATGAAACAGGTTTCATTGAAACTTTGAAAGAATTATTGATCACACATCGCATTGATTATCTCATTCCGACCTACGACGAAATATATTTTATTGCAAAACATAAAAAATTACTCAGCAGATATGTACAAGTGATTTGTGATCAAATAGCCATGATTGATACGCTTAACAATAAAGCTAAATTCATGGCCTGGATGACACAATTAGGATTGAAGGTTCCTAATACACGCATTGTGGACAGCAAAGACGCTTACCATGCATTGCTGGCAGAAAATGCCGTACCTTATCCCCACATGTTGAAACCTGCTTATACCGGTGGCGGTGTGGATATTATTAAAATCCGTGATCACGAACACGCTTTGAGCGTGAATCCAGTGTTTCCAATTCTCGTTCAAGATTTTATTGAAGGTGAATGGTTCTGCACTTTTAGTGTGGCACACTCAGGTACATTGAGTTGTCATGCAGCGTACAAGCCACTTTATATTTACCGTGAAAATGGTGCATCTGTTTGTTTCAAGGCCATTGAAGATCAATCCATTTTAGATTTCGTGTCTGAAATTGTGAAAGCAGCAAATTTTACCGGGATGCTAGGGTTTGATCTCATGCGCACAAATGATGGCACATTGTATGCCATAGAATGTAATCCACGTATTACCAGTGGAGTGCATTTGCTCGAAAAAGACGATAACATTGCTGAACATTTCTTTGCATTGCAGCCATTCCATTTAATTTGTCCCGAGAGACCCAGACAAATTAGCCGTGCAGCGATGCTGCGGATTTTAGGAACCACAGTGAAAAATAATTTTGATGCATGGTTTCAACAATTTATTCATGCCAAAGAAGCGATTTTTAATTGGCGAGATCCGCTGCCTACCATTATGTTCCCATTGATTTGTTCCCACTTTTTCATACAGTATTTGTTTTATAAGAAAAAGCCAGAACAAACAATTTTCTATAATGCGCATTGGGAAATTGAAGGCGATGGTGCACAAGCTAAATTAGTTGCTCGAGCCCATAAATCAACTCATCCAGTAACATCACCTTTCTACAAGCCATCAGCACCCCGGGCATAAACGCTTCCCGGTGAATGCTGTCGTGGTGAATGGTCAGTGTTTCTTGTTGGCCGCCGAAAATGACGGTTTGTGACGCCACAAAACCAGGCAATCTGACAGAATGAATGGGTATTTTATTATCACGTTGAATCAGTTGTGCTGTTTTCAATGCAGTGCCAGATGGGGAATCCTTTTTGGCGGGGTGATGGTATTCAATGATTTCAATATCAGGAAAATATTCTGCGGCCATTTGCGCCATCTTCATCATCAAGACAGCGCCGAGTGAAAAATTGGGCGCAATAATGCCCCCCAATTTTTTGTCTCGACACATTTTTTGAAGTGTTTCAATGTGTGAAATGGTTAACCCCGTGGTGCCAATCACAGGACGTGCACCGCCAGCAATGATGGTTTGGGTATTCTCAAAAACACTGCTGGGTGTGGTGAAATCAATGACGACATCGGGTTTGAGTGTTTTGATTTTGTCTGCAAGATTGTCGCTGCGTGTGAGTGTTCCAATCAATGAGAAGTCGGGTGCTTGTTGAATAGCAGCCACCGTTTCTTGTCCCATTTTTCCTTGGGCACCATTCACAATGATTTTAATCATAAATTGATCCATTCCCCTGTTCTGCCTTGACTCTCTGGCCCATCCAATAAATATAATCTTTCATCAATGCTTCAGGTGCGCGTAATGTTGACGCATCCTCAAATGGGAAAGCATGTTTTCGCATGTGCGTCGCAACCGGACCTGGATTGATCGCATTCACGCGAATGGGCGTATTCGATTCCAATTCTTCTGCCCAGACTTTCATCATTGCGCCCAGCCCGGCTTTCGCAACAGCATAAGCGCCCCAATAAGCGCGCGGTTCGCGTGCCACACCATCCACTGTAAAGAGGATAGAAGCATCTCGGGAAGATTTCAATAAGGGCAGAAGCGATTGTGTCATTAAAAAAGGCGCATTCAAATTAATTTGCATCACATCGAACCATTGTTGTAAGGGATATTGTGCCAGTGGCGTGAGCGAACCTAACCAACCCGCGTTGTGTAAAATCCCGTCAAGTCGACCAAATTCAGCCCCAATGATATCGCAGCAATGTTGATAATCTTCAAGGCGCGCACCTTTTAAATCCATCGGTATGATCGCGGGTGTGGGGCCATTCATGGCCATGATTTCATCGTAAACAACTTCACATTTTTGCGGCGTTCGTCCAAGCAAAATCACTGTTGCACCCTGTGATGCAAATGTTTTCGCCGCGACGCGACCAATGCCGTCACCTGCGCCTGTGACAAGAATGATGCGGTTTTCTAAAATAGCCGTTTGCATAAGCTGATCCCCAGTGCATAAATTGGATTAAGCGTGATGTATTTATCTGGTTGTGTTTTCAATGTTTCTTCAAGCAACTGTAATAATGCATTGTACAATGCCTCAAGGATTTGCAGGGGCTTTTGTAAATGTGATAATTGATGATGAAGGCGTGTTTTCTCGAGATACTCATTCAAGACAAAATCCTTGATGGGAAACAAGTACCGTTTATCGTGACGCGCATGTCTTTCTTGTAGTAATATCACGCGTTCAATCAAAATGCCCAAATCATTGAGATCATTTTTTGCATCATTGCTTAACGGGGCCTTGTTGAGAAATTCGCCACACAACAACATCAATGCGCCGCGCTTTTTTTGGCAATAACGGTTTAAATCATTATCATCAATGGATTGAATGCGATCAATGTCAATCTCAACAGCGGTGCAGATATTTTCAAAAGGTGTGAGGTCGATGGGGTGCTTCTTGATCAGTGCCGCAAGTGCTTGTGTTTCAGGATGCTGGCACGTGCCGCTAACCACCTTTGCAATGTCTGTTTGAAAGAAGGCAAGTTTTTGCCGGGCGACTTGCGGGTCGGTGACGGTCTCAGGAATGCGGCACAAGGTATCGAAGAGCGTGAACAGAATATTCATCCCTTGAAATTCAGCGAAAGGCAGATGTCGAAAAGCATAATAGTCCAGGCGGGGTGGACGCAATGAGATGTATGCGCTTTCGGTCGGGGGTTGTTCAAGCATGATTCACCATAAAATAGGCGCCCGTTTGGTAAGAGGGGGCGGAGACGTTAAAAAGGCCCTCGATTTCGGCTCGCCCATTGTATACAATCATCTTACCCAATGAAAGGAGAATCGCATGAATTACGTTGACAACACCCTCTTACCCCACGAAAAGCTCATTTTAAGAGCCCACATTCATTGGATCGTTTTTGCGCCCCCCATTTTCATGGGCATCCTGGCGTGGGTGGTGTATTTCCAACTTCATCAGCTGTTATTATCTGCGATGATAGCCTTTTTCGGGATTTTGGGGCTGATATCAGCGACGATCAACTATTTTTGCACTGAGTTTGCAGTGACCGACAAGCGGGTAATGGTTAAAATGGGGTTTATCAAACGTGATACCTGGGAATTGAATGTGAACCGCGTGACCAGCCTGAACGTGAGCCAGTCGATGTTGGGTCGGGTGTTGGATTATGGGGATATCACCGTGAACGGTATGGGCGGTTCTCCCGCCCCGATTCGTGCGGTGGTCAATCCGTTGCAATTCCGTCGCATGGTCTTAACTGAGGTCGAGGGAACCACACTCAACTAAATAATTGACATGAACCCGCGGCGTTAAATAAAACGCTTCGGTGAGCGGATTGTACCCCAAACCTTGAATATGCTTAATTTCAAGCCCCGCCTCGCGCAGCGCTGCGTCCAATTCACTGGGTTTGATAAAGTGGCGATAACTGTGGGTGCCTTTTGGCAGCATCTTCAGGACATATTCAGCCCCGACGATGGCTTGAATGAATGCCATCGGGTGGCGATTCAACGTGGAAAAGAACGCCTTGCCACCTGGTTTTAATAATTGACGAACCGCTTGAATCACAGAGGCAGGCTCAGGCACATGTTCCAGCATTTCAAGACAGGTGATCACGTCGTACCGAGCAGGGTGTGACTTAGCATGTGCTTCGACAGTCTCAAGGCGGTAATCAATCGTCAGCCCACAAGATGCCGCGTGTCGACGGGCGACATCAATTACCTGATCGGCCAACTCAAGCGCGGTGACCTGCCCCCCAGCCTTCGCCATGGCTTCGCTGAGGATGCCGCCGCCACAACCCACATCCAATATTTGCCGACCCGATAATGGGGCATGTTGCTGAATATAAGCCAGTCGAAGGGGATTCATCAAATGCAAAGGTTTACAGGAACCCGCCGGGTTCCACCAGTCTTGGGCCATATGATTAAATTGTTCAAGTTCAAGGGGGTTGCTGTTTGTCATGAACCCATTATACCCCAAAATATGTTAAAATCCCTTAGGTTTTTTATCTCACTGGGGCAATGGTAAATGAGTACGAGCGAAAAGGTCAACATGGAAGAAATTCACCTGGTCAACATTGAGGATGAGTTAAAGCAGTGTTATCTTGATTACGCGATGAGTGTGATTGTCGGCCGCGCTTTGCCCGACGTGCGAGATGGTTTGAAGCCTGTTCATCGACGTACCCTGTATGCCATGCAGCAGCTGGGCAACGAGTGGAACAAACCCTATAAAAAATCTGCTCGCGTGGTCGGTGACGTGATCGGTAAATACCATCCCCATGGTGAATCCGCTGTGTACGATACCATCGTTCGCATGGCTCAACCTTTTTCACTCCGTTATTTATTGGTCGATGGGCAAGGTAACTTTGGTTCCGTGGATGGCGATGCGGCGGCTGCGATGCGTTACACCGAAGTGCGCATGACGAAATTGGCTCAATTATTATTGGCGGATCTCGACAAAGACACTGTGTCATTCGTTCCCAACTACGATGAATCTGAAACCATTCCTTCCGTTTTGCCTGCGCGATTACCCAATTTATTGGTGAATGGTTCATCCGGTATTGCCGTGGGCATGGCGACCAACATCCCGCCACATAATTTGCGTGAAGTGTTGGATGCGTGTATTGCGTTTATCGACGACGAATCCATTTCTTTTGAAGCATTAATGAATATTATTCCAGGGCCCGATTTTCCAACAGCGGGTATTATCAATGGCCGTGGCGGCATTGTTGAAGCATACCGAACTGGACGTGGCCGTATCTATGTGCGCGCACGCGCAACGGTGGAAGATCATGAGGATTCAAATCGTCAAGCAATTATCGTCACCGAATTACCTTATCAAGTCAATAAAGCCCGCCTCATTGAAAAAATCGCAGAACTCGTTCGTGAAGAAAAATTAACCGGTATCACCGGGTTACGCGATGAATCCGATAAGGACGGTATGCGCATTGTGATCGAAGTCAAGCGTAACGAAAATGCGGAAGTCATTCTCAATAATTTGTTCACGCAAACACAAATGCAAGTGGTGTTCGGGATTAACATGGTGGCGCTCGAAGACGGTCAGCCAAAACTCATGAATTTAAAATCGTTGATCAATGCATTCATTCGTCATCGTCGCGAAGTCGTCACACGTCGCACATTATTTGATTTGGCCAAAGCAAAAGATCGTGCCCATATTTTGGAAGGTTTGGCGGTTGCATTAACGAACATTGATGCGGTGATCGCGTTGATCAAAGCAGCCCCGAGTCCCAAAGAGGCCAAAGAAGGTTTGTTGTCGACGTTATGGGCGGGCGGCGACGTCATCGCGTATTTGCAAAAAGTGGGCCTTGATAAAACACGCCCCGACGACTTGCCCGTAGAATTTGGTGCGCATGAGGGGCAATATCGCCTCACAGAGGCGCAAGCACAAGCCATTTTAGATTTAAGATTGCATCGTTTAACCGGCCTTGAACAAGATAAAATCACGGATGAATACCATGAGCTGATTAAAACGATCGAATATTTATGCCATATTTTAGAAAGTGATTCTCGCTTGATGGAAGTGATCCGCGAAGAATTGGTTGAAGTGAAAAAAGATTTCAGCGATGAGCGTCGCACAGAAATCATTTCTAATCAACAAGACTTGAATACAGAAGATTTGATCACCCCTGAAGATGTGGTGGTCACGTTATCACGAGAAGGATATGTGAAATACCAACCACTGACGTCTTATGCAGCGCAACGTCGTGGCGGACGAGGCAAAGCAGCGGCGGATGTCAAATCAGAAGACATTATTGAGCGATTGATTGTCTGCAACACGCACGACACGTTGTTATGCTTCTCAAGTCTGGGTCGTGTGTATTGGTTGAAAGTATACCAATTGCCGCAAGCCTCACGTTTGTCGCGCGGTAAGCCGATTGTGAATATTTTACCGCTGGATCCTGCAGAACGCATCAATACCATTCTGCCGATCAAAACATTTGATCACAGCCATTTTGTCGTGATGGCCACAACACAAGGGGTGATCAAAAAAACCTCCTTGTCAGAATTTTCTCGCCCAAGGCCGAGTGGCTTGATCGCTTGCGATTTATTGGATGACGATCATTTGGTGGCTGCTGCAATCACCAGCGGTCAAAACGATATCATGTTGTTCACCTCTGAAGGCAAATCCATTCGCTTCAATGAAGATGATGTGCGTGAAATGGGCCGTGCAGCCCGCGGTGTGCGCGGTATTAAAATGCCTGAAACGGTGCGCGTGATCAGCATGATTGTGCCGCAAGACGGCGGCGCTGTGTTAACTGCGACAGAAAACGGTTACGGGAAACGTACGCTACTCGAAGATTTCCCTGTGCAAGGGCGTGGCGGTCAAGGGGTGATTGCCATTCAAACAGGTGGACGAAATGGCGCGTTGGTATCAGCCGTGTTGGTCACACCTCAAGATGAAGTGATGTTGATCAGTAATAAGGGGACGTTGGTGCGCACGCGTATCACTGAAGTCTCCGTGATTGGTCGAAACACGCAAGGTGTGCGTCTCATCAACCTGATGGATGGGGAATTATTGGCGGCCGTACAGCGGATTGAAGATGTCGGTGCGGATGTCGTGCCAGATGATTCGGTTGAAGCAGAGTAACACATATGGTTTCCCTGGACATTGCTGCCGCAACGATAGCGCCTTATGCTGATCTTCACATCCCTGCGGTGAACATGAATCCTGCACGTTCAGGTTGGTTACGTTATGCCATTTTGATGGGCGCGCGCATTCATATCCTGGATCAGCGTTGGGAAGGGGATGAGCCCGTTTCTCACCTGCATATTCAGCAGGCTAAAAAATTACTGGCGGTGGAAGTGCGTGCTGAACACACCAACACCCTTATCCATGATTTGCCTGCTTTGGCCATGTTGGCCGTATGCGCCAGTGGCACGACCGTCGTGTGTGGTCTAGAAGGGTTCCCATTGGATACACTGTTGGCTTGCCTCAAGCAAGCGGGTGTGGAGGCCTCTTATCAGTCAGCGAAGCTGTCTATCATTGGGCAGGAGCGAGCTGGGTTGCCCGCCGCAAAAGCCATTTTGGCGCGTTTTAAGGAGTATTCATCATGACAACGGGTATCCCTGTGATCACCATCGATGGCCTGGGGGCGCCGGTAAGGGCACGATAGGGCGCTCTTTGGCGAAGCGGCTGGGTTTCCATTTTCTAGATAGCGGCGCATTGTACCGATTATTGGCATTGAAAGTCGTTCAAGGCAAACTGGATGAAGAGAATGAACCAGCTTTGGTGAAAGCTGCCTTACAATTGGATCTGCCTTCAGAAGATGAAGCGTTGCGCAGCGAGGTGGTAGGCAACATGGCCTCCCGAGTGGCTGCCATGCCTGCGGTTCGAGAAGCCTTACTGGCACGCCAGCGGGCCGCAGCCATGGCTCCGGGTCTGATCGCTGATGGGCGCGATATGGGGACGGTTGTCTTCCCGAAAGCCGATCTCAAGCTCTTTCTGACCGCCAGTGCCCCTGAGCGGGCGGCCCGTCGTTTTCAGGAGTTGCGCAATCGCGGACTTAATGTTACCCTAGCGGGCTTACTGCTCGAGATAGAGGAACGTGACCAGCGTGACCAGAACCGAGCCATCGCGCCATTGAGGCCTGCGGCAGATGGGGTCATCATTGACACCACCGGCCGGAACATCCAAGAGGTGTTTGAAACAGTGCTTGAGGCCGTGAAGGCAAGGGGATTATTGACAGCGTAAATGGGGTTGCAGGGGGTGAATATCCACCCGCAACAAATGTTAACTTAACTGCAGCAATCTTTTATGGATTGATGCAAGGGAAATCTACTTGATGATAGCTGAATCTTTTAGCGCTCTATTCGAGCAACAACTCTCCTCCATGCCTATGTTACCCGGCGTTATTCTCCGTGGTACCGTACTGAAAATCACCCGCGATGTCGTGATCATCGACGTGGGTTTGAAGTCCGAAGGTGTCGTACCTGTTGAACAGTTTTACAATGAAAATGGTGAACTTGATATCGCTGTGGGCGATACCGTCGAAGTTGCACTGGATGCATTCGAAGACGGTTTCGGTGAAACACGTTTGTCCCGTGAAAAAGCCAAACGCGCTGAAGCGTGGCTGGAATTGGCCCGTGCTTTCGAAAACAATGCACCTGTGAAGGGTATTATTAACGGCAAAGTCAAAGGTGGTTTCACCGTTGATATCGCTACCATCCGTGCATTCTTGCCTGGTTCATTGGTTGATGTACGCCCGGTTCGTGACACATCCCATATCGAAGGTAAAGAATTAGAATTCAAAGTGATCAAGCTCGATCCTAAACGTAACAACGTTGTGGTATCTCGCCGCGCTGTCATTGAAAATGAAAGCAATGCCGATCGTCAAAGCGCCTTGTCAACATTGGAAGAAGGCCAAGTGGTGAAGGGTGTGGTGAAAAACCTGACCGATTACGGCGCATTCGTGGATCTCGGCGGTGTAGATGGTCTGTTGCACATCACTGACATGTCTTGGGAACGCGTCAAGCACCCGAGCGAAGTCGTCAATGTGGGCGATGAATTAGAAGTGAAAGTGTTGAAGTTTGATCGTGATCGTTCACGCGTTTCACTCGGCTTGAAGCAAATGGGCAGTGATCCTTGGAAAGAAGTGGTCAGAACTTATCCTGTCGGCACACGCTTGACGGGTAAAGTCACCAACATCACTGATTATGGTTGCTTTGTCGCGATCGACAAGGGTGTGGAAGGGTTGGTACACGTGTCCGAAATGGACTGGACCAACAAGAACATTCACCCGAGCAAGGTTGTTCAGCTCGATCAAGAAATTGAAGTGGTTGTGTTGGATATCGACGAAGAACGTCGTCGCATTTCACTGGGTATCAAACAATGCGCCATGAATCCATGGGAATTGTTTGCGACCAAGCACAACAAAAATGAACGTGTTGTCGGTAAAATCAAGTCCATCACTGATTTCGGTATTTTCATCGGATTGGATGGCGGTATTGATGGGTTGGTTCACTTGTCAGATATTTCTTGGAATGAATCTGGCGAAGAAGCCATTCGTCGCTTCAAGAAAGGCGATGAAATCGAAGCGGTTATTCTGGCAGTCGATGCAGAACGCGAACGCATTTCGCTCGGCATCAAGCAACTGGCCGATGATCCTTACTCCAATTTCGTCAGCAGCCATGAAAAAGGCAGTATCGTGAACGGTACCGTGCTTGAAGTGGATGCGAAAGGCGCATTGGTTGATTTGGGTGAAGGCGTTCAAGGTTACTTGCGCGCATCCGAAATGGCCCGTGAACGTGTCGAAGATGCACGCTCATTGTTCAAAGTCGGCGATGCGGTTGAAGCCAAACTGACCGGCTACGATCGCAAGAACCGTCAAGCCACCTTGTCGATCAAGGCGAAAGATAACGATGAAGAAGCGCATGCGATGCAAAAACTGCAACGCAGCAATGCTGAAGTCTCTATCACTTCGACATTAGGTGATTTGCTCAAAGAAAAGATGAGCAAGAAAGACGAGTAGTCGTACGTAGTAGGGGCGGGTACTCCCGCCCTTCTTTAAAAAAAGGCGGGATAAAACCCGCCTTTTGTTTATCACGATCAATTATCCCATTTTTTTAGGCAGCTTCATTGCCCAGATAATCAGCAGTACCGTGATCACCCCATTCACAAGGATGGCCATGTGGTTCATGCTGGTCGTTAGCTCGAAGAATTTTGTCATGATAGGCAATGTGACATAAAAATTAATGAACACATGGCTTAAGGTATGAAAAAATTCTGCGCCTGCGACGAATATGATCGCTTCGCGTAATGTGCACATATTAACCTCCTATTGGTTAAATAACGTTCTCATCACAATTTAATTTTAGTTCAATAACTAGATTTGTCAATTTTGTAACCCATTGATTTAATTGGATATCAAAAAAAGCTTTATTAACACATTGATTTGTGGTACTTTGCGAACTTATTTATAAGGTTTATGGAGCTGCTTGAATGAAACACGTTAAATTCCATGAAAACATGGCCAAAGCGTTAGGTGAAACCAAGTACCGTGAAGATTATGAAGCTTTCATAAAACGGTTAGGCACACCCGCCGAAACAGCCGAGGATAGGCAAAGGGACTATCTGAACCGTTTGATCGACGCTGATCCAGAGCAAGCCCTTCTGAGACAGTTCATTAGCCAGGCGAGGCGTCAGAACGCTGAGCGTGCTTTAGCATCAGGTTCATCGACGGCTAAAAAATGCATCCTATCGTCTGTGCTGGATGAGGTTGCATACGAAGAGGGCAGAAAGCTATACAGAAAAAATTATCTTGGATATACAGCCCGTTTGCTTACTGGGCAAGCAAGCCAAGCGGATAGACATAGAAGATTGGTCTCTGAGCTCATACAGCATAAACCAGAAGATTTTCGCCGTCTTCAATATATCGAGGAGGCTAAATACAACCTGATGAAGGTGCTTCTTAAATAGATTGCTGGCCAAAGCAATGATTGTACGCTAAACTATCACATGTTACCCTGGCAGGCATGATAGGAAGGAAGCCAAATGACAAAGTCAGAACTGATACAAAAAATCGCAGCCAAGCAGCCACAGCTGTCTTATAAGGACGTTGAATTGGCCGTCAAAGCCATATTGGATTTTCAATCAGAGGCATTGTCCTCTGGTAAGCGCATCGAGGTCAGGGGTTTTGGAAGCTTTTCACTCCATTACCGCGGGCCACGCATGGCCAGAAACCCCAAAACGGGTGGATCGGTCTCCTTGACAGGCAAATACGTGCCCCACTTCAAGCCCGGGAAGGAATTACGTGATCGCGTCAATGAATCACGTGGTAAAGTGGCTATCCAAGAAGAATCCAGCCAGGATGAATAAACTGATTTATTTATGATAACCGCCCCCTTGGCAAATGGGGGCACGGGAATTTCAAGACATGCGCGTAGTCTACATCACCATCATCATTCTCCTTGCCTCGATCTTCGTGGTGTTCGCCTTGTTGAACGCGCATGCTGTCGAGATCAATTATTTTCTGGGTAGACGCTCATTGCCCTTATCTTTATTATTGCTGGCATCCTTGATGTGTGGTTTCTTAATAGGCATACTGGGGATGTTAAAATCAGTGATTGGTTCACGCGCCAGCGTACATCGTGCTAAGAAAAAAGCGAATATTTTGCAAAAGGAAATCGACAATCTGCGGGCCATGCCCGTGAAGGATGATTGACTGTGGAATGGATGTTATTCTGGCTGTTGCCTTTAGCCGCATTTTCAGGATGGTGGATTGGACGGGCAGGGCGCGATCCTGATGCACAGCAATCCCAGAAACTCACACACGATTATCTCACCGGTTTGAATTTTTTACTCAATGAACAGCCCGATAAAGCCGTTGATCTCTTCATCAAAATGTTGCAAGTCGATAGTGAAACGGTGGAAACGCATTTGGCTTTGGGCAGTTTATTTCGCCGTCGCGGTGAAGTAGATAAGGCGATTCGCATTCATCAAAATTTAATTGCACGGCCGAATTTAACACAGCGTCACCGCATGCAATCTTTATTTGAACTCGGCACAGATTATATGCGCGCGGGGGTGCTGGACAGGGCTGAATCTTTATTTTTAGAATTAGTGAAACTCAATTATTATGTGCCTGAAAGTTTGCGACATTTATTGCAAATTTACGAAAAAGAAGGCGATTACGAAAAGGCGATCGATATCGCGCACAAATATCAATTATTTTGCAGCACACCCATGGCTTTCACGATCGCGCATTATTATTGCGAATTAGCTGAACAAGCACTCAAAAATAATCAGGCAGATATTTGTCAACGTTACATCAAACATGCTTCTTCAATTGATGCGCATTGTGTGCGCGCACAAATATTGCAAGGTCAACAAATGATGGCGCAAAAAGAATATCAACAAGCGATCCGCTGCTTCATGAAAATCAGCCACAAAATGCCAGAATATGTGAGTGAAATTGTTGCGCCATTGGCTGAATGTTTTGAAGCCACACATGACACGGAGGCATTCAAAACATTTATCAAAGTTTGCTTCAAGGACAATCAAGGCATTGCATTGTTGCGCGCCTTGCCACCGCAATATTATCATCTGCTTGAAAACGTATTGAGTTTTGATGAGATCATGGCACAATTGCAAGCCCGTCCTTCCATGCGCGCATTGCAAGTCGTTTTGTCGATTCGTTTGCGCCAACATGAATTACCGAATCGCGAAGATTTGCAATTATTGATGCGCGTCATGGAACCGCTACTCACCAAAGAAACACCCTATGTGTGTGAGCACTGCGGCTACGCTGTCAGCAAAATGTATTGGCATTGCCCGAGCTGCCATCATTGGGGAACCATCAAACCATCGACTGTTGTGAAGACGATGGGGGCGATGTAGATGCACCTTCAGTAAGAGCCACGGGCCTTTGGCCTTAGGAATTGTCTGGCTGTGCACATTTCACACCACCTGACCCGCAGCCCAGCCAGACGACCAAGCCCATTGGAAATTATAACCGCCCAACCAGCCGGTCACGTCTAGGACTTCGCCGATAAAAAATAAACCTGGGACAGACAATGATTCCATGGTTTTTGAAGAAATGGTATCGCAATCCACGCCGCCCAATGTTACCTCTGCCGTTCGGTAGCCTTCTGTGCCATTGGGTTTGATGGTCCAATTGGCAAAGTGATTTGCGATGTGTGTTAAATTGTCATCTGAAAAATCAGCCATGTTGGTGTTCAGTGTTTTATGAGCAACCAACACTTCAATCATGCGTCTCGGTAAATGGTCGCTTAAAACACTGATCAAATGGCGCTTTGGATAAGTCGTTCGAGCCGATTTTAATAATGCCAGCCAGTCGAGGTTTGGCAAACATTGGATATGAATATTCTCGCCCGGTTCCCAATAAGACGAGAGTTGCAAAATCGCGGGGCCACTCAGTCCTCGGTGTGTGATCAATATATTTTCTTCAAAAGCGATCTGATCGGTCGACACACGGCAATAAGTTGACATGCCAGACAATGCGGACAGTTTGTTTTTATCGTCCGTGTGAAGCGTGAGTGGCACCAATCCAGCGCGCGTTGGCCACACGGGAATGCCGAATTGTTCTGCAATCTGATACCCAAAAGGGGTTGCGCCCATGGTGGGAATGGACAAACCGCCTGTGGCGATCACGAGAGATTCACAGGTATGAATACCTGATGAGGTAGTGATTTCGAAGGCATGTTCATTTTTCGTCACAGATGTGATCGCAGTATTCAATTGAATGGTGACGCCCGCTTTTTTGGCTTCTTCCAACAACATATGGACAATGTCTTTTGCGCTGATATCGCAAAATAATTGTCCCAATGTTTTTTCGTGAAAAGGGATGTTATATTTCTTGACAAGCGCAATGAAATCCCATTGCGTATAACGGCTGAGCGCAGATTTGCAAAAATGGGGATTGTGTGAAATATAACGATCAGGCGCAATGTGAAGGTTCGTGAAATTGCATCGGCCGCCACCGGACATCAATATTTTTTTGCCCACTTTATTGGCGTGATCCAAGACAAGGACGCGCCGCCCACGTTTGCCGGCTTCGATCGCGCACATCAGGCCTGCAGCGCCTGCGCCGACAATAATGATATCGCTACTAATAGCTTTTAGCAAAAATCACCTGTCTTGTCGTCTTCTTCTCCGTGAAAATACACACGCCTTCACCCGTCGCATCCAATGGAATGCAACGTGCAGTGGCTTTCAAGGGTTTGACGATTTCACTGTATTCGGCGTCTTCATGACAGAAACATTGCACAAAACCGGGTGCTTCTTCAGGTTTGAAGAGGTTCACAAATTCATCTAACGTATCAATCTGTCGCGTGTTGTCTGTTAAAAATTGTGTGGCGCGTTGCAATAAATTGGCTTGGATATCATCCAATAGATTAACCGCTTTGGCAATAAATTCAGAACGTGCATACGATTGTTTCTGCTTCACAGGTTCATCACGACGTGCGACAAATACGGCATCATTTTCAATGTCACGTGGGCCAATTTCAATGCGAATGGGCACGCCTTTTTTAATGTATTCCCAGGATTTCTCGGCGCCACTGATGTCTCTCACATCGACCAAAACGCGCAGTGGTTCATGATGATAAGTTTGAGCGCGCAAGCCGGCTGCAACCGATTCACAATACGTCAATACTTGCACGCGCTGTTCTTCATTCCGAATGATGGGGATGATCACGATATGCTGTGGTGCCAAACGTGGCGGGCATATTAACCCATCGTCATCGCTGTGCACCATGATCAGTCCGCCAATCATGCGGGTTGAAACACCCCAAGAAGTCGTTTGTGCATATTGCAATGCACCCGATTGATCAGAAAATTGAATACCGAATGAACGCGAAAATGTTTCACCGAGAAAATGAGACGTGCCTGATTGCAACGCCTTTTTATCTTGCATCATCGCTTCAATCGTATAGGTATTCACAGCACCTGGGAATCGTTCTTCAGCCGTTTTTTCGCCTTTAATCACGGGAATGGCGGCAACATTGCGGGCAAAATCCGCGTAGACATCCAGCATTTGCAGGGTTTCAGCCATCGCTTCTTCAACAGTCGCATGCGCGGTATGACCTTCCTGCCATAAAAATTCTGATGTGCGCAGAAAAACCCGTGTCCGCATTTCCCAACGCATGACATTCGCCCATTGATTGATTTTGAGCGGTAAATCTCGATACGATTGTATCCAGCGCGCAAACGCATGCCCAATCGTTGTTTCACTTGTCGGTCGAATGATGTAAGGTTCTTCTAGTTTGCCCGCAGGTATGAGTCCGCCATCAGGACCGGCTTCTAAACGGGAGTGAGTGACTACGGCACATTCTTTCGCAAACCCCTCAATGTGTTCTGCTTCTTTCGCAATATAACTCATGGGAATGAGCAAAGGAAAATAAGCATTCACATGACCAGTGGATTTGAAGCATTGATCAAGATAACGTTGAATGTTTTCCCAAATCGCATAACCCCAAGGTTTGATGATCATGCATCCGCGAATGTCGGGTGCATTTTCTGCCAAATCGGCCGCTTTGATCACCGATTGATACCATTCAGGATAATTCTCAGCCCGTGTGGGAGAAATTGCATTCTTGCTCATAGTTCCCTCTTATTTGATATCACTCATGTAATCCGCACGGCTCCACTGGTTTTCGCTTTTGGCGACTACCACGGCCGTCATCGCATCGCCGGTAATATTCACAGCAGTCGTCACCATTTCAATGATGCGATCAACGCCAGCGATCAATGCAATGGCCTCAATGGGTAAGCCCGCGCCGCCGAGCACAATCGACATGACCACAATGCCTGCCATTGGGACACCTGCGGCACCAATGGAGGCCAAGGTGGATGTCATGACAATCATCGCGTATTGCCATAAGGTTAATTCTACGCCGAAAATATTGGCCACAAATATCGCTGCTACGCCTAAATAAACAGATAAACCATTCATGTTGATCGTCGCGCCTAAGGGTACCACAAACTCAGCAATGGCAGGTGCAACGCCGAGTTGCTTCTGCGTGGTCTCCAGTGTCAACGGCAATGTGGCGCTGCTGGAACCTGTTGAAAACGCAAATGACATGGGTGCGATCATTTTCTTGAAAAAGGGCAGGGGAGGAATGCGATTAAACAGGAAGATCAGCGTATAGACGCCGGCGGCCACAACAAAACACCCTGCATAAATCGTGACCACCAGCACAGAGAGCTCTTTCAAGACCGCGATGCCCACAGTCCCTACCACTTGTGCAATCAATGCAAACACGCCAATCGGCGCAAATTGTAGGACAAAATGGGTGGCCTTGAAGGTCACCAACATCGCCGATTGGAAGAAATCACCGACCGGCCGCGCGGCGAGTACCTTCACGATGGCCAACCCTAAGATAAAGGCAAAGACGATACACGGCAGAATATCACCGTTGGCAAAGGCCGCCACGACGTTAGAAGGGACAATGGTCGTGATGGTATCGGCGAGGGTGACATGTTTGTTCTTGGCCACCAAATCGGCTGCAATGGGATTCTGGCTTAAGCTTTCCTGAACCAGTTCCGTCGGAAGCCCCAGCCCAGGTTTAAACACTTGCGCAAACCCAATCCCAATGCAGGTCGACAAGGCCATGGTGGCCACATACATGACCATGGTTTTCACGGTCACGCGGCCCATCGTTTTCATGTCATGAATCGCCATGACGCTGCAGACAATCGAGGTAAAGACCACGGGAATGACGATCATGTTAATGGCATTGATAAAGAGGCGTCCGACGGGGGCGAGAATGACAGCATCTTCCCCTAAAAAAAAGCCCGTGAGGGCTCCCGTGATCAACGCTAAAATGATTTTATGCCATAGCTTGAAGCGACGCTTTGAAGAAGAAGTCTGCATGTCGTTTCCTTATTGGTGGGTCGAAGAGAGCCGAACGGCACATTTTACCTTTGATTGACGGGTCTGTAAAGCTCAGTTATGATGGGTCTTTGTTTAAGGGATGAAACACATGAAAAAACCTCCAAAAACCCAGTTTCTCTGCAATGCCTGTGGCGGATCAGCCCCCAAATGGCTGGGCTGTTGCCCTGATTGTGGCGCATGGAACACCATGGAGGAATCCCGTGTGGTCATTCAAGCCAAATCAGCCCGACGCGATGGATATGCCGGGGCAGCTTGAAAGTGTTCAATCCTTATCTGATGTGGTGTTTGCTGAAACCCCCCGCATTTCAACGGGTTCCCTCGAAGTGGACCGCGTACTCGGTGGAGGCTTGGTTCAAGGATCAGTGGTGTTGATCGGTGGAGACCCGGGGATAGGTAAATCAACCTTGCTGTTACAAACCATGGCCCATTTAAGCCAGGAAAAAGCGGTGTTGTATGTGACCGGTGAAGAATCACTTCAACAAGTCTCATTGCGCGCGCATCGATTGGGTTTTTCCAAAGCGCCTATTAAATTATTGGCTGAAACACAAATTGAACAAATTTTATTGCACGCAGAAAAAGAAAAACCTGCTTTCTTAGTCGTTGATTCCATTCAAACGATGTATACCGATACATTGCAGTCTGCGCCGGGCTCTGTCAGTCAAGTGCGAGAAGCCGCAGCCCAATTGGTTCAATTTGCCAAGAAAACACACACAGCTGTTTTTCTGGTTGGGCATGTGACGAAAGAAGGCACGCTTGCCGGGCCGCGTGTGTTGGAACACATGGTGGATACCGTGCTGTATTTTGAAGGTCAAACCGATTCTCGTTATCGCGTGATACGCGCCTTCAAAAACCGTTTCGGTGCTGTCAATGAATTGGGCATTTTCGGGATGACCGATAAAGGCTTGAAAGAAGTTTCCAATCCTTCCGCTATTTTTCTCACGCGCGGTGAACGTGCGTTGCCCGGTAGTACTGTGATGGTGACGTGGGAAGGGTCGCGTCCCATGTTGATCGAATTGCAAGCATTGGTCGATCAATCACATGCGTCTAATCCACGGCGTGTGTCTGTCGGCATTGATCCGAATCGTTTAACCATGGGATTGGCTGTGTTACATCGGCACGGCGGTATTGTCACGTATGATCAAGATGTGTTTGTGAATGTGGTCGGCGGCGTGCGTGTGAATGAAACAGGCAGCGATTTGGCATTGATGTTGTCAGTGCTGTCCAGTTTGCGTAATCAAGCGTTGCCGCAAGATTTGGTGGTGTTTGGAGAAGTGGGTTTGGGCGGCGAAATTCGTCCTGTGCCTGGCGGGCATGAACGTTTGCGAGAGGCGCATAAACATGGTTTCATGCAGGCGATTGTGCCGCATGGCAATGCAAAAGGTTTTCACATAGAAGGCATGACGATCCACGCGTGCGGGCATATTCAAGAAGCCCTGGGCAAAATCTAGCGGGCTCTACAGGACATCATCAGAGGCTAAGTTTCCTTGAATAGGTTTGAGTGTTGTTGCAAACCGTTCACGATAGGCTGTCTCACTTTTCCAGAAATAGGAATACCGCTCTTTTTGTTCAGGAGATGCTGTTTCCAGTGATTTTTGCAGTGTGTCAATTTTCCGCTTGATATGTTCAATGGTCACTGAATCATTCAATGCCTCGCCTTGGCTGAACACGAGTGTTCGCATAAACAGAGACAAGAGGTGTTTGGGTTGGTTATTGTTATTCACGGCGATCAATTTTTGAAGCATCAACAATTCATTGTCGGCCGATCCGCCTGCCAGTGATAAAGCATGCTTATAAATGCCTACTTTAATGTGATGGTTGAGAGAAGTTGTTTTTTGGAAATATGTGGTGAATTCACTGAAGCTCATCTCACTCATACACAATGTGTCATAATATTCTTTGCCGAGCAGCAGACCATAAATATGATCAGCGCAATCCTTTGTGGTGCCGTGCATCACAGGATTGTGTCGCGCAGATTCTGCATATGCCATGGCACTTTTCTTGTCATCATTTTCGGCCTGCATATCGGCTCCGTATTTGAGCAGTAATGAAACCATGGCTTTGTCCTGAAGACACACGGCGTGCATCAGGGGAGACGTGTTAAAGCATAAAGGATTTCTTGCTTCGACGTTGGCATGATGTTCAAGCAGGAGCGCAGCAATGTCTAACTCATGTTTTTGGGTAGCCACGAGAAGAGCCTGATCTTTATGTGTTTGCGTGGCTGTGGTGACAAATTGCTCAACGCGGCGAATATCGCCCGCTTTTGTTGATTCGAGTAACGGATTGATCATGTTAGCCTCTTTACATACTGCGAAAGAGGTAATCTGACATACATTCATAAGCTTGTCAATAGGCTTGGGTTAGTTGTTAGACCTATTGGCTTTCCTCTTTCATTTCTGGCAAAAACCCGCCAGATTGCATGGCCCATAGTTTGGCATAGTGCCTGCCGAGGGCAATTAAATCATCGTGCGACCCTTGTTCGATAATTTTGCCTTGGTCAAATACTAATATAGAGTCCATTTTCGATAGGGTGGACAATCTATGTGCGATGACAATAGTGGTTTTCCCAGCCATGTGTTGATACAGTTCATTTTGAATGAATTCTTCTGTGATGGAATCGAGTGCAGAAGTGGCTTCATCCATGATCAGGATCGGTGCATTTTTTAAGAATGCACGCGCAATGGCGATACGCTGGCGCTGACCACCAGATAATTTGATGCCTCGTTCGCCCACGAGTGTATGGTAACCTAAAGGTAATTTTTCAATAAACTCATGGCAGCTCGACATTTTAGAAGCCGCGTAAACTTCTTCATCACTCGCATCAATTCGCCCATAACGAATATTTTCCATCAGTGTTCGATGAAATAGCTGTGTTTCTTGTGGGATCATGGCAATTTGCTCGTACAACGAATCAAGCGTGACTGCTTTGATATCTTGACCGTCGATCAAAATTTTACCTGAATGGATGTCATAGAACCGCATAATCAAATTCACAAAAGTCGTTTTACCCGATCCAGAAAAACCCACCAACCCGTATTTTTTAGCTGCTTCCAGTGTCAAGGAAATGTTTTCAAATATCGAGCTATTTTCATTGTATGAAAAAGTGACTTTGTCCAATGTGATATCACCGCGCGTGACAACCAATGGCTTTGCGTTGGCTTCTTCAACGATATCATGCGGAATGACAATAATAGAAAGCGCTTGAGAGCATTTGCCGATTTGTTGTGAAAAGTTAACCAGTTGATCCGCGATATACCACAAGAATTGAAAGATCGAGATCGTTAATGTGATGATAAAGGCAAAGTCGCCCAGCGTGACTTTTTGGTTCACATAATAATAGATAAGTCCGGAAAGCATCGTAGCGACTAAAATAACAATCGATACATCTTGCCATATGCGCAATTGCAAAATGTACCATTGCAATTGCCTGTCTTTCTTGACCATACTATCGACTTCTGTACCAATTAATCCTTGTTCATAATCACGTCTGGCGAATGCCCTGGCTGTCAACATGTTGCCGATACTGTCCACAATTTTGCCTGAAATGCTGCTTCTCAATTCTGAGTAATCGTTAGCATATTGTTCTGCTTTGCGTGAAAAATAATAGGAGATCAATATGAAAGTCGTTGCCCACAGAATAATGACAGCACCAAAAAAGGGTTGTACAACCATCATGGCACAAGCCGCCACAACCATCGCGGTGAACTGTTCAGTCGATGCATTAGCGAGTCTGACGGTGCTCACAATGCCATCCGCCATGTCTGAAATTTTATTACTCAAGCTGCCAGCAAAATGATCTTGAAAAAATCGATGAGAATGATTTTTCAAATATGCAAACATCGTATGCGTGATACTCGCATGTAAGCGGGGAAGTAAAGACCGGCTAAACCCATCGTTGATTCGGAAATTTATCCCAAGTAAAACGTTCACCAAGACGTACAGTGCGGCGGGCCAAATGAGCATGTTAATATCGGGCTGGGATGCGGAAGTCCATGCATTTGCATTGTCAATCAACATTTTAATGGCATAGGGCCCCAACGTTCCCAGTAGCGACCACGCCAGGTCAGTGCATAAAAGCCCAATCACCAAGGCGCGATAAGGCCTTAGGGAGTACCTAATGAATGCAAATAGGGTTTTAGGGACATCGTTCATGCTTCATGACCTCGTTTTGGGTTTATGATTCTAGCTTAAATGAAGGTTTAATTCAATAGGGGGGATTTTCCGGATTAATAACCGTATCAAAGTTTTCTCAGATTAACGCAATTTCCATGACAGATACTTGATGCTCAAATAAAATGTCTTGCCTCATGATTGTCCATCCAAGATGTTCATACCAAGATTGAATGTTTTTACCAAAAACAAGAAGATATAATTTGCGATAACCCATCAATAATGCCTGCTGTTTAATGGTATCAATAAGTTTTTCACCTACTTTTCTGTTGCGATAAGCGGGATCGACAACCAGGCTACCAAGCCACGGACCTAATGCAGGTTCTATGCGATCATTTTCGCGTAATGATACCATGCCGACCGGCTGGTCGTTGATGAATGCAGCGAATGTCATGGGCAATTTTTCATGGTTTGCTTGTGATACAAGGATTGAAGCCGCTTTCTCAACTGATGCATCCTTGTCCCAATGCCGAGAAATTTCTTCATACCAAAGTTTGGCCAAATAAGGAATGTCTTCCTGGCAATCAGTAAGCTGTTTAATTTCTATTGTTTCATTTTTCATATTCACAACCCTTGCAAAGCGTTAAAAACTGATGGTTTACTGAAACGACTAAGTTAGAGTATAATATATAAAACTTATCGTGAGGCGCATAAAATGAACGGGCCCAATCCCCCGACCTTGTGTGCCGATTTAACGGTTAGCTTTGTTTCAATTTCGTCTCATCAATTTCGTTGTTTTCTTCCTATGGCTTTAACAGTGCCAAAAGAAGATGAAAACACAGAAACTTCAAAAAATCCAATTTGTGTCAAGAGTGTTCTCATATCCTGCTCTGTATACAACACAATTTTCTGAAACACATTGAATTTTTGTTGCATATCATCTGAAAAATAATTAAAACGTTTTTCAATGGGTTTAGATCGATCTAAATAGGTTCCACCATATTCTGCATTCAACCCTGCCGCTGAAATAAAAATAGCACTATCTTCCGACATGTGACTAAACATAAAATTTAAAAGTTTTTGTATGTCACGATAGGGAAGATAGTGCAACGCGCGCTGTGAATAGAGCACATCAATATAATCTAAATCAGCTTCCGTTAAATCCATCACATTTTTTTGAATAAACTTGAGATTGTTCGAAAATTCTTCTGTGTCGGTATCAGCAATATCCACCATGGTGACAGAGGCGCCCAATTTGGCCATTTCAATGGAATGAAAGCCAAGTCCGCCCCCGAGATCGATGGCATGCACCATTTGATTTGAGGCAATGCGCTGGCGTATGAACTCAAGACAGCTGAGGTCCAATTCATCCTGCCGCTGGCTTCCGACATGGAGGCCGTGACCATTTGACACAGGTTTAAATGTGTCACCGTATTGGGTAGTGGCGGTTGTCATACGTTGTCCTCCACTGAATATCATAGCAGCTGATGTGTATATAGGCTAGGGGAAAAATACCGCTATATTCCCAATTCTTCCATCGTCCTTTTCAATTGCAGCCCTGCCCAGCGCTTGAGGGACGGCCTATTTTGTTCATATGCATAAGCCAAAAAGCTCACGGCGTGCGCAAAGCCATTCAGTCGTGAGATGTTGAGCGAGGATTCGCTTACCCCGCCATAAGCATCAATAAAATGTCGAAAGACGACAGGCGTGAATATCATCCCCACAGATATATCAATCCCAGGGTCGCTGATGTGAGCATCACCCCAATCAATCAACCCTGTTGGTTGTCTTGAAGCAGGATCAACGATGATATGACGGTGATATAAATCTCCATGATTCTATTCTCCAGTGATTGATGTTCGCGTGGCTATCCGAAAAAGTGAAATTTTTTCCTTTCTCTGTCGGTGAGTTCGGGCTCGTTAATCATGCTCAAACGTAATGGAGTATTTGTTTTTGTCGACTTGTCTAATGGAAAATGAATCTGGGTGGACTGGCAAAGTGTTCTCATTTGTTCAATGAATGCTCGATTCTGATCATCCACACCCCATTTGCGATTTGGGTCGAATGTTTCGCGGATTTGTTGTGAATAGACAGAGACAATTTGATCTTTGAAGAAGTAAGTGGCCGCTGGCAATGTGTCTTTCAGGCTCGCATATTTTTCTGATGGAATAGTGACGATATGTAAATTGGAAAACTGTTTCTGTAATGCTTTGAAATGAGCGGGCTCAACATGACCAGACTTGCCATCCGCTTTCGGGCGATCCGATGTTGTACAAAAAACGGTAACATCAATCCCTTTTTTAAGCATATCAACCACAGTTAAAACGCGGCCAAGTACAGTCGATAATTGTGCTGGGTTGTTTTGTTTTTCAGTGGGAATAAGACCATCGGGGATAAAATAGCCTTCTTTCAAGACATACAATCCTTCCGCATTTTGCGTGACGGCATTAGGATCAATATAAAAAGGGGTGAGGGGTGTTGGCACAAAAAATAGTGCATCGCCTTTTCCAGAGGCAATGACTTCTACTTCAATTTCCCGTTGACGATTGACGTTTTCTGTCCGGACTTTGGGTTCATTGTTTTGTTGAATGGATGCGTGGGATATCATGCTTTGTACCTCAATAGAATTTGCGATAGATGTCATGGCAGTGAGGCAGAGCAGGGCGCATGTCAGCATATATTTTACAAGAGTTTTCATGGGTTTCTCCTAGATACAAGTTTATTGCCAAATCATAACAGAAATTGGCTGATGCGACCATTATAGGGTGCTTTTCTCTTTGTACATTTGCCGCGCAGCTAAACCCCCGCCGGCGATGCAACCAATTAAGGCTGTGAACGTAAAAAATAAACCTGATTTCAGGGAGAAATTATCATTAGGCTTCATTTGCTCTGCGTCAAAGTGGTGCACAGAACCGAGGATCAATAATGCGACTCCAGTTACAATGACGCCGCCAGCCATAGAGCATAAGAGCAAGGTAGGCATGAAAGGTCGCACAATAAAATGCACGTCCTTTGATAAATGCCCTTTTATGAGATTATCATAATATTGTGCGTCATGATGCAAATTCTTAACTGGGATCAATGTCAGCAATGGACAGGGCGTTTTTGAAGCATCTACTGGTTTGAATTTTGTCTGTGAGGTTACGGGATCAATTTCGAACGTACTGATTACCTCTTTATTGTCATCAGCCACTAATATACTGCCGACCCAGTCTGGTCTATGGTGAAGAAAAAGATCTAGCATTAATCCTTTTGTATGGGGGTAGCCATGCTTTGCACCAAGGCGATCACCGAAAGCTTTTGTAATGGTGCTTTTAACCAAAAAATATTCTGAGAATTCGTCATTATTTAATGCTGATTTTGCATCATCAAACGCTTTTCCTGGTTTAGTATTATTCGGTTGGTAAGTAGATATTGAGGTGCATAAAGATGATTGAGTTCGAATAAACTCTTCAAATTGTTCTCCATAAAATCGGCCACGATATTTGTCGTTACCTTGATATTCATCAGATAATAATAAGTCTTCAAGCCTTTCAACGTCGGTGATATTCCATGCTAAATCATTGGGTGTAACAACTCCATGAACTATAAGTCCGTATTCTTGAAGCTTAGAAATAAGCCAGAGTCTTTCTTCTACTAGATATTTCATGAACGTCATGTCGGTAAACAAATACACGTCTTTAACAGCGTTTTGGTGTAACGAGAGGATTAGGTTTTGATTTAATATACTGTTTCCGGCATTATCAAGGCCGAATAACAGTGTATTATCCACATCCAATAAAGCGACGGGTCTTGGCATTGTTATGACTCCTCAATGTTAAGTTCTTCATCGTACCATATTGCTTTTGCTGATATTAGGGGAAAAATTACCCTATTCTAGGCATTAGGCAGGATGTTACAATTGAAAGGTAACAGCCCTGAGGAACCTTTGATGAAATCGAGATTGAATGACATCTTTCATCCTCCTGAATCTAAATCTTCATATGGTGAAAATGCTGCTTTAGCTGTCGCATTTCTTGGTTTGACGGCATCCACAATGATCAATTTGCTCGCCATTTGCAGTGACGATTTAAGGTCAGACATTTCAGATAAAATAATCATTGGTGTAGCCACTGCCGTGGGGTCGTATATTATACTATGGGCATTCATTTCTCAATCTTGGGAAATTGCAAAAAGCAAAGATGAAAAAATGGAAAGAATGATTGGAGAGTTCAAAGCAACTCTTTTCTTGATGCCTATTATGCAGTTTTTCATTGTGGGCATTCCTGTATTGTTTTTTATGTATGATGAGCATAGTATGTTTGATACTGTCTCAACAGCGCTGACGGAAAGCTTTTTGTTATTTTCATCGTTGACTGTCGCTGGCGTGAACATAGCACAAGAAATGAATAAAAAACTGAAAATTAATAATTAAACGATGAAATTGATATCCAATTTGTTTTCCTTTTTCTCTGCATCTGTCCGTTCATCTGTAAATTTAAGACCCCACGGAACGTTATCATACTTCTTGGCATATTTCACCAGTTTAGAATCAATATAATTGGCATGGACGAACAAACTAGCCAAGCATATGGCAACGAGGGGTAATGTAATAGATAAAACAGCTGTTTCACTCAGAAAATCCTTCTCAACGTGAAATACATTGATAGGAAGTGCTGATAAGCCGCAAAGTATTCCTCCTGAAACAATGACGTTTGCGGCTGTCCCGCCCATCTTATGGTTCCAATATGTCAGCATTCCGCGTGCACCTTCATATACCGGCGCATGGGCATAAGTGCAAATGGGTTCAAGAATTTTTACCATTGGGATAAGCACATCAAATTTTAATCGTTCATATTTATTGTCACCTGTGTTTTCTTTTGGGATCGGAATATTCAATTCAGTTGATATTTTTTTTAGCTTTTCAAATATCATTGAATAAGTGGCTTTCTGCTCTTCAGAATCAAGTGATTTCGATGGAACCACGCTTTGTAGATTATCAGAAAAATACTTTTTAAGAAATTCTTTCCACATCGTGAGAAGTAACTGATCTACGTCACAGTTCATGAGCGCTATCACATTTTGAAGATTTGTAACCATTCTATAATATTCAACGATGTGTTTTTTGCTCACTGGATTGCTCATGGAAACCTCGTCGATGTGGAATGGCTCAAGACCAATGATACCAGCAATCAATATGGCTACTCAATACGGGGATATTTCCCCTATCCCCCCAATTCCTCGATTGTTCTCCTCAATTGCAGCCCTGCCCAGCGCTTGAGTGACGGCCTATTTTGCTCATACCCATAAGCCAAAAAGCTCACGGCGTGCGCAAAGCCATTCAGTCGTAAGATGTTGAGCGAGGATTCGCTTACCCCGCCATAAGCATCAATAAAATGTCGAAAGACGACAGGCGTGAATATCATCCCCACAGATATATCAATCCCAGGGTCGCTGATATGAACATCACCCCAATCAATCAACCCCGTCGGTTGTCTTGAAGCAGGATCAACGATGATATGTCGGTGGTACAAATCGCCATGAACATAGCATTTTTTCTGCTCAATAAATGAAAGCTCAGACATCTTGTCAATAGACTTTAATATGTTCTCTCGAGTGAATCCAGCTTCATTAAAATAAGATGCATATTGCTCCAAATTTTCATGGCAAAGTTTGATACGATGGCTAATATCCAATCGCCATTGCTGAGAATTTGCCAGTAACGTTATATCAGATTCACGTACGGGCACTCTATGTAATTCCTTGAGCCAAAGTGCAAGTGTTTCTGCGAAAGCCTTATCATCGATCAAATCGTCGAATACATCACATAATGATTTCCCTGGCAAAATCGGGTAACCGGCGAAAGGGTAAGGGTAGATATCGGACGGCTGTCCAATCCATTGTGGCGATGACAATTTAAAATGCACTTGATCAGCAATATAAGGCAGAATCGCAATTTCATGTGTCATGCATGGCAGTGCAAATTCACGGCGTGGGAAACGGAAAATCACTTCATCATCGATGAGATAGACTGAATTATCCCAGCCAGCATCCAATGATTGAATATGGGATGCATTCATTGAAAACTGCGACTGCAATAAAGTGCGAACCAAGTCTTCGTCGATGTTGATGGTTTGTTTCCAGCGGTGTGTCATGAGATACTCCTGTTAAAGTGATGCCATAATAATATTTTCAGATGCTATTTTTTCAGTAATGAATGGTTGTTGCATACGTGATAATCAGTGATATTGATCATCTCTAAGAAATCCTCATCATGCGATATCACTATCATAGCGCCTGGATAAGCTTGCAACACCTCAATCACATGTTGTCTTGTTTCAAGATCGAGGTTATTGGTGATTTCATCTAGGATCAAAAGCTTCGGTGTGTTAGCGGATATAATCATCATAATTGCCTGTGAAAACATGAATGCGACCATTCTGGTTCTCGAAGTCCTCAATCACCTGGGGCACGTACCCGGCAGGCACCTTGACGGTATCACGCAAAAGACGCAGCAGGCTTGTCTTACCGCTGCCATTGCGCCCAATAATCGCAATGCGGCTTCCATAAGGGACTTCCACGCTGAAGTCCTCGAAACAGATTTTGTGCGGATATGAGATGCTGATTTGATTGATTTTAAAGGGTTTGTGCGGCATGATATCTCTCTTAAGTGAACCAGGGGAATGGTTGATAGGGCGACTTAAGCAGATATTTTCATGGCGAAGTTCCTCGAATAGGGTTGACTGATTTTAGCGGTTGCTGGTATGGTTGTCAACAGGGAATAATCCGAATAGAATCTTGAAATAATTGATTGCGAGGGAGACAAAGCGATGAAACATGAAATAATGGAGTTTAAAGACATTAAGCTGGTTGGGATTTCAGAAAGAACGAACAATGCCCATGAAATGAACCCTGAAACAGCTAAAATTGGGCAATGTTTACACAGATATTTTTCTAGAGCGTTGAATGCAAAAATAACTGAACGGAAGAATCCAGGTAAAACATTTTGTGTCTATACAGATTATGCAAGTGATATGACAGGTGATTATACTTACTTCATCGGCGAGGAAGTGACGTCATTCGCTGATCTGCCAGAAGGTTGCGTCGCGTTGACTATCCCTGCGCAAACTTATTCAAAATTCACAACAGGTCCAGGCGCAATGCCGCAGGTATGCATACAGTTATGGCAAAAAATTTGGGGAATGACACCCGATGAATTATCAGGTACCAGGGTGTATCGCGCTGATTTTGAGGTCTATGATGAACGCGCAATTGACCCTCATAATACAATATTGGACATATATATTGGTATTGAACGATGAAATTTAGATATGACAAAAATCTTGTTACTATTCAACTTAAGGCCGCAAGGCCTTTAAGCTTGTAGCCCAGGGTGAGGTGCGCGTAGCGAACCGTCACCCTGGGAAATGTATGAGAGAATGCATTGAGCGCTGAAAGTGCGAAAGAAGAAAATGACAAGAAGGAATGATAATCCTAGTATTATATGACAACGGGTACGTACTTCATGCTATAAAAAGTGACGTACCTTCAGCCCTCCTTCTAATCATTTAATATTTACCTGGGGCAATGCCCCAGGCTAATATCTTACAGCCCTGCGGCCTGCACCTTCTTTTAATTATGAGTAATAGGGGATCAATTCCCCTAGTGCATATTCCTCTGCAATTCGATAAAATTGTTTATTGACAAAACTCTATAGACTTGGTAAACTAGCTAAATATTCGCGTTGAGGTAATATTATATGATTGAGGAAGTTAGCAGTTTTTATGCGACCTACACCAAGAGTGATTCAGGTTATTATATGGCTATTAACGAGGATCTGCTAACTGCCGCTGGCGCAAACAAGATGGATGACGTCGTAGGGCGGAAAGATGCAGAGCTTCCCTGGGCGCAATTTGCGCAGATTTACCTTGGTAATGACGCTCAAGTGATGCAAACACGCAAAAACCATATTTTTTATGAAAAATGCTTATATCAAGGCAGACCTCAGATTTATCGTGCGACCAAGGCACCTATTATTGGTAATACCGGCAAGGTGCTTGGTATTCATGGTGTTTCTGTGCTTGTAGGTGAGCGTTGCTTGATTTCCCTCACCAAACAACAAACTGCTTGTTTGAAATTTCTGGCCCTGGGAAATACACACAAACAAATCGGCGATCACTTGGGCTTGGCGCAAAAAACAGTTGAACATTATTTAGATACTGTCAAAACAAAATTGCGTTGTCATTCACGTTCAGAGCTGATCATGCAGGCTATTGAGCGCGGGCTTATTGACGTATTGTAGGTGCTTTTTTATTTTTTCTCCATTTTATTGCCTGATGATCCATGAATATTATTCATCACCTTTTCCACGCTAAGAATATGTTGACGTCCAACAGCTGCGGGGGCACGGAAAAATTGTGGGATGAGGGTGCTTGGCCCACCGTAGACAGTTTTAAGAAATTCAGCAGTCTCCGCAGCCAATTCAGCATGTGTTTTATGGAGTGATGGTTGAACACGTTGTTGTACTTCATCAATAGTTTCCATGGAGCTTTTGATAGAAGCAATCAATGTGTCGCCAATTGGTTTGATTTGAAAGTATTGGGTAAATGTGCTGATTTTATCGCAGAGTAATTGGATATCCTTGCCATGACATTGGTACAGCATAATAATAGGTGGAGTAGTATGTTCTGGTTTTCCGAGCAGTGATTCAAGCATTTCATGCTCTTTAAGGGACTTCACTGTTATTCTCAATGCAAATTGAGAATAGATGAGTCTGGTTAAGGATATTTCATGAATGCCCTTATCAGTATCTGTACATCGATGCGAGACTTCTGATACGATGCCTTTTGCATGATAAATGGCTTTATTAAAATTACCCACTTGAATCCATTCGGGTGCTTGTTCGTATGCATCTGTTGTAGAGAACCCAATAGTAGAAGATACTTTAGGCAAATCTTTTTCAAAGCACTTTTCAATCTGAATGATCTTATTGAACATGAATGCAATAAGCTTGTTGTCTTGCGTGACAAGACATATTCGTGAAAATTTCCTTGAATGATTGTCATATTCCCAGAAATGCGATGGCCCCATCCGTTTTTGAAGTTCATCAAAAGCCTTCTCATCTATTGCATGAATGAAAAAATGATAATCTGATCTGAGATCATATTTTGTAATGACAATTGATTTGATGAGTGTATTCTCATGAATGGCATTGTTTTGTAATTCCAACCTGATTTGTACGCGATCAGTGAGATGCGTGTCTGTTGAGCGCGTGAGGAGTTTTCTGCTTTCAATAAACTCATCAAGAGATAAACTTTCTATTTCGTCAGATTGCCACATAAATATTTTCCTGCTTGAGTAGAAATTTGTTGGCATCGTCAGTCAGAGGATATATTTTATCAAAAATAAGCGGCGCATCCACCAGAATGCTATTCGCTACAGCAGCGCAGATAAACGAATTCATGCTGCTATCAGGCCTAACAGTAAAATTGCTGGTTTTCTTTTCTTTAGCAATGATAGAGTCTAAATTCTGACGTACGCCAGGATATTCTTGAGTGAGAGCGACCAACAGTGATCGCGTTTTTTGCGCATGAAGAACAGCATTTTCACCATCTGCTTCGACAGTAGTACAATGAATAATGCGACAAATATTTTCCATAAACGTCACCGCACTCGGTGACGGTTGGTAAATTCGATCTACCAGAAAACTTTGTATTTTGCGTTTATCTTCCCGATTCATTAATTTATCGTAATCTTTGGCCAAGGCCTTGATGAGATTCTTTTCGATATCTTTTAACATGTTGTAGCTCCTGTATGTGATTATATTGAGAAATTGCTTGCGTTACCCTGTTTTTCAGATAACCGCTTCACTTCATTTTCCAATGCAAGGATCCGCTGATCTTGTTCGTCCATTCTCTTTAGGATTTGTTCGGTAGTTGTTTGTGCAGCCGTTGGTTGATATGCGTTGAATACAGGAGACTCTACGGGTTTATTTTGTTCTTCTATGAATTGATTATACCCTGTTACTTCGAGTAGCTTTCCAAGATTCGACTGCAGGAGTTTTTTCGCTTCAAACGCCTTCTCTGTTTTCAAATTATTTAAATACCATCCAAATGGTGTGGATTGTGACAATGCACCTTGTAACAGTCTTATTTTGTCAAACCTGTCTTTAGTGTTTGCAATTAAATTACGATTCAAAAGAATCACCGCATCTTGGTTTATGTTTTTGTTATACTTGTCTAGGAAAGCCTTAGGGTTATTCAATTTTGCAGATGACAAAGTATAATAAAAAAGTTGACTAACAACGTTGCTATGGTTGCAGCGAATAGCAATATCTAAAGGGATATTACCATCATTATCAGCGATAGTGACATCCGCTCCATAATTGACGAGGTCGATAATTGAACGACCTCTTGAAGCCGCGTGATGTAACGCTGTTTTTCCATCATTGTCACGGTGATTAACATTTTGGGTCAATGTTAAAATACGATTCACATAATATTCATTATTATCAATTGAAGCAGCATACGAGAGTGGCATTCTGTTGTTTTTATCAGCGATATCAACGCTTGCCCCATGTTTAAGTAAATATAAAAATAATTCCTCGCTGTTAATTTCTATCGAAGCAATCAGGGGTGTGCAAACAGAAGTTTCATCTGGGTTGTGTTCATTAATGTTAAAATCTTTATTTTTTGTGATAATACCACTAATCTCATCCATATCCATTTCATCTATGGCTGTAAAAAGCTGCCTCATTAATTCAGGATTTTTCATTGTAAACTCCTCGCGCGAATTAAAGCTATCTTACACAATTATTTTAAATAAAAATAGGGGATTAAATCCCCTATATTAAAACTAGAAAAATGATATATCATTCAGCAATAAATATGAACAGGAGAAACACCATGAAGATTGACCATAATAAAACAGTGGCTGAGTGCCAGAAGGCATTTGATGAAAGATGTAAAATGAATGACATGCTTGCATTGCCGGGTGCCGAGGCAGCCATATTTTCTATTAGTATGGCATTAGAGGTAGTTAATTCAAAACAATTTGTATGTTGTGCTCAAATGGCGACATACGCGTTACCAACACTCATTCAGTGGCATTGTAACCGTGCACAGAAAACAAATTGGAGCAAGACAAGTGTCGATTCAAGAACAATTTTTTTAGCATATCTCAAAGATGCTGTTTTGTTTCGAGTCAATGAATCTGTTCAAAAAGGTATAACAGTTCCTGCCCATTTGAAAGATAAGGTCATTGATTTTCTCATCAATTTGTCTGATGCAATGACGCGTAACAAGGTAAAGACGGTCAAATATCCTGAGGAGAAAGCGGATGAATGGATAGAACGTTTCTTTGGGGATCCGTGGAAGGGTACCAATGACAATGCGCTAAAATTCATGAAGATGATCAGAGAACATGCATGCGATTTCATCGAGTGTGCTGACGGTGCGTGGCAGTTTGTTGATGCAGAGTTTATCGAGAAACTTGATAGCATTAATACGGTTGAGCTTACATATATAGACTCCGGTTTGCGAGCTTCGGGTATGGATTGTAGATCAGCAAGACTCGAGTCAATCAAGCAATTTTCAAATACTTTGTTGACTCATCCAGAAGGTTCATGTCACTATTGGGCGACTGAAGAATCCCTTTCAATGTTTTGGTCGGATGAGGAATCATCTCGTTCGACAGCTTCGACTTTAAATAGGAATCACAATAAGTAATGAAGAGATCATGCTTCATGAGCCTGAATATTTTGCTGAGGAGAGGATATGTATTTTGAAACCGGTGATGTCATGCCATTTGATACACATACGCATTGGTGGCGAAGTCCAAGCCCGGCGGGATATGTGAGCACCATTCATGATGAAGATGAAAATAGGCAATCTATAGATGATCAAGATAAAAGCGAGAAAGTTTCAGATTATGAAATGAACAAAATGCCGCAATAATTTTGGGTGTCATTATATTATGGATTGGGGTATTAGTTAGCATTGGTTTTGCTATCAAAAAATCAGATGAGAAGAACATTGATCATCATTCGAATGATGACATGGGGATCGAGAGCTTTTCAAGCAACAATTCGTCCAAAATCAGTGAAAATGCTCATGACAACAGCATTGTTCTTTTGACTTTATTGGCTTGCGTGCTTGTTGGATTAATATTGATGTATTTGTACAGAAATACAATAATATCTACGTCTTCAAAGCAAGGACCTCTAATTTCGCTCTATTCAAGCGATACACAGTCCAATCCGTCATCGGCTCAGCATTTAAACTCAAATAAAAATCGATAGACGGCTTATTCCAATCCAGGCACCACCATTCAACGCGACCGCAATCACGTTCAATGGCCAATTTGCAAATATGCTTTAACAACGATTTACCGTACCCTTTGCCACGGTATTGTTCACGCACATAGATATCTTCAACATAAATGCCATGTCGACATAAAAAAGTAGAATAGTTGTGGAAGAATAATGCAAAACCCGCATGCTGTCCATCTTCCTCTATTATCAGCGCCTCAACTTTTGGGTTGTCACAAAAAAGCGTTTTTTGGATTTGCTCAACCCTACAACAGCATGTGCCAATTGTTCATGCTCAGCCAGTTCTTTGATGAAGGTAAGGATAGTGTCGCTGTCATTGATCGTCGCTTTTCTAATCTGTGTGCCCATCATGTGCCTTCAGTATGATTCGGTTTGCATCATTTTATCTAAAATGAGGATAAAGAGAAATAGGGGGGATTCCCCCCTATTATAAGCTGCGCAGCCAAATGCATTGCATATCTTATTGATTCATAATATAATATTATTTTGACATCTTTCATCCACTCTGGTACACTGTTCAAGTGTCTGGTCAGCGGAGCGCAACGATGGCAAATATATCATTCAAAGCCTGTTATTCAAAAGATAATAAGGGCAAGTATTTATTCGGAGATGCCGTTTTTTTGGCCGCATCTGACCTAAATAGTCTTAATGAGCTGGTTGGTACAACGGATTTAGATCTCAAATGGGCTGATGTAGGTACTTTAATGATGCAGAATGATCAACGCATCATGATAACGCGCAGCATGGATTGTTTTTATGAAAGAGGTTTATACAAAGGTAATCCTCAAATTTATCGCAGCATTAAATTTCCGTTGATAGGAAGTTATGGAAAAGTATTGGGTGTTCAGGGCATTTCTATTCCTGTCAGCGCTCGCGCCATGATTCCACTCACCAAACAACAAACAGCCTGCTTAAAACACCTTGCACTGGGTATGACGATGAAACAAATCGGTGATGCACTGGGATTATCCGCTAAAACAGTGGAACATTATTTAGACACAGTCAAATCAAAATTGCATTGCGAATCACGCTCAGAGCTTATCATGCAGGCCATTGAGCGAGGTCTCATCAATTTAATATAATGACCTATTTTCTCGTTTTAACGATTCTTTACCAGCACGGTTTTCATTAAAAATGTTCTCTAACTCGGTGAACGAGATATCCCACTCTTCGCGAATGTTATCCATTAAATGCGTTAGTTCTTTGAGACCGTTCAATATTTCTGCTGCAGCGTTCGTTTGTTCTCGGTCATGCATTATTTTAGAACCTAGCGAACCGAGGAGTGCGAAGCCTGATAAGACAAGAAGAGTGTTCAATAGCTTCATATACCAGTCCCCTGGTTTATTCACATTTTTATTGAGCACGGCCCATCGGGTCTTGATAGAGAATCATCGTACGGCATTGATTTTTAGAGTGAGCATATTCGTTATATCGTTTATTTTTAATGATTGAATCCGGATTACTGTATAGTATCATTGTACGACACGTGTTTTCAGACGTCATATTCTGATTATAATCATTAGGATGCAAGTTCATGGCCGAAGCCCTCTCTTTGATGGAAGTATCATACCCAGGCATCTTACTTGATTTTTTGATAAAATATTAGGTGAATTTTCCCCCTAGGTGAACCATCGTAGTAGGAGCAATGATGAAAAAAATACTGATTATCTGTGGAGCATTCTTGCTTGGATTGCTCGTTTTCAAAACGATTCCCACAAAAACAATCACATTGATTGCTGATCCTGCTGTTTTGCAAATCCCTATCCATGATAATCATGAGCTTATGATTGATTTACGTGATCAAACAGTGTTAGCATTTGGGGCCTCTCCTGAAATACAAGATAATCGGGATTATACAAAAATGCGTCAATCTGTTTATGAAAAATTGGTGCAAGCACAAAAAACGTTGCCTGATGGATTGCGGTTTTGCATTTATGAAGCCTATCGCAGTCTCGCGCTGCAAGAACAACTGTTTAATCAGCATTATCATGATCTGAAATCAGCGCATCCTGATATGAACGATCAAGCGATATTCATGGAAACCACAAAATTGGTTTCTCCAGTCATCAATCAAGATGGATCACGAAATATTCCACCTCATTCGACAGGCGCTGCTGTTGATATTTATTTGATTGATGCGAAAGGAAATAGGGTGGACATGGGCATATTCACAGAAGATTGGATGAAAGACATGGACGGATCGCTTTCAATCACTCATTCTAAAAAGATATCACCTGTGGCGACCAAGTATCGTCGCATCATGTCAAAAGCATTGGAAGATGTCGGTTTTGTCAATTATCCCACAGAATATTGGCATTGGTCGTATGGCGACCGATATTGGGCATTCGTAAAAAAGAAACCCTATGCAATATTTGGGAACTGAGTCATGATGCCTCATTGATTGGTTTTACAAAAGAAATCCTGGCAATAAAGCCATTGTGGTGATAGCACGATGTGAATTGTGTAAATCCAATATGTTCAATTTTGTTTTGTAGCTCTTTTCTCGTTGGAAATGATTTCAAGCTGGCGGGTATGTAATGATGGACTGTTGGATTAGCATGCAAGAGAATGCTGCACAAGCCTGTCCAGAACATTAACAAACGCATTTGCCATCGCTGTGCGTTTAGTTCATCTGATTTAGAAAAATCAAGAAAAGTTGCAATACCACCAGGCTTCAACTTGTTCCATATGGTTTGCAATAACTGGTCAAGATCGGGCGAGTTGCGTAATGCATATCCTCCAGTGATGATATCCATGCTTTGATCCGCGACAGGGGGGATGTTCATATCTGCCTCGACAAATGTCAAATGATCCGAAATATTGTTTGCCCGTGCTACTGCCAGCATCGCTGGCGTGATATCCACACCAATGATGTGACCTTGCGGGTAACGTGCCGCCAGTAATATTGCAATATCTCCAGTGCCGCAGGCCAAATCGAGACAATGGGGCGATTCGAGCGCTGGTAATTGTTTAACCAGTGACCTCTTCCAGGCACCGTCAAAACCAAATGATAATAATTTTGTGACGATTGCATATTTTTTTGCAACAGCTGTGAATAAATCCTTATTGTATGCTCGTTTTGTATCTGGATGATTGAGGGATTGATTCATTTTGCTGCGTGTTATCATCTTATATCCTTAATGTGAACTATACGTATGTTGGAGGCCTTCTCTCATAGGTGAAATAATGCTATCGATCAAGCAGTGGTTTCATTTTACACTGGTTTACCTGAGATGTGAGATTAATTCATGAGTTAGTTACAGAGAGCACTTGATTTGTATCTTGATGTGGCATATGATATTTTTTTAAGCCTGTCTTAGGTGCATATTTTATGATATATCCGCTCACATTCATTGCTGGCATCAGTATTTACTGGTGTATGCTGGGTGTTGCAGGTCTCGTGCTATTACAGCGATATGAAAAATATTTAACATGTCTATTTTTGATGAGTACTTTAGGCAGTGTAGCACTGCTGGTGGTATCCTGCTTTGGGATCGGACATCCTAAGCTTGATGCATTGTCCGCATTTTTTCTATTATTAATGAGCATGGTTTCCATAGGCATCGGTTTGTTTTCGAGCCATTATTTTAATCATCTGATGACGCCTAAAAAAGGCGTATTATTTTTACTGTATCATGTATGCATAGCCAGCATGGTGTGGATATTAATGGCAGACAATGCCATTCAATTTCTCATTGGGTGGGAATTGATGTCAATATCGTCTTATCTCATGATTGCTACCACAAACAATTCCACTGAAACACTTCGAGCAGGCTTTCTATACTTTTTGATGACGCACATGGGTGCGTTATTTCTTTTTATTGGTTTCGCGGTGATGGTCCATGGCGCGGATGCCACATCCTTCAGTGCAATGAGAGCTGCGCACTTTTCGCCCTTTTATGCAACAACTGTATTCATTTGCATTCTGATCGGATTTGGTGTTAAAGCGGGTATGCTGCCATTTCACCTGTGGGCGCCAGAAGCTTATTCTACAGTGTCATCGCCCATTGCTGCGCTGATGAGTGGGGTGATGTTGAAAATGGGCATTTATGGACTCATACGTTTTGTGTTTGATTTGCTCAATGCGCCGCATCAATTATGGGGACTGGTCATTTTAATGTTAGGGACGGGGACAGCGTTTTTTGGGGTTGTGATGTCGGCCATGCAAACAGACATGAAAAGGTTATTGGCATATTCGTCTATTGAAAATGGTGGCATTATTTTTGCTGCGATAGGTTTGGCATTAATGTTTTATGCATCTTCACAACCTTTGATGGCTGGGTTGGCACTCACAGCGGCATTATTTCATTCTTTCAATCATGCTTTGACAAAAAGTTTATTGTTTTTGGGAACAGGCTCGGTGTTACATGCGACAGGTGAAAGAAATCTTGGAAAATTAGGAGGCCTGATTAACAAAATGCCCTGGGTTTCGGCATTGGTTTTAGTGGGCATATTAGCTATTTCTGGCATTCCTTTGCTCAGTGGTTTTTTAGGGGAGTGGTTGTTATTGCAATCTTATTTGTTTTCTCCCAAAATCCAGCCTCTTTATTTAAATATGTTGATCCCAGTCATGGCCGGTATGTTTGCGCTGACGATGGGATTAGGTGCTTATGTGATGGTTAAATTTTATGGAATCATTTTTCTGGGAAAACCCAGGGAATCAACATTGGTAAAAGCAATAGATGCGTCCTATCTTGAACGATTGGGTTTAGGTTGGCTAGCAGCAGCTTGTGTGTTGCTTGGGGTTATGCCAATAGTTTTACTCAAGACCCTGTCACCCTTCATGGCAAAAAAATTCGGCGCATCTTATCTCAAACTATTTGATGGTGAAAACCCATTATTGACAGTGACGTCAACAATAGCACAATCTTCATATAGTCCAGGAATGATATTGTTACTTATTTGTACTATCATGCTGCTTTCTTATTTATCGATTAGACGATTATACAGATGGAATGACCGTCGTGTTCCTGCGTGGGATGGTGGATTTCCTCGGCAAAATGCTCGGATGCAAGACACTGCAGAGGGAATGGGGCAGCCTATCAAACATATTTTTCGGGCGTTTGTTCATGCCAGGGTTTCTGCACCTGAACCTGGTGATAAAAATCCACAATACCATGCTCATATGGAAGACAAGTTTTGGCAGGGTCTTTATTTGCCAATGTTACAACTGATCGATCATCTTGCTAAATGGGTATCAAAAATGCAGGACGGTCGAATCAATCATTACCTGCTCTATAGTTTTATCACGCTGCTGCTATTATTATGGTGGACATTATGGCAATGATAATGTTGTTTTTCATCCAATTGCTTCAAGGTCTTGCCATGGTGGCTATCGCTCCGCTATTAATAGGCTTGATCCGTCAGGGACACGCCTGGATGGGGAATAAATCTGGCGCGGGAATTATTCAACCTTATCGTGATCTGCGTAAATTGTTTTCAAAGGAGACTGTTTTAGCGGAAAATGCTTCGCCACTTTATAGAACTGTTCCTTATCTGTATTTTTCACTTATGTGCCTTGTGGCATTTATTGTACCTGTTTTTATTGCTGGAATGTCACTCAATAAAATTGCAGATGTGATTGTCCTAGCTGGTGTTTTTTCTTTTGCTCGAATCATGCTATCGCTTGCTGCAATGGATGTGGGCACTGCGTTCGGCACTATGGGTGCGCGTCGTCAAATGCTGGTATCATTCCTCGCAGAGCCAGCATTGCTGATTGTTTTTCTCAATATTGCATTGATATGCCACTCCACAGATTTAGGCCGTATTGTGCAGATGATGCATCTTCAAACACTGACACTCAATCCGAGCCTGGCATTCGCAGGCGTTGCCTATTTCATGGTTTTGTTGGCCGAGAATGCACGGAATCCTATTGACAGTCCATCAACGCATTTGGAACTGACTATGATCCATGGTGCGATTACTCTTGAATACTCTGGCCGACAACTTGCATTCATTGAGTGGGCATCGTATCTTAAATTACTGAACTATTTTACCATCGCTATTGCGCTGTTTTTCCCTTGGGGTCTGAGTCACCCTATATCTATGATAGGAATCACCGTTGCCTTTCTATATTTTGTCGTCAAGATATTAATCATGTGCGCGGGGCTTGTCATGTTTGAAGTTGTTTCAGCGAAAATGCGATTGTTTCGTGTGCCAGAATTTCTAACCATTGCGTTTGTACTTGCGATGTTGGGTGTTTTAATTCAATTGATACCAATGGAGTGAGTATGTATTTTTTGCCGTCAATGATACATTTTTTTGCCGCCATGATATTGCTGATCACCTTCTCCATGTTGGTTCAGCGAAGAATGTTGGGTTTAATACGGCTGTTGTCATTACAGGGTTTAGTGCTGAGTGTTAATACGGCCATGGTGGCGTATTTCATGGATCATAAGGAGCTGTACTTGATTGTACTGCTGACGTTGGGAATGAAAGTCGGTTTAATTCCATTTGTCCTGTATCGCATTCTCATCAAATTGAATATACGGTCGAAAATTGAAAATTTGGTGAATACATCGACAACATTGCTGATTGGGCTGTCACTGGTGATCTTCGCATTTTACCTCAGTTTTCCGATTCAAAGTATTTCACACAGCGCTGTGCCGACAATGTTAGCATTATCGTTGGCGAGCGTTTTGATATCCTCATTCATGATGATCATCAAGCGAAAGGCGATATCACAAGTCGTGAGTCTGCTTTCACTGGAAAACTGTTTGTTTTTTGTTGCAAGCAGTTCACCCTATAGTATGCCATTGATTGTCGAGCTCGGTATTGCATTTGATGTGTTGGTTGCGCTCTTCATTTTTGGCGTGTTCTTTTTTAAAATCAATGAAAGCTTTGAAAGTTTTGACCTAAGTCATTTGGAAAAGCTTCGGGAAGATTAATGATGATACTGATGTTGTTACTATTACTCATACCTGTCATAGGCGCTGGCCTTCTGCTTTTCCTCGGCGAAAGAAGGGGAGCCAATGCTATCAATATTGTGTCCAGTGTGACGTCGTTCATCATATCTATTTTTCTTGTGATTAAGGTTTTTGACACAGGTCCTGTTTTAGCTATGAATAAATGGTTCTATGTTGATACTATCAGCAGCATGTTGATCCTATCGATGAATTTAATAGGTACTACCACTGCAATATATTGCGTGAAATATTTATCGCACGAGCGGTTTAGTCTGCAGGATCCCCGTTTCAACGGACGCTATTTTTACCCGTTATATCAATTTTTCTTCTTTATAGCATCCCTGATATTATTATCAAATAACCTTGGGATTGTATGGGTTGGTATGGAGTGTGCCACGCTGTGCACAGTCTTATTGGTGACAGTGTCCCGGTCTTCAAAGAGCCTGGAAGCAGCGTGGAAATACCTTATTATTTGCGGTTTAGGGTTGGCTCAGGCATTGCTCGGCACTATTTTGTTATTCTTTGCGACCGAAAAGGTACTTTCAGCAAATGATGCACTCCTTTTCACAGAGATTAATGGCATCAGTCATCTTCTATCCGAACCGATCCTTGGCTTGGCATTCGTCTTTATATTGATAGGATATGGAACCAAGGCAGGGTTCATTCCATTGCATAATTGGTTGCCGGATGTTTATGGTGAAAGTATGGCGCCTGTGCTGTCGTTGCTGTCGGGTGTTTTAATCAATGTCACGCTTTATATTATTTATCGATTTAAGGTGATTGTTGATGGTGCAATGACTGATGGGTTTGCAGGCATGTGTTTGATGGTATTTGGATTATTGAATATTATCATATCAGCACTTTTTATGCTCAGGCAACGTGAAGTAAAAAGATTATTCGCATATTCATCCATTGAGCATGTGGGCATCATCTCTTTTGCATTTGGACTAGGGACACCATTGGCCATTTTTGCTGGATTTTTGCATATGCTGTCGCATTCGTTGGCAAAAACAGCCGCTTTTTTCAGCATTGGCTCAGCAATTCAGTTGCGAGCGAATACGCTGATGAACCAAATCACTGACTTAGCCAAAGACTCACCACGCATTGGCTGGGGATTGCTATTGAGTGCATTCGCATTAATGGGGCTTCCTCCGTTCCCATTATTTATCAGCGAACTATTCATTATATTGATTACTATTCAACAACATTTCTGGCTGAGCATCCCATTGGCTATCGGTTTGATGATCGCATTTTCAGCGATGGCTTTTCATGTCCAGCGAATGGTTTTTTATGCACCTGAACCACAATTGGTTGTGTCTGATATTCGCGCCAGTTATTTGCCAGTGTCTTTTCACTTAATTTTGTTGGCTGCGGGTGGATTGTCAATCCTTTACTTAATGAGTCTATTGTCATGAATATCAATGCTAGAAAAGTTTTTTGTGATTGGCCTTGTTGGGAAATGGATGTTATTCTGAGTGATTTATACGAAATTTTGACTCACATTGCGGATGAGAAGGGAGAACTTCTCGCTCTTTGGGGGAGTGATGAAAGAGCACAATATTCAGGTTTTGTCTTACATTTGTTTTTTGTATTTTGGGAGAAAGAGACACTTTATCTTCGATGTATGCTCTCATCGAACGATCCCTGTTACCCAGATTTGAGCGGATTATTTCCTGTGGCTCATAGGTTGCAACGTTCAATATATGATTTGTTGGGATTTAAAGCACTCGGATCAGAAGATGATAGACCATGGTTACGGCACAGCGCGTGGCCAAAAGACAAGTTTCCATTGCGTCATGAATTCAAGATTTCTGATCATTTTGATGATGAACAAGAAGATTATCATTTCGTTCGCGTCGGCGGTGCAGGAGTGCATGAAATGGCTGTGGGTCCCGTCCATGCGGCTATTATTGAACCAGGTCATTTTCGGTTTCATGTGGTGGGCGAACATGTTTTACGCATGGAAGAACGCTTTGGATATGCGCATAAAGGAATGGCGAAACATTTTCAAGGTTCAGATTTTGAAAAAGGTACAAAATTGGCCGGGCGCGTCAGTGGAGATAGTACTGTTGCCTATGCATGGGCATATTGCATGGCTTTGGAGAATGCCCATCAAACAAAAGTTCCAGAGCGTGCAACATGGTTAAGGGCGTTGTTACTTGAACGGGAACGTATTGCTAATCATCTTGCCGATCTGGGTGTACTGGGAAAAGATGCAGGGCTGACATTTGCATTTGAACAATTTTCACGTCTTAAAGAAAATGTATTACGAACTAACCATGCCTTATTCAAGAGTCGTTACGCCATGGATGTGATTATTCCGGGCGGTATCAATCAAGACATCACTTCCCATGGACAAGCAATATTAAAAAGTGAAATGCATGATTTACGAGACGAAGTGAGTGCATTATTGTCTATCATGAAAGATCAAGGTGGTTTGCAGGACAGGTTCGCGTTGACTGGTACCATCACACCAGATTTGGCTACTCGATTAGGAATGCTCGGATTATCTGCCAGGGCGAGCAGTAGACATATTGACTGGCGAAAACAGATGACCTACGAACCCTATTCACATTTAAAAATAGAATTCCCGCATGAACACGATGGCGATGTCGCGGCGCGTGTGTCGTTGAGATTCAAGGAATTATTCGAATCTTTGAGTGCCATACTCCAAATCATAGACAATCTGCCAAATGGCAGTATTCATGTTAAACTGCCCAAACTATCGGATATACACACCGGATTGGGATGTGTTGAAGGCTGGCGTGGTCCAGTATTTGTTGCGCTCTGCAATCAAGACGCAGATCATTTGCTTTGGGTCCATATGCATGATCCCTCATGGCAAAACTGGCCTGCATTAGAATATGCGGTCATGGGGAATATAGTGCCTGATTTCCCGCTGATCAATAAATCATTTAATTTAAGCTACAGCGGCTGTGATGGGTAAAGGAGAGCGAATATGTTGGACATTCTCAAGAAAATTGCGCAGATTGGTATTATTTCAGAACCACGATTGGATTTGCAACAATCTGTTATTCGCATTTTTGGTCGGTCTATTGCCATTCGTCATGTTGATGCGGGTTCTTGCAATGGATGTGAATTAGAGATCAATGCATTGAGTAATCCTTACTATAATCTTGAAGGATACGGCATTCATTTTGTGGCAAGTCCGCGCCACGCCGATATCTTATTGGTCACAGTGGCCTGTTTCGCGTCATATGATCGTTCCATTGCAACGCACCTACGACGCGATGCCAAATCCTAAATGGGTGATAGCCTTAGGGGATTGTGGATGTCACGGCGGAATATTTGGTAAAACATACGCAACGTGCTCGTCTGTGAAAGATGTCATTCCTGTTCATATGAACATACCAGGATGTCCTCCCACACCAACGGCTATTTTAAAAGGCATTCTCACTTTGCTTCAAACATGAGGTTTATCATGCATAGTTCGCTCAAAAAAGATGTGATGGCAGGTTTCAGCGTATTTTTATTAGCACTTCCTCTGTGTTTGGGGATTGCGATGGCCAGTAATTATCCATCCATTGCGGGTATTATTTCAGCCATTGTGGGAGGTGTGATTGCTTCATTTTTTGGTGGGGCAAAATTATCAATCAAAGGCCCAGCTGCTGGATTAATTGTCATTGCAACGGGCGCTGTGACAGATCTGGGATATGAATGTGCTCTGGCTGTGGGGGTCGTTGCTGCGCTCATACAAATAGGGATAGGGCTGCTTAAAAAAGCAGTGATGGTGGAAGTGATGCCACCATTTGTGATTCACGGTATGCTATCAGCCATTGGGGTCATCATTATTTCACAGCAACTTTATGTGATGATGGGTTTACCCCCAGCTTCCTCTCAATCTATTCTATCACTGGTACAACTTCCCTTAGAGATTATGAATCTGAATCCTTTGATTTTTTTATTTGGCATGATTTCTTTTGTCATGGCTGTGTGTTGGCCATACTTGAAAAAAATATCGATGATTCCTTCAACGATAGCAATATTGATTATTGTGATACCCTTCTCCTTTTTGCTCGGGCTGAGGGATGCGGATCATTATTTTTTTTGGGGCAAGGAATATGCATTGGGCACTGACTTTCTTATCAATATTCCTGATCAGATTTTTGGAAGTATCACGTTCCCTGATTTTTCATCGCTATTCACGGGATCCAGCTTAAAATACATCATTTTGTTTGCGTTGGTGGGTTCGATCGAATCATTATTGACAGTATGTGCCATCGATGAAATGACGCCAGAAAACAGTCCATCTGACTTGAATCATGATTTAATCGCAGTGGGTGTGGGAAACTTGGTCAGCTCTTTGATAGGCGGCCTGCCGATGATTTCTGAAATTGTCCGTAGTAAAGCCAATATTGATTATGGAGCGACATCGCAGAGATCAAATATCACCCATGGAATATGCATGTTAATAGCCGTGCTCGTTATCCCTGGCATTATCAACCTGATCCCACTTTCTGTATTGGCAGCGATTTTAGTATTTGTCGGATTTAGGCTTGCGGCGCCACATCAATTTATTCATGCCTTCAAGGTAGGTAAAGAGCAATTCATTGTTTTCTCTGTGACATTCATGTCAACATTGATGTTTGGATTATTGAACGGTGTTATTTTGGGTGTTTTCTCAAAATTGTTCATTCATATGCTCAAGGGAAATAGATTGAATCAGCTTATTTCTCCCAGCATCTCTATTCAACAGAAAGGGCAAGTTTCTTATATTGAGATCGATGGACCACTGACTTTCTTAGGTTACACCAAATTAAAATCTATTGTTGTCAAAGCCTGTGAAAACAGTGAATCGGTGGTGGTTAATTTAAATGCAGTCACATTAATTGATCACACTGTCAGCACAAAATTAAAGACATTATCTCGTCAATATAAAAATATGACAATCACAATTGACAGCAATCAACAATTAGTCCATTTTTAAAAAGATCTACCCTAGCTTACGCACCCATGCTCGCAGCCCTTCCTTGTCTGGTGCGGTTCCTCCTGTTTTCTCATGACACTGGTGCAGGTCAGTCACGCAGTCTGCGTAGGTATATTTTTTATTGAGAGCTTCTCTGGTTTTAAAACGTGCAGCTTGAACCTGTTCTTGATAGTCGGTAATGTTGAGCAGCTTTTTAGCAAATGGAAAACCTTTGTGGGGTCCAATGTTTGTCACGATGATTGTTTGGTCATCTCTACTTATTTGGAATTCCATGACGTAAGTAGGTCTTTTGCCGAAGTGAATATGAAACACGTTGTTTTTGACTGCATCAATTTCAGAGTTGCGAACTTGATTGTCATATGTTGTGTTGTAAACTGCTGCCGTTCTGTCAAAACCAAATATTCGAATGTTTTGCAAAAAACGATTGAAACCTAGGGCGGCCTCTTCATTTGACGTAGAGGGGCCATCTCGGTATTCCTTATGTTGAAATTTTTTTTGCGTTCTGTGATATGACAAATGGGCTAAACAGTCTCGCGTATCCCCATCAAAAATCACCGTGAAAAATGCATTGGCATGAATGGACAAAGCATGGGCGATGGGGGTAGGGTTGTGGTTCATCAGCACTGGATACTGATCTAAGACAGCTTTGGCTGCTTCCGGTGCCTGGTATTCTTCTGGCAAAAAACAATCAGAATTCTTGTGTAATCGATAAAAATTTATCATGAGCCAGCCTCGTTTTAATGGTAAAAGATAACCTTATTGTATACTAAGGACTACCAAGAATTCAACAACCCGTGAACGATCAAGGTGAGTGGGGGGGTCATGATCGCGCTTAGAATCCCGAAGAAATACAAAGCAAGGATAATAAAAAAGCCATAGGGTTCAAGCCGGGAATAATAGTAGCTCATGCGGCCAGGTAGTAGGCTATCGACAACCCGGCTGCCATCCAGGGGAGGAAGGGGAATTAAATTCAATACACATAAGAGCACATTGATTTCGACGCCAATTTGCGCCATCAGTCCGAGGGGCAAACTGACAGAGGCCGTGAGGTGATAAATCACTGCCCAAAAACAAGCCATCAATAAGTTAGAGAGGGGTCCTGCAATGGCAATCAATGCAACATCTCGTCTTAAGTGTTTCAAGTTTCGATGATTAATGGGGACGGGTTTGGCCCAACCAAAAATAACGCCGCCGAGCCAGAGCATCACCAGAGGAACGATGACTGTGCCAATGGGATCGATATGTTTAAGCGGATTAATCGTTAAACGCCCCAGCATTTTGGCGGTAGGATCACCCAGACGATAGGCAACCCATCCATGTGCCACCTCGTGCAAGGTGATGGCAAAGAGAATAGGAATCAGCGAAACGCAAATTTTTTGGACAATATTTAATTCAATCATCGTAATAGCTTAGCATATTTCTTGGCATTGTGTGAAATGATTCAGGCGGGGGGCATTCTAGCTTCAAAGTCAGAAGATCCAAAGCTGGATTCTGAATCGGTATCATCATTTTCAATCTGGTGATTCAGATTCTGATGAATACGCATATGCATCATAGCATTTAGTGCATGAATATTTTCGTTGTGAATCGATGCTTCAAATGCAGCGAGGGATTCATAGGTCAAATGCATTTCATGAAACACTGGTGTAGGAGGGCGTAGACCATGCAATTCCAACATTCCAATCAACATGTTCAGAAACTTCACCTGCCACATGGGGTTTAATAGCATATTATCAATACAAATGAAAAGCGATAAGAAATAAACAAACGCCATTTGCAAACGCTCCCCTTTGCTAAAGATAAAAGCAGTTGCAGCAGTGGAAAGCAATAACGGAATTGCATGAGGAAGATAGATGCTATGCGGTCGGTCTATGTTTTGCTCGTATGAATTTATGTTGTTCACCATTGTTTCTACCAAAAATCGCAGGGCAGGAATCATGACAAGCGGTGAAAAGCCTCTGCCTAGCACAAGTGAACCACGCAGAAAGCAGTATAGAGTATCCATGTAAATGGATATCTTTGACCAAAAATGATGATCATCAAAATTTTCACCGAGATCTAATTTTTTGAGATCGTCCAAATCGCTGCGAATATTATCCGGTAATTGGTTCATATCGATATGCGCAATATCGTTGCATAACTCTTTTTGAGCATTGAACAATACCCTCAAATAAATCACGTTTCCTGGTTTATAAAATTCTCTTTCTCGATCGTTATCCCGTAGAAAAGACTTCAGCTCATGATAATCACATAAATGCGCTTGCAATCCATTCACTTTTGTGGAATAGACTGGAAGCGAAGTAGGGCCGCATGAGATCGTCGAAAAAGCTGAATCTTTGTAAAACTGAAGTAATGCATTCAGAGAAGTTTTTGTGCGCTGTTTCAATTTATCGATGTGAATCGACGAAACGAGCGTGTTGTTTGCATGCGCCAAAATGGCATAATGGACATATTCTTTTCCATCCAACGATATTTCGAATGGTGATTGACTGTCAGGTATTGAAATAATCTCACGGCCATCAAACGTGATATAGGGATTAGCTTTATTGCCCATGCGTTGCCAAAATCTCAATAATGCCGCATGTAAGAGAATTTCCTCAGGATTTAAATTACACATGCCTGCCAAAGAGTCCTGCTTATGTCTATTGCGTTGATTTTTATTAGATTTCATTTCGAAACCACCTATTTACCTACCAAAGATTAGGAAAGTTTACTACAAAACTAGGTGGTTGTGCAATGATCAGATTAAAGACCCATTCATTTTGTCTGAGCGGTTCGGTATGATGCAGCACTGAGGCGGAAAAGGTCATCATTCAAAAAAACGGTAAAGATACACTTTTGCAAAATCTGAAATAAAAAGATATAAAACCACTAGAAGCAATAATTTTAAAATCAACGAAATAGGAAGGGCAGCCATTAATATTCCTGAAGTTGCCATAGCAATCACAGTTGCAATTGCAAAAACGGAACTTAATAAAAGCCATTTCGAGGGAAGTGAATGCCAAAAATAACTGCGTTCACGTAAAATGTAAACATTACTTTGTGCAGTAAAAGCCAAGAGTAAAAAAACGAGCGTTTGAAGTTCAGGCAAAGATAATTCGAGGTGAACGCGAGCGTAATATAAAACACTTAATGATAGTATTAATGTTAATCCTGCGACAATTCCTCCGGACAATAGTACGTGAGAAACATTCCAATGAACAGGTTTTTTCGAAAAGGTTGCATTATCAGCGGCAATGGACATCGTAATGAAGTCGTTTGCAAACATCAATAAGACCATGAGCAGCGGTGTTAAAATAAGCTCGCCAGTAAAGATAAGTGCCAAGGCTGTAAATGCGGTAATCTCAAGGCTTTTGCTGATTTTATTTAGAATATAAGTATGCATGCGTTGATATACGCGGCGACTGGTTTTAACAGCAGCTAAAATTCCAGCAAGGCCGGGTGTAGTCAGCACAATGGATGCAGCGGCTTTTGCAGCATCTGCCGCATTACTGACGGCAATCCCTACATCCGCTTGTTTTAAAGAAGGCGCATCATTTACGCCGTCGCCTGTCATGCCAACAACATGATTTGTATGTTGTAAATGCCTGACCAAAAGATATTTGTCTTCAGGATATAAATTAGCTAGAACATCGCACGAATCAATCTGATGATCAAGTGGCATTTTTAATAAGTCTGAAGAGCAAACTCGATGAGACATTCCAACAGTATCTGCGATGGTTTTAGCTGTTTTTTCATTGTCCCCAGTTAACATTAAAAGACGTAACCCCAAATCTCGTAATTCACCAATGACAGTTTTAGAGTCAGACATGGGTGGATCAAAAAATCCAATGATGCCTACCAGAGAAATATCATCGCTGTTGTTGACTTGCACAGTCACGACTATGATTCGATATCCCTTAGAACCCATCTCAGAGAGTGCGTCAGTGATATGAACGGGGATAATAAGAAGATTTTCTAGTAGATTAACCGATCCTTTGATGATATGCAAAGTTTTTCCAGATTCCTGAACGATTGCTTCCGTACATTTTTTCCTAGGATCAAACGGAATAAATTGAATCAGTTTAGTAAGATTTTCTTGTGTTGAATGTTGCTGTAAACCATGAAAAATGGCTTTGTCGATGGGGTCTTGTGTGGCAGTATTTGAAGCTAACGAAGCATAATGAAGTAGCATTTCATCTGAATAGGGTGGTGCGGTGCACAATTGTGCAATTTCAAGTTTATTTTGTGTTATTGTCCCTGTTTTATCAACGCAGATCGTGTCAATAATAGAGGCTTCTTCGAGCGCGGATAAGTGCGTCACCAGGACACCTTGTTTGACCAGTTCCATTGCTCCTAACGCTGTGGATAGCGTAAATGTGGCTGGGAGAGCGACGGGAATGGCTGCAATGAATAAAATAAGAATAAAAGGAATAATCTCAGGAAATTGGAGATGCTGAGCAATCGAGTAGAATAAGATAAATAAAGCTAATATGGTGATATAGATAAAAAGATATTTAACGATTTTAAAAATAAGTGTTTTAATATGACTGGTGCTTTTCGCGCTTTGCATTAAATTCACTGTTTTTCCGAAAAACGTATGCTTTCCTGTGGCAATAACCTCACCAGTTGCTTCGCCTTGGATAATCACTGAACCTGAATATGCCGTTTTTCCTTCACCTGTCTCAACAGGCATTGATTCTCCCGTCAATGATGATTGATCAATCATCACTTGCCCGGTGAGCAATTGAATATCAGCAGGCGAAATATCTCCCATCCGTAAATAAACGATATCACCACGTACTAAATTTTCTGCAGGTATCAGTTTCCAACATCCATCTCTACAGACACGCGCTTGAATGGCAAGATGATTACGAAGCAGTAATAATGCCTTATTAGCGCGTGATTCTTGGTTAAAACTCAAGACGGCATTAAAAAGCAACAATGCGCCAATAATAACGGCTTCATCATATTTATGTAGCATGATTTCTAATATAATGGTCACCTCTAGCATCCAGGGAATAGGTGCCCAAAATTTCTGCATGAATACGAATGCTTGGTTAGGTTGCTTTTCTTCGATAAAATTGGGGCCTTCTTGAAGTAGCCTTTGCTGAGCTGTTTCAACGCTTAAGCCGCGGTATGTATTTTCATCACTTTTTTGCATGTTGACCATGAGCACGAATAAAGGGGTTTTTGGGTGCCTACGAAACAAGAGAATGGCAATGCACTGTTTCCTTGCATCGATGATCGCCATTTAGAGCATATTCTGCTTTTGCCATATTATCCAGTAGCGAGAAGACTAGGCTAAATTAGCCGAACAACTAAAACTGTCATGAGTTAAGGGTGCCTATTTGCGGCTCCTTTGGGCCGTATAACAGTCTATGAGTGCTTTTGCCTGGTTAACAATATCAATAGGCTGTAGTCTGACTTGCTTTTTTCATCCAGTTAGGTTTTAATACCATATTCTACTTTATTGGGAGCGGGATAATCATGAGACAACCACAAACTGCAGGCCGCCCATTTTCAGTAAGATCGTCAGTCGCTGATGGCATCGCTGGGGTAGCGCAAGGCGCCTTGGCCGTCATGCTGTTGACCGCAAGCCCATCCATTACAACTATTGGCTTGATTTCATTAGCTTTGCTGCCCAAACGTGTTCTCAAGATGGCCGTACAATCTTTTGCAGGTGATGACGTTGCAGATGCTCTATCGTCAACTCAAGGGTGGTCTGGCACGCTTGCAAATTTATCCTATGTAACGAGTTTGATAAGTCCTCAACCTGATCTGCTGGCCAGTCAAAGTGTCGAGCTATTGCAACCCATGTCGATAAGCACGGTGAACACATTCGGTATCAGTTCATCATTGCTTGCGCTGTCATGTTTTGCCTCTGCATTTAAAATTGTGGCTGCTGAACATTCTCATGATTTCAGAGATAATTTAACAAGTTTAACGACTGAAAATTATACGAAAATGTTGCAATCCATTCAAGCGGATATAGCAACAGCTGAGATAAATTATAATGAATACGTTAATATTTCTCGCTGGGAAACAATTCAGGCAGCCACAGTTTCTATTAATAGCGCTCTTGGAAAAGTGATAGGTTCTCAACATCATTTTAGAGGTGTTGATATGGATCATCTCACAAATTTCTTTAATGTCGTTGTGCATGCAATGGAATGGAAATTACGCATCCACTATCTCAGAGCGGCTGGAAGTTTAAATGAAAAGGAGTTAGATCAGCCTAAAATGATTATTAAAATGATTGTTAAAATGGCAGAACATGTCTATGCGAATTACTGTCTGGGTTCAGCTGATCAGGCAATGAATGATTACTTAGACAATTTGAATCAGGAAATAATGCGCATTGAAAAAAATCGCAACATGGTTGGTACGAAGGATAGGGAAAGTTGCGTATTTTTCTACATGCACGAAAGAAAATTTTTTCAGGATTGTGTTGATAACAAACTTGAAAATTTGAAGAATGAAGAAGAAATAAAATGCGCGGATAGTCACCAAAAAAAACTTCGCGAAGCAAATCTAGGTGTTATTTTTTCAGGGGAAGCCTGGTTGGATAGATTGTCATTAGGCAAATTAGCTTTATCAGTTGTTCAAAATGACATTCATTTTTCCGAGAAAAATACAGCCCCAGTGATCAAGTATATGGCAAAAACAGCTGCTGTAGACGATGCATTGAATGAAATCGCAGCGTTAAACATGATGTAAATGCTTTTTCACGTTTTGAATCAGTTATAATGCTTCGGTTGTAAGGCATTTACCGTTCTGTTGATCATAGACCGATGTCTTAGGGTGGGCTAAGTAGAAATGTCCGGTTTTGACAGAAAGCACCTCATGCTTTATCCTTGATAAACTTAAAATGTCATGCTATTCTGAACCCAGGCTTCAATATTACATGGTGTTTTATGCTCCCAAGACCACAGTTTTTACACTCAATTGAAATGCAGTTCAAGGCACATCCTGCTTGCGGGTTATTAGGGCCTAGGCAATGCGGAAAGACAACGCTCTCCAATCTATTCCTAAAAAATCAGCAGGATACACACTTCTTCGATCTGGAGAATCCTTTTGATTTGGCAGCGCTTAAAGAAAATGCCTGGGCCACCCTGGAAGGATTGGGTGGCTGGGTCATCCTCGATGAAATCCAACGACTGCCAGAGATTTTTCCTATGCTAAGGGTTTTGATCGACAAGGGGGAGGCGAGGTATCTGATCCTAGGAAGTGCCTCTCTAGACCTTCTAAAGCAGTCCTCAGAGTCTTTGGCAGGCAGGATAGGGTATGTTGAATTAACGCCATTTTTGGCGAATGAGGTTGAGGATATCCATCTTTTACTCCTGCGTGGAGGTTTCCCAAGGTCTTATTTGGCGGAAGATGCGTCGACAAGTTATTTATGGCGAATTTCATTTATTCAAACGTTTCTTGAAAGGGATATCCCAAGTTTAGGGTTTCGAATTCCTGCTTTCACTCTGCAACGATTTTGGCAGATGTTAACGCATTTACATGGGCAGCTATTCAACGCTCAGGAATTATCAAGATCTCTCGGGGTATCGGGTCATTCCATCAGGCATTACTTGGATATTTTGGCCAGTACCTTCATGGTGAGAATACTTCAACCCTGGCATGAAAATATCGGAAAGCGACAAATCAAAACTCCCAAGATATATATCCGTGATTCTGGTATTTTGATGGCGCTTATGGGAATTGAAAATGAATCACAATTAATTAGACATCCTAAATGTGGTGCGATTTGGGAAGGATTCGCTCTGGAGCAAATTATTCAGGCTTTCAAGCTTCGGCATGATAATTGTTTTTTCTGGAGAACCAGCAATGGGGCAGAACTCGATTTATTTTTTGAGTATAAAGGGAAGCGATATGGATTCGAGTTCAAGTACAGTGATAAGCCGAGGGTCACGCAATCTATGCATGGTGCCATGACAGATTTGAATCTCGATCATTTGTTTGTTATTTGCCCAGGCGCCCGCTCGACGAAATTGAGCGAAAAAATAACATTGATGAGCTTGCCTGAAGCAGTTATTTTGCCAGATTAGGACATTAACACGTGGCGCCTACATCCCATGTCAATGGTTCCCAGGTCACGTATACGTGCCCGGGACGCTTGCGCGATTTAGAGATGTGCTATCCCTGGCTAAATAGAAATGTTCGGCAATAGAGCAAAGGTTGGGTTTACACAGGGTGCTTAGCCATGTTAAGAGGACCCACGGCCATAATAACGAATCTAATTAACAAATCTTTATAATAGTCAATCTCTCACACAACTTACAGACATTGTCTGTAGCTTTTCACTGCTAATATGCGAGATAATATCAGCTGATACCGAAAAGAGTATATGCTCTAAAGTCACTCAGTTGTAGGAGAAATAGTATGTTTTCATTCAGCGCATCTAACCGTGCTAATGCAGAAGAAAAAATCAATCTAGCTGAACTCACTGGCCTCAGTGTGACCAATGAAACATATGAATATACCCATGACCATGAAAATCATTTTATACGACGACCTGTAGGGGAAGAAGGCGATGGGGTGTACGCCATTTTTGGGATGTCTAGGCGTGAAACTGCCAGTTTGATGACGCGCCACCTAGCGTCAATCAAGGAAATGATTAAACCAGCGGTCGATGCTGCCTTAGAAACGGACTCGTTCGTGAATTTTCTTGTTTTTCATGACATTATTTCTAAAGATAAACCCGGTGAAACATTACCGGTACAACCGAAGAAAGAGAAACTGCGTCGCGCCTCTGAAATAGGTCATATCATCAATGATCCAGTGATCCGAGATCATATCAATCAAACAAGGAATATTCATGAGCAAGAGCAGGAGGTAAGAAAATATGTCAATGATGATGCATTACTCGAAACATTGGTCACGCCTGTGGCTTCACTGGTTGCAGAGGTTCAAGAAAAGAGAACATTAACTGATGAAGAAAAGAGATGCTTACCCCAACATGATCTAGTGTACATCGCATATATTCGATTTGACGTATCCATGGGTAAAGTGAATCACGGGGCATCACCCATCTGTGTTTTGCGTGCTGTGGCCAAACTGGATCAGAAAACGTTGTCAATCACTTCACAGAGTGGAGAAAACAACGGATCCAACAAACTATCAATACTCGAGGACAGCTTCATTGAATTAACAGACTATAAAGAAGATATCGATGAAGGACAACGTGTTTTATTTACTGAAGATCCAAGTGAATCTTCAGATCACCCTGCACCTAATCCACAAGCTGACGAAACTGATCATCTTGTGAGTTCCTTCGGGGTACATGGTGAAGAAGTCTTTTTGGATCAGTCTTCCAAGAAACAGCTTCGGCGCATGAAGCCTGGCGCACAACCCAATGAATACACTGTTTGCCCTCTCCCGACTCGTCAAGATAAAAGTTTTATGGCCTTCGGTGCTACCCGTGAAGAAGCATATCAGTTGTTATCAGAAAATTTATGGATACCTTGCACTTCAAATGAAACGCCATTAGTCCCCAATCAACATAGTATCGTCAAGAAAATTGTCAAGGATGCATTGCGGCTAGCAGTGGTTAAACAAGATTTTTATCAGTATTTAGTATCGGAAGCATTACCTCAAACATTAAAAGAGCGGATCAGTCAAACAAATGTTAATGATTACTTAGCATCCGAAGAATTGCATAGGGATATTCGCGATGGTTTGAGGGGAACGAATTTGGTCAATCGCAACATTCTGGATGTGCTGAAAGATCATGTTAATCCAAATGGAGACTCCCCGGCAGCAGGTAAACGTTTTTTTGATGCATTGGTAATGGATCCTTATTTGATTCATGCCTATTTACACTATGATTTAATTCAACAAAAAGTTGAACAAGGGTGGTCGCATCCACTGGTTTTGCTCGCATACGCAACCTTGAAAGGTATTAAATTGAACATGTGGAGGAGAACCACATGGAGCAAAAAAAATGATGATTATCTGAATATAGCGCGTGCCAAAGTTCTTGTTTCCGGATCCTCAAATAGTGAAACTGCATTTTCCTTATTATCCTTATTTTCCTCACTCAATTCAGAATCCAGTGAAGCAGTGGATTTCTATGAATGGCTTTCAAAAAATAAAATAAAAACAAAACGTGACATGCATATTTTTTTCACAGAAGGCAATCAGTTTGAACGTCTTGAAGTATTGTCAAAACATGAGCATGTTTCTAAAGATACACTTAAAAAGTTGCATCATGAAAAAGTTAAAGACAAGGAGAAATCTAGTGGTGTTGTCATGGGGCGTGCCAGTTATAAAATGACTCCATCCGATGATTTTGATCCGCTGGCAGCAGATGTTTACGCACGAAAAGGTGGTGAGCTTCAATCATTTTATGAGAAGACTGCGAAGGAAGCGACTGAAAATAATTTGTGGAATGTGCTCAGATATCTTATTAAAGACTCTGACCTCAGAAAAAAACTTGAGATTAGGCAGTTGAAGGATTTGCAAGATATTGAAAAAGCGACCCAGCGGTTAGCTGTTAGATCAGGTATCTTGCGACGCATTTTGAATTTATTGGAATATTTGAGCGCAGCTTCTGTGCTCAGAGGCCGGGTATTTCCATTGTGGAATGAAACAGATGACGCAGATAAATTGACAATCCTACAAAAGGTCTTAGAGAAAATATTTGATGAATACAAAAAAACGTTGATCCTTGAATATACTAGGAGTGCAGCTGACAAACGAGAACAAGACTTTATCACTGATGATTTGCAAGTTGTTCCTAAAAACACTGAACAAAAAATAGCTGAATATGTAGATATGGTTGAAGAATATCAGCTGCCCTATACTGCGGTACAGTTGATGACCGTCGGGGGTGGCATTAGGCAAAGTATTGTAACTTTGTCCAATATATTGACAGAACTGGAAGGGGAGTGCAGTGCAAATGAAGCAGTACTTAATGCACTTTCTGAGTTGGTCGGCCTGAGAGATTCCTCAATGCTGGGTAGGTGCATCAATGACAGAATCAACATAGGTACTTTTCTGGAAGGTAAGGACGAGTTTGCAAATAAATACAAGACTGATCTCATTGAAATCATTGGGCAAGGTAATATTCAAGGATTTCAGGAGTTGCGTAGTAACCTTGGCCTCAGTGATGGGGATTTTTTGTATGAATTCTTTGGGAAATATCCTCCCACAGTGAGTCCTGAGACTATTTATGAGCATGGGAATAATTTATTACATATCGCGCTTCAGAGCGATAACCCGTGGAAAAATCTTCCCATGGTTAGAGGGCTGCTCATGCTAGGGGTTGATCCGGGCATGCAAAATGTTCATGGTACACGGCCCGTGGATGTTGTTACTCAACTTTATCGTGATGATGAGTTAGGCGCACTTATGATCACTCGAATTTCATTGGATAATCAGTTGATCAGTGGTGTGGCAAATCACCGCTGGCTGGAGCAAGAATCTTCCTTCATTGCGGCTTTCCATGCTTATACTAAATTGGAAGACGCACCTAAGCCAGATGGCGTGGATCCAGAAAGAGCTCAAAAGGATAAAACCAGAATGACGGTATATAGTCCTAATGGATTATTCAATACCGTTCCAGATCCTGGGGTGTTCAGCACTGGTCAGGTCGATTATTTGATAAGCTTTGATCAAAAAATTAACTATATCATGTCTCATTTTAAACAATTGGTCATGATTGACAAAGTATACTTTATTAACCCTTTCTATTCAGCCGGCGAAGAAATTGCCTATTTGAATGCATTAATAGGGGCACCTGAGTCTACAATCCTATCAGACGAACAAAATGCTGGAAAGATTGCAGCGCTGAAAAGGAGGAGGATAGAGTTATCAAGGCTTCGCGCTCTGTTTTTCGTGACACTCATAACGGTGAGTATGCGTTCACATATGACCTATGTGAAAGATGCCCTCGAACTTACAGCGGGCAGATCTAAACTTCCTCAATCAGAGCTGACAAATGACGAAAATATTGCATTAAGGAATGCCGTTGTGAGCTTCGACAAGACACGGGATATTATCAAAATCTACCAGAATATTGCTCAAGTAGCGCTTGCGAGACATTCTGTCAAAAGTGATTTACCTTTCGTTGAGTATATCGAGGCAATGATGAAAAACCAAGCTATACACCCTTTCCCCATCGAAAACTATCGTAATATTATACTTCAGCTGCATGAAGTGGCGACAAAGTATAGACGTGAGCCGGGTCAATTTGGGAGAAAGCATGATGAATATGCCTTAAGCCAATTTCAAAGAGAGCTGCAACCGTTGCTGGTAGAGCATGATCGTCTGCGTGGAGAGGTTGGTAAGTGCCAGGGAGGTAGTGTGGAAGGTGAAAGTGCTCAGGGTTCGTCACATCCTATAAACGATTTGTATCCTCTGGAATTTCCTGAGGACAATAACTCCTTTTTTATGGCAGTTGAATCACAGTTAAATCATATTAGGTATCGTGGTATTTTGACTGCCAGCCGGATAAAAGAACAGGTGATAGAGCATATGAATGCAAACCGTAGTATGTATTTTTTGGGTGCAATCAGGGACGATGCAGCACTGACTATTCATTTGCAAGGGATTACAGAAGGCACAATTTCAGCGGGAAAACCTGAAATATGGGCTTTGGTACGAATATTCTCTCTTCATATTCATGTTCGAGAATCCGATGGACGGGTACATCGGTATGGCTCAGAATCTCCACATAAAATTCATTTGGAACTTACGGCTGGTGGATTTTATAAGTCATTGCTACCCAATGGTTCATCTATTACTCAAGGCGCTAGCCAACTAACTCCTGCAGGCACATCCCCAACTCAATCTCCCCCCTTAAATCGACCCCTAACCCTACCTACCCCTCTCTCACCTGGCCTTAGGGGGCCAGGTAGAAGTTCTGGGGTATATTTCACACAACCCAATAGGGGTGACTGGCAACCAGGGAGTAGTCTACGGCCACCTGAGCGCCGCAATTGATGCATAGGCTATGCTCTGTATAATCCCCTTAAGGATTTATTTCCGTGGGGGTTATGTGATAGACTAGTAAGTATTCAAAACGGAGCATACGTCATGGGCAGCAGAAATGATGTTTCACATGCGTTGTCACAAGATGATTTAGATCTTGCTTGTCTGCGTTTAAACATGCAACCAGACTTTGACAGACAATATAAGATCGCTCATCAAGCGCTGTGGCCTGACGTCAGAGATAAGTCATCTTCAGAACTTCCAAGGCTTCATGAGCGAATTGATAAGTGCATGGCCCATGAGCTAGCAGGTACTTGGTGGTTTTTCCCTTCCTTATACCGTTGGTGGTATCAAATTGATTTGAAAGATAACCAACGTTATTTATTAGGAGCACTCAAAAAATTGTATGATGGCAACATGCAACTTTCCTTGCTGCGCCCAGGGGAATCAGCGATTCTGCATACTTTCAAGTCAAACAGTGCAGCTCCTTTTTGGGTTTACATGAGATCAACTTTTATGGGAAAAAGTTTTGGTGCATTATGTCAATTGTTCACCCTGGTACGCAATGCCCTGCAGCCATGTGCACCGAAGAAGCCCACAACCAGCGAGAGGCAAGACGAGATGAAAACACCATTGGCTATCCCTAACAATGAGCTGAAGCAACCTACAGATACGGAACGGGAATCTATTGTCAAAATAATCAATGAATTAATTCGTGTCGTGATGAGCTCTGGTTATACAGGACTTCTTGGAAAAAAAGAAGGATGTGTGAATTCTTTTTTTTCAGATGCTGATCCGCAATTTTGTAAATGGCAAAAGCAATATAAACGACTGCTAGAACATGTTCAGCAATTGAGTGTATATAATTTGTCTGGGATCTATGTTAACGGCGTATCAGGAGCGATTCAACTCGAACGCATCAAAAGCAGAGCTGAAGACATACAACAATGTGCCATTGCACTTGGTGCTGAATATTTGCAAAATGCTGCAGATCGGAAGTATGGCGAAATCACCGAAGTTTTTAAAAAAGCTCGAAAAAGCGACAAGATCAATATCGAAGCCTTCGCAAACGACTCTCGTAGCATCATTAGAAAATTTAACAACAGAGCTGTTACCTTGTTTGATGTTGAGGATATTTCTGCTTTAACCAGCCTCAGAAAAAATCAAAGACAACGCTTGAGGCAGTATCGAACAGAATGTGGAAGACGTTTAGTAGAGCTTGAAGTAATGACTCCGGAAGAACGGGCCGAAAAGTATCGAGAATGATGATGCATGTCCGTTTGAAATTATTGCATCAGTCTGTGGATCCATTCGTCAAGCATTCCGTTGCATGCCTGAAGAAAATACTCCCCAAATTAAAGTGCAGCTTATTCTTTGCCTTGTCGCGCAGCTCATCCAAGCTGTGCAAAAGCAAGCCAAAATTTCCGATCTGAGTGGCAGCCGTGGTGATGAAAACTTATTTGTTTGGTTGGGACATCCTGAGATCCAACGGGATGTGGATGATCTATTTCGAGAATTGGACATGGCATTTGGCGAGATTCTTCAGCATTCAGAGGCTGCCTTAAGTGCTTCCGCTGTGCAAGCTAGCACATACAATAATGCAGAGGCTTTGCTGAGCCTTCCCTGTGAGATGATGATTTTTCTCAAGGATCTTCGCGAGACGGTCAAATTAGAAGGCACTGATCCTGATACAAATTTTGCCAGAGCGTTGTTTGATAAGTACCAAGTGCAGTTAGCAGGTCTTAAGGAAAAAGGGACCCTTTTTCAACAGCAAATGCAGGAGAAACAATTTTTGAGTGAGCTGGAAAAAATAGAAGATATTGCACGCGCAGCACTTATTGACCAAATCAATGAATTTGATTATTCTGCCTCCGTCATGAGGGGCATTCTTAAGACTTATCAAGCATCAGTCAACAGGGCCGTAACGACACTGCCTCTTGAGCTGAGCACACGTCCAGACATCAAATTCAGAATTAATGAGATTGAATCAGCATTTTGTCAAACATACAAACGTGTGAATGCATGGTTTGATAAATATGACAACGAGCTAAAGCCATTTAATGGAGACAAAGAATCATTTGAGAAATTGCGTAAAAGCTTATCCCATGAATATCATCCTGATACGACAAAAAAATGGGGTGAGAAAAATAAACGCATTGCAAATGCTATTTTTGTAAAATTCAACGAATGGGCAGAGCAAAAAAGTGCACAATATATTGATGCAGAGATCCTTGAAAAGGTTATTCCGAAGCTTTGGCAACTGGAAACTGACAATGTAATATCCTTGATGGCATACGTGGCCACGCTTAAGGTACATGCTAAATCTCAAATAGATCTGTGGTTCGATAAACATTATTTGGAGATAAAAGAGGATGAAAGAGTCAAGCCCCTCAGAGCAGAGCTTCAGAGACTCATGGAGCAGGCCGAATCACCCAACAATGATGCCATTGTTCTTTACAAAGCACCGCCTGAATATCCCGAAGAAAGTGGACCTCAGATTCTCAGTCGTTTTACAAGGGAACTCTACGCATTAAAGTATTTAGTTGAAAATCGAGATGATTCTAAGTTAAAGGTGAACCTCTCCGATACGGATAAACATGAGCTTTTAAAATGTATAAAAGCCGCAGATGAGGAGGTCACTTCGTTGACATGGAGCAGTGTCAATACATTAAAAAAGAAAGAAGCATGTATTGAAAGGGATATCAAAAATCATAAGGAATACATTACATCATGGAGAAGAGACATTGCCTATTATGAAAAACGCGAAGAGGAATACACGGTTACTTGGGGGCAGCTCAATAGATTTGAATCATATTTGGAGTTGCTTGAAACGGCGCTCAACATTGAGCCTAAAACATGTCTGTTCGGGAAGGATACTCCTCGAAAAGAAAGATTCACCTGCGAGGTGGGAATACCTGCGCGGTCTGCTTATCTCATGGCGAGATTTAAAACGGTGACGGACAAGATACCGGGCGAGTCGGGTCCAGACCTCTGGGTTGGGAGCGTGTGCTGGTCAAAATGTCTCAAACGCCAGACTCTTTTTACGAAAGTATCTCGTATGCTTTATTTGCCATGAAGCACGAAAAAGCCTGCACTCCTGAGAAATTAAAATCTGCGGTGGCAGAATACTTGGAGTCTAATCCTAATGATTCGCATGTTAGAACATACCCTCGTCGTCCAGATGACAGGCGTCCTGAAATTTGGGCCATTGTGAATATGCTGAGTGTTGCTATAAATATTGATGATTTTGCACCAGTCGTCTATGGGGATACTAGGATATGTGGCATTACATTTTGCAATCTTTCAATCCTAACAACACCTGTAGTTACTATAAGAAAAACGGTGCATAGCTATTATTACGACGCAGTCGTGCCTGTGGAACAATTTGTTTTCCAATATGTCACCTTCGATAAACCTGTCGAGGAAATTCAAGTATCGAATGCGATGAGCACACCCGGTTCATCGTACTCTCCGAGTGATTTGTCTTGTGAAGACACCTACACCGATCAAACCACATCCAATCGTTCAAGCTTTTCATCGCCAAACAGTCCTACGAAGTCTATCAGTTCACCATTGACATTTGCATATGCGGCGACGACGTCTGGACAGACAACATCCTCAGAGGGCAATGATAATAAAAATGCGGTCTCTGTTGTTTAATGGCACCTCAAACCCTAACAACGTCAATGGAAGAGTTAAGAAAAGTAGGGGTCAGAACAATCAGTGATATGGCAGCGTGTGACCTTGATGCATTGCCAAAAGTAAAGGGTGCAAGCGCAGATACACTGAAACGTGCCAAACGGCAGGCCGCTGCACTGATCAATAGATGGGAGATGGGCGGAGAAAAGGGGGTACAAAGGCAATGCCTTGGTTAACGAATCTTGATGGCACAGTATATGATGTCGTTTAATATTTCCAAGTATAAGATAAATATATAAAAACTTTATTAATTCACTTCAGGTGCGAGAGTATGGCATCATCACACCCATCCTATTGATTTGCATGGTCACGCTGTGGTCATAGCTTTCAGATTTCGACTCAGTTATAATGCTTGAGTCCTCAGGCATTATACCAGGAGCTCATGTATGTCCCGACAATCTTTTTTAGTGATTTTGGCTTCAGTTTCTCTGAATGCTTTTGCCTCAGATATCATCCCAATTGACTCTTGTGAAGCGTTGCAAAGCATCACCGATTTATCAGCCGAGTATGAATTGGTGGGTGATCAAATCAATTGCGAAGGCATTGATTTTCAGCCTATCGGTGATGAAAATCAAGCATTTACTGGGCGTTTCAATGGAAATAATGTGCCGGTCATTGGATTAACGATAAATCAAGAAAACAGGGATTATGTCGGATTATTTGGTGCTATTCATTCCGTCGGGATTACCAACATGGTTATCGTGGATGCCGTCGTGAATGGTCGTGATAGTGTTGGAATCCTGGTCGGCGGCAGCCGCGAGCCATCTCGATCGGCTTTATCCAACAATACGGTTTCTGGCACTGTATCGGGCAACGACCAAGTGGGAGGATTAGCGGGAATTATCATCGATACCTTCATTTCCGATTCGTCGAGTCAAGTGACGATCAGCGCGCCTTATGGCGATTCAGTGGGTGGCTTGGTAGGTGCCCTGATGGCAGGACCCAGAGATTTCACCTCGATCGTAGATTCTTTTTCAAACAGCACGATTCAGGGGGCTGGGCAGGTAGGTGGATTAGTGGGGACAGCCATTGGTGGGGATGGACGCGATAAAGCCGTGGTCGCAATCTGGGGTAGTTATGCACTGGGCTCAGTAGACGGGGTTGATGCTGTGGGTGGTTTGATTGGACAATCATCGAATATTGTGTCGATCAATGAATCCTATGCCGAAACAAATGTCACCGGAATAGGTGCTGCAGGGGGCCTCGTGGGCAGTGCAACTGCCACGATAATCTCGGAAGCTTATGCGACGGGCAATGTGACAGCTAACACCAAAGTCGGTGGATTAATTGGCGAAATCAGTTATTCGGACGTTACCCATGCTTACGCGGTTGGCAAAGTGAGTATGACCGGTGTTGGCGGTGCTCAAGGTGGCCTAATAGGTTATTCGGACGATCCAGGTTTTCTCGTTAAAAGTAGTTTCTGGGATGTAGAAACAACCAGACAATTAGGGTCTTTTGGCGGCGGCATGGGCAAAACCACTCAGGAAATGCAAACCCAATCACTGTATGAATCGTATGGTTGGAACTTTGACACCGTGTGGGAGCCGATGTCATTTCCGGAATATCCGCAGTTGCAATAGCATGGCACTCACAAATCGCCATGGTTTATCGAACGTTTAATATATGTTCTCCTCTATTCTTAGGGCGACTTTAGTTTGCTGTTATTGCTCCTGCGATAGACACAGGGGTATAGCCATCGGTGGAGTTAACACCAACACAAATCAAATAAATAGGATCAGGAGGGCTTGCAGTACCAGCATTGGGACTATTATTATAGTAAAAATTTACGCTAGATTGATTGTTAATCGTAGCTATATAGGGGGCTTGGGGGCCTGTTCGATAAGACGCACCTGATGAATATATGGCTGAATTCAAACCGTCATCGCTATTAATGCCGGTACCTTTTTGAACATAAAGTGTGCATCTTGCCATGACACCCGTCACAGAAACAGCAATAGCATTCGTGTATGCAGGAACATTGGTACCTGCCAGAAACGCCTTGATATATACACTAGATGAAGGTGATGCCAAAGTGGTATTAAAGTTTGCCAATGAGCTAAAACCCCTCAACCCATTATCCAGTTTTGCGAAAGCAGCGGTATTCGAGCTTCCATAGCAACCTTCGCTACTCGCAGGCGAACTTCCAGCATGACAAACGTTAGCCCAATCAGCAGCTGTAAGTGTCGTATTAACCGTCGCAAGTTGCTTCAGCACCCACTCTTGACTTGCGGGGTTAGGTGCAGCCACGAGACTACATGAAATAATGCATCCTAACGTAATACCAAGTTTTTTGATAAACATAAAACCTCCTGTCATTAATCTTTAAACACCAAACGAAAGACTTAATAATAATCCATTCTGCATTGGGATATTAGAGATATGTCCCGTGAATGTCGTGGTGTTAATCGTATAGGTCGTATTACCCGCGAATATACCTTGGTAATTTAACGATAAATTTGCACGGTCTGAGATGCGCATGCCCAATCCTGCTTGTAGTTCAAATGCTACTTCGGAAAGATCATTGAAAGTAACACGATCATTGACTTGCATAGCGACGGTAAGCAATACCGGGTTTAATTAAGCCAAATACGGGGATATTTTCTACTGGTTGCCATGATGCTGTAGCAAGAAGGTCTAATATCGGTTTGATCGTGACTTGGGGAAGGATTCCTCCTAGTTCATCAATAGTGGATTGAGGAATATCAAGGCGAGCAGTATTGCCGCTTTGAACCCCAAGTTCAATACCAAATCGTACTGTGTTTAAAGCCCCTAAATCTCTAGCAATAGCAAATCGTCCCAGAGCCGTTTGACCATCGCCGATGGCTTCTTGCGCAGAAAGATCAGCAGTTGGACACCATCATAGAAATCGTTGTACCAAGTATAACCGAGGCTACCAATGAATGACCATGGGTGATATTTTTCAGTCGTATCGGCCATAGCGCCTAGAGTCAAAGAACATCCAATGATTGCGGTTATCCATTTTTTTATTGCCATACTACCTCCCTGTAATGTATTCATCTCACAAATATCGAACTAAAGCATCTATTTATCGATCACTGACATAAGATAGCATGATTTATTGTTTTAGTCAGCGCGAATCGGTATGCAAGAGTGCCTCATCGATAACTGGCGGTGAGTAAATGGCGAATACCTAGTAGGGCGTCAATCACATTGAGCTTGTATCTATATGATTTTATATGATATATTTAATGTGATTTTTAAATAAGCCCCCAAAAAGGCCCCCAGGGCTCAGCTATAAGGCTGTCACGTCCACGTAATATACGCTGTTTGATAGAGCTTGTAAATGTATACAGTTTTATATAAACTGTATACATTGGAATAGTGAATGTATACGGTTTTATTAAAACTGTATACATTCAATAGGGCAATGTATACAATATTCAAGAGGGCTTTTATGATAGGTAAAAATATCCAACAACCAAATGGCTTCAAAGCGTTTATACCAGCACCTTTCCCTGCTAAAGGGCTTTCCGAGCACTCGCCAGAAATTATTCAAAAGGTCGTTAAGGCTGAGCGGGTGATGGGTAAGTTGGATGGGATCACGCAGCTACTGCCAGATGTAGACTTTTTCCTTTTTATGTATGAATTGAAGGATGCCGCAGCCTCTAGCCAGATAGAAGGAACAAAGGCGACGATGGCTGATGCTCTTGAAGCAGAGGCTAAAGCAGGTGCTCCCGCTCAAGGTGATGTGGGTGATATTCAACATTATATTGAAGCACTTGCTTATGGATTAAAAAGACTCGAATCACTTCCACTGTCACTAAGATTTTTACGTGAGATACATGCAAAACTAATGGATGACGAAGCACGGAGCACACACTTTTCTGATCCTGGTCATTTTCGTAAAAGTCAAAATTGGATTAACGGAAAAGGTGCCTGCGGATGCAGAATTTGTTCCGCCGCCTGTAGATGATATGAAACACGCTTTAAACGATTTGGAGAAATTTTTGCATGCAACAGATACGATGCCTCCCTTGCTGAAAGCGGCCATTATTCATGCCCAATTTGAAACCATTCATCCCTTTTTAGATGGGAATGGACGTACAGGACGCATGCTCATAGTCTTCTATTTATACCAAGAAAAATTATTGGAAAAGCCCGTGCTGTACTTATCTTCTTACTTTAAGAAATACAAACACGTCTATTATCAGCGGTTGACTGATTATCGTTCAGAAAAAGTAGAAAAATGGATTGAGTTTTTTCTTGATGGTGTGATTGAAACGGCAGAGGCGTCAATTGAAACTGTTCGTGAGATTACTTTGTTACGGGAACAAGACATCGCAAAAATAAGCGGAATGAATAAAACATCCTCACAAAGCGCCATGAAGATATTGCCTAAATTATACGCTCGACCTATTGTTTCAGTGAGGAACATACAAGAGTGGGCAGGATTTACCACTCGACGTGGAGCTCAGAAATTAATTGAACGCCTTATTGAGATAGGGATACTGGAATTAAGGGATCAACATGTTAAATACGGGCGTATATATGTTTACAGAAAATATCTTGATATTTTTGAAATGAGTTTAATTTGATTTTGCAGTTGCATACTTGCACTGCTACGCAAATTGATAAAATGAACTAGGAGGGCAGATATGAATCAGCTATTTGAAGTCAGCCCATCGCTATTCTTCCAATACGCAAAATCACCACACTGGATTTGGTACGACATCCATGGTGATATGAGCCTGAAGGCCGAGCTGCCTGAATTAACCAAGAGACTTATTGAGGGCGGGGTCTTACATGAGGAGGAGTATGTCAAAGGGTTAAACAAGATATCAATTGATAAAACCCTATCTGAGGAAGAGGCCGAAAGGCAAACACTTGAATACATGCGATCCGGTGAAGAGCTGATATATCAGGGTGCCATTTCCTATGTTGCTGGTGATGTTAGGTTCAAAGGCAGGCCTGACCTTCTTAAAAAATGTAAAGGTTCATCTATTTTTGGCGACTATTATTACATGCCAATTGAAATCAAAAACTCTACGAAATGTGATAAGCCGGAATACAAAAAACAATTGATGCTGTATGCGATTATTTTAAATAAAATACAAGGTCACTTTCCTGCTTTTGGTGGATTTATCAACAAATTTAAAGCTGAAAAATCCTGCGAGCTAACAGAAAAGATTCAGAAATCAACGCAAGAGGTGATCGATGATATTTTAAAAATCCTCAGAGGAACAGAACCTCCACTGAAAATCTCTTCAGTATGCAAGGAAACGCCCTGGTTTGATTTATTATTAAAAGAAGCAAAAGCGAAATCTGATATTGCATTGATATACAATGTTCGGGTAGATTCATTGGAAGAGTTAAGAAAAGCAGGGGTCAGAACAATCAGCGATATGGCGTTATGTGACCTTGATGGATTGCCAAAAATAAAAGGCGCAAGCACAGCTACGTTAAAGCGCGCGCAAATGCAAGCATCCGCACTGATCAGTGGGAAAATCATTCAAGTGTCTGATCCTATTCTTCCTGATGCGCACATCAAAATATATTTCGATATCGAGGGGGATCCATTTTTGGGCGTGCAATATCTTTTTGGATTTCTGATCGTAAAGGGGAATGATAAACCCATTTTCACCTATTTTCTGGCAGAAAATCCGAGCGATGAAGGTAATATGTGGAATGACTTTTTGTATTGGCTCAAGAAGGAGAATTTTAGTGATTTCAAAGTGTACCATTATGCTAGTTATGAAAAAACATACCTGGGAAAATTATCTGAGAAATATGGCGGTTCCGAACAACTGAGTTGTTTTATTGAGAACCTAGTTGATCTGTCAACCATTGTCACCCAATCGTTCATTTTTCCCATTTATTTTTATTCCATCAAAGATATTGCAAAACATCTAAATTTCAAATGGCAACATGCCAAGGCAGGTGGTGCGCAAAGTATTTTCTGGTATGAACAATGGTTGGAAACAGGTGATCGGGCTGTGTTGCAAGATATTATCAATTATAACGAGGATGACGTGAGGGCGACGGAGTTTTTGCATGACTGGTTGAAAGAAAATTAATAACCAGAATTATTATGATTATCAGGTATCTTTTATGTAGTATTCAACATATACGGTTACACCCAAGTTTCAATGTTTGCCTGCACATGCATTAAAACGGGTAACCGTATCTTTTTCAAGACCCTGTGTCACATCAAGTTGGAACTACTACATATGGTTGGAGTGGGTATTCGTTTACCCGTACTGTTAAAATATTATCACCGTGTTTTATTTTTTCAATTTTGATTGCATGAAATGCACGATTGCCATTTTTAATGAACCTTGACAAATCAGCTGCCCAGATTGCGTCAATTTCCTCAGGCCATTCACGCGCATTAATGTCGACGACAGTGTATGTTCCGCTTTTGATTCTAGAGAAATCATATCCTTCGCGTGGCATATGTGTAATGGGTACGAATACATGCCTTTCACTTGTGCAAGATTTTTTCAACTTATTTAAATTGTCAATAGCTTTTACAGTGGTAAAAAGTTGACTAAGCAAACGTCGAAGGTTCAGAACTGGATCTGCATTAATTTGAGTGGAGCTAAGTAATGTGATAGTAATTTCTCCATTAGTTTTATGCTCTGATAAGGTGGCATATACTGATTCGATACCCATTTGTAGCAGATCTGGATAGTCTGTCAGTGAATTAGATTGATAAAGATTTAAGTTGATTAGATCATTTTTAGTGAAATTCTGCTCAACTTTCAACAAACACGCTTTTAGATTTATAATCTTAAACTTTACTGTACTATTTACCAATAGCTCCCATCTCCGATTTGAGGCTGGAAATTCGATGACTTTGTTAGAGAATGTTCGGATGTTTTCGATCCTGGTTTTATTGGTTGCCTGTGTTATTTCAATTGCAATCCGATGCCCATCGGTTTCATTTATTACTAGTATGTCAAACATGGAGTCACGTGTGCCAGTATCATTTAAGATAATGGTTTGATTTGGCATTAGTTTCATAAGTGCTGCTTGTGAAAAGATTTCAATGTTTTCGGGCGGCACAACAAAAGCATCCGTTTTGTTGGATACATCTTGCCATTGTTCACATGCTAGCGCATGATATCTATCAATTTCTCGTGTCAGCTTATCGATTTTTGTTTGTTTGCATACAACTTTTTGATTGCATGATTTGCAAATATAGCTGTTGGCGATATTGAATCCTTCATGTTTGATATGAGTCTCATAATGAGAGTCGCATCCGTTGTTGCATTGGGTTGATTTTTTAACCATATAATTCGTCCTCAATACGTTCAATATTCACATTTCTCCCGTCATTAATATATCTGATTTGAACATTTTCATCCCATCCGTGAGTGAAAAAGCTGTGATAAAATATGTTCGTCACAGAGTTTACAGATGCATCTCCACACTGTTCCAGTTCTTTCATTCTAAGCCTCCTGATCTCGATTTCTTCAATAACTTGCTTATCATTCTCTATACGTGGCTTCATAATGTCTTCCTTTATTTATTTTTTTACAAAATGCTTGCTTACTTGAGCTAACTAGCCCATGATTGTATCATTATTCTTCTCTTGATAAACATAAATTATTCATAAAATCATAATGGCTTTAATCCCTTGGTATGTGTGGGTTATCAAATAGGGCTAGTAGTATGATTTCTAAGTTAGAAACCTTTTAATCTTTGCTCTCGTAGAGACGTGTTTGCATAGAGTTCGAAGGATGAAATCATCTGATTTCCGAATTAGTAAACCGCTATGCTTTATATGATATTCTTTGAATTGTTTAATATAATAATGAATTAATAAATTTTGATCAGTTTTAGATAATTCTTTGGCTAGAAGTAGGAGTGAAGTTGTGCTAGTATCAAACCTTGATCAGTCGAAATTCTCATGTAAAATGTTATTTGTCTGCGCGGAGCTCACCCTTGATGCCATATTTGACTTATATTAATGATGTAGATCTTGAAAATTTTGTTGTTGATTTATTGAAGAATGGATTAAAATCAAAAAGATCTGCAGAAAAGAATTTCACAAAAAACGTGATTGACCCATTTGCAACTATTTTTGATGCAGCAATCTCTAATATTAATCATGATGAATGGAAAAAATCTGAGATAGTGCGGCAATGTCAGAAAACCCTTACAACTCGGCTTGGGACGTTACATCAGAAAATTCTTGGTAAAGTTGACGGATGGGTAGACCTTGGTGTTGGGGATGAAGTTGACTTAAAGAATGATTCTCGTAGAATCATTGCAGAGGTCAAGAATAAGTATAATACGGTAACAGGAGGATCATTAATAGATCAATATAATTCGTTATCTGATAAAGTATCAAAAAAGGCTAGTAGTTGGTTTGAATATACGGCATATTTTGTTAACATCATTCCAAAGACTTCAAAGCGCTTTAATGTGCCATTTCAACCATCAGATAGAAGCACAGGTAGCCCTGTAGCTAAAAATGTGCAGGTTAGAAAAATTGATGGAGCAAGTTTTTACCATTTAGTGACAGGAAGGGAAAATGCTTTGAGAGAGTTATATTGTGTTTTACCCACAATTATAGAGAAACTGATGCGCGAGAAATGTATGCAAGAAGGGTTTGAAATTCGTGATAAGGAGAAATTTGCTCAATATTTTAACTTGGCATTTGGGGAATAAAATATCACAAGTAAGATTTTATTAACTAATAACTATATTAAATAATTATTAACAAAGGAAGGTATTAATAATGTCAAAGGAAATTTTTACAATAGCACAACTTGCTGATATTTTGGGTGTTACAAAAGAAGTACTAAGAGTATGGAAAGCGTCAGGGAAATTGACCCCTGACATAGAAAAAGATGGTTGCCATTATTATTCAAAAAAAAAGATAGCATCTTTTGATCAAGCACAACAATTATTTCAAAGTAAATGGGAAGAGGAATTAGCAATTAAGCCTGTGAGAGAGTTTACATCGATTGAACTTTTTGCGGGGGCGGGCGGTCTTGCTTTGGGAATTGAAAAAGCGGGTTTTAGGTCTATTTTATTAAATGAAATTGATAGACATGCATGCAATACATTAAGAAAAAATAAACCCAGCTGGAATGTTGTTGAGGGTGATATTTCTCAAATTAATTTTTCGCGCTATCGTGGGGAGGTAGATTTATTGTCAGGGGGATTTCCCTGCCAAGCATTTTCCTACGCAGGAAATCAACTTGGCTTTGAAGACACACGTGGCACTTTATTTTTTGAGTTTGCAAGAGCCATTAAAGAAACGCGTCCGAAAATGATTCTTGCTGAAAATGTACGCGGCTTGCTTCAGCATGACAATGGTAAAACGCTGGAAACAATCAAGGGGATCATTGATGAACTGGGCTATCACCTCATTGGGTCAAGAGTATTAAAGGCTGTTTTCTATAAGGTGCCCCAAAAACGCGAACGTTTATTGCTAGTCGCTGTGCGAAAAGATTTATGTAGTACGACAGATTTTGACTGGCCTTCACCTTATCACCGTATCTTGACAATGCGAGATGCATTAAAAAAAGGTGAGCTTTATGACACGGATGTGCCCCTATCAGAGGGACAGAAATATCCCAAGAGAAAGGCAGAAATTTTAAAAAAGGTTCCTCCTGGTGGATATTGGCGAGATTTACCGGAAAAAATTCAAAAAGAATATATGCAAGGCAGTTACTATCTTGGGGGTGGCAAGACTGGCATGGCAAGAAGATTGAGCTGGGATGAGCCAAGTCTGACATTGACCTGCGCGCCTGCGCAGAAACAGACAGAAAGATGCCATCCTGAAGAAACGCGACCCTTAACAGTTAGAGAGTATGCGAGGATCCAAACCTTCCCTGATGAATGGGAATTTACTGGCTCACTGAGCTCACAGTACAAACAAATCGGCAACGCTGTTCCAGTGAATTTGTCATTTGCAGTAGGGCGATCGTTAATTAGGTTTTTGAATCAAATGGAGTTAAATAATCAAAAAGGAATCAAAAGTCATGGAAGTAATCAAAATTGTCATCTGCAGCTTATTGAAAGATCTTGAAAACTAGTTATAAATATCAATCAGATGACTACAATTTGTAACCGTTTTAAGATGATGATCAGGGGGAAGAATTGTAGCTATACAAACCATCACAATATTTGTTGGACGCCATTTGATGTCCATCATCAACATGAAGTGACGCCCTTTCAGGGCTTAAGACAAAATCATACTATATACCCCCCATACCGCCGCCTGCGGCGGCTGCATGGGGGGCTCTGCGTCTCACGCCTCTACGAGGCTGAGAAATGCGGGGGTGTTCTGTTGACAATATGATTATTATGCTTTCATTTGTTTGAATTCATAGAGGCGGCACCGGATAAACGCTTTGCGTTTTCCGGGGTGACAGGGTCGGTGAGGACTTATTATAATGAACCCGCTACGCGTGCTCATTTCCACCCTCGCTTTCAGGTTTTGAAATAAGAAAGGCCAGCAAAGCTGGCCTTTCTTATTTCAAAACCTGGAGGCGGCGGGAATTGAACCCGCGTCCGCAAGCACTCTGCCCTCGGTTCTACATGTTTATCACATACTCGGTTTTAGCAATGGGCCATCTGATGTGCAAAGATAGAACCCACTGCGAGCCTGATCGTTTTAGCGACATTGACCTCAGGTGGGGTCTTTGCCGCGGTTCAGTCTAGTGTGACCGTTATTCTCCCAGGACTGACACAGAGAGGTAACGGTGCCTGCCGGTTATTAAGCGGCGAGAGCGTAGCAGCGATTAGGCGGCTACAGCGATCTCATCAGCATGGTTGTCATAGTTTGCACTTAGACTTTTGCAGCTAGATTTACGAGTTAAGCCACAATGCTCGACATGCCCCTTGGGGTTTGCAACCCACGTCGAAACCAGGTCGCCCCCTTAAGACTTCAGAGTATAACCCATATAAGAGACTGCATACAACCAAAGCATGATAAATAAGTGTACAATATGGGCTCTTTTCCTGTCTCACGCGAGGTATTGCTATGTTCCCGAAAAATATGACTATTTCAGCCTTCGACCCAGAACTTGCCGCAGCCATTCAGCATGAAGCCCAGCGCCAAGAAGACCACATTGAATTAATCGCTTCTGAGAATTATGTCACTCCCCGCGTGCTTGAAGCGCAAGGCTCTGTTTTAACGAATAAATATGCAGAAGGATATCCAGGCAAGCGCTATTATGGCGGGTGTGAATTTGTGGATGTGGCGGAAAATCTCGCTATTGAACGGCTCAAACAATTATTCGGGGCTGATTGGGCAAACGTGCAACCTCATTCGGGTTCACAAGCCAATGCGGCCGTGTACATGGCGTTGATCAAACCGGGTGATACCGTATTGGGCATGGGTCTGTCTGACGGTGGCCATTTAACGCATGGTTGCAAGGTAAATTTTTCAGGGCAAATTTATCATGCAGTGGCATATGGCTTAGATCCCAAATCAGAAACGATTGATTACGATAATGTCCGCGCATTGGCATTGGAACATAAACCAAAAATGATCATCGCTGGTTTTTCAGCATATTCTCGCGTTGTTGATTGGGCGAAATTTCGGGCAATCGCTGATGAAGTGGGCGCTTACTTATTTGTCGACATGGCGCATGTGGCGGGTTTGGTTGCGGCAGGATTGTATCCGAATCCCATGGATCATGCGCATGTGGTCACATCGACAACACATAAAACATTGCGTGGCACCCGAGGCGGTATCATTCTCACCAAGAACCAACCCGAACTTTCCAAAAAATTAAACGCGATGATTTTCCCCGGCACACAAGGCGGCCCGTTGATGCACGTGATTGCGGCCAAAGCCGTCGCATTTAAAGAAGCGTTGCAAAGCGATTTCAAAACCTATCAAGCGCAAGTCGTGAAAAATGCACGTGTGATGGCGGATACGTTGAAAGCGCGAGGTTTTCATATTGTGTCGGGCGGAACAGACAATCATTTGTTTCTCGTCTCATTGGTAGATAAAGGCATGACAGGCAAAGATGCCGAAGCGGCATTGGGTGCTGCCAATATCACTGTGAATAAGAATACAGTGCCACGCGACCCTGCATCGCCGTTTATCACAAGTGGTTTGCGTATTGGTACGCCTGCAATGACTACGCGTGGTTTCAAAGAAGCAGAGAGTGTGCTATTGTCAGAAGCAATCGCTAATATTTTGGAAAATATTAATGATGAAAACGTGATTGCGCGCGTCAAAACGGAGATGTTGGCGTTATGCGCGCGTTTCCCTGTGTACGCAGACGATTAAGGACTCATTATGCGTTGTATGTTTTGCGGAGCAGCCGATACGAAAGTGATTGACTCTCGCTTGGTAGGCGAGGGAGATCAAGTGCGTCGTCGGCGCCAATGCTTAGAATGTGCAGAGCGGTTTACAACTTATGAAGCGGCAGAATTAACATTGCCGCGCATCATCAAGCGGGATGGAACACGCGTTAACTTTGATGAACAGAAATTGCGGCGGGGCATGTTGCGCGCATTGGAAAAACGTCCCGTCGCCAGCAGTGCGGTCGATGAAGTGATCGCGCGCATCAAGTACCGTTTACAAGGTGTTGGCGAGCGAGAAATTCCTGCGAACCAATTGGGCGAATGGGTGATGGATGCATTGCGTGATTTGGATCAAGTCGCTTATGTTCGTTTTGCGTCTGTTTATCGCAGTTTTGAAGATGTGAACGCGTTTCGCGAGGAAATTGAAAAGTTATCAACGGCCAAGGAATCGGTTGTACCTGAGGGCAATTAATTGCAGTATTCAACCACTGACGACATGATTCACATGCAGCGCGCTTTACATTTGGCGCAGCAAGGCGTTCCATTCACGCGGCCCAATCCTTGCGTGGGTTGTGTGATCGTGAAAGATGGGAGCGTGATCGGTGAAGGGTATCATCAAGCTTTTGGCGGTCCGCACGCTGAAGTTCATGCGTTGCATCAAGCCGGTGCGCATGCACGTGGCGCGACTTGTTACGTGACCCTAGAACCTTGCAACCATACCGGTAAAACGCCGCCTTGTGTAGACGCACTGATCAATGCGGGTGTCTCACGCGTGGTTGTTGCAGCAACTGATCCTTTTCCCGCCGTCAATGGGCAAGGGGTTGCCCGGCTGCGCGCAGTGGGTATTCAGGTAGATACAGGTTTATTGGCCATGAATGCCCGGGCTCAAAACAAAGCTTTTCACCATCACCTGACGCACCATCGTCCTCATGTGATCGTTAAATCAGCCATGAGCTTGGATGGACGCACCAGTGCTTCACCCACAGGGCAGGCGTCTACCGCCATCACAGGTGAGGCTGTGCGGGCTGAGGTTCATCGCATGAGGGCTGAATCTGATGTGATTATCACGGGCATCGGGACGATATTGGCTGATAATCCCTTATTAAACGTACGGTTACCTTGTGCAGGCGTGCCTGCATTCCGTCCCCCCATTCGAGTGATTGTGGATACTCATTTGCGCACCCCTTTGAATGCACGCTTGTTTGAGGTGCCGGGAAGGGTTATCATAGCCACCTGTTCAAAAAATGAACAGTCTGGGCTGGGAAAACGGGCAGATATTTGGGTTTTACCAGAAGAATTGGGTGAAGTCAGTATTAAAGCCTTGTTAGCCCGGTTATCAGGTGAAGGTTTGAGGCAAATCATGGTAGAATCGGGGCCTCGCTTACAGACAAGCTTTCTCAGCCAAGGTTTGGTTGATGAATGGCTTGTATTCATGGCGCCTACCCTACTCGGGCAAGAAGCCTGGCCACTCTGGTGGGGGCAGCCTTCTCCCGTCAAATGGGTGTGTGAAGCGGTACGGTTTTTGGGTGATGATCTTTGTGTGAGGTATCGATGTTCACAGGTTTAGTCAGCCACATTGGCACAGTCGCTAAAATTGAATTAGGCACTCAAGATACTGTTTTGTGGGTCTCTGTTGCTAAAAGCTTCCTGAAAGGGTTGAAGCTGGGCAGCAGTGTATGTGTGAACGGCGTGTGTTTGACAGTCACGGGGTTGAAGGCCACCCAATTCAGCGTGGATGTTTCGGCTGAAACATTGCGGTGCACGGCATTGGGCGCATTGAATAAAGCCTCCCCTTTGAATTTGGAACATTGTTTAACCCTGCAACATCCTTTGGGCGGGCATATGGTGTCTGGGCATGTGTTGAATACGGGGGTGATCAAAAAAATCAAAGCAGAAGGCAGATCGTGGATTTTTGAAATCAGTGCGCCCAAAAATATCATGCAATATATTGCCCCAAAAGGCTGTATTGCCATCGACGGCGTGAGCATGACTGTCAACCGTGTGGGAACATCTTCTTTTTATCTCAACGTCATCCCACATACGTATTTAAAAACCATTTTTCAGCACAAACAATTGGGCGATTTGGTGAATCTCGAAGCCGACATGATCATGTTATATCTGGATCATCTCTTGCGCGGCAACAGCGGGGATCCCATGAATATTTGGGGTCCGGAATTATTGGCCAGTTGGGTTCATTCATCTGAGACGGAGCATTAGCATGGGTGTGCATTTTGACAGTGCTGAATCAGTGATCGAGGCCATTCGCCGTGGTGAAATGGTGGTGCTGGTTGATGATGAAGATCGCGAAAATGAAGGCGATTTGATCATTGCCGCAGAACACGTCACGCCTGAACACATTAATTTCATGATCAAAGAAGGCCGCGGTTTAGTGTGCTTATGTCTCACGGAAGAAAAAGCAGCTGCATTAGGTTTGTATCCCATGGTTTCAGAAAATTCTTGCCCTCGTCGCACGCAATTCACCATTTCGATGGAAGCGCGTGAAGGTATCACAACAGGCATATCTGCATTTGATCGCGCTAAAACAATTCAAACAGCGATGAATCCTAGTGCTTCTTTTGAAGATTTTGTACATCCCGGCCACATGTTCCCCATCATCGCCAAAAAGGGCGGGGTGTTGGTGCGCGGTGGTCACACTGAAGCCACCGTGGATTTAGCACGATTGGCAGGGCTCAAACCGGCGGGGGTGCTGGTGGAAATTTTGAATGAGGATGGCACCATGGCGCGTCGCGATGATTTGGCCATCTTCTGTCAAAAACATGGTTTAAAAATGGGCACCATTGCGGATTTAATTGAATATCGGTTGCGTACGGAAGCGCCTCAAGTTTGTGAGGAATAAAATGTTAACAGTGCCTAATGGAAAAATGGTGATCGCCTGCGCGCGTTTCAATCCAGAGATTACCCAGCAGTTATTGAAAGGCGCAATAGAGGCATTGCAAAAGCACGGGGTATTGCAAGAAAATATGATTGTCTTAAAATGCCCAGGGGCAGTAGAGTTGCCGATTTTGTTGCAACAAGCCTTGATGCGCGCAGATGTCGCGGGCGGCATTGCATTGGGTTGTGTGATCCAAGGTGAAACCAAACACTTTGATTATGTCGCCGGTGAATGTTCACGTGGCTTGATGCAAGTCATGTTGAATATCAACAAACCCATTGCTTTTGGTGTCCTCACAACGTTTGATGAAGCACAAGCGCATGCGCGTGCTGGTGAGGGGCCTCACAATAAAGGATATGAATGTGCAGAAGTTTTATTGGAAATGCTGAACACATTAGAGCAGGTGCGCACATGAACCCTATTACACTCCGTAAAAAAGCACGCCGCGCGGTCATGCAAGCACTCTATCAGTGGCAATTGACGGGTAATCCAACATCTGATATTCGCGCCGATATATTATGCCAAGAAGGTCAAATCGATACGGCTTATTTCAACGAGATTTTTACCGGCGTGATGGAAGAAATAGGCGACATCGACATGGTGCTCGCTGCGCATACCTCCCGTTCACTGGAAGAAATCAGTCCGATCGAATATGCTATTTTAAGATTGGCTTCGTATGAATTATTGCATCGACTTGACCTGCCCTATAAAGTCGTGATCAATGAAGCAGTCGATATGTCAAAAGAATATGGCGCGAATGAAGCACACACTTTCGTGAATGGCATTTTGGATAAAATCGCACATGACGCACGCAAAACAGAAATCAGACGCGGTGGGTGAATTCGATCTGATTGATCGATTTTTCAGTCATATTGGACAACCGCCTTCAGGTGATGTGATGCTGGGCGTCGGTGACGATGCCGCGCTGGTATCATGCGGACGCGATTCTATTGTGCTCACGGTCGATACACTTGTCAGTGGCGTGCACTTTTATCCTGATGATCCGCCCGAGAGTATTGCGCACAAGGCATTGATGGTGAATTTAAGCGATTTATCTGCGATGGGTGCTGTCCCTTTTGCGTTTTTATTATCCCTCACATTACCCGAAGCCAATGAAACCTGGTTGACGGCTTTTTCGCAAGCATTACACACTCAAGCATTACGTGCACAAGTCACCCTGATTGGGGGTGATACTACTCATGGCCCCTTGTCGGTATCTATCACGGCATTGGGTCGCGTGAACCGTGATCAAGCGTTGAAACGATCGAATGCCAAGCCGGGTGATAACATTTATATCACCGGGGAATTGGGTTTGGCAGCATTTTATGTTTATGCACGTGACCACCAGCTTAATCCTGGTGAACGCGCAACACAAGCGTATCGTTTTCCTGATCCCCCCATTCGTTTGGGACATCAATTATGTGGGCTCGCGCATGCAGCCATTGACATATCAGATGGCTTATTCGCTGATTTATCGCATATTCTCACCGCGAGTCATGTGGGCGCGCATTTGATGCGAGAAAGTATTCCGATTGCATCGGAATGGTCTATATTACCCAGTGATGACGCTTTTCGCCATGCGGTGACGAGTGGGGATGATTATGTGCTCTGCTTCACTGCCCCTAAATCTGCGGCTGCATCGATCAATGCAGTGTTGATTGGTGAGATTTGTGAAGGCGAGGGGATCCAGATCGGTGGAAAGCGTTGGACTGGTCATTCGGGATATGATCACTTTATATAAGGAACATTCATGCACACATCACTCACACGCACCGTCTTCTCTCATCCTTTCCACGTGCTCGCATTTGGTTTCGGTGCAGGTTTAAGCCCCATAGCACCTGGCACCATGGGTTCTCTTGTTGCCATTCCTTTCATCATGTTGATGTCTTTGCTTTCATGGCCCTTATATGTACTCATTACTTTGATCGTCATTATTGTGGGTACTTACGTTGCCGGTTGGAGCAGTCATGCATTAAATGTGCATGACCACAGTGGTATTGTCATTGATGAAATCGCCGGCATGATGCTGATGATGATGTTTGTCCCCATCAATGCCCTGACGTTACTACTCGGTTTTATCGCATTTCGTTTTTTCGATATCTTGAAGCCTTGGCCAATTGGTTGGTTGGATAAAAAAGTAAGTGGCGGAGTGGGGATCATGGTGGATGACTTGTTGGCGGCGCTTTATGCCGCAGCGGTGCTCAATGCAATAAATATGTTAATTGAAAAGCTTACATGATTGTTTAAAATCTTATCATCTTATGTTGCTGTCTGGCTATTCTGTGTCTATACTCTTTTGGAGGGAACGTTCATACCGTTTTTAGGGTACAGGCATGCAGGAAATATTAAGCAAACAATCCAGGGAATTAATTCTATCCAACCCACTGTTCAGCGGCTTAACTCCAGATCAAATGGAGGAGCTGCTTGGCTTGATGTATGAGCGACGTGTCAATGTGGGTGTGAATGTCGTCCAAGAAGGCGAGCCTGGTGATGCGATATATATCATCTCTTCCGGAACCGGTGAAGTTCTCAAAGAAGATGATCATGGCGAGTACCATCACATTGCCCTGTTGAAAAAGGGCGATGTGATTGGGGAGATTTCCCTCATTGACCAACGCCCCCGGTCCGCCACGGTGCGGGCTGCGGAGGAAATGAAGCTCATTGGTTTGAATGTGGCTGATTTGGAAAAGCATTCCAAGCCCGAAGTGTCATTATCCAATATTTTAAAAGTTAATTTCGCAAAAACACTCAGCCAAAATATCCGTAACCTGAACTCTAAAGCTGTTCTCAAGCTGAAAGATCAACTCAAATATTCCCAAAAACAAGTATTGCTGGGGCAATATATTTTCCGCTTGATGGCTTTGGTCTGTTTTTACGTCTTGGGGATGAGTTTTTTCAATGCCGTTGTGCCTTTGTCAGCGGGCACTGTGTATTTATCTATTCCTGTCGTGTTAATGTTTGCATTTATTTTTTACCAGCTGCTGATCCGCAGTGGCTTTCATGCTAAAACATTTGGGCTCACGATCGATGGGTGGGAGTATGCCCTGAAAGACAGCATTTTGATCAGCGTGATTTTCATGATGCCCATGATAGTCTTGGCGAAACTGGCGGCCCATGCGATGGTGCCTGGCATGGCTGAGGCGCCTGTGTTTTTTTATAAAGGCATTTTAAGCGCATTAACAGCGAGAGAACGCATTTTACTGTTAGCAGGGTTCATCGTCTATGTTCCAGCGATTGAATTCATTGTTCGCGGCGTTTGTCAAACATCCTTTATGACATTCTTAAGCCACAGAAACCGTCAGTGGCAGGCGATCTTGTTGGCATCATTATTTTTCAGTTTATCTCACGTGAATATTTCAATACTATTGGCAATGTCGACATTTGTGTTAAGCTTGTTCTGGGGTTGGTTGTATACGCGCCACTCCACATTGATTGGGGTCATCGTGTCTCATTGGCTGCTGACATACTTTTCAATTTTTGTTGTTGGTTTTAATTTTTAATCTAAGGAGAGCATGTAATGAGTGAAGAAATTTTAGTGGTTGTGTCGAAAGTCAAAGCGTACATCAAAGAAAAATCCGGCGGCATGAATACTTCTGGTAGTGTGGCAGAGGCACTTTCCCGGGCTGTCTGCAAAATGTGCGATGAGGCCATTGAAAAAGCAAAGCGTGATGGCCGTAAAACCGTGATGGATCGCGACTTCTAGTATTGATTCTCTGGTAAAAATGGAGTAGCCTAATACCTATCGAATAGGCTTATTAGGCTACTACCTTGAAACAAACCCTCTCTTTCATCCAACGTACGATCTCTATCCTGCTAGGCTTGGCCTTCCTTGGGGTTTTAGCTGGCTTATTCGTGCTCGGAATAGTGTTCATTTGGTACCTGCTTTTATTTGGGTTTGTTGCATTACTTGTTAGAAGGGTCTATCTCTTTTTTACCAAGCCCCCTGTCCCCCAAGAGCCCGTCCCTTATCAATCTGATAAGGTGGTTGCAGGCGATTTTAGGCGTTCCCCTGGTCGCGTGATTGAGCATGAAGAGAAGGAATGATAAAAAAATTTAATACAAGGCTATTGACATAAGTTATCAAGCTGTGATAAGGTGCCGTTTGCACCCATCAGGAGATAACGTATGCGTCAATATAGCTATGACTACAATTCATGTGAAAGTATTTTCGAGAACACAACCCACGAGAAGCGTCTTAAGTGTATGAACGAACTCCTGGCGCGCAATGTGCAAATGACGGATTCAGAAAGACCGAGATGGGCAGCGTTGCTCACCGCCTCTTTACAGGATCACACAGCACCCGTGGAAAACCATCGGATTTATGCGTTGATCATGCAAAAATGGGTATACCGAGATCTCCAGGGTATTCAAGCTGAGGTGAATGATTTATATCATTCAATCATGTCTTCACCGGGTGAAGACATGGCAGATCGCTTAGCAGTGTATGCATATGAATTTTCCAGTGATCAATTCAAAGCCATTGCATCTATCCTTTTTGAGAGCATGATGCGATATGGTCAACCAGAGCCCGATCATTCCATATCAAGCATGGACAATCTGAAGGCCACATACAAAAACTTGACAGCAATAGGCAAGCGATTGGATGAGTCGCAGAAAGCACAATTTATCACCCAATGCCGTCATGACATCAGCGATGACACATCGTCAGTTGTTGCATTTGAGATGATACGTAAATATAATGTCAGACCCTTAGCGGAGGCGGCATTGAGTGTCTTATCGCAGCCAAGCCAGGTAAGCATCAAACCTAGTCCCGTTGAAATGGGCAAAGTTGCATCCGAGCTGTTCGACACAATCATATCCAGTTCAATAGGAATCTTAGATGATGATGGTAGATGTGAATATGATATAACATGCCTAGGAGAAATGCTTGAATCCTGTGATGTCGCTACAGTGCAGACAATCACTGACACATCATTGGGGCTCATTAATAGTGATAGGGAAGGTGAAGTCATAGCTGGATTACAGTTGCTGAGGCAGCTTTTCAGTCGTCTTGATAATCTCAAAAAAATAGAAGTGGCACGTAGGCTTGCATTGCGCGTGAAAACAGGCAGAATGATGTATGTTGATATTGTCAACGAATTGGCGCAAGCAATTGTTACTTATGCAGATAATCTGACGGTAACTGATGCCAATGATGCCATTAAAGAACTGATTCGAATAGACAAAGAAGAAATGCCAGCAGATCCCGATCTAGCAATGAGCCTGGATACAGCGAAGACGAATGTCTTGAAGGCGCTCATCGTCATAGCCAAAAAAAATAGGTTCAGCGAAGCAGAAATCGGTTTGATCAGTGAATGGATTTGGAACAAAGTAGAAGAAGGAGACGGGATGAGCGCTTACTCACATAGTAACAGACAGTGCAAAAATACAGCGCTCGAAAGCATGGGAACCCTAAGCTCTTGCTATACGGAAAATCAAGCAAAAATTGCAATGAATAGATTGTTAGATGTCAGCGATTCTTTTGACGAGCAGTACAATGGAAAAAACCTATTTTATAATGATGGGGTAGTGGCTGCGACTCAATTGTATGTTTCATCGAATGTTGAATTCTCTCGTGAAGATATATATTTTCTATTGCGTTTGCTGTTTAAAGAGTTTGAATTATTGGGGGGCACTGCTCCAGCTTCATATTATCTAGCATTGGAAAAAATGTTAAAAAACGGTTATACGCAATCAACCATAATGAAACCACTTATCGAAATTTGGATGAACAAATTGAGTATATTGGAACGCGACACGGACGTTTGTAAAAACTTGATAAAGTTTATTCAATACATGGTTCCGGCAGATAAAAAAATATTTGTAGAGAAAATGATGGCTTATTTGTGCCGACACAATAATAAAGAGATTTATGATTGTCATGGGGAAAATTTTTATATAAATATTTCTGACAAGTCCGAAGAAGTGTATCCCGTTTTTGTCGCTGCGTTGAAGCATATAGATTCAAATGATGCGGCTCTGATTTTGTCGAAACTGCCAGCCTTGCACAACAAAGACTATACAATGTTGGTCAAGGTGCAGTTGCAAACCAGGAACACTCAATCAGTCGAATTCGACGCAAGACGTTCAGTAAATAATCATCACACATAAGGCAGTGACCAATGTTTAATTTATATCAATCAAACGAAAGATCGGAAGAGCTTGAGAGCCAATCGAGCATTGGGCATTCTGAATGGGTAAACTGGTTGGAAGCGTCTGGAAAAATTTTAGATGTAACCACATCAGCATTCATTGACATGTTAGCTAATCTTCAGAATGAAGAAACTGAGATCTCGGCGCAATTGACAGCTACCGTGGAACAATTAACGCCGGCACAAATCACAAATGCGATGGAAGCTCTTTTGGCGCTTTTCCCTGGTGTAAGTTGGGATCTGGCAGATAGTAGAGTGACGGCACTTCAAGCCTTTGTACCCAAGCTTGATGAAGCACAGGCGGTTCAGACAATGAATTATCTGTTGCAATTGATCGATGAGCACAAAAGCGATTACGAGGATCATCCCGCTACAAACCCGTTCACCAAGGCTGCTGCAAACTTGTATGCGTCTCGTCATCACATTGTATTCAGTTCTCACGAGCAAAGAATAGCGCTGTTCAAACATATCTGTGATGATTTCAAGAAATTTCTCTATGATGAGAATAAAGTTGAATATATCAAAGCACTCAATACATTCATGGAAGAAAATATTTGCGGTGAAAAAGAAACCTTCGTTTCAGAAATCTCGAATGTTCTCTGCGAGAGAATAAAAATTATGCCTTCACCGGATATGATGAGTCATATGATGGAGAATATATACTCGATTTGGAGTCAAACATTGATCTATCTTGACATGGATCAACTGCATGATCTATCGAGTCAAGTGGGGTTTGATCTCGAAGCGAGCAATCATTTGCTTAAGCATAGAATGATTGACGAATTAGAGAATTGCATTGTCGAGAAATCTAGGCTTGTCTTAAGATAAAATAAATTGGAAATGAATGATGTACCATTATCAGTATGATTACGCCTCTTGCGCGACCATTTTTAACCAAAGCGGCGACAAAGGCCGTGACATGCAACTCAAGTGCATGAAGGAACTTCTGGCACGCAATGCGATCATGCCTGAAGCAGAAAAGACTAGATGGAAGGCAATACTCACTGCCTCTTTAAAAGATCACACAGCACCTGTCGAACATCATCGGCTCTGTGCTTTGATCTTACAAAAATGGGTATATCGAGATCCTCAGGGCATTCAAGTCGAAATCAATGATTTATATGATGCGATCATGTCTTCACCCGGCGTAGACTTGTCTGATCGGTTAAACATTTTTACGTATGAATTTTCCAGTGATCAATTCAACGCCATCACATCTCAACTTTTTAATGCCATAGCTACATATCGCCAAGGAGAGTACAACCCGCTCACAAATGGCATAAGGTTTGACAAGCTGATGTCTACATACAAAAACATGATTGCAATAGGTAAGCGATTAGATGAGTCGCAGAAGGCACAGTTTGTCGAACAATACTATCGTGAGCTCAACAATAACGGATCTCTGCTTTATTGCGACCTGCCGACCGTTGAGAACAGACGTCAATTTAACATCAAATCCTTGCTAGAGGATGCATTGCTTGTATTTGAACTTCCCGTCATGGGACCTAGTGGAGTGAGTGCAAAAGCGTTGAAGCTGTTCGATGAAATGATCTTATTGAGTACGAACTCAATTGTGGATCTATTTGAACCCGGTTGGCTTGATAAAGTGGGATATTTAAAGCAGTTGATTGTACAGAGTGATGTCCACACAGTGAATAGCATGACGGACATGTCTTTAGCGCTCATTAAAAATGAGAATCCAGGTCAGGCCATATTAGGGGCAGATGTACTGACGATGCTTTTTGTTCGTTTGGATGATGCCAGGAAAAAAGAAGTCGCACATCATCTCGCGCGGCAAGTAGAGGTATCGAGATTGAGGAGTATCACTTTTCTCATCCAATTAGGGCGGGCAATCACTATTTATGCTGATAAGCTGACTGAAGAGGATGCTGATTGGGTGATCGAAAAATTTTATAGGATAAGCAAACAGGGAAATAACTATAATGCTTTCATGACAAGTTTAAGTAACATCATTGAAATAGCAGAGGCAGCAAAATTTAATGATGTACAAATGACTCATATTATTGATTGGATGAGCGCTCATCTGGAAGACATCAGCGGTGATACCTTTGCGCATGAGGACTGGCAAGTCAAGGCGATCGAAGGATTGGGGAGACTAGGCTTTCGTTATACAAGCGAACAAGCAATGTATGTGATGGATAAATTGTTGGAAGTCAGCCATTCAATTGATGAGAATGCTGATGAAGGCATCGATCCAGCATACACGGGTGGAGACCTTAATGAATACCTCTATCAAACCTATTTTACACAATTCCATCGAAACGATAATGAAAATTTAGATGAAAATCCTGGTGAAAATGATATTCCAACGATCCATGACTATGCTTATGAAGATCTTTATGGCCCCCCTCCTGGGAACGCAAATGAAAATGTAGATGAGAACCCTGTTGAAAACCTCCCAGCAGGCGACGTACCCTATAATCCTGCGCTTTATGCCGCGTGCGTATTGTATGCATCATCGAGTGCCACATTTTCTGATGAGCAAATGAATGCGCTATGGGAATTGTTGGAGAAGGCGTTAAAATATTTAAATACTATGCCTGACTCATATTGTGATGCATTGCAGAAAATGATGATGCGCGGTTATAAACCGTCAACAATACTAGAGCCGTTGATCGAGAAACGGATGTCCTGTTTAGGTGAACAGGAAGACTTTGACAGGGAATTTAAAATGCTGTTGACGTTTGTCGCATACATGCGCCCGGCGGACAGAACAATATATGTTGAGAAAATGATGGCTTATTTGTGCCAACCTGTCAACATAAGCGCTTATCCTGATTTTTCTGGAAGCAGGGCAAGAGAGAGGCGTGCTAGATCTGAAAGAGTGTACCGCATTTGGGTTGCTGCGCTGGAGCATATCAATCCAAATGATGCGGCTCAGGTGTTGTCGAAACTGCCAGCTTTGCACAACAAAGACTATGCATGGTTGGTCAAACTCCAGCTGCAAGCCAAGATCTCTCAAGCAGCAGAACCTGCCGCAAGCAGTTCATCGAAAAATGACGTTAAATGATAGAAAGGGGGCGAAAAACTGCCCCTTTTTGCTATCGCTGATTCAGCGGCACAAAATCACGCAATGTTGCTCCAGTGTATAACTGACGTGGGCGAGCAATGCGTCTGTCTGGGTCACTCATCATTTCACTCCAATGTGCAATCCAGCCAACCGTACGTGCCAATGCGAAAATCACTGTGAACATGTTGGTCGGAACGCCCATGGCGCGCAAGATAATGCCCGAGTAGAAATCTACATTGGGGTATAATTTCTTTTCGATGAAATAATCGTCTTCGAGTGCTATACGTTCCAATTCGAGTGCAATTTGAAAGAGTGGATCGTTTTCAACGCCCAATTCTTTCAACACTTCGTAACAGGTTTTCCGCATCACTTTGGCCCGTGGATCATAATTTTTGTAAACACGGTGACCAAAGCCCATGAGGCGGAAATTGTCATTTTTATCTTTCGCGCGCTTGATGCAAGCGGGAATGTTTTTGACATCGCCAATTTCTTGCAACATGTTGATGACTGCTTCGTTTGCACCGCCATGCGCGGGCCCATAATGCAGCAATGCCTGATGCAATACAAGCAAAGGGGTTGGCGCCTGACGAACCCGCTAAGCGCACAGTGGAGGTGGACGCATTTTGTTCGTGATCTGCGTGCAGCATGAAAATGATATCCATCGCACGCTCAAGCACGGGGTTAGGATCGTGGATATTATCACATGGGGTGTCATACATCATGTGTAAGAAATTCGCCGTGTAACTCAAGCGATTTTGCGGATACATGAAAGGCTGACCGATAGAATATTTGTAGCACATCGCGGCCAAAGTCGGCATTTTAGCGACCAAGCGGTACGCGGCTATTTCACGGTGTTCAGGATTATTGATATCCAAGGAGTCATGATAAAACGCAGACAGGGCACCGACCACACCGACCATGATAGCCATGGGATGTGCATGACGTGGGAAGCCGTTAAAAAAGAGGTGCATTTGTTCATGCACCATGGTGTGCGATTTGATGTTTTGAATAAATTGAAATTTTTCAGTTTTATTGGGCAATTGGCCACGCAACAAGAGGTAACAGACTTCCATATAATCAGAATGATCTGCCAACTGTTCAATCGGGTAACCGCGATGGAGGAGGGAACCTTTGTCTCCATCAATAAAAGTGATCTTAGATTCGCACGCAGCGGTGGCGGTGAAACCCGGATCAAATGAGAAAACGCCGTTCTCACCAATAGGCGTTTTAATAATTGAACCAATGTCAAAAACGCTAGGCCCCATGGTGCCATGGCGTATAGGTAATTCAAGTGTGACGCCTTCAATCAACAGCGTTGCGTTTTGCTTGCTCATGCGTTTTATCTCCAAGTTCGTGCCGCGCATCTTCAGTGACGAGAGGTATATTACCCTAAATTGCGCAAATAGGTATATAATATCGCTTCAAATTAACCATACAAGGTGGTTCTTCGTGAGCAAAAAACAAGTCGTTTACCTTAATTTATGGCAATTCAGGTTCCCTGTCACTGCCATAGCCTCCATCCTGCACCGGGTTTCGGGTGTGTTCCTCTTTTTATGTATCCCTGCCATGTTATGGGCTTTCAAAAAAGCTTGTCCAGTGAAGCGGGTTTGATGGAAGTCATCACATTGCGTGATTGCTTACCGTTGGCGTTGTTGCTCTGGGCATTTCTCTCGGCCTTGTTTTACCATTTGGTCGCGGGCATCCGTCACCTTTTCATGGACATGGGCATGGGCGACACGAAAAGCGGTGGGCGCATGGGCGCCTTTGCCGTGATCATTTTGTCAGGTATATTCGCCGTATTGGCGGGAGGAGTGATATTATGGTGAAGCCAACTGGCGCACTTGGGAGCACCGGCACATTCGACTGGATCATGCAGCGCGTATCGGCTGTTATATTGGCTATTTATTTATTCGTACTAATAGCCGCATTGGCACTGCACCCAGAGCCTTTATCATACAGCGTTTGGGTCAGCTGGTTTCAACCTTCATGGATGAAGGCACCGACGTTATTGGCCGTCGCTGCGCTTTGTTTGCACGCATGGGTAGGCATCTGGTCTGTGGCCACAGATTATCTGCATGGCGCGTTGCGTTGTTTGTTTTTATGGGCCTCGGCTGCGGTGTTGCTGGTTTGCCTCGGTTGGGGTTTTGTCATTCTGTGGGGGCTATAAAGCATGTCTGAATCGACGATCAAAACGCTTGAATTTGATGTACTGGTGATTGGCGGCGGCGGCGCAGGCCTGCGCGCTTCATCCGAATTGGCTACAAAAGGCAAAAAAGTGGCCGTTATTTCCAAGGTATTTCCCACGCGCTCTCACACGGTCTCTGCCCAAGGCGGCATCAACGCAGCCCTTGGAAATGACGACGAAGACGATTGGCGTTGGCACATGTTCGACACCGTGAAAGGGTCAGATTATTTGGGGGATCAAGACGCGATTGAATATATGTGTCGCGAAGCATTACCGAGCGTGTATGAACTTGAACACATGGGCATGCCCTTTTCACGCCTCGACAGCGGCCGTATTTATCAGCGTCGTTTTGGGGGACAATCCAAAAATTTCGGGGGCGAGCAAGCAGCCCGTACCTGCGCAGTGGCCGATAGAACAGGCCATGCGTTGTTGCATACGTTATATCAACAAAATTTAAAAGAGGGCACCACATTTTTCAGCGAATGGTACGCCATTGATCTCGTGAAAAATAAAGAGAATGCGGTTGTTGGCGTTGTGGCGCTGTGCATGGCGACAGGCGAAGTGTGTTTCTTTCACGCGCGCGCAGTGGTGCTTGCGACAGGGGGTGCTGGGCAAATTTTCTCGTCGACGACGAATGCGCACATCAACACGGGCGATGGTTTAGGCATGGCGCTGCGCGCAGGTTATCCTGTGCAAGACATCGAGTTTTGGCAATTTCATCCTACCGGTATTGCCGGCGCGGGTGTTTTGGTCACGGAAGGATGTCGCGGTGAAGGCGGTTACCTTGTCAATAAAAATGGCGAACGTTTCATGGAGCGTTATGCTCCGAAAGCCAAAGATTTGGCTTCACGCGATGTCGTTGCCCGTTCGATGATGATTGAAATTCGTGAAGGCCGCGGCTGTGGTCCCAATGGGGATTTCATTAACTTAAAATTGGAACATCTCGGTGAAGAACTGATTGCTAGCCGTTTGCCTGGTATCCGTGAGTTGGCGAAAACATTCGCGCACGTGGATCCTGTCTATGCGCCTATCCCAGTGGTGCCAACCTGCCATTATATGATGGGAGGCGTACCGACCAATGTGCACGGTCAGGTCATCACCATGGGCGCGGATGGAAAAGATCATCTCGTTCAAGGGTTATTCGCCATTGGGGAGTGTGCATGCGTGTCTGTTCACGGTGCCAATCGTCTGGGCGGCAATTCACTACTCGATTTGGTCGTGTTTGGACGTGCAGCTGGGTTGTTCCTTTCAGATGCCATTGAGAAAAATGAAGCGCCGCTTGAATCTTTTGCGCCCGCTGATGTAGACAATGCATTGGTTCGTCTCAACCGTTGGAATAACAGTGGGGAAGGGGAACGCTTTACAGATGTGCGTCGTGATATGAAACAAGTCATGCAAAATGATTTTGGTGTGTTTAGAACAGCTGAGCACATGCAAGAAGGCTTGGAAAAATTGAAAAAACTGCGCGAACGATTGCAGCGTGCGGTTCTCACCGATAAAAGTGAAGTGTTCAACACTTCTCGCATTGAAGCCTTGGAAATGGATAATCTCATGGAAGTGGCCATTGCCACCGCAACCGCTGCATTCAAACGACAAGAAAGCCGCGGCGCCCATGCCCGCAGTGATTTCCCCGAGCGCGATGATGCACATTGGTTGAAGCACCTTGATTACTTCGCCAATGGTGAGATCAAAGAAAGACCCGTGAATTTCAAACCGACATCCATGGATCCTTTTGAACCAAAAGCCCGGGTCTATTAGAGGAGTTGAATATGTCCGCAACCAACGCGATGAAAACAGTTGAATTTTCGATTTATCGATACAATCCAGAAATCGATGAGAAGCCGCGCATGCAGTCCTATACCCTCGACATCGAGGACGGCCACGACATGATGCTGCTTACCGCCCTCAAAAAAATCAAGGAAATGGATCCTACTTTGGGGTTTCGCCATTCTTGTGGTGAAGGTGTTTGTGGCTCTGATGGTATGAGTGTGAATGGTAAAAACGTGTTGACCTGTGTCAACCCTGTTTCTGCATTCAAACAACCCATTCAAATTCGTCCCTTACCCTCATTACCCGTCATTCGTGATTTGATTGTTGATATGACACAGTTTTATGCCCATTACGAAAAAATTCAGCCCTATTTGCAAAACAGCAAACCTGCTCCTGAAAAAGAACGTTTACAATCACCCGCTGATCGTGAAAAATTAGATGGTCTATATGAGTGCATTCTTTGCGCTTGCTGCACCACGTCTTGCCCATCATTTTGGTGGAACCCCGATAAATTTTTGGCCCGCTGCATTGTTGCAGGCCTTCCGTTTTATTGTCGACACAAGAGACGACTCCACCGAAAAGCGCTTGGAACAATTTGAAGATGCCTACAGTTTATACCGCTGCCATGGCATCATGAATTGTGTGGATGTGTGCCCGAAAGATTTAAATCCCACGAAAGCCATAGCGCACATTCGTCAAGAAATGTTGAAAGATCACGCTGACAAACAATGAGGTTTTTGGAATGTCAAACAACGATACATACAACCAATTAGTCAATTCATCCACCATTTCAAATGGTGGCGCTTACATTGAATCACTTTACGAATCCTATTTAAATGATCCGGCTTCAGTCGATGCAGAATGGCAACGTTATTTTTCTAGCGTGAGGGCAGGCGCGAAAGACGTTGCCCATCGGCCGATTCAGGCGAAGTTTTTAGCATTGGCGCAACAACCAGTTGTTCAAGTTGCTGCTTCTGCTACGGTGAGCGAGAAACAAATTGAAGTGAATCAGTTGATCGAGTCATACCGTGCGCTGGGTCACCATAAAGCCGATATTGATCCACTGGGCATGTGGAAGCGTGAAACGCCGCGCGAATTAACGTTGGCATTTCACGGTTTAACTGAAAAAGATCTGAACACCACGTTTGAAACGCCTTTCAGCTTTAAAAAACAAGCCACATTGAAAGAAATCATCGCACTGCTTGAAAAAATGTACACTGGCACAGTGGGTGCCCAGTGGTCATACATTGAATCACAAGTTGAAAAAGACTGGTTGCAAGCCCGTTTTGAAGTGGACAATCGAACGGCAACACTTGGTCCTGAGTTGCGCAAGCGTGTGTATACACAACTCGCTGCTGCTGAAGGTCTAGAGCGTTATTTGCACAATAAATATGTCGGACAAAAACGTTTTTCACTCGAAGGTGGCGAAACCTTGATTCCGATGTTGGATCAAATCATCATGCGCGCGGGTTCTCAGGACATGCAAGAAGTTGTGATCGGCATGGCTCACCGTGGGCGTTTGAATGTGCTCGTAAACTTATTAGGAAAACCCCCCTCGGAATTATTCGAAGAATTTGAAGGCAAACGCAAAGCACCCTTTGGTTCAGGCGATGTAAAATACCACCAAGGTTTTTCATCTGATGTTAAAACAGATAAATCAGTGGTTCATTTATCCTTAGCATCCAATCCTTCGCATCTTGAAATTGTGGTGCCTGTGGTCGAAGGTTCTGCTCGTGCGCGACAAGAACGGCGCGAAGATTGGACGGGTAGTCAAGTGTTACCCATTGCCATCCACGGGGACGCTGCTTTTGCAGGGCAAGGCTGTGTCATGGAAACATTGAACATGTCTCAGACTCGCGGGTATAAAACGGGTGGTACCGTACATCTCGTGATTAACAACCAAGTCGGATTTACCACATCTAATCCAGAGGACAGTCGCTCAACACCTTATTGCACTGATATTGCCAAAATGATTGAAGCGCCTGTTTTCCATATCAATATGGATGATCCTGATGCGGCCATTTTTATCGCCAATATTGCATTTGATTACCGCGAAAAGTTTAAAAAAGACATCGTCCTTGATTTAGTGTGTTATCGTCGATATGGACACAACGAAGCGGATGAACCTGCTGCCACCCAACCTGTGATGTATCAGCATATCCGCGCGCATGCGACCACTCGCGCGATATATGCCGATCGTTTGATTGCCGATAAAATCATCACTCAAAATGAATCAGAAGCCTATGTGGATCGCTACCGTGATCAACTTGATGCAGGAAAAATCACGGTGACTCATTTAGTTGAAAATGCAGATAATCCCTTTAAAGATGTCTGGAAACCATTTTTAACAGTCAATTGGGATAAGCCAGCAGATACCACGGTAGACGAAAAAACGTTTGATGCATTGTCAAAAGCAGTGACAAGCATTCCTGCCACATTTGAATTGCAAACACAAGTGAAAAAAGTCTATACCGACCGTGAAAAAATGGCTGCTGGTGAGTTGCCATTCGATTGGGGATTTGCCGAAACCATGGCATATGCCACCTTACTGAAAGAAGGGTATTCTGTACGCTTGAGCGGGCAGGATTGTGGTCGAGGAACGTTTGCGCATCGTCATGCTGTATTGCACGAGCAAAAAAATGATGAGCAATATATCCCTTTATCGACCATTTCAAAACCACATCATTTCACCGTGATCGATTCATTACTCTCTGAAGAGGCTGTATTGGCCTTTGAGTATGGCTATTCCAGTACGGAGCCCCGTTCATTGGTCATATGGGAAGCCCAATTTGGTGATTTCGCCAATGGTGCACAAGTGGTGATGGATCAATTTATTTGTTCAGCAGAATCCAAATGGAACCGCTACTGCGGCTTGACCATGTTATTGCCACATGGGTATGAAGGCATGGCCTGAGCATTCTTCAGCACGCTTGGAACGTTACCTGCAATTGTGTGCTGAACACAACATGCAGGTGTGCACGCCTACTACGCCTGCGCAAATTTACCATTTGTTGCGCCGACAAATGTTGCAGCGTTTCCGTAAACCGTTGGTGGTGATGTCGCCGAAAAGTTTATTGCGTCATAAATCAGCGGTGTCGACAAAGGCTGAACTGTTCAACGGACATTTCCAGGAAATTATTCCAGACATGGACAAAACACCTGTCAATAATGTGACGCGTGTGGTGGTGTGTGGTGGAAAAGTTTATTACGATCTGTTGCAGAAGAAACGGGATGCAGGATTGAGCAATGTCGCGATCATTCGCGTGGAACAGTTGTATCCGTTCCCTCAAAAAGCTTTGACAGAATGCTTGGCGGGATATGCCAATGCAAACGATGTGGTCTGGTGTCAAGAAGAACCTGAAAATCAAGGTGCATGGTATTGTACGCAACACCATCTTCGCGCCTCATTGGCCAAACATCAAACATTGAGTTATGCGGGCCGTGATGCCTCTGCTTCGCCAGCAACAGGTTATCACAGTTTACATGTTGAACAACAGACAGCACTGGTGGCGCAAGCCTTGGAGACAATATGACGACTATTGAAGTGAAAGTACCCGTTTTGCCTGAATCCGTGGCTGATGCGACGGTGTCCACGTGGCATAAAAAAGTAGGTGATTTTGTCAAACGCGATGAAAATATCGTGGACATTGAGACAGACAAAGTCATGTTAGAAGTACCTGCCCCACATGACGGCGTGTTGAAACAAATCCTCAAACCTGCTGGCAGCGTTGTGAAAGCAGAAGAAGTCATTGCTTTATTTGAAGAAGGTGCTGCTGCAGCGCCAGCTGCTTCGGCTCCTGTGGCTTCTGCCCCTGCACAAACATCTGCGGCTGTGGCAGGGCCTGCTGCGAGACGCACGGCTGCAGAGCACGGCGTAGATACCAGCTCGGTGTCTGGTACGGGCAAAGGCGGACGTGTGACCACGGCGGATATACTGCAAAAGATTGGCACGCCAGCTGCGACACCAGTTTCCGCCCCTCGTGCGCCTGCGGCTCCATTTGTTCAAGCTGTGGGCGAGCGCATGGAGGAACGTGTCCCGATGACTCGTTTGCGTCAACGCATCGCAGAGCGTCTCATGAGTGCGCAACACAATGCAGCGATTTTAACCACGTTCAATGAAGTGAACTTGAAAGCGGTGAGCGATATCAGGGCAAAATATAAAGATGATTTCTTCGAAAAACATGGCGTAAAATTGGGTTTCATGTCATTTTTTGTGAAAGCAGCTGTGGAAGCACTGAAACGTTTTCCCTCCGTCAATGCAAGCATTGATGGCAATGACGTGATTTATCACAACTATTTTGATATTGGTGTCGCTGTCTCGACTGAACGTGGTTTGGTTGTGCCGATCATCCGTGATGTGAACAACATGAATTTGGCGCAAATTGAAAGTGCTATCATGGGCTATTCCAAGAAAGCGCGTGACAATAAATTATCGGTTGAAGACATGTCGGGGGGTACATTCACTGTGTCAAATGGTGGCGTGTTTGGTTCGTTGTTATCAACGCCCATTATTAATCCTCCACAAAGCGCTATTTTGGGCATGCACAAAATTGAAGATCGTCCTGTGGTTGAGAATGGCCAAATTGTGATACGCCCCATGATGTATCTTGCGATGTCGTATGATCATCGCATTATCGATGGCAAGGAATCCGTGTCATTCTTGAAAACGATCAAAGATATTTTAGAAGATCCCGCACGCTTATTGCTGGATTTGTAAGAGTGTTATTCGTGGGGGTGCCCCCGCTTTCGCGGGGGGTAAACTCCCTTGCGCCCTCAAATGACGGGGGTTGTTTATAGTATATTAAATGGGAGTCAAAGATGAATCTACACGAATACCAGGCCAAACAGCTGTTCGCTGAATATGGTTTGCCTGTGTCAAAAGGCCAAGTGGTCACCAGTGGAAGCGATGCTAAAAGAGCGATGCAAATGTTGGGCGGTGATCGCTGGGTTTGCAAAGCGCAAGTGCATGCGGGTGGCCGCGGTAAGGCAGGTGGTGTGAAATTGTTCAGCGATCCAGACCAAGCTGAAAAATTTGTACACGATATACTGGGCACGCACCTGGTCACTTATCAAACGGATAAAAATGGTCAGCCTGTTAATCAAGTATTGATCGAAACGCCTTGTGATATCGAGAAAGAATTATATCTGAGCGCACTGGTTGACAGAAGTTTAGGCTGCGTGGTTTTCATGGCATCCACAGAAGGGGGTGTAGACATCGAGGCCGTTGCACATGATACGCCTGAAAAAATTCATCGCGTCGCAGTCGACCCCTACATCGGCGTGCTGCCTTATCAAGCTCGCGATTTAGCTTTTAAATTAAAACTCAACGATGTCCAATCCAAACAGTTTGTTCAGCTCTATATGGGTTTGGGTAAAATGATGGTGGAGCGTGATCTGAGTGTATTGGAGATCAATCCGTTGGTCATCAAAACTGACGGCAATTTATTGTGTCTCGATGCAAAAGTCACGATGGATGACAATGCAGGTTTTCGTCAACCTGAATTGGTTGCAATGCGCGATCCTTCGCAAGAAGATGAACGTGTGAACAAAGCACACGAGTGGGATTTGAATTACATTCCTCTCGATGGCAACATTGGTTGTATGGTGAATGGCGCAGGTTTAGCGATGGCGACAATGGACATCATCAAATTGCACGGTGGCGATCCTGCAAACTTTTTGGATGTCGGCGGTGGCGCAACGGAAGAACGTGTACGTGAGGCCTTCAAAATCATTTTGTCGGATGCTTCTGTCAAAGGTATTCTCGTGAATATTTTCGGCGGTATCGTGCGGTGCGACATGATTGCAGAAGGGATCATTTCGGCGGTGAAAGCCGTTTCAGTGACCGTGCCTGTGGTGGTTCGTTTGGAAGGAAACCGTGCGGATGAAGGTGCGCAATTATTGGCGAACAGCGGGTTGAATATTGTGCCAGCGCATGGTTTGAGTGATGCGGCGCAAAAAATCGTGGATGCAGTGAGGGCAGTGAAATGAGTATTTTGATTAATAAAGACACCAAAGTGATTTGCCAAGGCTTCACTGGGAAACAAGGCACATTCCATACAGAACAAGCATTGGCGTATGGAACCAAAATGGTTGGTGGTGTGACGCCAGGTAAGGGTGGGCAGCAGCATTTGGGCTTGCCCGTGTTTAATACGGTGCGCGAAGCTGTTGAAGCCACGCAGGCTGATGCCAGCGTGATTTATGTTCCTGCGCCTTTCTGCAAGGATTCGATCATTGAAGCTGCGGATGCGGGCATCAAATTGATTGTCTGTATCACCGAAGGGGTTCCTACCATGGACATGATGGTGGTCAAACCTTATGTGGATGCATGTGGCGCCCGTTTAATTGGTCCAAATTGTCCGGGTGTGATCACCCCTGGGGAATGCAAAATCGGTATCATGCCGGGTCATATCCACTTGCCAGGTAAAATTGGTATCGTTTCCCGTTCAGGCACGCTGACGTATGAATGTGTCAAGCAAACGACTGAGTTGAAGTTGGGCCAAAGCACCTGCGTGGGTATCGGTGGAGATCCTATTCCAGGTTCCAGCTTTATCGATATTTTGCGATTATTCCAGGACGATCCCAAAACAGAAGCTATTATTATGGTAGGTGAAATTGGAGGAACGGCTGAAGAAGAGGCAGCTGAGTTTATCCATGGGTATGTCACGAAGCCAGTGGTGGGCTACATCGCGGGTGTGACAGCACCAAAGGGGAAACGCATGGGTCATGCTGGCGCGATTATTTCGGGCGGCAAAGGCACAGCGGAAGAGAAATACGCGGCTTTGGAACGCGCTGGGGTGTTAACGGTTCGTTCACCGGCAGAGATTGCAAAGCGCTTGATGGGTGTGTTGTAGGTCCACAGCAAGGATGCTGCGCCGCCTTGTAGGACGTCCCCGCTTTCGCGGGGATAAACTCCTTTGCGCCCATGCGCCGAAGGCGCGTATGCTCATCAGCAAAATTGAAAGGGAATTTACTGTGCTAGCACTCATCTTGGTCATCATCAACACAATCGCCTTCGCATATGCGTGGCTATTGACCGCGCATCAATTGGGTTCTGAAACCGTGTTTGCTCGCCGCCTCTCCCTACATCCTAATATGGATCATTTTGATAAACGCCGCCCACTGATTTATGCCAATTTCATTGGCACTTGTATCATGGCGGTGTTTGCTTTTGGGGTGTTCGGCTTTATATTTTCCTTGTCAACTGATTTCCCTTGGTGGGTAGTGCTGGTGCAATTGCTATTCATCATGGGCATAGATGATCTGTGGTTTTACGGTTGTCACCGGTTGTTGCACCATAATCCTGTGTTGTTTAAACGCATCCATTCCATCCATCATCGTGTTCGTTCGCCTTTGCCGCTGGATTATTTGTATGTGCATCCCGCAGAATGGATGATGGGGACAATCGGTATTGCATTGGCTGTATTTTTCATTTATTTATATTGCGGTTCGGTGAATGCTTATGCCTTATTTGCCTATGCCTTGTTCCGTCCTTTCAATGAAATCCATATTCATTCAGGCATGCCGTCGAGAATTGCGCATCGCTTGAAGCATCTGGGTTCTTCAGAACATCACACCGCGCACCACGGCAAACTGAAAGGCAATTATGCCTCGACGTTTAAGTGGTTAGACAGGGTGTTCGATACACACCTTTAGCAAGGAGTGCGCCCCTGCAAAACAGGGGCGTTCCTACATTCATACGTCGGATTATTGAGTAGAGACAGCAGGTGTCGAGCAAGCTGTACCGCCGTTGGCGGCTTTACAGCACGTGTTAAGGTTTTGCAAGGGGATGCCACTTAAGATATTATCGTTAAGGGCGATGAGTAGCGCTTCCTGCATTTCTGCGGCAGTGGGGGCTCCAGTAGAGGAGGAGTACAGCGGATAGTTGGTGCTACAAGCTGTCACACACTCAGCGGGTGTTTTCCCTTGGCATATTGCACCCGTAGCGGTACCTTTGAGGATAGTCTCTACCCGTGCTTGGACAACGGGTAAAAGGGCGTTCAGTTGTGTCCAAGTGGCTTTGCTGAAGGGCCGTGCCTGCAGCGGTGATTTCTTGTGCTGTTGCTACGCTTGGGGTCGCATTTGCCACAGTGCTCACATTCATCATTAAGCTAACCATTACGGCGGTTGTTGTTAATGTTTTTATGATGTTCATCGTGTTTTCTCCGAGAAAGGTAAGGGAATGATACTCGATCGATTATAGCTGGGCTAACCGGATTGTTCCACTAAACAATCATTGATGATATCAAGTCTGCCTGGGTTTCAAAATGTGCAATCTGCGCGCGAATCTGTTCAGTCAATTCTTTGAGAAAATGCTTTTCTTTCTCATTTCTCACATATGATTGAAGCCCAGAAAGTGCTGTGGATATTTTTCCGCACAAATCTAATAATGTTTTTGTAACAAAATCACGAGGGATCCCACATGTATCTGCAAAATCGGCCAGTTGATAAGCGTAGATGGCTGTTGAATCAAATTGATCCCCAATGGCCATTGCTAATTCTTGTGAAAATTCAGGATACATTCGAATCGATATTAAATCGTAAATGGGTGCAGGTTCTATGCCGGCCGCAGAGACAAAGAAACTGATGTTTTTCCCATGTGCATCGGTGTTCCCAATAATCAGATTAAATAAAGTCCATTCGATGCATTGCTTTTTAGCCAAGGCAGGATTTCTGCACAACTCACAAAATTCAAATAACGACTGGAGGCTTGCGCCTTCACGCAAATGCTTTACATCACGACCACTACCAAGATGACGTTCATATTTATATTCAGGCATCAAATTTAACGCCTGACAACCATCAATCATATGTCGTCTCCAGATGCGATTATCACGCAATTGGCGGTCAAATCGTTTGATCAGTAAAGTGTTAAATTCATCAAAATAACGAACTGAGACATCTGCAACATTAAGCCCAACATATTTTGCCAGTCTCATCATGAGAAACTCATTTAGTACAATATTCTTATCAGGGGAGCGATCAAATTTTAAAATATGAGTAGAACATAGGCTGCCTTCGCCAAATCCTAATACGCCGTCCTGATTGAGAAGAACGTTGATTTTTTGGTGCACACCTGCCAAAGATAACCGGGGTTTGCCGTCCCATATCACGAGGTTATGTGCATTGTAATGTTTCAGTCGTTCGACGATTTCAGATTCATGGATTTCACGAAATGAACCGGTGTCAGGCAATGTATCCGTGGTTAAAATCAACTGCAATGCGCCAGGTAAATCTAATCCTAGTGTCATTGTGATTGCAAAAAGATTATATTGGCTGAGGTGGAATGTTTTGAGAAAAATCTCTAAATTTTCGCCTTCCGGAAATAAATTTTGAAAAAAAACTTTGATCCGAAATTGATCATTTGCTGCACTGTTGTCGAGAGGCAAATGGGGGGATAGGGCATAACCCTGTTCTTCCCACATAGGTTGATAAGTAAATTCTAGTTGATTGTTTTCCAATAACGTAAGGGTGGCAATAAAGGTTTGCCCCAAGTAGGCTTTGAGTTGATGTTTAAACCCAGACATCTTGTTCATTGTGACCTTCCCATGAAACAACATTGATTTCTACCCCCAGTGCGTGACAAATTGCCAGCGCGGAACCCAGCTGTATGGTGTGGCGTCCGTGCTCTAGTTTCATTAGCGTATCTTTGGCAACCCCTGACAACGCTGCAGCTTCTTCGATGGTGAGCCCTAGTTGTGTTCTGCGTGCACGCACGTACCCACCCAATAATGCAGCGGTGAGAGGTTTTGTTGTATGAGGTGTGTCAATTTTTTTAACTTTATTAGCCATGGCGGTTGCCCGTATAATCCTATAGTCACAGGATTATAGATGATTTTTGAATGAATATCAACATTAATCCTGCATCTATAGGATTATTATATAAAATGCACTGGAAATAAACATAAATCCCATGATGGTAGGATTTATCCATAAAACAAATCCCAGGGCGCAGAAGAATGTCATGGTCTTGTCTCCTGAAGGATTAAAGTTTAGATAAGCGTGGTATTGGCCGGTGACAAATCAAGCTTAAATATCCATCAGAGTGAACTTTCCGCGATGATATGAGAGGATTTTTGGGGGGGCTTCATCCCAGGCTCCCAGCACAAAGCGGGTGTAACCGGGTTTGACATGCTCAAAAGGCTTGTGGGTGTGACCATGAACGACGACATCAGCCTTATATCGTTTCAGCCAAACCTGAACAGTTTGTTCATCCACATCCATCATATCCATGGATTTGCGGCTTCCTTGCATCTGAGAGGTTGCGCGTAGCTTATCCCCAAGATAATCGCGCATGAACCGGGGCAGGGCGAGGAAAAGCTTTTGTACCCAGGGATGATGCACAAAACGGCGATAACGCTGATACCCTGTATCCTGGGTGCACAGCAAATCGCCGTGGGTCATGAGAAGGGGGTGCCCATCAAAACTGACCAAACTTGGATCAGGTAGAAATTGCATAGCAGATTGATTTAAAAAGTTTTTCCCTATCAGGAAATCACGATTGCCATGCATATAATAAATGGGTACACCTTGTTCAGTGAGGTGCTTCAAGCGCTCAGAGACGCGCCGGGCTGTTTCGCTGTGATCATCATCACCAACCCAGGCTTCAAACAAGTCGCCCAGAATATAGAGTGCGTGGGCGTTACGGGCTTTGATGTCGATAAATCGCTCAAAGGCTTCGAGCGTGCCGGGATGAGTATCCCCCAAATGGAGGTCAGAAATGATATAAATAGGTTGGGTGATCATGGGGTTAAGTTTAGCAGATTGGCGTTGCGCTGTGCTAAAATGCCTGGTGGCTAAAAAAGGGTTTTCAGATGACAGTTAAAACACGATTTGCGCCCAGTCCAACTGGGTTTATTCATTTGGGGAACATGCGGACGGCGTTGTTCAATGCGATGATTGCGCGGCATCAAAGAGGAATCTTTTTGTTGCGGATTGAAGACACTGACGAAATGCGTTCTGAAGAAGAATTTATCCATTATTTGATGGAAGATCTGCGCTGGCTTGGGTTAGATTGGCAAGAGGGCGAGGGGTGCAACGGCACCCATGCACCCTATCGCCAGTCTGAGCGTCAGACAGTCTATGAGTTGTATTATCAAAAACTATTGGACATGGATTTAGCCTATCCTTGTTTTTGCACAGAAGAACAATTGAAAATCAGTCGCAAAATGCAACGGATCGCAGGTCAACCCCCTCGGTATGATGGCCGCTGTTCACGCTTAACGAAAGAAGAAGTCGCACAAAAATATGCTCAAGGGCAGAAAGCTGTGTTGCGTTTTCGCATTCCACGTGCAACCCATGTTGTCTTCAATGATTTGGTGCAAGGTGAAAAAACTTTTGCCACAGACGACATCGGTGATTTCATCATTCGTCGAGCGGATGGTGGTTCGTCATTTATGTTTTGTAATGCGATCGACGATTCCGTGATGGGCGTGACCCATGCCTTTCGGGGAGAAGATCACCTCACCAACACGCCTCGTCAATTAATGATTTTGCAGGCACTCGGCATGAAGGCGCCACAATACGGTCATTTTGCTTTGATCAATGGAACCGATGGGGCTCCCTTGTCAAAACGTAATGGCAGTCAAAGTATTCGTGAGATGCGCTTCAAAGGATATTGGCCTGAAGCCGTCGTGAATTATCTCGCGAGACTGGGACATTATTATCCACAGAATGAATTGATGAGCATTGAAGATTTAGGCAAATTTTTTGAAATTGATCAGCTGGGTCGATCTCCCGCTCGTTACGATGAAAATCAATTATTATTTTGGCAAAAAGAAGTGTTCAAATTCAAAACGCCTGCTGAGGTATTTGCCTGGATGGGCGATGCTGTTCATGCACTCGTGCCGGATGATCAACAAGATTTATTCATTGATACTGTCACGCCGAACGTCACTTTCCCGCACGATGCGGTATTATGGGCAGAACGTGCTTTCAGCGAATCCACATTAACGTTGATGAATGAAGAATGTCAAGCCATTTTGAAAGCAACGCCTGCATCCTTTTTCGATCATGCGATCGCGGCGCTTGAACAACATGGGCTCGATTATCAAGCATGGCTCGCTTATTTGAAGGAACATGCGCAGGTAAAAGGCAAGGCTTTATTTCAGCCTTTGCGCATTGCTTTAATGTCTACATTGCATGGTCCGGAAATGGATAAATGGGTGATGTTATTGGGTGATGTGGATATCATTCAAAAAAGACTGAACGATGCTAAAAGATATAAGGGTTCAAAGGGTGATATATTGTAACGGGGAATAGCTATATAGGAGCGCATCATGCTTAAAATATACAATACACTCACACGTGAAAAAGCATTATTCAAACCGCTGAACGATAACACAGTGAATATGTATGTGTGTGGCATGACGGTGTATGATATTTGCCATATTGGTCATGCGCGAACAGCAGTCGCCTTTGACATGGTTTATCGTTATTTAACTTTTTTGGGCTATCAAGTCAATTATATTCGAAACATCACAGACATTGACGATAAAATCATCGCGCGCGCGGCTGAAAACAATGAGACCATCGATGCCTTGACAAAACGTTTTACTGATAAAATGCACGACGATTTGTATTTATTGAATACATTGTCTCCAACAGCAGAACCTTGTGCCACTGATCATATTTCAGACATGCTGGCTTTGATCACGCGATTGGTTGATCAGGGTGTCGCGTATATTGGCACAAATGGTGATGTATTTTATTCAGTGAAGTCATTTCCAGATTATGGCAAATTATCACACCGTCATTTAGAAGATATGCGCGCGGGAGAACGTGTGGAAGTAAATACCGCGAAACGCGAGCCCATGGATTTTGTGTTGTGGAAAAGCGCGAAAAACAACGAAATCAGTTGGCCATCGCCTTTTGGTCCAGGTCGTCCTGGCTGGCATATTGAATGCTCTGCAATGGTAAAACATGCGTTGAAAGATCTGCATACGCTGGATATCCACGGTGGCGGGTACGATTTGCAATTTCCGCATCATGAAAATGAAATCGCTCAATCAGAGGCAGCGTACCATCATCCTTTAGCCAATGTTTGGATGCATGTGGGTTTTGTGAATATCAATGACGAAAAAATGTCAAAATCCTTGAAAAACTTTTTAACCATTGAATCTGTCTTAATGCAATATCACCCCGAAGTTGTTCGATTTTTTTTATTATCGAGCCACTATCGCAGCAATGTCAGTTATTCCGACGAAAACATGGAGAAAGCCAAAGCCTCACTGGAGCGTTTGTATAATGCCTTGCGTGATACAAACCCAGTCAAGCACACGATTGCACCTGAGCCGAAAGTATCGTTTATGAATGCCATGGATGATGATTTCAACACACCTGAAGCCATGTCCGTTTTATTTGATTTGGCTCGTGAGATCAACGTAGCTAAAACGATTGATACCGAACTGGCAGATCAATTGGCAGGCACATTGATACAGCTTGGGGGGATATTGGGGATCATGCAGTCTGATCCCGAAACCTTTTTAAAAGGCCAATCCGCACAATCTTCCTTATCTATCGCAGAGATTGAGGCGCTCATTCAAAAGCGCGAACACGCGCGTCAACATAAAGACTTCGATAAATCCGATGATATCCGTTTGGAATTAGCCCGAAAAGGCATATTGCTCGAGGATATTCCTGGTGGCGGAACGCGCTGGAAGTACAGCTAACACTTTCGCATGACCGCCCCAGCAACGGTGAGCCCTGGTCCAAAGGCCAGGCTCAGTATCACCGCACCATCTTGAACAGCATCATCATGCAACAGATGGTTCCAAATATGGGGCAGTGTCGCGGAAGACATGTTCCCGCATTGTTTTAAAATATCCGTGCTGTGTTGGAATTGATATTCCTTTAGTCCCAATGTTTGTGCAGTGGCTTCGATGATTTTAGTGTCCGCCTGGGTGAATGGCGTAATAAGCTTCCTGAAAAGGTATCTGCGCTTTTTCAAAGAGTGTTTTCACACATGCTGCAACGTGATGTTGTATCAATGATGGCACCGATTTTGCAATGTGCATTTTCATGCCCCAGCTTTCTTGTTTCCAGCTCATGGAGTCGATAGATTCAGGGATAAGCACTTCGTGGGTTGATAGCACTTCAAATCCCTTTTGCTGAATATTGCTGACTGTATATTTGATAAATCCATCTGCAAACAATGTTTGGACTACCAATTGTTCGGGATCATGCAGAGCAGGATTCATGTGCAACGAACAGATTTCTGTATGCACAATATCGGCAGTTTGTTGATCTTTGAGCATCCCGGATGCAAGGCGAATAGCGGGAATCGCTGCATAACAACCCATGTGATAGACATTGGTGATAGTGGTTTGAAAAGCTTTTTTTAGGGAGACTATTTTTTGCGCGGCGCTGGGATACGTGTAACCTGTGCAAGTCACTTGCAATAGATGGTCGGGGAGTGGCGAGCTGTCATAAAACGATTCAAACGTATTATCAGCAGATTGTTCAAAAAAATCTGATCGTGTTTTTAAATCATGACCTTCTTTTTTATCCAGCGTGATAGCGTAGATAGTCATCGCGTTAAAGTCAGTGTGCGTGTAATCTGGAACTGCAGAGCTTCTCTTTTCAATTTTTTTCATGCCAATACCGATTTTGATCAAGAGCCTTGCGATTTTCTCATAAAATATTTCATTATTTTCATCAGACGTGTCATAGGCCTGAGACATTTGATGGGCTCGCGCAATCCACTCCAATGCATCGGCCTGCGCGTACTCAAATGCAGGCCGTATGACATGAAAATTCGATAAATAGGGCATGAACCAATCTCCTGGTGAACGTTCATTTTGAATGCTCTTTTCTATAATGCCATGGCCGCCTTCAATGTATTATCCATCAACTGTGCCACGGTCATGGGCCCAACGCCGCCGGGGACAGGGGTAATGGCGCCCGCGCGTGCTTGGGCGCTCTCAAAATCAATATCGCCGACCAGGCGGCCATTCGGCAGGCGGGTGATCCCCACATCAATCACCGTGGCGCCGAGTTTGATATCCCGCCCCTGCACCAGTCCTGCAACCCCCGTGGCAACCACCAAGATATCCGCTTGAGAGACATGGCTCGCCAAATCCTGTGTGAAACGGTGGCAACAAGTGACTGTCGCCCCGGCATTGAGGAACTCCAGCATCATGGGGCGCCCAACAATGTTGGATGCGCCGACCATCACCGCATATTGCCCCTTAATAGGCAACGATTCGGCCTGTAGCATCCGAATAATCCCATAGGGCGTGCAGGGACGTAGTAAGGGCGCCCGTTGAGCCAGTCGTCCTAAATTGTAAGGATGAAAACCGTCGACATCTTTATGGGGCGGAATCGCTTCAATCACAGCTTGCATGTCCATGTGGGCTGGGAGGGGGGATTGGACGAGAATGCCGTGAACGGCAGCATCCTCATTGAGATCATGGATCAACTGAAGCAATTGGGCTTGTGTACAATCCGCCTGCATGCGATGGACAAAAGAGCTGATGCCCACAGTTTCGCAGCCTTTGATTTTATGTTTGACGTAAACCTGTGAGGCTGGATCATCGCCAACGAGGACCACCGCAAGACCGGGACGAGGAAAACCTTCAGCGATGCGTTGTTCAATCTTGCTCGCCACTTCTGCCAGTAAGGTCTGCGCATGTTTTCTGCCATCAATTATCTTTGACATAATCCCTCCAAACTTAGGAAAAACCATTCTACTCCATCACGAAAGTTTTTTCAGAAAATAGTCATTGCGTTATTGCTAAACCTTGGGTATGATCGTCGCTTCCGTAGTATGGAACGGGGTATAGCGCAGTTTGGTAGCGCGCCTGATTTGGGTTCAGGAAGTCGGGGGTTCGAATCCCTCTGCCCCGAAAACCCGTTAGGACGAATAGGTTCTGTCCCTAAAGCGCTTAGCCGAGTGGATGGCGCTGGTTATAGAGGCAAGCACCGAAGCGCAAAAACCTGCGGCTGATGGCCTGGTTAGTAGCTTTAGGGTCAGAACCTACTGCGCCCGTAGCTCATCTGGATAGAGCATCGGCCTTCTAAGCCGAGGGTAGCAGGTTCGAGTCCTGCCGGGCGCGAATTTGAAACTAGTTTGGTGGGCGTAGCTCAGTTGGTAGAGCCCCGGATTGTGATTCCGGTCGTCGTGGGTTCAAATCCCATCGCTCACCCCATATTTTAAGCGAAAGTGGCGAAATTGGTATACGCGCTGGATTTAGGTTCCAGTGGGGAAACCCGTGAGAGTTCGAGTCTCTCCTTTCGCACCATCACTGTCAAAGAGGTACGTGTTATGTCTTCTGTCTCAATGGAAATGTCCCTACAAAAAATCGGTCCCCATGAAAGAAAGCTGCTGGTCACAGTGCCGTCTGAGGTATTTGAGGCAGCTTGCACTCAAGAGCTCAAAAAACTGTCTAAAACATTGAAGGTTGATGGATTCCGTCCAGGCAAGGCTATACTGCGTGGAGACGTCAAAAAACGGGTGACGGATCAGGCGCGTTATGAAGTCATCAATAAAATGACAGACGATTCAATTCGTCAAACCGTTGAAAATGAAAAATTAATCCTGGCCGGTCGTCCTGTGCTGGATATTGAAAAAGCAGAAGCAGGTCAACCTTTAAAATTTTCAGTCACTTTCGACATTTATCCTGAAGTGACCTTAAAAGGCTTAAACCCGATTGGGCTCAGCAAACCTAAAGTAGTGGTTGCCTCGGGTGATATCGATGAAGCCATCGAACGTTTGCGCACACGTGCTGCCAACTGGACACCGGTGGAAGGCGCTGCCAAAGAAGGGATGCGCGTGCATTTCAAGCTGACGGGTAAAATCAGCGGCGAAAACGATTTTTTTGAGAAAGATGCACAAATGTCCATGCAAATCGGCTCGAAAGAGGCCATTCCTGGCTTTGAAGATGCATTGGTGGGTGCTGTCGCAGGCGGTAAGTTATCATTCGATTTGCCATTCCCTGAAGACTATTTCCGCGATGAATTAGCAGGCAAAACTGCTCACTTCGATTTGGATGTTTTATCTGTTGAAGCGCCTGAGCTGCCAGAAATCGATGAAAAATTCATCAAAGAAGTGGCTCGTGTCGAAGCAGGCACGGTGGATGCATTGCGTGCTGATGTTGAAAAGAATTTGCATGAGAATGCCAAGCGCATGTTGAACAGCTTCATGAAAGAAGAACTGTTGCAATATCTTTTGAAGCAACACAGTGATTTGTCTGTGCCCAAGGGCTTGATCGATCAAGAAGTGGCTGCATTACACCATGAACATCAGCATGATCACGCACACGAAGAAGGCGCAGCTTGCGGTCACACCGAAGAAGCTGAGCGTCGTGTGAAATTAAGTTTGATTTTGGGGCAATACATTCGCCAAGAAGGAATCAAACTGGATGAAGCCAAAATGTACCGCGCCGCTATGGAAATGGCGTTCCGTACCCGCGATCCTAAAGGTGAGCTTGATAACATATACAAGACGCCTCGTTTACGCAACTTGCTTGCTTCTATCATTCTAGAAGAGCAAGCCGTAAATCATTTGCTTGAACGCGTGCAAGAAACCGAAGAAGCGCTAAGCTATAAAGAGCTACCCCAGAAATTGCGCGCTTTGGAAAAAGCGAAATCCAACGCTTAAGGATAAATGAAAATGTCTGACTTCTACAACACGCTGGTTCCCATGGTGGTGGAGCAATCCGCCCGCGGCGAACGTTCTTACGATATTTTTTCACGTCTCTTGAAAGAACGTGTGGTTTTTTTGGTGGGTCAAGTGGAAGATCACATGGCCAATCTGATTGTCGCACAGTTGTTATTCTTGGAATCTGAGAATCCTGACAAAGACATCAGCCTGTACATTAACTCCCCAGGTGGGTCTGTCACGGCAGGCATGTCCATTTACGATACGATGCAATTCATCCGTCCTAAAGTCGCCACGTATTGCATGGGTCAAGCCTGCAGCATGGGTGCTTTCTTATTGGCTGGTGGTGCACCAGGGCAGCGTTATGCATTGCCTAACTCACGCATCTTGATTCATCAACCGTTGGGTGGTGTTCAAGGGCAGGCAAGTGATATTGAAATCCATGCTCGCGAAATTTTGCGCATGCGTGAAAGTTTAAACGTGTTATTGGCGAAACATACCGGTCAACCCCTCGAGAAGGTCAAGTTGGACACGGATCGCGACAATATCATGACCGCCCAAGAGGCGTTGAAATATGGTTTGATCGATTCCGTGCTGGAACGCCGTGTTCCACCCGCCAGTGATAATAAAGAATCTGCTGCTTAACGAGGAATCTGGATGAGCAAATCAGGAACACAGGGAGAGGGTAAATTACTTTACTGCTCCTTCTGCGGCAAAAGCCAACATGAAGTGCGTAAACTTATTGCGGGTCCATCTGTTTATATCTGTGATGAATGTGTGGCATTGTGCACAGATATCATTGTGGAAGAGACCACCGATAAAAATGGTGAAACCCAACAAAAGCTGCCTACACCCCGTGAAATCAACGACACTTTGGATGAATATGTCATTGGCCAAGAAAAGGCCAAGAAAGTATTGGCTGTGGCCGTTTACAATCATTACAAGCGCTTGAGTATGTCTGGCAAAAAGGGCTCGGGTGATCAAGTTGAGCTGAGCAAAAGCAATATCCTGCTCATTGGCCCCACAGGCAGTGGTAAAACTTTATTGGCGCAAACATTGGCGCGCTTATTGAATGTGCCTTTCGCCATGGCAGACGCCACGACGCTCACGGAAGCAGGGTATGTGGGTGAAGATGTTGAAAACATCATTCAAAAGTTGCTGCAAAAATGTGATTACGACATCGAACGCGCACAGCGCGGCATTGTTTACATCGACGAAATTGATAAAATTTCCCGTAAATCGGAGAACCCTTCAATCACCCGTGACGTATCGGGGGAAGGCGTTCAACAAGCCTTATTGAAATTGATCGAAGGCACGGTGGCCGCGATTCCTCCACAAGGTGGTCGCAAGCATCCACAACAAGAATTTTTGCAAGTGGATACCTCCAACATATTATTCATTTGTGGGGGTGCGTTCGCAGGCCTTGAGAAAGTGATTCTGGAGCGTTCTGAGAAGGGCGGCATCGGTTTTTCTGCTGAAGTGAAAGGCAAGTCTGACCGAAAAACAGTCAGTGAAGTGTTGGCACAAGTGGAACCCGAAGATCTGATCCGCTATGGGCTTATTCCCGAATTTATTGGGCGCTTACCTGTGGTGGCCACGTTGACTGAGCTCGACGAAACACAATTGATCCAAATTTTGACCGAACCTAAAAATGCCTTGATAAAGCAATATCAACATTTGTTTGGCATGGAAGGGGTGGAAGTTGAGTTCCGTGAAAGTGCGCTGATTGCCGTTGCAAAGCAAGCCTTGCAACGCAAAACCGGTGCGCGCGGTTTACGCTCTATTCTAGAAAATGTGCTGTTGGATACGATGTACGATATTCCTTCATCCCAGCATATTTCTAAGGTCGTGATTGATGAAAGTGTCATTTTAGGTGAATCTGAACCCTTGCTGGTCTATAAAAACCCAGAGGAACTTCCTAAAGCCAACGAAGCATAGACTTGAATTCTGCAGTGTTTTGCCCCATGTATTTCCTATGGGTTTTATTGGTTAACCCTATCACACTGGGAGGATATTCATGGTTTTTGGACAAGACGATAGATCGATACTCGATACTCACCAAGCGCCAGAGCAACACGCTGACCGTTTGCCGGTTCTCCCCCTACGCGATGTGGTGGTATCCCCCAACATGGTGATCCCACTGTTTGTGGGTCGCGAAGAATCCGTGGCTGCGCTAGCCGCTGCCATGAACGCCGATAAGCAGATTTTACTGGTCGCACAGCGCGATCCTTCCATTGATTCGCCCCGTTGGAAGGATCTCTACGATATTGGCGCTTGCGCGAATATCCTTCAATTATTGAAACTGCCTGATGGGACACTCAAAGTATTGGTTGAAGGCACTGAACGTGCGCGCGTTTTAGAACAATTTCATAATGGCACTTATTTAGAAGCGCAATATGAAATTTTGCCGAGTCAAATGGGAAACAGCATTGAAACAGAAGTGCTCACGCGTTCTGTGCTCAATGAATTCGAAAATTATGTGAAACTCAATAAAAAAATCCCTCCTGAAATCTTAAGCTCTCTTGCGAGCATTGAAGATCCGGGCCGTTTAGCGGACACTATTTCAGCTCATATGCCTCTCAAGATCGATGAAAAGCAATCTATTTTGGAAACACTGGCCGTTGATGAGCGTCTTGAAAAATTATTGGTTTTTTTAGAAAAATCCTTGGATTTGTTGGAAGTTGAAAAACGTATTCGTGTGCAAGTCAAAGGCCAGATGGAAAAAACGCAACGCGAATATTTCTTGAAAGAACAAATGCAAGCGATTCAAAAAGAATTGTCTGAACTTGATGATGTGCCCAATGAAGCTGAAGCTTTGGCGCGTAAAATAGAAGAAGCGGGTATGCCTGAGGAAGCCAAGGCCAAAGCCCTCGCAGAACTCAGTAAATTGAAACTCATGTCGCCCATGTCTGCTGAAGCCACGGTCACCCGCAACTACCTGGATTGGATGTTGCAAGTGCCATGGAAAAAGGCGTCTCAGCTCACCTACAATTTGGCGCTTGCTGAAAAGATTTTGGATGAAGATCATTATGGTCTTGAAAAAGTGAAAGAACGGATCATTGAACATCTGGCCGTCGAAGGGCGTTTACACAGTTTGTCCGCCAAGGCGAGCAAGAAAAAAGGCAAAGTCTCGAAAAAATTGCAAGCAGAGCACCATGCCACTAAATTGAAACAGTACAGCCCCATTTTGTGTTTGGTACGGCTCCTCCTGGCGTGGGCAAGACATCACTAGGGCAATCGATTGCGCGTGCTACTGGCCGTGAATTTGTCCGCATTTCACTCGGTGGTGTGCGTGATGAAGCTGAAATTCGGGGTCACCGTCGGACATACATTGGTTCCATGCCTGGTAAAATTTTGCAAAAATTAGCCAAAGTCGGCGTGCGTAATCCCCTCTTTTTGCTCGATGAAATCGACAAAATGGCGAGTGATTTCCGCGGTGATCCTGCTGCTGCTTTATTGGAAGTATTGGATCCGGAACAAAATGATACCTTCAGCGATCACTACTTAGAAGTGGATTTCGATTTGTCGGATGTCATGTTCATTGCCACTTCAAATTCATTGAGTATCCCTGATGCTTTATTGGATCGTATGGAAGTGATCCGTCTGGCGGGTTATACGGAAGATGAAAAAATGAACATTGCGTTGAATTATTTGCTGCCCAAGCAAATTAAAAACAACGGTCTGACAGATGATGAAATCAAAGTCACTGATGCAGCCGTTAAGCAAATCATCCGTGATTATACACGTGAAGCAGGTGTTCGCAGTCTCGAACGTGAAATTTCAAAAATTTGCCGCAAAGTCGTTAAGCAAAATGTGATCAAACCGAAAGAAGCGAAGACGACGGTTACGCCAAATAATCTTGAAAAGTTTTTAGGTGTAGCGAAATTCCGTTTCGACGTCATGCATGAAGATGATCGCATTGGGCAAGTCAACGGGTTGGCCTGGACGTCTGTTGGCGGTGAAATGCTCACGATTGAAGCCGCTTCTTCACCGGGTAAGGGCAAAGTCACCCGCACGGGGCAATTGGGCGAGGTGATGCAAGAATCCATTCAAGCTGCCTTCACGGTGATCCGCAGCCGTTCGCAAGCGTTGGGCGTACCAGTCGATTTTTATGAAAAATTTGACATGCACGTTCACGTGCCTGAGGGTGCCACCCCGAAAGATGGTCCAAGTGCAGGTATTGGCATGTGCACGGCAATGGTATCTGCCTTAACGGGTATTCCTGTCCATGCTGATGTTGCCATGACTGGTGAAATTACCTTACGTGGCGAAGTATTGCCGATTGGCGGCTTGAAAGAAAAACTGCTGGCCGCGCGCCGCTCAGGCATCAAGACGGTGATCATCCCGATTGAAAATGAGCGTGATTTGAAAGAAATCCCCAAAAACGTTTTGGAAGATCTCAAGATTGTGCCTGTGCGTTGGATTGATCAAGTGCTGGATATTGCCCTGCTGCATCCTCCTGTGCCACGCGATCTCAGACACAACGGTCTCACCCGCCGTGACGGCGCATCAGGATAAATCGGACGAAGACACCATCAGGAAACATTAGGATAGGGGCGGGTATTCCCGCCCCTGCGCCGTAGGCGCGCCGGTTTGCACGTCGGGGGTTGTGATCCTTCTTATTTGAGCTATCTTTTAATAAACAACCTCCTTTTGCAACAGGAACCATGACATGCCAAAATCACTGACCAAAATACTGGCTACTCTGCTGTTAGTAGTCGCCATCAACCCTACTTATGCTGGTTACCCAAATTGCTCTGGCAGCATAGCAACTGCTAATGATTGTGGAGAGATTTGGTATTCTCTTACCAGCGGCGTAGCAGGTTACGGCACTGATTGTACAACGTACTATGAGTACAATTCTGTCGGTGGTAAGTCATATGCGTGTGGACGTAATACTGCGGCTGAAAAGGCTTTAACTAATAACAAGATATCGTTAACATGTCTACGTAATTCCGGCGGCGGGCGATGCAACCCTGTTATGTGTCCTTCTAAGAAAGCTAATCAAGGTTGCAGCGCTGTGTCTGCTGCAGATTGCACTGGCTACTATGCAGAAAATATCAGCGGTTATCCACCATATGTGAATCTCAAGTGTGAGGTAAACGGAACTGCTTGTCAAAACAGTACTACCGGGTGTAATCCTCCTTAATATGCTTACGAAGGCTTTGGTCTTCGCCCCCTGTAGGGGCGGGTATTCCCGCCCCTGCGCCGTAGGCGCGCCGGTTTGCACGTCGGGGGTTGTCATCCTTCTTATTTGAGCTATCTTTTAATAAACAACCTTCTTTTGCAACAGGAACCATGACATGCCAAAATCACTGACCAAAATACTGGCTACTCTGCTGTTAGTAGTCGCCATCAACCCTATTTACGCCGGTCACCCAAATTGCTCTGGCAGCATAGCAACATCTAATCAGTGTATCAACGTGCAAGCCGGCTCGGATGCCGCGTCTTGCAGCGGCGCTGTTGCAAACTGCTACAACGTTTATGAGTATAACTCCTACAATGGTAAATCATATCGGTGTCAAAGCGGCGGTGCGCGACTTGCCCTTGATGGTTCCGACACGTTTGGCTGCTTCTGTAAACGTGATAAGGGCGCGCAATGCAACCCTGTTATGTGTCCTTCTAACAAAGCTGAAAATGGTTGCAGCGCTGTGTCTGTTGGAAATTGTACTAACTACTATGGAAATAACAGCAGTTATCCATCATATGTGAATACCAAGTGTGTGTTAAACCAAAACGGAACTGCTTGTCAAGACAGTACTGTCGGATGTAATCCTTAGTGATATGTCTCAACGGTATCTAGGTCGTGTATTCTCAGCTGCCCCCTTCAGAGGGGGCTGCACGATGACATCACTTAACCAGCCAATCGACCACCAATTGAATGAACCGTTCATCCATGAGGGATGGTGCATGGCCAATATTGGGCAAATCAACCACGGTCATGTTCGGCTGATGTTTTTTCATTTCGGCACAAATATCTGGTGTAAGCACGTTGGAATTTTCCCCATGTAATACAAAAATTGGGATACGTAATGCGTTGAACACGGGCCAGAAAGTGATATCTTTATTTTTAAACGAGGCGAAGGACATGAATAATTGTGGATCGTAGGCGCGCGCATAAGTACCGTCGCCCACGGCAATATGATCATGCGCGAGCAGGTGATCCCAATGGTAAGGTTCCATGTCTCCGGTGTGGCTATAGATTTGCTTCAAGAAATCTTTGAGTTCGCCTAGGCTTTTAAAGGTAGGGTTAGCTTGTACGTCCGAGCTTAATTTTGCCATGGCCTCTTGGCGGATGACTGGCCGACATCATCGAGGACTAACCGCTGAATAGTCGAGTGGGGTTTTGCGGCCAATAGCATCCCCAAAAGGCCGCCCATGGAAGCCCCCATCCAATCTACTTTTTGTAAATTGAGCTGTTTCATCCAACCACTGATATCGTTTATGTATTGTTCAATCGTATAAAGATGAGGATCCTTCAGCCAATCACTTTTGCCCCGGCCAATCAAGTCAGGCGCAAGAACTCGGTAATGATCGCACAGGGCAGCGGCTAGGAAGTCGAAATCCCGGCCATTGCGCGTTAATCCATGCATACAGACCAGCACACGAGGATTGTTTGGGTTGCCCCATTCATGGTAAACCATTTGGTGGGTGCCCAAGGGATCCGGCAAGGTCACGGTGTGTTTTGTGGGATGGACGAATTTGTTCATGTCTGAATTATAGTCCACATTGCCATTATTCGTTACTTACCATACAATACACGGTACTTTAGTCATGGGAAACGAACAGATGTTGGATTTCAATTTTCAAAACGATACCATCGTCACCAGCCTGACCGGTAAATTATTGATGAATACCCCTCTGCTGAACAAAGGTACCGCGTTTACCGCTGAGGAGCGGCGTGCCTTTGGACTGCTGGGGAAGCTGCCGGCGCGGGTCGAAACCCTTGATGAGCAAGTCGCCCGTGCTTATGAACAATACAAACGATACACGGTCGATCTCAGTCAGCATATCTATCTTTATAACTTACATGAGCGAAATGAAGTTCTCTTTTACAAACTGGTCAGTGATCATCTCGAAGAAATGATGCCAATCATTTACACCCCGATTATTGGGAACGCTGTGAAGCAATATTCGCGTGAATTCCGCGCTCCACGAGGGTTGTATATTGCTTATCCCGACCGCAATGACATGGACATGATGATTTCCAACCGCACCCACCCGGATATCGACCTCATTGTCGCCACAGATGGCAGTGGGGTGTTGGGCATCGGCGATCAGGGCATCGGCGGGATGGATATCCCTGTCGCAAAACTCATGGTGTATACGCTGTGTGCAGGCATTAATCCCGGTAAAACATTGCCCGTGATGCTGGATGTGGGAACGGACAATCAAACGCTGTTGAATGATCCACTTTATTTAGGCTGGCGCCATGAACGCTTGCGTGGTCAAGAGTACGATGACTTTATCGATCGTTTTGTGAAAAGTGTGGCCAAACAATTCCCGCACAGTTTCTTGCATTGGGAGGATTTTGGCCGTGATGCCGCACATTCTGTGTTGGAGCGTTACAAAGAAGAACACTCTAGTTTTAACGACGACATTCAAGGCACTGGCGTGGTGTGTTTGGCAGCAATTTTAGCAGCACTCAAAGCAACAAAACAAACCATTGCAGATCAACGCATTGTGATTTACGGCGCAGGAGCGGCAGGTGTGGGCATTGCGGATCAAATCGCGGCCGCCTTGATCCGTTCAGGCATGCCAGAGCGCGAAGCGCGTTCTAAGTTCTGGCTATTGAATAGCCAGGGTTTGATCGTGGAAGGGAAAGAAGTGAAATCCTTCCAACGTCCCTATATGCGCACAGCCGCAGAAGTGAAGGCATGGGGATGCAGCCCTGAGCATGTGTCTTTAGAGGAAGTCGTGAGCCATGTCAAACCAACCGTATTAATTGGTACATCAGCTGCAGCTGGCGCTTTCAGCGAGAAGATTGTGAAAACAATGGCGCAGCATGTGAAGCGTCCTATCATCATGCCTTTATCCAATCCGACCGAACGTGCAGAAGCCAATCCACGCGATTTATTGCATTGGACAGACGGTCGCGTGATGGTGGCCACCGGCAGCCCGTTCCAGCCAGTTGAGATCAATGGCAAAACCCGCATCATTGCTCAAGCAAATAATGCCCTGGCCTTCCCTGGTTTGGGCTTGGCGATTTTGGCCACACGTGCGCGTATCCTCACGGATGCGATGTTGTGGGCGGCATGCGAAGCGTTGGCAGAATTGTCGCCTGTGTTGCATGATCCAGATGCGGCTTTGCTTGCACCAATCACAGAAGCAAAAGAGGCAGCGTATCAAATTGCATTGGCCGTCGCACAGGTCGCCATGGATGAAGGTTTGGCACGCGTGACAGACAAGCTCAGCGCGGCAGAACGCGTTGATAGCATTTTATGGCAACCCCGATATTTGCCCCTCATCAAAGCCTAAAGGAGATATGCATGAACACACGGGACACATTACAGGTTAACGGGAAAACATATACATTTTTCAATTTGAATAAAATGGCCTCTGCCGAACAATTACAACGATTGCCTATTTCATTGCGTATTCTATTGGAAAATGCATCACGTCGATTGGGTGTTTCGGAAGACGTGCATGAAGAAGATATTCAAGCATTGCTCGCAGTTAACGATCATGCATCGAACAATAAAACACGCGAAGTCACGTTCATGCCTGCACGCGTGCTCATGCAAGATTTTACAGGTGTGCCTGCAGTGGTGGATTTGGCCGCCATGCGCGATGCGATGAAGGCTCTCGGGGGTGATCCTGAAAAAATCAATCCCATGCAACCTGCCGAATTGGTGATCGACCATTCCGTGCAAGTGGATGCCTATGGCGAACTGAATGCCATCAATGTGAATAATCATTATGAAATGCAGCGTAATAAAGAGCGTTATCAATTTTTACGTTGGGGTCAACAATCATTTTCCAATTTTTCCGTTGTGCCGCCTGATACCGGTATTTGTCATCAAGTTAATCTCGAATATTTGGCGCGCGTGGCGTTCACACAAGAAGTCGGAAATGAAACATGGGTTTATCCCGATACGCTAGTAGGCACTGATTCGCACACTACCATGATCAATGGCCTTGGGGTGTTAGGCTGGGGTGTGGGTGGTATCGAGGCAGAAGCAGCCATGTTGGGACAGTCGATGGCGATGTTGATTCCTGACGTGATCGGTTTTAAATTAACAGGCAAATTATCAGAAGGCGCAACCGCCACCGATTTGGTATTGCGCGTCACTGAAATGTTGCGCAAGCGTGGCGTGGTGGATAAATTTGTCGAATTTTATGGCGATGGACTAGATGATCTGCCACTCGCTGATCGCGCAACCATTGCGAACATGGCACCTGAGTATGGTGCAACCTGCGGTTTCTTTCCTGTCGATAAAGAAACATTGAATTACTTGCGTTTGTCTGGTCGCTCTGAATCACACATTGCATTGGTTGAAGCATACTACAAAAAACAAGGGTTATTCCGTGAAACAGGTATGCCTGAACCTCAATATACGGACACATTGCATTTGCATTTGAACGATGTTGAACCGTCGATCGCCGGCCGAAACGTCCACAAGATCGCATTGGATTGAAAGACGCCAAAACCAGTTTCTTGAATACGATACAAACAGCGAAACCAACACTTGATACAGCGCATTTGTCACGTACTGCCTTGCGGGATGGCTCGATCGTGATTGCAGCAATCACCAGTTGTACCAACACATCCAATCCTGCGGTGATGCTGGCATCTGGCTTGGTTGCCAAGCGCGCCGTTGAAAAAGGATTGAAGGTTCCTGCCTGGGTGAAAACATCGTTAGCACCGGGCTCGCGTGTCGTCACCGATTATTTGAAAAAATCTCATTTATTGTCATCACTCGAAGCATTGGGTTTTTACTTGGTTGGGTACGGTTGCACAACGTGTATTGGTAACTCGGGCCTTATCTGAATCGATCAGTGAGACGATCAGACAAAAAGATTTGCATGTCGCCGCTGTGTTGTCGGGCAATCGTAATTTCGAAGGTCGTATTCACCCTGAAGTGCGATTAAACTATTTGGCGTCACCGCCGCTCGTGGTCGCTTATGCGTTGGCTGGCCGCATGGACATTGATTTTTATCATGAACCCATTGGTCAAGACCAACATGGTCAAGATGTTTTCTTGAAGGATATTTGGCCTTCACAAGCGGATATAGCACGACACATCCGTGATTTTGTGACATCTGAGATGTTTTCGAAAGAGTATGCCAGTGTGTTCGATGGTGATGATGAATGGAAAAGTTTGCCTGTGCCAAAAGGTGAATTATATGCATGGCCGAAATCCACATATGTGAAACTACCCCCTTATTTCGATGGCATGACAAAAGCTGTTCCTAAAATCCGTGAAATCCAGGGTGCGCATTGTTTGGCATTGCTCGGCGATAGCGTCACCACTGATCATATTTCACCAGCTGGTTCTATTTCCAAAACGAGTCCTGCGGCAGCGTATTTGCTGGAACATGGCGTTAAAGTTGAAGATTTTAATTCATACGGTTCTCGCCGTGGTAATCACGAAGTCATGGTTCGCGGCACGTTTGCGAATGTGCGTTTGCGCAATCAATTGGTAGAGAAAGAGGGCGGTTTCACGCGCCATTTTCCTGAAGGTACTGAAATGTCGATTTTTGATGCGGCCGTGCGTTATGAGAAAGCAGGCGTGCCTTTGATCGTGATTGCTGGTCAAGAATATGGTTCTGGTTCTTCACGCGATTGGGCAGCGAAAGGGCCGAAATTATTGGGTGTACGTGCTGTGATTGCACAAAGTTATGAACGCATTCACCGTTCCAATCTGATTGGCATGGGAATTTTACCTTTGCAATTTAAGTCTGGTGAAGGTGCACGTGAGTTGGAATTGAAGGGGAATGAAACGTTTGATATCCAAGGCTTGAATAACGGTGAAGCGACAGAAGTCACGGTGGTTGCCAATGGGCCCGATGGTTCACAAAAGACATTTAAAGCAGATGTACGTTTAAATACCCCGTTGGAACGCAGTTACTATGAACATGGCGGGATATTGCTGTATGTCCTCCGAAAGCAATTGTAGGATCCTTGCAAAAGTGTCATCTGTATATTACAAATATTGAGGTTTTTTGTAATAGGTAGATGACAGTGACATTAGAAGTCCTTTATAACATCTGAAAGATGAACCAAATGCATACTTGGCAGTGGATGGTTTAGAAGTTGGCATGGGCTATAGGATTCCTTTATATCTTTTTGGACTGCTTTATTAAATCGCAGTCTTTTACGACATTTATAGAGGTTCAGCATGCTGGACACTTGGTGTGCAAATCACGCCAATCTTTCGCCCATCGGGCAGGCAAGCATCAGGTGCGATATCGAGCAGGGGTTTTAAGACAAAATCCCGCTCAGTTAATCCGGGGTGGGGTATTGTCAGTTCGGGTGTATTCATCACAACGTTGCCAAACAAGACAATGTCACAATCAATCGTGCGAGGCGCATTTTTAAATGTGCGCACACGGCCCTGTGATTGCTCAATGTTCATTAAATGTTGTAGCAATGTTAGCGGGGACAGAGAGGTTTCAACCAAAACAACTGCATTGATAAAGTCGTCTTGTGCTGTAAATCCCATCGGTTTGGTTTGATAAAAGGGAGAAATCTGAAGTAATGTACACTGTGGAATCGCACCAATGGAGTGAATCGCTTTTTCCAGCTGCGCTGTTGGGTGATCAAGATTGCTGCCGAGCGCGATAAATGCTTTTTGAGCCGTCATGCTTTCAACCCTGTTGTCTGCGACGAAACTCGCCTCTTTTTTGTAATTTTTTGGCTTCATGTTGAACGGGCACGCTATCACCATAATGTTTTTTCCACCAAGTTGCCCATTCCATCAGTTCGGGTTCATTCGTGTTTGCGCGTAACCACAAGAGATCAAAGGCGGGACGGAACTCAGGATGCGCGACCAAGCGTTCGACTTGATTGGGTTTAACGGTGATCAATGCGTATTGTAAATGCCAAATCGAGCGAACCGTATACGTGATCCGTTTCGGAATGCACAGCACCGCGCAAGCTGTACGGAGTACTTGCGCAATTGCTTCTTCCTTCAAGAGATAGCCCACGCGTTTCCCTGCGCTCAGCGACAGCACGCGCTCTCGGTAAGCGGGATATAAAAATAAAGCGATTAAAAAAGAAGAGGAGCATGTTTTGTGGGCATGATAGCGTTCATCAGTGGCCTTCAAGCCTCCTGTGATCAAAGTCCAATCTTTGTCTGTGTAGCCGGCCATGCTGGGAAATAAAATGTTATCAAAGCCATACTGACGCAAGAGTGCCAAAACCGATAAAGCATATCCATGTGTGAAGAGTTTCAAGGTTTCTTCAAATAGGCGGGCAGGGGGCACAGATAATAATAATTTGCCCATGTGATACAGCGGGGCTTCCGTTTTGGATTCAATCTTGAAATTTAATTTTGCGGCGAAACGCAAAGCGCGCAACATGCGGACGGGATCTTCTCTGTATCGGGTTTCTGGATCACCAATCAAGCGGATCAAGCGGTGTTCAATGTCTGCTAGGCCTACCGTGTAATCCATTATCTGATCGCGCAGGGGATTGTAAAATAATGCGTTGATGGTGAAGTCGCGTCGCATGGCATCTTCTTCAATGCTGCCAAAGACATTGTCTTGTAAAATTCGGCCTTCTTGCGACAGAGAGCGTTGATGGCTGTGATCCGTTGGGTTGCCGCGGAAAGTGGCCACTTCCACCATCAAGTCATCTTTGAAAAACACATGCACCAATAAAAAACGTCTGCCTATCAAGCGTGAGTTGCGGAAAAGACGGCGCACTTCTTGCGGTGTCGCATCGGTGGTGACATCGAAGTCTTTGGGATGGCTGCCTGTGAGTAAGTCTCGTACGCAGCCGCCAACAAGGTAGGCTTGATAACCTGCCCGTGATAATTTTTCGACCACCAATAAGACATGATCGGGAATTTGTTGGCGTGAGAGCTTTTTAACCGTACCGGTGGGTGCGTCGCCTGTTACAAGCCGCTTGAAAAAATGTTTGATACTCATGGGCGCATCATACCATCAGTCATGCCACACTGTAAATCCATTCAATGGTAAACGTTCTGTGCGGTACTGATTCACCGGATGAGACTCGTCAGGGTACCCCAATGCAATACCGCAGGCAATACTGTGCGCGTCAGAAATACCCAGGCTTTGACGCACAATGTCGGGATATTCTGCGATCGAGGCTTGTGGGCACGTGCCTAAGCCTAGACCCACAGCGCCTATCAGGATGTTTTCAATGAACATGCCCAAATCCATCCAGGATCCTGTGGCCAAATTTTTATCGAGATGAATGATCAACCCCACGGGAGCGCCAAAAAAACGGTAATTCAGGTTCCACTGTGCCAGGCGTTTTGCCTTGTCACGCCTGTCTATGTCTAATGCGCCGTATAAAGCCATGCCGCATGCAAATGCGCGACTAACATAAGGCTCTTGCTGTGCTTGGGTGTAATATTGATAGTCCGGGTTTGCCGGCATATTTGTCGTGCGTGCCTGGAGAAGGGCGTCTGAGAGGGTGTGCAGAGATTGCCCCATCACGATGTCCACATGCCACGGTTGCGTGTTTTTGCCGGAAGGCGCACGGCCTGCATGTTCCAGGAGGGTTTCGATCAGGTGCTTGTCGACAGGCATATCAAGAAAAGCACGGACAGAGTGCCTTTCAGCAATCGCCATGAGCACATCCAGCTTAACTGGAGTAGTGTTTTTCACGAATTTCCGCCAATGTTTTGCAATCAATGCATAAGCTTGCGGTAGGGCGCGCTTCTAATCGGCGTACGCCGATTTCTTCGCCGCATTGTGTGCAAAAACCATATTCGTTTTGCTTGATTTGCTGCAAAGTCGATTCAATTTTTTTGATGAGCTGACGTTCACGATCACGAGTACGCAGTTCTAAATTAAATTCTTCTTCCCGCGTGGCGCAATCATTCGGATCAGCCAAGTTGCCGGGTTCATTTTGCATGTGAGAAACGGTTTGATCGACTTGTTCCATCAAAGCTTGCTTCCATCCCAGCAAAATTTTTCGAAAATGCTCGAGTTGGGCAGCGTTCATGTACTCTTCGCTTTCTTTCAGCGAGTAAGGTTGAAAATCAAGTTCACGGACATCTAACACATTATTCATCACATTAGCCTCAACAGTTGTCTTTGCAGCGCGGGGTGATTTTGCAACAGTTGGAGATTTTTTGCCAGTCTTTTTTGCAGTTGTGGTTGATTTTGTCGTTGTGCTGGTCGCAGTTGTTTTAGATGCCGGGCGTTTGGCTGTCACAGCAACGGGCTTTTTGGCCGGGGTCTTTGGCTTTGCGGCTGTTTTGGCTTTTGTTGCCGCTGGTTTCTTCACAGCTTTCTTGGCAGCAGGTTTGGCCTTGGGAGCCGCTTTGGTCGCAGGTTTCTTTGCGGGAGATTTAGCTTTAGTTGCCATTGTAGGCCTCTTAATAAAAGGTGATACAATTTTTTATAACACATAATCAGGAAAAAGCAACTAAAGCAGCTTTAATCGTTCGTTCAATGTCATGATCCGTGTGTGCTGAGGATACGAACCCGGCTTCAAACGCTGAAGGCGCCAAATAAATGCCATTATCCAACATCGCATGAAAAAATTGATTGAAGCGAGTGACATTACAGTGTTTCACTTCATCGAGCGAGACAGGAGCCGGACGATCTGTGAAGAAAAGGCCAAACATGCCACCCACTGAATGTGTTTGCATCGCAATGCCTTTGGAAGCGGCAGCGGCTTTCAATCCATCGCAGAGTGCTTGCGTACGTGCCGTAAGGGTATCAAAAAAGCCAGGGACTTCTACCAAACTCAAGTTTGCGAGGCCGGCGGCTGTGCCAATTGGATTGCCTGACAATGTCCCCGCTTGATACACGGCCAAGCGGCGCCATGCAGGCCATGATGTCACGACGCCCACCAAAGGCACCCACAGGCATGCCTCCGCCAATCACCTTGCCCAGGGTCGTTAAATCAGGACGGATGCCATATAAAGCTTGTGCACCGCCAAGGGCCACACGGAAGCCTGTCATCACTTCATCGAATATCAATACAATGCCGTGTTGATCGCATACATCCCTCAAGCCCTGTAAGAATCCAGGGACAGGGGGAATGCAATTCATATTACCCGCCACGGGCTCAATGATGATGGCCGCGATTTGATCGGGATTGGCTTTGATAAGTTTTTTGACAGCATCCAGGTCGTTGTAAGGGGCGCATAAAGTATCTTTCACATGACCAGCAGGGACGCCGGCAGAACTGGGGACGCCAAAGGTCAATCCGCCTGAACCCGCTTCCACCAGCAAGGAGTCCGCATGGCCATGGTAGCCACCGATGAATTTGATGAATTTGTCACGTTTGGTAAAGCCCCGGGCAAGGCGGATGGCACTCATGGTTGCTTCTGTGCCTGAGTTCACCAGGCGAACTTGTTCGATTGTGGGCATGAGTTGACAAATTTTTTCAGCCAGTAAAACTTCTTTCTCAGTCGGCGCACCAAAACTCAAACCCTGTTCAATGGCCTCTTTTACAGCAGCGAGGACTTTGGGGTGGTTGTGTCCAGCAATCATGGGCCCCCAGGAGCCGACATAATCGATATAAGTATTGTTATCTGCATCTGTGATAGTGGCGCCTTGTGCGCTTTTGATAAACAGGGGGGTACCTCCGACCGACTTGAATGCCCTCACAGGGGAGTTGACGCCACCTGGAATGACGTGGAAGGCGCGCTCAAAGAGTTTTTCAGACAGGGTAGGCAAGGTAGACTCCAAACAAGGGTAAAACCGGGGTCATTGTATCAAAAAGTATCAAAAAAAGCAAATGGATTGACAGGGACAGGATTAAAATTTAGAATGCGTTAATTTAGTATGCAGTGATGAAATATCAGGGGAGAGAAAGAGTGGACATGCAAACTCCTTGGGTCGCAATATACCCAGGGATTCTAGCATGGTATGATGGACATCATGTATGATACGCCTTGATGGCAACAAGCTATAAACAAGGCAAAACTAGTCGCGTAACATGCTTCGATGTTCGTTGAACGGGAGGATATGATGGAAAATGGCACACTTCTTCGAATAAATGAAGATATCACTCAGGCGTCCAGTGGCGAGACAGCTGCTGTGGCACAAATGCCAAGCTCAAGCAGCGTTAAGCCAACGACAATATCAAAACAGTTCTATGTGCAGTCAGCAGTTGCTGTCATCGGGTTCTTGGGCGCAACGATGGTTGGGGTGAATCAATATTATGATCACACTGAGTCATCTTCAGCGCTTCATTCATTAACCCACAAAACCGCTGAAGCAGGTTTCAATGACCCTGTGATAGGCGCTTTGCTGTTATTGGGGGGTGCTGCTTTTGCCATGTCTGCATACAAAGCTTATAGGTTCGAGGTAAAAGGGAATCTTAGGTCACATGCACTTTCAGTAATTGCCGAAGTGATAGGGGCTTTAGCCTTTACTTCTCTGTGTGTGTATGCCCTCGTGGCAGGGAACTTGTCGGTGGAAGATGCGATGCCAGTGTTATCCAATGATATGATCGACTCAGGTGACTCACGTAGAGACAAATGTATCTACTTTGCAAGCTATAAAGTGGTGCTGATACTGGCTGCTAGCTTGCTTGGCATTTGCACAAGGAGTCTCCCTAGCGCCATAAAAAGCTTATGCCTCTTAAGCAAGAATGAAAAACTTGTAAGCGAGAAGGAAAAACTTGAAAGCGAGTATGAAAGACGTAAAAGCGAGACGGAACAACTTAAAAGCGAGAATGAAAGACTTAAAAGCGAGACGGAAAAACATGAAAGCGTGATTCCAAATAATAGCTAAGTCCCAAACCAATGATGAGCAAATCTTGTCGTCAATATTTTGAGTAAGAGGAAACATAAGTGATGAACAATAAACGTTATATGTGCTTATTATGTGGGTTCATCTACGATGAGGCTCTGGGCTGGCCTGAAGATGGGATTGCGCCCGGTACTGCATGGGCGGATGTGCCACTCACCTGGCGCTGCCCTGATTGCGCCGCAGTGAAAGATGATTTCGAAATGATCGAAGTGTGATAAAACCCTTGACTTGTGAATATCCTATGGGTATAAATACGGCTCATTTTTAACAACACGGGGCATTCATGAACAAGTCAGATTTAGTCAACATCGTTTCAGAAAAGAACACAATCACCAAAGCAGCAGCATTGCGCGTTGTCGATACTGTGTTCGACGCTATTCGCGAATCACTCTCGAATGGGGAAGAATTTGTGATGCCAGATTTTGGAAAATTTGTGGTAGACACACGCGCTGAACGCGAAGGACGTAATCCACAAACAGGTGTATCCATTACAATCCCTGAAGCCAAGGTTGTGAAGTTTAAAGTTGGGAAAGCGCTTAAAGATTTGGTTCAACATTCTGCCGAAATCGCTTAGTTTTTTTTAAAAAACGCTAGGCAGAGGCGAAAAAGTGCGATAGAATAGCCGCACAGTTTGGGGTGGTTAGCTCAGCTGGTAGAGCGTCGCCCTTACAAGGCGAATGTCGGGGGTTCGAACCCCTCACCACCCACCAACAGTTTAGGAGTGGTAGTTCAGTCGGTTAGAATACCGGCCTGTCACGCCGGGGGTCGCGGGTTCGAGTCCCGTCCACTCCGCCATATGTGTAGGTAAGGGCGATTTATTCGCCCTTCTTACCATCTAGTCTTCACATATTGTAAGGATACGTATGCTACAGCAAATTCGTCAGTGGGCACACGGTTGGGTCGCCTGGGTCGTTATCATCCTGGTAGCCGGTGTTTTTGTGATATGGGGCGTTACTGCCAACATTGACACATTCTTTGGTAGTGACGATCCTGCCGTTAAAGTTGTGCTCAAAGTCGGGCACGATAAATTCACGCAACCTCAATTAGACAAAAATTTGCAATCTGTCATGGCGGAATACCAACAATCTATGGCGGCCAAAGGGATGGCCATGCAACCCGAAGATGAAGCCCGTGTGAAAAGCATGGCAGAACAACAAATCATCATGGAGTCTGTATTAAATCAATTTGCCGCCCGCGAAGGGTTTGTGGTCAATAAAGAACAGGCTGATGCCTTCATTGCGCGCGTTCCTCAATTTCAAGAAGATGGGCAGTTCTCTCTGGATCGTTATCGTGCATTTTTGTCCAGTCGCAACCAAACCCCGCCTGAATTTTTAAGAGAGATACAGCAACGCCTGGCGCTGATGCAAATCAGTACAGCCATTGGTGGCAGTGCCATTGTATTGCCTGAAGAAATGAAGACGGCGGTCGCTTTAATCTACCAAACCCGTGACATCGGCTATTTAGAAATAGACGCCAAGGCCACTGAAAAAGATGTGACGGTTAATCAAACAGAGTTGGAAGCCTACTACAATGGGCATCATTCTGAATTCACTGAACCTGCACAAGCGACCATTGAATATATCGTGCTGGATCGTGCAGGCATTGCAGCAGCTGTTAAGCAAGAGCCCGTTCCTGAAGAAGCGTTGAAAGCCCTGTATCAGGAGCGTATTGAAAGCTATACAACCCCTGAAACGCGTCATATTGCCCATATTCTCATTGCGGTTCCTGAAAATGCGACGGATGCGGAACGTCAAACACAACATAAAAAGGCAGAAGAACTGTTAGCACGCCTTCGCGCGGGCGGGGATTTTGCTGCACTCGCCAAAGAGAATTCTGAAGATCCGGGCAGTGCTGATCAAGGCGGGGACTTGGGGTTGACGACGAAAGGCACCTTCGAACCTTCTTTTGATGACGCTGCCTTTGCAGCCCCTAAAGGCGAAGTGGTTGGGCCGGTCGAAACACCGTTCGGTTATCACTTGATTTTGGTCACAGATATTCAGCCTGCGCATGCACAACCCCTGGATCAAGTGCGTACTGCTTTGACTGACGAATGGTATCAGAATGAAACCACAAAACGTTATGACGAGGCTGTCAAACAATTGTCCGACATGGCGTTCCAATCAGGCAACGATTTCAGTGCGATGGTCAAACAGTTTGGCTTGACCCCTGCGACGATGACAATCACTGAGGACAATGCAAAGAACACGGGTATCGGCAAGATGCCAGAAATCATTGAAGCTGCATTTGACAAATCAGCATTTCATGAAAAGTTGAACAGTGAGTTGCTGCAAATCAATCCTGATGAAGCGGTGGTCTTACGCACCACTGAATTGACAGAAAGCCATTTGAAGCCGTTCGACAGCGTTAAAGAGGCCGTTCAACAAGCAGCCATTGCTCGCAAAGCAAGTATACTGGCAGATGACAGGGCAAAGCTCATCATGAGAGGCTTTGTAGCGGGCTCTCCTCCTGAATTTATAGCCAATGAGCATGGTTATACCTGGAAGAAACTCGAGAAAATAAACCGTCAGCAACAAGGCATTCCCTACGAAATCCTGAAGGCCGCTTTTGAGACGCCTGTTGGAGACAAAACTGTTTTCAAGATAGTTCCTACCATGAGTGGTGTGGCTGTGCTGGGTGTTTCAGCCATTCATCCTGGCAAATTGCCAACTTTCAGCAATACTGATGAAGAACAAGCCTTCAATGACAATTTAAAATCGCAGCTCTCTGAGTTTATTGCACGGCGCGATTTTGATATGGTGGCGGGATATGCTAAAAAGGTCATTTGTCCTCATTGCGCAGGGGGTGTGACACCTCCAAACTGATAGGAAGTCTGAACATTGCGTGGCATCAACATTTTAATCTTAATGACACTGCTGATAAACCTCCTAACAGGATGTGATGGTACGCCCAACAGCCCTTATTCCAAAACGGAACGTGAAAGTAATATTTATTTTTCATCGTTCAGTGAGCGGCCACGCTTTTTAGATCCTGCTCGGGTTTATTCCAGCGACGAATCATCCATCATTGAACAAATTTACGAGCCTCCACTCCAATACGATTATCTGAAACGCCCTTATGAGTTGATCCCTTTGGCTGCTGCACAGATGCCAAAGGTTACTTTTTTAGATAAGAACAAACAGCCATTACCCAAAAATGCAGCCCATGATGAAGTCGCGTTCACACGGTATGAGATTGAAATATTGCCGGGTATGCAATATCAACCTCATCCCGCTTTTGCCAAAAATGAACAAGGCGAATACCGTTATCATCATTTAACAACGGCCGATACCAAAAATATCAAAACATTATATGATTTTGAATTCTCAGGGACGCGTGTTGTGACTGCGGATGATTTTGTGTATGAAATAAAGCGATTGGCCAGTCCTCAGATTAATTCTCCCATTTATGGGTTCATGAAAGAATACATTGTGGGTCTTCAAGCATTGCACGAACACTGGGATCCTGCTCTACCTTTTGAGGGGGCAGAGGCCATCGATGATACACATTATCACATTTTAATCAACGGTAAATATTTACAATTCCCTTATTGGCTAGCGATGCCTTTCTTTGCGCCCATGCCTTGGGAGGCAGACGCATTTTACAGTAATCCACTTCTTGTTGAAAAAAATATTGTGTTAGATTGGTTCCCCGTAGGGATCGGCCATTTTACCTGACCGAAAACAACCCGAATCGGCGTATGGTTTTACAGAAAAACCCCAATTTTCATGGCGAATTATTTCAAGGTAAGCGCATGCCATTCATAGACACAGCGATTCTAACTTTGGAAAAAGAAACCATTCCCCGCTGGAATAAATTTTTGCAGGGATATTATGATGCTTCAGGACTGACATCAGATAACTATGACCAGGCTATCCAATCCGGTGGAGGGCAGGCGACGATCACGCCCAAACTCGACCAAATGGGGATTTCACTCCTCTCTGAAATTCGAATCGCCGATTTTTATTGGGGATTTAATATGTTAGATGATGTGGTTGGCGGGGACAGTGAACGGGCTCAAAAGTTACGACAAGCGATTTCGATTGCGATCGACACAGAAGAATATATCAGCATTTTTCTCAATGAACGTGCCACGCCAGCACAAAGCCTCATTCCCCCAGGCATGTACGGTTATGAAGCACCGCCAGCCGGCATCAATCCCTATGTGTATGAATGGAAAAATGGGCAACTTAAGCGACGTTCGATTGCATATGCCAAGCAGCTTATGCACGATGCAGGCTATCCCAACGGTATCGATCCCAGCACAGGACAACCTTTGGTCATTCATTATGATGCATCAAGCCAAGGTGATCCAGGGGAGAAATCCCGCTTTTCATGGATGCGAAAACAATTTGCAAAAATCGGTATCAATTTAAATGTGCGTCTGACCGATTACAATCGTTTTCGCCAAAAATTGGAAAAGGGCTATGCACAATTTTTTGGATTGGGCTGGATAGGAGATTACCCTGATCCTGAAAATTTTCTCATGATACTGTATGGACAAAATGGAAAAAAAGATTTTAGTGGTGTGAATAGCACCAATTATAACAATGAAAGGTTTAATGCATTGTTCCAAGACATGCGTAAAACAGAAAACTCACCAGAACGTCTGAACATGATCAAAGAAATGAATGCCATTATTCAAAAAGATGCTCCCATGGTCTGGGGATATTTCCCACAATCCATTTTATTGAAACAACCTTGGTATGGTAACGTGGTGGTGAGTGGGATGGCGGGCAACACACTGAAATATCAAACCATTGATGCGAAAGAACGTATCAAAATGCAGAATGCCGAAAACAGGCCTACGTTTTGGCCAGCTTTACTAGTACTATTGATATTGATCGGAGCGATTGTACCCGTGCTTCGAGAATACATCAAACGTGAACGAACACAACATGCGAGGAGAATTAAAAAAACATGATTGCTTATATCCTCCGAAGAATATTATATGCAATCCCCATTTTGATCGGGGTGAACTTCGTGACGTTCGTGCTGTTTTTTGTCGTCAATTCTCCTAGAGACATGGCCATGATTCAACTGGGTGATAAATACACAACCCCTGAAGCTGTTCAGCAGTGGATCGAAACGCATGGATACGACAAACCGATTTTCCTGAATTCTCAAGAAAAGGGTATTAACAAGTTGACGCAAACTTTATTTTTTGAAAAATCCATCAAATTATTCATGTTTGATTTTGGTCCGTCTGATGCCGGACGTGATATCACACAAGATATCAAAGAGCGTATGTGGCCAAGCTTCTATGTTGCCGTTCCATGTTTGATATTCGGGTTGTCCGTGAATATTGCCATTGCATTGATTTTGGTGTTTTTCAGGCATTCTTATTTAGAGCGATGGGGCGTGACGCTGTCTGTGTTCATGTTGTCTATTTCTAGTTTGTTTTTTATTATTGCTGGCCAATATTTTATCGGAAAAATATTAAAATGGGTGCCGATTTCAGGTTTTCAGGAAGGGCCCATTGCCATTAAATTTATTTTATTGCCCGTCTTGATCAGCGTGATTGCAGGCATTGGATCCGGTGCACGATGGTATCGGAGTTTATTATTAGAAGAAGTACATAAAGATTATGTGAGAACTGCAAAAGCAAAGGGTTTGTCTGACATGGCGATTTTATTCAAACATGTTCTCAAGAATGCGATGATCCCGATCCTCACGGGTGTGGTCGTGTTGATCCCAGGTTTATTTTTAGGCAGCTTATTGCTCGAATCCTTTTTTGGCATACCAGGATTGGGCAGCTATATGATTGATGCCATCCGTAGCCAAGATTTCGCTATCGTTAGAAGCATGGTTTATTTGGGGTCTTTTTTATACATCGTGGGTTTAGTCCTGACAGACATTTCATATATGTGGGTTGATCCCAGGGTAAGGTTAAGTTGATGATGGAACATTGGACATGGTTTTGGTCAGATTTAATTTTTTGGGGTTTGGTGGCTACGCTGCTCCTGTCATTTGTATTGCCAAAACAAAAGTATGTCATGGCAGCATGGTACTATGTAGGCACATCCAAAATTGCTGTTAGCACCGGTGTGGTGTTATTGTTTTTTATCACTATCACTGGGCTTGATTCCATTCACTTCAAAAATGCCAATGCAGAAAATCGCATTGAATCGGTGTTGGATATGGCGATGTCGCCCCTGAATCATCAAATGGAAACCAGTTATTCCTATCCTTTTGCCACACATGCTTATTTGCCTTCACCCGTACATACACCAGAAGGCCTTGTCAATATGGTGAAAGCACCACTGAATTACGTATCATCCGGCATTGTATCAGGCGAGCGCGAGATGCGTTGGGACATTGCCAAACGTTTGGCTATCGGCGCTTTTGCTGGGAGCCTTGTGTGGCTGATGGCATGTTGCGTTTTGCTGATATTTGTTCCTAAACAGAAGTTCATACACTCCACCAAATATACTTTCCAATGGCCAACGTTGATTATCACCCTGGGTCTTGTCTGCGTCGTCATTGGAATGATTTGGAGTCTTTCAAAAGGCTATCATATTTTAGGCACAGACAAAGTCGGTGAGGATGTATTTTACCAAAGCGTTAAAGGCATACGCACGGGCGTGCTTATTGGTACCTTAACGACGCTGGTGCTATTACCGCTGGCTTTATTGTTCGGGATGTTGGCGGGATATTTCAGAGGCTGGGCTGATGACGTGATTCAATATGTTTATACAGTGCTCAATGCTATCCCTAATGTGTTACTGATCGCAGCTTCTGTGTTGATGCTGGAAATTTTGATCGAAAATAATGCGCATTATTTTTCAACGAGTGAGATGCGCGCGGATTTACGTTTGCTGGCATTGTGTGCAATTTTAGGTGTGACCAGCTGGACATCCTTGTGTCGATTGGTTCGCGGTGAAACATTAAAATTACGTGAGCAAGATTATGTGAAAGCGGCCATCGCACTGGGTACAAAACCACTCAATATTCTAAAACGACATATTTTACCAAACCTGATGCATATCATTTTCATCACCATCACACTTGATTTTTCTGGATTGGTGTTGGCAGAGGCTGTGTTATCGTATGTCGGCGTGGGTGTAGATCCTTCCACTTACAGCTGGGGCAACATGATCAATGCTGCGCGCCAAGAGTTGGCGAGAGAGCCTGTTGTGTGGTGGTCTTTGTTGGGTGCATTTGTGTTCATGTTGGTGTTGGTCTTACCGGCCAATTTGTTTGCGGATGTGGTACAAAAAGCATTTGATCCCCGAGGCAGGCAGGTGAATGATGAGTAACCCTGTGTTAACCATTTCACAATTGACAGTGAATATTCCCAGGCAAGAGAAAACATTGCACGCCCTGCAGGATTTAAATTTCTCCATTCAAGAGGGTGAAATATTTTGTTTGGTAGGCGAATCTGGTTCTGGCAAATCGCTCACGGCACAAGCCATCATGCAATTGATCACAGATGCCGAATATGGTCAAGACAGTTGTGTTTCATTGTGCGACGAGTCTTTGCTGGATTTACCTGATATCGCGTTACAAAAAATCCGCGGCAAAAAAATTGCCATGATTTTTCAGGAACCCATGACATCATTGAATCCTGTCATGACAGTGGGCGATCAAATCATGGAATGTTTGGCGTTGCATACATCATTATCCCAAAAAGAACGTCTGAAAAAAACTGTAGAATTGTTGGATGCTGTGGGCATTGGTGAGGCCAATATTCGAATGCATGATTATCCTCATCAATTATCTGGTGGGATGAAACAACGGGTGATGATTGCTATGGCGTTATCTACGCACCCACAAGTATTAATAGCTGATGAACCCACGACCGCACTTGATGTCACGATTCAAGCCCAAGTATTGCGTTTGATTGCATCACTCAAACAAAACCGCTCTATGGCGATTTTGATGATCACACATGATTTTGCTGTTGTCTCTGAAATTGCTGATACTGTTGCGGTCATGTATGCGGGGCAAATTGTAGAAATGGCTTCACGAGACGCTTTTTTTAAACAACCAAAACATCCCTATAGCCAAAAACTATTGGCCTCGTTGCCGAGCTTATCCAATCGACATGAATCACTCGTCGCCATCGCCGGGCAAGCGCCTGATTTAACATTGCCTATTCAAGGATGTCGATTCGCGCCACGTTGTCCATTCAAGTGGTCTTTGTGCGACACGGTGGAGCCGGCATTGCTTGATGCTGAGGGTTCGGATGTTCGTTGCCATCTTTATAGTGCACCCAATCCGCCCATCGCGCATGAAGTCAAGATCTCGTTGGAATCTGTCAAGCAGAAATTAAAAAAGAAACAATTGCTGTTAGATGTGAAACACTTGAAGATGCATTATCCCATTCAATCAGGATTTTTAAAACGCACCGTCGGATATATCAAAGCAGTCGATGATATCAGCTTTCAACTCTCTACTGGTCAAACTTTGGCGATTGTGGGTGAATCTGGTTGTGGTAAATCATCATTGGCGAATGCATTATTGCGTTTAAGCCCCTATGCCTCAGGTGATGTGGTATTCAATGGCGAAAATATGCATGACATGTCTCAACAGGCTTTACAAGCCGCACGCCGTTATATTCAAGTTGTCTTCCAAGATCCTTATGGCTCATTGAATCCCCGCATGGCGATCCGTTCGATTTTGTCAGAAGGGTGGGATGCGCAAGGCATGTATCGTGATCCGCGTATGCGTGCGCGTAAACTCCAAGAATTATTATTGCAAGTTGGTTTGCCCGAGGATACGCTAGATCGATATCCTCATGAATTTTCTGGTGGCCAGCGTCAACGAATTGCAATTGCACGCGCGTTGTCTGTTGAACCTAAGCTGGTGATTTGTGATGAACCGACCAGCGCGTTGGATGTATCTGTTCAAGCGCAGATTGTGAGATTGTTGAAAGATTTACAAGAGACGCGCGATCTGGCTTACATTTTCATCACACACAATATTGCATTGGTCGGATATATGGCCGATCAAATGGCGGTGATGTATTTAGGCAAAATTGTTGAGCGGGGATCAGTCGAAACGATCATGACAGATCCAAAACATCCTTACACACAAGCTTTATTGGCTGCCGTCCCAGCGTTGGGTAAGACATTGGATACGTCGATTGTGCCCACTGGTGAATTACCTTCCCCCAGCCATCCCCCGGTGGGCTGTCATTATCATCCCCGCTGTCCTTTTGCGATGGATAAATGCCGCGTTTCATATCCCCCTGTGATTGAAGTGGGTGGTGTTGATGTTCGTTGTTATCTGTTTCTTTGATCTCGTCATCCCGGGAATGTGCTGCTTCTTTGATCTCGTCATCCCGGAAAACGCGAAGCGTTTATCCGGGATCCAACTGGATCCCGGGTTCGCGCTGCGCGCGCCCGGGATGACGAAATGAAGAAAGAAGCGCGCCCGGAATGACGAGTTGTCCTTCTGATCTCGTCATCCCGGAAAACGCGAAGCGTTTATCCGGGATCCAACCTGTTTAGAAATACACATTAACCTGCAATATCACCTCATTATCCTGGTTCCCTGTTCCATGAACAGTGCCAGTGTCGTTGGTCGCCATGTAACGTGTTCCATAATCCACTTTGTGCAAGTATTCAAAAGTAATATAGGTATTCGTGTACGGTGCCAACTGGTATGAAGCGCCATATTGTTCACGGGGCAATTCAAATGCCAGCCCATCGTGTGTTTGGTCATACGCAACGGATAATTGTGTATTCATCGATAACACAGGGAAGCTGTATCCTGCCTCGAAGTGTGCAGACTCAGGTGTTACATCGCCAGGTTGATGGCCAGTTGTATACTGCGTGAAATCTTCCTTGCTGAAGGAGCGTGCGGCTTGCAAATATTCACTCAGGAATGTGAAATCGCCTTTGTCAAATTGAAATCGAATGTCTACCGCAGGAACGTAAAACTCAAGTTCTTCATCTGTTGCAAATGCTGCGATACCATTTGAGCTTGCCATGTTATTCACGGCGCTGACGCCCAGCGTCACGGACATGTCTTTCTTTGGCCATATTTTTCTTGACGCATTTGTGCGTTCACACCGTATTGATTCAGCTGATGATCATCAGTGATTTGTGTACGACCATCATACCAGAACAGTGATGTGTTAAAGTTAAATTGATCTTGTGTAAACACATACCCGAAGACAGCGCCTGGCGCCTGAATGCGCCCCATGTCACGCACTAAAGTGTTGGTGATGAATGCGGTGGTGAACGAACCGAAAGGCAAGTATTGGTAACCCATCGTGAGATAAACTGGCACTTTTTCCAAGTTACCGTAAGTGACAAACCCTTGCTGAATACCAAGATCTGTGTCATCACCGAATGCATTCGCATTGAGTTCAAAATACGCCAGCCAATCTTCGTTTGCGTAACCGACAACATCCACCTCAGCCTCCGCCTTCATGTATTGTTCGCCTTCACCGAGATCGATATGCAGTGGTTCACTGTGTGCGCCAATTGTGCCGGAGACATTACCGCTTAACATGATACGGGGTGCATGTTCAAACCCACCAAAATATTGATGCACAAAGCGGCGTTGATGTAATAAATTCAGATCTGTGTTCACGCCAAAGTCGTTAATATAGAGCACTTCATTGTATTGATCAGAACCAATACCAAATACTTCTTTATTGCCAATGCCCAATGCACGTGTGGATCCCAAATCTTCTTTTTCAAGTTCTGCGACACGCTTTTGAAGCGCCGCGATTTCTGATGCTGTGCTTTTTGTTGTAGCGGCGAGGACAGCGGGAGAGAAAGCAAGAGAGGCGAGAGAAAGTAGAACCAAAGATTTTTTCATCATAACTCCTTAATATCAAATACAGCGACATCCATTCGAACCATTAAACAAGTAGCAAAAAAAACCCCGTTAAGTAACGGGGCTTTCTAGTTGAATACTATTTTGCACCACACTGATCCTTCAGTTCGCTGCAATCAATATTACAGATTTGCTTCGTTTGTGGCAAGATATTTTTTCACGCCTTCAGGAGAGGCTTTCATGCCTTCGTCACCTTGCTTCCAACCAGCGGGGCAGACTTCACCGTGTTCAGCATGAAATTGTACGGCATCAAACAGACGTAAAATTTCTTCGATGTTACGGCCGATCGGCAAATCATTCACGATTTGTGAGCGGACATTGCCGTTTTTGTCGATGATGAATGCAGCACGGAAAGCCACATTCGCATCAGGATGTTCAACGCCATATGCTTGCATGATTTTGTGAGCCATGTCAGCAGCAATGGTGTAAGACACTTTGCCGATCCCACCTTCATTGATGGCTGTGTTGGTTCACGCATGATGTGTGTAATGTGAATCGATCGACACGGCAACGACTTCAACGTTACGTTCACGGAAAGCATCCATGCGTTTGTCGAGCGCGATCAATTCTGAAGGGCACACGAAGGTGAAGTCAAGGGGATAAAAGAAAACCAAGGCGTATTTGCCTTTGATGGCATCGTAAAAATGAAAGTTGTCTACCAGTTGACCGTTACGAACGGCTGGGACGGTGAAATCGGGGGCTTTGCGGCCGACAAGTACTGACATAATGAACCTCTTTGTGAAACAGGAGAGAAGCAACATCATATCATAGATGATACAGAAATATAAAGTACGAAATCAGTCCTATTTAAGATCTTTTAGTGCATTGAAATCAAATAAGTTTCTGTCCATGAGCTGTGAAGGGGCAATTTGCTGCAAGGCATTAAACACGGTTTCCACACGACCGGGATGTGTCTTTTCCCACCCCTTCATCATCTCCTTCATTTGAGTGCGCTGAAGATTGGGCTGAGAGCCGCATAAATCGCATGGAATAATGGGAAAGGCCTGAATCTCTGCATAACGGGCAATATCCTTTTCCTTACAGTACGCCAGAGGACGAATGACGATATGCTTCCCATCGTCGCTCAAGAGCTTTGGCGGCATGGCTTTCAGGGTGCCGCCGAAAAATAAATTGAGGAAAAAAGTCTCCATGATGTCGTCCCGATGATGTCCCAATGCTATTTTGGTCGCACCAATTTCTTCAGCCAGGGTATACAGATTGCCACGCCGTAAGCGGGAACAGAGGCTGCAGGTGGTTTTTCCTTCAGGAATCAGTCGCTTAACAACGCTATAGGTATCTCTTTCCATGATGGTATAGGGCAAGCCAATACTGTCTAAGTAGTCGGGCAAGATATGGGCCGGATAGCCGGGCTGCTTTTGGTCAAGATGGGCCACATGGATATCAAAATCAATGGGGGCGTGGGGCTTAAGCGATCGGAGGATGTTCAATAAGGTATAAGAATCCTTTCCTCCAGACAGGCATACCATGACTTTATCACCGGCATTAATCATGTTAAAGTCGTCGATGGCCTGCCCGGTCAGGCGGCGGAGACGTTTGGCGAGTTTGTCAGATTCATACTTGTTCATAGTTCAGTATCATAATGATTTTAAAGGATGCTGAAAAGGGGTGCTTGTACACTTCTTCGATAATGAGCTATGATGTTAACAAGAGCTTTGGAAGTTACAAAGCTTGCCCAGGGGGTTGGTATGGCGAAGGGTTTGAAAGAGAGAAAGGCGGAAATAGCAGCCAGACGGCAAGCGCTTCAAAATATTTTTCCAGGCTTTGAGGAGCTCGACGAGGATGATACAACCTGGAAGGGCCATATTTCAGATGCTTTTTTAAAACATGAGTATGTGGTCAATGCAAAAAAGACTGACCAAGCATGGTTTTGGAGCTCAGAATCGACAGAGCGTAATGAAGCGGATCAAGATTTATTCATCGCATTTTTGCTGGATATCAATGATGAATTGACCAGCCTATTAAATGAAGATTCAAGTAACCAAGAACTTTATGACACTAAATGTCGTTTATATCTTAAACTTTGGAAAGAAGTAAATGCTCAACGACCCAATGAAACTCCTCTTGATTACCGTCAACGCTTACTCGATTTCAATGCTGTATTAGATGATGCGGCTCAATTTTCTAACATTAAAACGCATAAAACATTCGTCTTAATCAAACACAGTGTTTACAATGCACTGTGGCAAATGGAGAGTACTCAACAAGATTCATCATTTTTACGCACCATGTGTGCCTTATTTCCAGATCAAAAAGATGAAGCACTTTATAACAAGCTGTGGGATCTAGAGCAATCAGCACCCCCTGATGAAACTCCTGCCGTCAAAAAAGCACGCTTGATCGGCTTGAATGCGTTTTTGACAAAAGAGGTAACGCAGTTGACAGCAGCTTATTGTCAACATATGGCGGCGCGTTCTAAAAATGAAAATGAAGTCCGGTTTTTACCGCTGAAAACAATATTGGACATCAAAGAAGAGATTTATAAACAGATGGGTTATCCGAAGGTGGGTTCTGCTATTACGTTTGAATTGCTCAAAAATTATTATCGAGACACATGCAATTCAGATGTGAGCAGTAACTTTGGGAGAACGGCAGCGCTGGCTAAAGCGCGAGATGAAAATTTGGTGGATGCACTAAAGTATTATGACAACATGGTAGAGAAAAATCAGATTGAAAGCGAGCCTTCGATGCTTGATGGTGCATTGACTAATGCTGTTGCAGCATTTCCCAGAGTAACGATTTCCGATAAAGAAGAAATAAAGATAAGAATGGCTGCAAGGTTAGTGCTTTTAAATGACTTGAAAACGCTCTTTCCAAAAATCAAACAAAATACATTCGATGTAATGTTGGGAAAGATAGACGTATATAATTCAAAAATCTCAGAAAGACATGGTTACCTTGATAGTCTCGCTGCCATGAAAACGAATGCAACGGTAGACAGTGAAGATAAAAATGAATATCAGATCATTTTAGCAACATTGATGCGGGGATTGGTGGATCAGGTTTCCAATATCAGTACGCTTGACCAACAAGCAGCCCTCATCACAGCCCTTGAGCTATTATGGCCTGCGATCCAAGAAAGATGGATCAAGCCAAATGGTACGCTAGAAAACGAAGACGAACAGGCAGGGCGTATGCTTTCTTTTAGTAGGCTGTTACAGCAATCGGCTGTTCAGATAGTCAACGTTTCTGATTCGAGAGAACATATCAACAGAATCCTCGCGTTAAAAAAGAATGTGGGCCAGTATGCCCAATCAACAGGCAATAATAAAGCAGTGTTGAGTTACGATCAGGAATATCGGGCCTTATCCGAAAGAATCACACTAGCATGGCAACCTGATAGCAGTCCAACGTTACTGCAGGTCAGGGCCATGATTGCATCTTGTCAATCATTATGGCCGATGCAATCAGTGCAATTGCCGAATGAGAGTAAGGCTGACTTTCGAAAAAGATTGATTGCATTCAATAAATGCTTGACCGACTGTTCTTTATTGATTTTAAAATTAGACAGACAAGATCAGCATGAGCTGGATATTCAAAATATTTTTGTTCTTAAGCAGGATCTGCGTCGTGCATTTCAACCTTTTCATGGTGTGATATTCACTCAGGCGATTGCGCAAAACTTTGATGAATTGCAACGTTATTGTATCAAACGCTTTAACGATAAACGGGAATTTTACGGCTGGTTAAATTGGGGATATACCCGTACTGAGAAATTAACAGCGGCTATGCGTTGTTATGATGATGTGATTGAATTTGGCTCAATCCAAGAAAGTTCTCGTAAGGGTGCTGCCTCAAGCACCTGGTTTAATACCTTGGGTACGATCATTAACAAATTATTCACATCTTTGACGACATTGCGCACATTGTTCAAACCAAGAGGAAAGGTTGAAGTCACACAAGATAAGCAATCACCACGGGCATTTCTCCCGAAAACGCCCTCATCATCAACAGGTTCGAGTGTTCATTTTATGCATTCGGCACCGCCATCGGCACCCAATAACACTCCGACTAAACCATCAAGAGTGAGCTCTGGCTCAAGGCATCATCATAACAACCCCAAATGATCCTAGCTTCCCTCCCCAAACTTCCCCTCGACCAGCTCGCATAAGGCATCAAGGGCCGCGTCGCTGTCAGGGCCTTGGGCAAGGAGGGTGATGGTGGCGCCTTGGCTGGCAGCCAGCATCATCACACCCATGATACTCTTGCCGTTGACTGTGCGGCCTTTATACTCCACCTCAATCAAGCTCTCGAAGTGCGAGGCGGCCTGCACAAACTTGGCGGCTGCCCGGGCATGCATCCCCAGCTTGTTCACAATGGTGACGGGGCGCTTTGTCATGGTTTTCTCCAATAGATAATGGTTCCAGACCATTTATCATAAAATAAATTAAGGGGTGCAGTCAGGAATCGTAGGATTGTCTGACGAAAAGAAACAGGTTCAGCAGTTCCCGCCAAGTAAAAAACGCTTGATAAATAGGTAATTTTTAAATTTCATTTCGTAAACTTTTTGGATAATATAGTGTTTCTAACATGAGCACATACCAAGGAAGGTTAGTTAATGAAATTACCAAAAAAATATTTATCGGCGAATGGGCTGCTCGGCATAATTCGCAATCAATTTGCGAAAATTGATCTGCCTCATGCACGTGTTGAACGAGGCACGCCTATTACATTAGTTGATTGTCTAATGTCCGGTTTAGCAGTTTTTTCTTTAAAATATCCTTCGTTATTGAAATTTGATGAAAGCTTAAGTGAAAAAATAACTCGACATAATTTACGTACATTATTTGGAGTGGAACAAGCGCCCTGTGACACCTATATGCGAGAGCGCTGTGATGAGGTAGAGCCTAATGCAGTTAGGCAAGCATTTAAGCGGGTATTTGCATGTGTGCAACGTGGGAAAGCGCTGGAAGAATTTGAATATTTACTGAAAGGACATTATTTGTTAGCTGGGGATGGGACTGGTTTTTTTTCATCGCCTAGCGTGCATTGTGAAAACTGTTGCAGCAAACACTATGGTCAATGTCACGTCATCATTCGATCAAAGCGCCCTAAAACTGCCAAAAAAAATACTTATGTGTTGATTAAGCCTATTGATTCTCCATGGGGGGATGAATGGACGCTATATTTTGTAGATGGGAAGAAACAGTGGCTGATGATTGATCTGAACGCGCTGCCTGAATTAAACGCACTGTTAAAAGGTAGAACAAAACGAGATTTACTCGAGACAGAGCATGTGCTTATCCATGAGATGCTGACGGAGCACTATCGGCTGCCACAGCCTGATGAGCAGGTTCATTATTATCACAATATGTTTTGTGCGGCTATTGTACATCCTGACAAAAAAATAGTGTTACCACTTGCCCCTGAAGCGATTGCAAAGACAGATGGATGCACAAAGAATGATTGTGAACGAAATGCAGCTAAGCGCTTATATTCTGATGCCAGACGCGAGCACCCACATTTAAAATTTATTGTTGTTGAAGACGCGCTGGCTTCTAATGTGCCTCATTTGCGAGATTTAAATGCCTTAGATATGCGTTATATTGTGGGTGTTAAGCCAGGTGATCATGAATTTTTATTTGAATGGCTTGAAGGTGCTGACTGCACGGAATACTGTCAGAGCACGACAGATGGAAAAACACACCGTTATCGCTATAGAAATCAGGCGCCGCTTAATAGAAGCCACCCTGATTTTAAGGTTAATTTTTTGGAATATTGGGAGACAGATAAGAAAGGGAAAGTGCAACATTTTAGCTGGGTTACCGATATTCAAATTACGCAAGAGAATTTATATGACATCATGAGAGGAGGACGTTCAAACTGGAAAATAGAAAATAATGCATTTAATACGCTCAAAAATCAAAATTATCATTTTTCACACAATTTTGGCCATGGATATAAAAATCTTTGCACGATTTTTGGCATGCTTATGTTGTTGGCTTTTTTTGTAGATCAAGTTCAAGAATTAAGCTGTCATCTTTTTAAGCAAGCTCGAGAAAGATATCGGTCTCGAACGTCGCTATGGGAAAGAATGCGCGCATTTTTTATGTGTTACTTTATTGAAAGTTGGCATGATTTATTTACGGCTATATCCAGTGGCGGAGAATATGGGGCGCAGCTCATTATTGATAGTTAAGCTGTTGGATCAACGTGCGTAAGTAGTGTCGAATGATTTTTTGATTTTTGAGCCAGAAAAAATAACTTTAATAATCTTATCTAAATTCTATTAGAAGCTTTTGCTCGCCCTAAATTCCTAAACACCGATCATGAGAGTGAGTTTGGATAATAGCATTTGCTTGGCGGGAACTGCTGAAACAGGTTTTCCAGATAAATCAGTGATATAAAGCCGCCAGGCTCGCATCCCCAGTGTTTGCCCCTTGTGCCAAGAATATCCAAAATAGAGATATAACACCCCAATCAAGGAAGCTTGATACCAGTGGTTTCCAGGGGGTACCGCATGCCCGCCGTAAAACGGCAACCACAAGGCACTGGCGAACATGAGCAGGGCCAGGCTGGCCAAGACATCATAAAAAAGTGCCCCCAGGCGGCGCCAAAACGATGCAGGGGCATATTCTGATGAAGTTGACTTGTACATGTGGCCTCTTTAAGTGCCGATACTAAAAGGTGAATGATACTGCATTCTGTGTTAGAATGCAGCCAGAAATATGGAAGCCAAACATCGCAGGAGCGAATCAAAGTATGCCTAGAAAGTCTAAAGCGTTAAAAGAGTCGAAAAAGTTGAAAAAATCGAAAGATCCCCATCATGAGCGGGAAGCCCAAAAATACGAATCCCCTATCCCCAGCCGTGAATTTATCTTGATGACATTGGAAGGTGTCGGGAAACCCCAGAATTTTGAAGAAATCGCTGAGTTATTGCATCTAAGCAGTGAATCCGATTTAGAAGCGTTGGATCGTCGCTTGCGTGCGATGGTGCGCGATGGCCAGTTGGCAGTCAATCGCCGCGGCAACTACGGGCTGCTCGACAAAATGCGTCTCGTGGCCGGCCGTGTGCAAGCTCATAAAGATGGTTTCGGTTTTCTCGTGCCTGACGATGGCAGCAAAGATCTGTTTTTATCCCCATTTGAAATGCGCCAAGTATTTCATGGAGATCGCGTCATTGCGCGCGAGAGTTTTCCCGATCGCAAAGGCCGTCATGAGGGTAAAATTGTTGAAATTCTGGAACGCAACACCCCGCAAGTGGTCGGGCGTTATGCGGTTGAAGCGGGGGTGCCTTATGTCGTTCCCGGCTCACGTGAAATTGCGCAAGACATTTTGATTCATCAAGGCGCATTGCATCCCAAATCGGGTGACATCGTCGTCGTTAAAATCACGCATCCTCCCACGGCACACAAGTATGCCATGGGTGAAGTGATTGAAATATTGGGCGAACACATGGGCCCTGGGTTAGAAGTGGATGTCGCTGTACGTGCACATGGTTTGCCGTTTGCATTCGATCCTGAAGTTGAAGCGGAAGTGAAAAATCTGAACCGAAACGGTTCCAAAAGAAGCGTATGAAGGCCGCAAAGATTTACGTGATTTGCATTTTGTGACGATTGATGGTGAAGACGCCAGAGATTTCGACGATGCTGTGTACGCCAGAAAAACGAAAGGCGGATATCAATTATATGTCGCAATTGCGGATGTGGCATATTATGTGAAGCCTGGTACGGCGTTGGATCATTCCGCCTATGAACGCGGTAATTCTGTTTATTTCCCCAACCGCGTGATTCCCATGTTGCCGGAAATTTTATCGAACGGTTTATGCTCATTGAAACCGTATGTGGATCGTTTGGTGATGGTGTGCCAAATGGATATATCGAATGCGGGCGTGATCAAACACAGTGAGATTTATGATGGCGTGATTTGTTCGAAAGAACGCTTAACCTACACGCGGGTCGCTGCATTTTTAGAAAACCAGCCGCATGATATTCCTGCTGAATTATGTGAAGATATTACCGTTCTGCATGCATTGTACGAGCGTTTGTTGGCCCAGCGTGAAAAACGTGGAGCCATCGATTTTGAAACAGTTGAAACACAAATATTATTTGACGAGAATAAAAAGATTTCTAAAATCGTCCCACGCACACGCAATGTCGCACATAAACTGATTGAAGAATGCATGCTGGCTGCAAACCAGACAGTTGCCAACTTTTTAATTGAGCATGATATGCCTGCTTTGTTCCGTGTCCATGAAAAACCCTTGCCTGAAAAGCTGAATGAATTACGCCAATTTTTGGCACCCTTTGGCTTGGTGTTGGGTGGTGGCGACGATCCAGAGCCCAAACATTATGCCAAACTGATCGAAAGCATTCGTGACCGCGATGATAAACAGTTATTACAAACAGTCGCATTACGCTCAATGAAACAGGCAGTGTATTTGAAAGACAACATGGGCCATTTCGGCTTAGCATTCGATTCTTACACACACTTCACTTCACCGATTCGCCGTTATCCAGACTTGATTGTGCATCGTGCGTTAAAAGAAGTATTATCTGGCCATGTCGATAAAGCCCATTTCGATGAAAAGATGTTGGCGCAAATGGGTGAACATTGCTCCATGACTGAACGTCGCGCCGATGAAGCCACTCGAGATGTCACGCATTGGCTCAAATGTGAATACATGCTAGATCACGTCGGCGAAACATTTGAAGGCATGATCACATCGGTCACTGGTTTTGGTATCTTTGTTGAACTCACGGATATTTTTGTGGAAGGGCTGGTACATGTGGCATCGCTTGATAATGATTACTATCAATACGATGCGATTCATCACCGCTTAACAGGCGATCGCAGCGGTGTGATTTTCCGCATCGGCGATAAAGTCACCGTGAAAATCGCGGCCGTGCATTTAGATGATCGTAAAATTGATTTCTTATTGGTTGAGAAGGTGAAAAAGAAAAAATGAGATGGGTGTATGGGTTTCACGCAGTAGCTCAATGTTTAAAATCTTCACCTGAAGATGCGAAAACATTGTATGTGCAAATCGATAAGAAAGATGCCCGTTTAACTGAAGTGGTTTCTTTGGCACAATCATTCGGCGTTCGCATAGAACGTGTCAATCAGTTGGATCAACATGTGCGTGATGCCAATCATCAAGGCATTGCACTGATGATGAATGATAAAAAAATTGGCGATGAAAAGTCTTTCAAAACTTTTCTGGCTAAATTACCAGATAATCCCTTGATTTTAGTCCTGGATGGGATTCAAGATCCCCATAATTTGGGCGCATGCTTGCGTTCAGCCGCCGCATTTGGCGTGACGGCTGTCGTCTGGCCCAAAGACAAGCAGGCGCAAATCACACCGATTGTACATAAAGTCGCCAGTGGGGCTGTTGAACAGTTGGATTTATTTGCTGTCACTAATTTATCGCGCGCGCTAGAGATGATGAAAGATGAACGCATTTGGATTGTCGGCACCGTATTGAATGAGCAAGCCAAGCCTTTGTCTCAATTGGATTTGAAAGGTTCGATTGCGATTGTGATGGGTTCCGAAGGCGAGGGCATTCGTGCCGGCACACAAAAACACTGCGATTTTCTTGCATATATTCCGATGCAAAATGAAATGCAAAGCCTGAACGTATCCGTTGCGACGGGGATAGCGTTGTACGAGGTGATGCGGCAAAGATTTTTGTAGGATTTTTCCCGCTGTCGCGGGCGCCTGTGCGTCGAAGACGCGCCTGTGTCGCACGGGGGAAAATATGCGCCCCTACAAATCTTTTTCCATTTCATACTCTCTCAACACTGCCATCGGATGCCCGTGGATCAAGCGGAAACATAAATAATGCGGGAAAACACACATCAACCGACGCATGGACGACGCCCGATATGCCTTTGCAGCCTGCCAAAATGGCAAATTAAATTCTCGCCATGTTACAGGATGTGGTTTCAAGTCTTGCTCATAAATCGTTGGATCACCCGACAAGATTGTATAATAGGTTTTCAAAATACTGTGAGCTTGTTGCGGTGTCTCAAAAATATCTGTGATAATTTGCTTGGGCGGTAATCCTTCATGCTCATATGAAATATTCATTTCAATTGCACCGCCTAACGCGGTTTCATAGATGGACAACAGTTGAAAACTGATCCGATCGTACGAAATGTGCTCATCACCAGCTTGACTTCGAATAATCATTGTATTTTGATGTCCGTCAAAAATAGCATAGGGGATGTCGGCGGATTCTTTGACCACTTTTAATAACAATGAGCAAGAAATAAAAATTGGAAGACCAAAAAACAATGATAAAAAGTGATGTATAAAATTTATGTCACTCTGTGAAAGCCATGCCGAGAAATATAATATTGCAAAAACAAACGAAAAAATTGGAAATAATTGGAAAACGGAAAAGGAGCCAATGACTTTTCTTGATGCATCTAAATTATTATGACAAAATACTTTCAATATAAGCTTGTCATTTTTGAAAGTTAGGCATGGAGAAGAATTTTTTTGGTTTTCGATTAAGTCGCTTTCCTTAAACGAGAAGCGCTTTTCAAATGTAAATTCATCATAATACCAATCAAATTGTTGTAAATATTCCCATTCATCCCAGGTGGGCGCGCCACGTCCCATGGGTTTTTGTCGAATATAGTTTGGATTTTGTTTCAATTTGAGTCTATATTTTTTTATCAACCACTGAATCATTACTGCCCCATTATTGTCCAACCAATACCCATGCGCTGAAGCGCATTACATGTGCTATAAGCTTTTCTTTCGCACTTTCAGTGCTCAATAAAGTCTCTCATACATTACCCAGGGTTACAGTGCGCTTCGCGCACTTTACCCTGGGTTAGAATCTTTAAGGCCTTCGGCCTTCTCGATCTTCTTAGATTGAGTTTACTTGCCTTGTCTGGTAAACATAATTCAAACGATCGTATTCAATTTGAAAATGTCGTGTTTCAATCATTGCGTATTCTTTGCCGTGTGGCAGAAGATAACGCAAGGTTAATTTAAGCGATTCACCTGAAGCAGGCAAAATATTTCCAGGTAGATTGATGGTCATATAATGCGAATGATCATTATCTGTTTTGTGAAATCTTTCATATCGGAAAGGTGCCAGGATTTCAGGGTTTCCTAGAATATCAAATGCCTTATTTTTTGCAAAAAATCCCAAGATCACGGCATCTGGAACGGGAACGATTTTGATGGTTAACAGGATAGGGCTTCGCATCAGTTCCTGATGCAGGGAGGGTATTATTTCTCGTAATACTGGGATCGATCCATCAATCGGTTCTCGAATCACTTTCTCATAACGCTTAGGTGGTATTTTTTGACGCAATGAACTGTCAAGATACCGCACGTCACTGACATAAACCATCTGTAAGATTTTAAACAATCTCAATAATGAATCTTGATGCTTTGCCACACGCGTATCAGATGCTCCCCATGGTGATTGATAGAGCCATTCTTCCCATTCATTTTTATAAAAATATGTTAGCAATATGACGCTGAGAATGCCAAAGAACAATGAACTTGCTAATAGAACAATATTAAGAAGACAGAATGTGGTCGCAATGGCATTAGTGAACAAAAGGGTGAATGAAAACATCCCTGACGCAACACCAGCACCATATCCAGCAGCCAGTCCAGTTGAACCTGATTTTAATGCGCTTAATCCTCTATACATGTCTGTCCCGGCATAGATTAATATGCCAATACCCGAAAATTTTCGAGTCAATAGCTTCATAAATGATGCAGTTTTGTGTTTCCCAATTTTTTGTGATGCATAAATGTTTAATGCAGATATTTCAATAATTGAGGTTAATGTTTCAGCGATTCCACTAATAAACTCCGCTATCAATAGATACTTTTCTTGACACGAGATATCAGATGTGTCCATCTGCCTCATCACGCTCACCGCATTCGCACTCCCTAATATCACAAAGATTTGATGTAGCATAGGATGCTTAATCAGATCATTGGCGATGCGGTGTACGGGCATACCATTGATTGTCACGGATTCAATATGATAGAGCGTTTTTTGTTGTGAGGGTAGTCGAGGTTGAGCAAGTTTTTTTGGGTATGGGCAGCTGTGTCATTTTCCAACGTCTCTAACCGGCGATCAGGCGTGATGGTGAGGACGAAATGATGCGGGTCGACCTCAATGGGCAATGAAAGTGGACGGCTTTGTTTTGATAATTCGTCGAATGATGTTTGAACGATTTTCGCGTCAACAAACCCCTTAAAAACCTTATTGACCCAAGCAATCAGCTTTTGAAAACCTTCCGTATAACTCGCAGAGGGAATGGCAAGCATCTCAAGCAAAGACATCGCAATGCCTTTGGTGCTGGATGATATCGCGACAACGGGAACGGCATTTAAAAGATAATTCAGAGTACTTCGTTCATCTTTCAAAAATTGTACTATACATTCACGGCCGATCTGCGTTTGATTCAATGCCATGCCCATGCGATACCAATCTTGTGACAGTTGATCCAAATGATGTGTTTGTGTCAAATCAACTTGTTGCCAGGCATGGCTTGACTCTGCTTGTTCCACACATGCTTTCAACAAATCTGTTAACTCAGCAAGTTTCATTTCGTATATTTTCAACGTTTCTTCATATAATCGTGCCTGTTCTAACCGTTCTGTATCTCGAACATGTTTCCGATAGTCTTCACCATGTTCCTGCAATGCTTGCAGCACATCACCAACCAATTTTCCTGAATGGTATAAATCTGTATGTTCAGATAAAAAATCCATGTGAGCATCGTGAAGTGCAATGATCTGATCTGCTAAATACCTAGCGTGACCTACTGGATCTTTCATGTAAACCACAGCGACTGAAGGATGAGGATAGTTGAACACGGATTCATGCGATAAATAGGTGTCTGGGACTGGTTCCTCTGGGTATTTTCCGAATATCATCTCGACTGCATCTCTGGCTGGAATGGATTGCATTTGTTGCCAAGTAAATTGAACAGGAGAAATAATATAAGCATACTCATGTTTCCCCTCTTGATCAGACACATTGAATAAAATGCCACGATCAGTCGATATTCGGCTGGTGCGAATATCTTTGCCTGCTTCTTTTATCAAATTTATTTCATGGTTTCCTTTCATTTCGCGCCATGGTTGTCCATCTTTCAATATATAAATCCATGTATCTGAAAATACCGCTTGAATATGCGCTGGATCATTTTCCGGTGAGCTAAATGTTTTAAAATCAGCGACAATCATGTTCACATTTCCGAACCCTTGATGCACGCTATACAAGTCGCCAGCTGGATCGTTTAAGCATTCACGTACTTCTATTTTGTCAGCCCGTGGGACAGACAATTGAAAAGTGATTTTATGATCGACAGCAATTGCGCCCGTGGTATGTGCGTATGCGATAAATTCTTGCTCAGGCGTTGATACTGAAAGTGCGCGGTGAAAGGGCAGTGTTCGATTCGGTTTTGTATCATATGGATTAAGTTGAACTGAGAGTGTCACCGTTTCAATCTGATCGTTGGGGCTAATCAATTTGGATTGGCATTTATCTTGAAAAGACGGCGCATTGGGCGGTGAATCTTGCCATGCACCAATAACCGAATTACGGTTGTTGGCAATGATCATATCCCCGCGACGTACAAACCGCATACCTTCATGAGAGACATTGGGCGATGCTGTGATGAAATGCGATGACCCACCTTTGGTACCACTTTTCACGCCACCCTCTGACATTTCATCGCCATAGCATTTTTTAAAATAGGAATGGATCGTCGCGACGCGATGCCCATTCACGCGCACATCTTCACACAGGTTTTCTAGATCTTTTGCATACACGCGTGCGGTGAAGGGTTTGATGATGCGTTTGTCGCCCACCTGAACCCAGCACAACTGTTGCATGTCGGCGTAGCCATCAGATCCTTCATGAATCACGGGTTCATTATCCACATACAATATGTTATTTTTATAAACAATTGTCATTATTATTCTCCCTGCTTTGAGAAGCACAAGAGGTATCATATCCATCAATATTTTTATTGTCAATAATAAATATTCTCGACGCTGACTTGAAGATATGTGTACTCTTTGAGGGGTCGGGAATTGTGACAAAGAAAAACCCCCGATACTTCCGCATCGGGGGTTTTTAAGATGAATAAATTGAGTGTTATTGAACGCTCATGTTGATCGTTTCTTCAGTGGCCATTGGGGCAGGCATTTTGAATTCGCCAGCTTTCCAATATCCGTAGCCTGTATGAACGGTGCAGAGCAAGCTCAAGAGAGCCAAAATCACAATCACCATACCACACCAGCATCTGCATTTGGACGTGCCGCACGCGCCGCCTTTTTCACCTGTGGTTTCACAGCTTGACTTACAGCAGCAACACCATTTCTTGAGGCAAAGACCTAAGGTCAGAGCGATAAGACCCAACGCGAAGGCAATGTGCATTGTAAACATAAGCATAATAGTAGCTCCTTAGCTAAGTAAAAGGTACCTAACATGAGTATAGTCCAACATTCAAGAATATGTTGGTTTTAGCCCGTAAGTGTGGTAGGATGCCCCCTTTATCACCTTGCCACACCGCTTGTCGGGTGGCTTTAACCGAGAGGAAGTTAATATGCGTCACTATGAAGTGGTGTTGTTGGTTCACCCTGACCAAAGCGAACAAGTGCCTGCCATGATTGAACGTTACCGTTCTATGATTGAAACCGCCAAGGGCCAAATCCACCGTTTTGAAGACTGGGGCCGCCGTCAGTTGGCTTATCCCATCAAAAAGGTCCACAAAGCCCATTATATCCTCATGAATATCGAGTGCGATCAAGCCACCCGTGCTGAACTGGACAATCTGTTCCGTTTCAACGACGCTATCTTGCGCCGTTTGATCCTCAGCAAAGATGAGGCAGTCACAACGCCTTCCGCCCTGCTCAAGTCCGCTAAAGAAGAGTACCGCGGTGGTTATGGCGGTCACCGTGAAGAGTATAACAGTGAGCAATCAGCAGTTTAAGGGGAAATAAATCATGGCAAAGAATTTTAGATCACAAGGCGGCAGCAATGCGCCTTTTCGTAAAAAGTCCTGCAAATTCAAGTCGAAAGAAGTGGAAATCGATTACAAAGATCTTCACCTCTTGAGAAACTACATCACTGAAAGTGGTCAAATTGTGCCTAGCCGCATTACTGGTACTGGCGCTATTTACCAACGTCAAATGGCTGCTGCCATCAAGTTGGCCCGTTATTTGGCATTGATACCTTATACGGACTAATGTGGATGTCATTCCGCCAATGGTGTGAACGCTTCATCGGCCAGCCGGCACAGGCAATGCCTGTTGCCATTGCGCTGGCCTTGTTGCCGGGTCCCCATTGGTTTGGCATTGTATTGGCGACCTTGGTGCTTTTGCGCTCGGGTGGCCTGCTCAGTTATCTGGGGTATGTGGCTGTTCTCGCGGCTGCATACGCAAGCGAACAGCATTACAGTTTTGTCGGTGCCAGCTATACAATTGGTCCATTCCTGTCACTTTTTGCGCCTATTGGCTTGATGGCTGTCGTGCTGCGCACGACACGCCAATTGGGTCTGGCGTTGGAAGCCGGCGCTTTTATCATGGCCGGTATCATCGTGTTCAATTACCTGGTGTCAGGGCCTTATGATCTTGATAAGATGGTCGCCTTCTTTGAGCACCGCCGTGAGCTCATGGGTTACACAGAAATTGATGCTTTATCAAGTCTTTATAGTATTTCGCTAGAACAGGCAGCCTTCATGATCATGCTGTTTTGGCCGTTTTTGTATTTTACATTCCAGAGCATGATCCTGCTGTTGTCACGCTATTTTCAGTCAGCATTGTATTACAAAGGTGGCTTCGCCAAGGATTTTCAAGACATCAGGCTGAGCAAAGTGGCGGCGGTCTTTTTTGGCGTGGCATTTCTGGCAGATTTTTTTTCGCCGAATAGCATGGAAGTGCTTTCCCAATCGCCAGAATATGTTATCATTTCACAGCTGAGCGCGGTGGCTTTGGGATTGCTCGTGCTTGCGGGGCTTGGAGTGGCTCATTGGTATGTGGCTTTTAAGCGAAAAGGGTGGTGGGTTCTTCTGCTGCTTTACGCATCCATCATGCTACTGGGGCCGGTGATATTACCCGGTTTGGTGTTGCTTGCGTTGGCAGATGCAGGGTTAGATTTGCGTCGTCGCATGTTAGCGAATTTTAAGAGTAAATGAGGTGAGAGTGATGGAAGTGATTTTATTGGAAGCAGTGACCCATCTGGGTTCCTTGGGCGACAAAGTGCGTGTGAAACCTGGTTATGCACGTAATTACTTGGTTCCCCACCACAAGGCTGTGTTTGCAACCGCTGCCAATTTGGCAAAATTCGAAGCGCACCGCGCAGAATTGGCTGCACAAGAAGCTACAAAATTGGCACATGCGCAAGCACTTGCTGAGAAATTGAATGCTTTGCGCTTATCACTGACGGCTGCCGTCAGCGAGGAAGGCAAGTTGTTCGGTTCATTGGGTTCACGTGAGCTGGCTGATGCCATTATTGCAGCAGGCGTTGAAGTAGAACGCAGTCAAATTGCATTGCCCGACGGCCCCATTCGTTTTATCGGTGAATATGAGATTCATGTTCATTTGCATCCGTCAGTCGCTGCCGTTGTTCATGTGGAAGTGCTCTCAGACGCTTGATTCTAAATGGAGGGAGGGGCACCACACCATGTTAACGCCAGCACAGCGTTCTCAAATGCTTGAGGACGCTCGCGTCCCTCCCCATTCTATTGAGGCTGAGCAGTCTATTCTCGGCGGTTTGATGCTGGACAACCAAGCCTGGGAGCGCGTGGTTGAGCGTGTGAATGAGAAAGATTTTTACCGTTTCGATCACCGCCTGATTTTTCGTGCCATGCAATTGCTGACCAGCAAAAGCCAACCGATTGACGTTATCACCCTGTCCGAATCCCTGGCAGAAATCAATAAACTTGAAGACGCCGGTGGGCTTGCCTACTTGATTGATCTGGCTAAAAATACCCCCTCTGCAGCCAACGTGGCTGCTTACGCAGATATTGTCCATGAGCGCTCCGTGATGCGGCAACTCATCCGCGTGGGTAATGAGATTGCAGAAAGCGCGTTCACCACCAATGGGCGCACACCTGTTGAACTGCTTGACGATGCAGAGCGAAAAGTCTTCAGCATCGCAGAAGAAGGAACCCGAGCAGGTGAGCCGAACCCCATTAAAAATTTGTTGGCGCGAGCAGTTGAACGCATCGATATGCTGTATCACGCTGATACCACTGTCACAGGGCTTGCGACTGGTTACACCGATTTTGACGAACTCACCGCAGGCTTGCAGCAGTCTGATCTATTGATTGTCGCTGGCCGACCTTCCATGGGTAAAACCACATTTGCCATGAACATGGTTGAAAATGTGGTGATCAAAGAGAAAAAAACTGCATTGGTATTCAGTATGGAAATGCCTGGTGAACAACTTGCCATGCGCATGCTATCGTCACTCGGGCAAATTGAACAACATCGATTAAGAACCGGTAAATTGCAAGATGAAGATTGGCCACGGTTCAGTTCCGCGGTCTCAATTTTATCAGGCACTTCATTGTTGATCGACGATACTCCAGGCTTGAGCCCAGCGGAAATGCGTGCACGTGCGCGCCGTGCAGCGCGCGAATATGGGAATTTGGGATTGATTGTCCTCGATTATCTGCAACTGATGCAAGTGCCGGGCAGCAAAGAGAATCGCACCACTGAAATTTCAGAGATTTCACGATCACTTAAATTATTGGCGAAAGAATTACGCGTGCCTGTGATTGCATTGTCTCAGTTGAATCGTGAACTTGAGCATCGTCCCAATAAACGGCCTGTCATGTCTGATTTGCGCGAATCAGGCGCCATCGAGCAAGATGCGGATTTGATTGTCTTTATTTACCGTGATGAGGTGTACAATAAAGAAACGACCGAAAAAGGGGTTGCGGAGATCATCATTGCGAAGCAACGGAATGGTCCCACAGGTACTGTGCGGTTAGGTTTTAAAGGGCAATTTTGCCGGTTTGAAAATTTTGCGGGTAATGGTTCGCAGGATGGTTTTTATTGATGTACACGCCCGAGCTCGAGATCAATATTCATGCGTTAAAGCATAACCTTAAACGCGTGCGCGAATATGCCCCCCACTCTCGTGTGATGGCGATGATCAAAGCGAATGCCTATGGTCATGGGGCTGTTGTTTGTGCGAAGGCACTGGAAGATGCAGATGCTTTTGGTGTGGCGCGCTTAGACGAAGCAGTGACGTTGCGTGAAGCGGGGATTCAAACGCCCATACTCGTGATGTGCGGCCCAATGGATGCGGCCGATTTGCCGATCTATCTTCAATATGGCTTGAGTGTGCTTGTTCACCATGTGGATCACCTTGAGATGCTCGAGCATGCGCCTGACGATCACGTTTTTGATGTGTGGTTAAAAATTGACACAGGCTTGGGGCGGCTGGGGTTTCCCGTGAGCGAGTCCATGGCAGCTTATCGTCGTCTGAAAGCTTGTCGCTCCGTTAAAAGTATTCGCCTCATGAGCCATTGTGTGGTGCCGGAACGTCCAGAGCATCCCATCACTCAGCAGCAAATTGATGCATTCCAGAGTGTGGTGAAAGATCTGCCCGAAGAAAAAAGCTTTGCAAAATCAGCGGCGATCATGGCTTGGCCACAAACCCAATATGATTGGGTGCGTCCTGGCATCATGTTATACGGCATTTCTCCATTTCTCAGTAAAAGCGCTGCTTCATTGGGTTTGCGTCCCGTGATGACTTTGCGCAGTGTGTTGGTGCGCGTGGATCAACGCAAGAAGGGCGAAAATTTGGGATATGGCGGCGAAATTCAATGCCCAGAAGACATGCCTGTGGGTATCATCGCCATGGGTTATGCTGACGGCTATCCACGCCACCTGGCAATGCCCGCGCCTGTCTTGGTGAATGGCAAGCGCTGCCAGACGATTGCCCGTGTGGCCATGGATTTAATGATGATTGATTTGCGCAATGCGCCAGATGCAAAGCGGGGCGATCATGTGGTATTGTGGGGTGAAGGTTTGCCGATTGAAGAAGTCGCCAAAGCTGCAAATACCATACCATATACTTTAACAACGGCAGTGAATCCTCGGGTACGCCGTACCCTGATTGATCAGGAAGGTGATTGATATGTCGCGCGCACATTATCTCATTTTCATTGCACCATTACTCAGTATTTTAATATTGGTGTTGGGCAATGGGGTCACGGTTTCATTGACCACTGTGATCATGAACAGTCATCAAGCCAGTAACTTGGCCATCGCCATTGTGTCATCTTCATTGTTTCTCGGGGTCGTTGTTGGCTCATTTTTCTGCCCCAAAATCATTGTTGCGCTGAAACATGTGCGGGCATATGCCGTGTTTGCCGCAATGTGTATTGCAGCGAATTTATTGCAGGGGTTGTGGTATGAATTGTACCTGTGGATTTTTCTGCGTTTTGTGATTGGTTTCGCATTAGCAGGTCTTTATATCATTATCGAAAGCTGGTTGTTAGCCCTCAGCAATACCCACAATCGTGGTCAAGTGCTGGGTGTGTATATGCTGGCTTTTTATGCAGGTCAAGCTTCGAGCCAGTGGCTCCTGGGCATTCCAGGTGCATCAGCCACATTTCTATTTTCTATCATGGCGGGCTGCACGGCTGTCAGCGTGTTTCCATTGATGCTGACCAAATTCAAACCGCCTCACGCTGAAAAGACCGAAACCGCATCGCTCACATTCGTCACCCGTCGCGCACCTTTGGGGGTGATAGGCTGTATTGGATCTGGCATGGTATTATCAGTCATATATGCTTTCATTCCTAAGTTTTTGATTTACGCTGGGCACGAGAATGCAGTGGCAGATGCAATGTTTGCTGTTATATTGGGTGGCACAATAATGCAATATCCAATAGGGAAATTATCTGACAGGTTTGATCGGCGTTTCGTTTTGGCTGGGTGCGCATTGATGTGTGCGCTGGTGGGCGCATTCATGATCATCTTCTATGACAACATCAATGCATTGCGCGTGCTATGTTTCTTATTAGGGGGAAGTTCGTTTCTCATATATCCTATTAGCATTGCCTACACTATCGATAGAATCGATCCGCAACATGTCTTATCTGCTGTTGCGGTACTTTATATCGCTTATGCCGTGGGTTCTGTTGCGGTGCTCGATTGGTCATGGTTCCATTTCTTCAGATTTCAGATTTAACAGGATATTTTATTTATATTGGGATAGCGAGTTTGGCGCTCGCGTCTGCCTGTGTGATTGAACGTCTGCACTCGCCAAAACAGCCTGAACAAGAAATGCCATTTGTGTCAGTGCCACAGAGTTCAATTGAAGTCACACAGCTAGATCCGCGTTCAGACGAAAAGTAAGGAGCAAATATGGCAGTGGATGCACTAGGATATCGCCCCAATGTGGGAATCATTATTTGCAACAAAGACAATCAATTGTTGTTTGCCAAACGCTCAGGCACGGATAATTGGCAATTTCCCCAAGGGGGAATAAAGCCCGGGGAAACCTTGGAAGAGGCCATGTACCGCGAATTGCATGAAGAAGTCGGTTTAAATCCTGATGATGTCACGATTTTAGCGCAAACAGAAGAATGGGTCACGTATCAATTCATGCTTGAAAAGACGAATAGCTCAGGTGAACGCTATGTGGGGCAGAAGCAAATTTGGTTTTTATTGCGCATGCTATCAGATGATGAGCATGTTACATTGACGAATGCAGAACACCATGAGTTCGATGAATGGCGCTGGGTAGAGTATGATTACCCGCTCAAGCACATTGTGGCATTTAAAAAAGAAGTGTATGAGCAAACCCTAGATTATTTTAGGCCTATTTTGTTTCCAGAGTCCTCATGATCCAATTCATTCGACGTATCACACAAGAAATGAGTGCAGCGTCAGGTCTTGCAGATGCGTTGAGTATTGTGGTGAGACGTGTCTGTGAAACCATTCATGTGGATGCATGTGCGATTTTCCTCAAAAATGAAAAAGAGGCTTGCTATACATTGATTGCCTCAAAAGGGTATCACCCTGGCATAGACGGTATGTTGAAAATAGATGTCGGTCAGGGTTTAGTGGGCTTGGTTGGCGAAAGAGAAGAATTACTCAATATTGAAGATGCTGTCAATCATCCCAATTATATGTATTTTCCTGAAACCGGTGAAGAAAGATATGCCGCTTTCCTGGGCGTCCCCATCATCCACCAGCGCAAAGTGCTGGGTATTTTGGTGGCGCAACAGTCAGGCAATCGCACGTTTGATGAAAATGAAGAAGCATTTTTATTAACAGTGTCAGCACAACTGGGAGGGATCATTGCGCAAGTCAAAACAGAGAGCGAAATTGATGGCAGTGCTTTTAAATCCAAGCGCGAGTCAGAAATTCAAGGGATTGCAGGTGCTCCTGGTGTGGCCATCGGGACAGCAGTACGTGTGTATCCCCTTGCAGATTTAGATGCCGTCCCCGATCGTCATATTGAAGATGTGAATGCTGAAATCGATCACTTTTTAGAAGCATTGCAATCAGCGCGTGATGAAATGCGTGAACTTGCCGATCGGCTTAAAAAATCTTTGCCGACAGAAGAACAGGCATTATTCAATGCTTATATCAACATGCTGGAACGATCAGGGTTGGGTGATGAAGTTATTGAGGTGATCAAGACCAAAAAATGCTGGTCTCAAGCCGCGCTGCGCGAGGTGATCTCAAAACATATTTTAAATTTTGAATCGATGGAAGATGCTTATTTGCGAGAACGTTCAACAGATTTGAAAGATCTTGGTGCGCGCATACTGTCTAAACTGCAAGCAGAACAAAAAGAAGTGCCGGTATATTATGAACAAACAATTCTAGTGGGTGAGGATATCAGTGCATCCAATTTGGCAGAAGTTCCCGCTGATAAATTAGTCGGTATCGTCTGTTTGCGTGGATCATCGAATTCTCATGTGGCCATTCTGGCACGTTCTATGGGTATTCCAACGGTTATGGGCGCCTACGAATTACCATTAGGCGGCATTGATAAACAAACACTTGCGATTGATGGTTATCATGGGAAAGTGCATTTATCTCCTTCGCTGACCGTCTGCAAAGAATTTTCTCGTCTTATGAAGGAAGGGAAGGCATTTCAGGAAGGATTGCAAGCGCTACACAACCAACCAGCATGCACGCCTGACGGTCACCATGTGCCTTTGCTGGTGAATACAGGATTGGTTGCCGATATTCCTTCCTCCTTGAATGTGGGTGCAGAAGGTGTTGGACTTTATCGGACAGAAGTCCCGTTCATGATTCGGGAACGTTTTCCCAGTGAAGAAGAACAGCGTCAAATATATGAACAAATCCTGCGAGCATTTTATCCACGTCCTGTCACCATGCGGACCTTGGATGTGGGCGGCGATAAAGTATTACCTTATTTTAGCTTTGCAGAAGAAAATCCATTTTTAGGATGGCGCGGTTTGCGCATCACACTCGATCATCCTGAAATCTTTATGGTACAAGTGCGTGCGATGTTGCGTGCGAGCAGTGGGCTTAATAATTTGCGCATTATGCTTCCGATGGTCAGTGCTGTTCGTGAAATTCGAGAAGCCAATGCGCTGATTGAACAAGCTTATTATGAAGTCAAATCGGAAGATCTGCTCATTGATCGTCCTCAAGTGGGGGTTATGGTAGAAGTCCCATCGGCAGTTTATCAAGCAAGTTTATTTGCGAGTGAATGCGATTTTTTATCAGTTGGTAGCAATGATTTGACACAATATATGTTGGCAGTGGATCGAAATAATTCACGTGTGGCTAATTTATATGATTCATTTCACCCCGCTGTCATACAAGCATTGATTCAAGTGGTAGAAGGAGCACATGCACAGGGAAAACCAGTCAGCATCTGTGGCGAAATGGCAGGTGATCCAGCGAGCGTTATTTTGTTATTGGCCATGGGCTACGATTCCTTGAGCATGAACGCCATGAGTTTAACACGGGTTAAGTGGGTCATACGTAATATTCCCCTCTCAGTTGCACAATCATTATTGGGATTTGTACTGCAATTGGATGATCCTCTCAAAACACGCGCTTTACTTGAAAATGCATTGGTAGAGGCGGGGTTAGGTAGTTTAGTCCGCGCGGGGAAATAAAGAAAAGATCCTCGACTGAATAACCTGGATTGACTTCGTTGGCAAAAAGAAGAATAGTGCCCAAACGCTGTTCAACGAAAATTTATGTTGCAAAAAAACTGGAAAATTGATCAACGCTTTTATGGTTGATGCACCTTGTAGCATTCTTTGATGCTCATGCCAGAGACGGGGGAATATCAGTGTTAAACTTAACCACTTATGCTGGCTGAACCGTGTATGCCATCTTTCAAAGCGCAGTATGGGTGATGCGCGCAATCTTTCAAGAACATGTGAGGGGACAGGGGAATCAAAATGATCGATTAAAAAACTCAGTGTTTGGAGCATGGGAAAAACTGTGCGATCATAATCGACTCTTTCGATAAGAGCATCCCAGTTAATGACATTTTTCTTCTGAGATAAAATAGTATGGGCATCTAATACCCAGCGCGTGAGCGGCAATGGGCTGTATTTTGAGCCATGAATACAGGTTTGATATAACAAATGTGTGGGAGACAACGCCAATAATTTAACACCATGCAAAGAGGTTTTCTCGGCATCGAGCACCCAATGCGGATCAATGTTGGGGAGAGGTATTTGATAGAGCATACTCCAATGGAGATCAATATTGAGCCCTTTGAAAGGAGCAGAATCGCACATTAAATTAACTGCATGTTGTGTATTCATTTTATGCTCGATATTTTCTCCTTTGAAACCGAGCTCTGTTAAGCATTGCATGACTTGTTGAACACATTCAGGGCGTACCAGAAAGTCGATGTCACCCATTTGTCGCATGCCAAAATCTTGGTAGTAGAGAGCAATCATTGCCCCGCCTTTCATGAGAACAATCTCGTCGATACCGTGAGATATTAATTGTTGTACGACATCTGAGAACAACATCGTCATTCGTTGATTCTCAACCCAGGTGCGTTGATGAATGCCCTTAAAAATATTCATTGCAGGATGACTTATCTGCATTTTTTTAAGATTATGATAGAGCAAAGGGATTATCTGATAGGATGGATAGTCAAGCTTGTCAATATCGACCGTAGATATCCATTGATGCCAAGCGTTTAATGCCTTATCACCGTCAAGAAGCGCGGCTTGCATCAATAATAAATGTTGATCCTTAGGCCAACAGTTGCCTGAATAGTCATCATTTTTCATGGTAAACCTCATTATGTGCATTTCTCAGTCGTTCTCGTGCAAGTTTTTCTTTGATGATTTGAATATATTGACCATGATTGTGTCGTTCTATGATGCTGGTATTTGTATCGTGTATTCTGCGCCGTGATACTACTTGTGGAAGAGTGTATTGATTAAAGCCTTTTTCTTTAGCGCGAATCAGCCAATCAATATGAGAGCCCACTTTCAAGGTGGTGTTAAATGGGCCTAGGATATCAAAGCATTCTCGTTTAAACATCATTGTGGAGGGCGCAATACCTGGTAATGGTTCTGATGGACAATGACGTATTGTTTTGATGTGATCAGGTAACTCAGGACTGATGAAGTGTTCTATCATGCCAAAAACCAAATGCGTATCTGGATTATCTTTCATGTAGTTTATTTGAAGCGATAATTTGTTCGGCGTAAATAAATCATCATGATCAAGAAAAGCAATATAATTTCCATTCGAAACGCCAATTGCATTATTGAATGCATATCCTTGTCCATGATTGGCCTGGTATAACAATTTGATGTTCTTTTCAGTATATTGTTTGATTATCTTTGAAGTGTTATCAGTTGATCCATCATCTACAATAATGATTTCAAAACAAACGTCTTTCTGACAAATGACACTTTCAATGGCTTCGTTAATGTACTTTTCTCCATTGAAACAGGGGATAATCACACTGATCAAATCGTTAATATTCATGGTATTGCTTCACAGGTGAGTAGTTTTTGATATACACTTTCGTAATTCTCGACGACATTCTTGAGAGAGAATTTTTGATTAGCACGGTTATACGCATTTTCTCCTAAATAAATGGCTAAAGCTGGGTTGTTTAATAGTCTAAGTATGGCCTGTGAAAAAGCTTTATAATCATAACGTGGGACCAATATGCCTGTCTCATTATCAATAATCACTTCCACAAGACCGCCAGTGGCACAAGCAATGACTGGCCTTTTCATCTGCGCTGCTTCAACGGCCACTAATCCGAAAGTTTCAGAGTATGATGGCATTAATACAATGGTTGATCGCTTAATGTATGAATGAACATCAGTTGCTTTCACTGCTCCTTCAAAAATGATGGAATCAGTCAGATTCAGATCATTAACAAGTTTCTCAAGCGATGAATTTTCATAACCACTACCGACAATCATCATTTTTACAGATGGAAATTCTGCTTTTGCATACAAGAATGCTTTAATTGCAATGTCAAATCCTTTCTCAGATGAAAGCCTTCCCAGGCATAACAAGACAGGTGGATCATAGGGTAAATGAGTATGATGATCCGAAGGTAGAGAAAGCCCATTGTAAATGAGCTTTGTTTTATGGGACACTTTTGGAGCGAATTGATTAACTAATGAAACAACCGAATTTGAGACGCAACAGACTTGATCAGATTGTTCGAGAAAAAAATTGAAAAGATGATAGGGCTTACCGTGAGTGTATGGTATACCATGAACAGTAAAAACAACTGGACAAGGTATCATTTTTCGTAAAAGCAAGAAGCACATGCCTGTTTGACTGATAACGTACAGAGAAAGGTGGATAATATCTGGCTTAAACGTTGAAAAGAGAGTTTTTAAAGCTGTCTCAACTTCCTTGAGTAAAACACGACCATTCATATTCCATTCAAGAAACGGTGAGAAATCGTATCTGATTATTTCAATACCGTCGACTGTTTCTTTTAAGGGTAGCGATAAATCATATTGATTTGCGAAAACCAAACAACGATGATTTTTTGTTAATAAACCTTGAATCAATTGAAATGTTTGTGTTTCAATGCCGCCGATGCCAGGATAAAATCGATCTGTCCAAAAAAGTATGTTCATAAAACATGTCCAATGATCTCTGGGATATGCTGCAGGTCACGACCCAAGTGCAGGAAGTAGCAAGGGACAGATTCTGTTGCCTTTTTCAATAACTGAAATGTTGGAATGCCCGTATGTGTCAATTGCCACATTGTGCTGATGGCAAGTGCTTTGAGGGCATCATCCTTTGTAGCGGGTTGAATAGAGCTACGAGTGGTGTTTTGTCTTTTCAAAACCAAGATTGCTTTTATTGGAAAACCTTGAGCGATACGATCAGGCCAAATTTGATGGTGATATAAAAAAGCTTTTTCATGTTCTGTCCTATTTTTATTATCAATATGTTCGTTCATTTCAGGAAAAAAATTGAGTGTATTTTGTTCAAGTTTAGCTGAGGAATAAATACAATGCGCTTTCAATTGATCTTGAACACTGAGTAAGCAATAATCTTCGCTGACAAATTTCATCCCATACTTCATGCAGGCCAGCGCCGTAGTAGATTTACCTGCACCGCTGTTTCCTGCCAATATCACGCCGCCACTTGAATAACCCACTGCACCAGCATGGGTTAATTGTAATCCTCGATCTCGCATCCACCAGCTAAGCAGTTGTTGCATCGGAGAACCACTGACCCACCAAGGAAGCCTATTGGCATTATCTATCCAATAATATCCTTGATTGGTTTTTTTGTTAAGAAGCATCAATGCGCCTGTATGGATGTCAAGTATCGTGTAGACGTTATCAGTATTATGTAATCGTACCTCACCTCGCAACCCATAGGATGAGTGCTCATCGTGCCAGTTAAATTTAATGTTTGGAACACCTAGAGATGCCGAATCCCAAATATGGATGGTGAAGTGTGGATTATTTGAAGCACCCAATTTTGCATGCGCAAGTGCTGCGGTTAATTTGTCCAGCATGTTCTTGTTTAACGACTTCAATAAAATCGTTTGACCTGCAATGCTGTAGCAGGCCTCTTCGACGTGTAATCCGATTGCGGATTCTTCAAATGAAGCATGGATTTGTAGATGGAACAGATCAGCATTTGTGAGCATTTTTAAGCTTCCACTTGATTCGGCCAGCCTGTATTGTCTACATCATGGATTGGGTCAAGCAATAACAATTGATCAATGTCAGAGTACTTTTGAAGAACGGGTTGCACATAATAGTTGAAAGGAGATTGATCAAGTAAAATAGAAATATCAAAAGAATTATCAATTGAGCTAGAAGGTTCAATGAGATTTTCATTCATGAGTTGTTGAAAAAATAGTTTCAAATCTTGTTCAATTTGAGCAATTTGAATTGGGAAGCGTTGTACAAAAGCGGTAATAATATGAGAGACTGAAATATTGTTTTCTATGCATGACCAAATCAGTTTCGCGGTCTCGCGAAGCGAGTAGTAATCACCAGTATTGAAATTAATGATAATAACCTCATGATCCATGTTTTCATAGATGACCCGAGACTTGATTTGATAACAATCCATGGCACTTTCCTCCATTCATACCTACGATGAATGTTACATATTTTTATTGACCTGTCAATCAGATTTTTGCTATTATTCTACTTGGAGAGCAGGGTGAAACGATGCCTATTTTTACAGTAATTATACCGACATACAACAGACCAGATATGCTGGTTCGAGCTGTTCAAAGTGTTCTCAAACAAACTTTCACTGATTTTGACATTGTTATTGTCAACGATAGCTCAACCATTAGTTATTCAACATTTTTTTCTCTCATCAATGATCCAAGAATTCATTACGTTGAGGCGAGCAGTCAAAGAGGACCTGCATCGACTAGAAACGCTGCGCTATTTTTGGCAAAGGGAAAATATGTTGCCTTGCTAGATGATGATGACGAATATCCTGATAACTTTCTTTCAAAAACGTTCGTTCACCTTGAATCGCAACCAACTCGAGTGGGTGTCAGTTTTTGTCAAACAAAGCATATCTGTTATGATGCTGCAGGAGTAAGTAAAACATTTTATCGTCATTTTAGAGATGAATATAATGGGACTGCAGAATTATTTGAGGATTTTTTATCAATAGGAACAAGTGCAGGTGTCACATTTCGGAGGGAGTGTCTTGATCAAATAGGTTTTTTTGATGAAAAAATGAAAACGATTGAAGATACTGAGCTGTTTTTCCGCTTGGTAAGTGCTGGATTTGTACCCAGCTTGGTACCCGATGTTCAAATGATTATTCATGAACATATGGAACCACGATGTACTGACCCACTGCATTATCGTCAAAGATTTCAAGAATATGAATGGTTGATGGTGGAGTATAATCAATTTTTGGAAAAATACCCTGATATAAGACAGAAATTAAAAAATAATATTCTCTACCTGAAGAGGGAACACTTAATGCGTACCGGGTTCGTAAAGGGTGACATCGAGTCCCAGCCCCATTGATTTATACGCTTGCACAATGTCCTGAAGTACAACCACACGTTGGTTCGTGAGGTTGTAATCGCTTTGAAGAAAGGTTAAATCATTCGATAAATAATTAACGTAATTGGTCAAGCCTGCGTCATACTGAGCCTTCGCTATCCCAAGTAATTCTGTTGAATTGTGTTTTTCAATTTTGTAGGATTGAAACGTTTTAAAATCTTCTTCGTAAGACACCAGCGCAGAATTGACTTCAACAAATGCATTTTGAACTGTGTTTTTGTAGTTTAACACAGCTGATTCATACTGCAATTTAGATTGCTCGTATTGGGCAAGCAGAGCGGGGTAGTCTAATATGATCTGAATCACGTTGGTACCATAATTCCACAATTCATTTTTCCCCTGTGTAAGCGATGATAAAACCTCACTCGCAAAACCATAGGTTGCAGACAGTGAAAAACTGGGTAAAAAATTAGCAATACTTTGCTTTTCAAGATAACCATAAGCCAGTATTTGTCCTACCGTTGATTGAATATCAGGGCGTGTGCTGATCACTTGTGATGGAATACCGGCAGGTATCAATCGTGTTAATTTAATCTCATCAAGATTAACAGTTGGTAACACGGTGTAATTTTCTGGAAATTCACCGACCAAATAAGCTAAACCATATTCTAAAATATCACGCTGTTTTATATTGGTATTCAAAACCGTTTTAATATTTTCGAGTTGCGTGCTGGCCTGGAAAACATTACTCTCATCAATTAATTCACTGTCATATTGAATTCGCGTGAGTTCCAGTATTTCCTTGGCTGCAGCTTCTTGCTTTTTGAGATTATCGATATTATGCGTGAGTGCTGCTATCTGAAAGTAAGTATTGACAACTGAACTGATCAGGGTAAGCCTCATTACATTTGTATTGGCTTCTGTGCTAAATTTATTTGCTTTTGCTTGATCAACTGCGTTGTGAGCTTGGTTCCAGACATCAATTTCATAAGAAACGGTTGCTGCCAAGAAACTCAAATTAAATGGAACGGGTACAGATGAGGGCGAAATTAATTGAGGTGCTGAAGAACTAGAATTTCCAACATTGAGAATCCCCAAGTTTCGTGAGCTTCCGAAATCAATACCTAGCTGTGGGAAAAGTGCTGTCATATTCATATCAACATATGTTTGAGCAATGTTAATATTATTGAGTGCAATTTGATAACTATAATTTGTTTTAAGGGCTTTTTGCACAAGATCATTCAGGGTATTATCATTAAAATTTTCCCACCAATTGTTTTTAAGTTCAGGATCGATCTCTTTCACTGAGACTTTAAAAGAATGGGGATAATTCGGTACCGGTGTATCAGGTTTTTGATATAAAGTACAACTGCTCAGCATCAGTGTGCTGACAATACAGATTGTATTTTGAATGATCGTCTTCATGGTTTACCTTTAATGTAAATATCGACCAGTTGTCCAGGATAGACCGTGATATCTTTCGGTTTTTCAAATTTAAATAGGATAGGTAAAACCCTAACGTCCACACGTTCATTGCGTTGATCAGATAATTCAATATTTGGAATCGTGAATGGTTGAGTGTTGACGTATTCTAAAGGAATCGCTTTATTATTCATGCCACGCACAAAGAGGGTTGCTTCTAATTTTGAAGGGTCAGGCAATTGCGGTGTTAAGATTTCATCTACGAATACTCGCACTTGATAATAGGGTGAGACTTGCGCAATTTGAATGACTGGAAGGTTGCCTTGTGTATATGTATCATAAGCACCTACAACAGGAGAGACATAATCGCCGAGTGCAGGAACGACCCGCAAAATTATACCCTCAGCTGGTGATGTCATGAAATAGTTTTCCAGTGCTGCAACGTCAGTGGCTAAAAGTGCTTCGGCCACGACGATATCCTGTTTAGTTGCAATGACTGCATTTTTTGCATTATCCAAATCGTTTTTGCTCACGGATTTCGGATTGAGATCATAGGCTTTTTTCAATTTGTCATATTGTTGTTGAACTGTGACAAGATTGTCTCTATTTAATTGGACTGTGGCCTTATCCATGTTGACAGTGGCTTGCGCCTCATCATGTTCAACAACAAGAAGCAGATCCCCTTTTTTGACGTGTGTTCCATCCTGTACTTTGATATCAATCACATTGCCAGCTGCCTCAGGATAGAGATTCATATTTGAACCATTTTTTTGAAAACTTTCCACGATGCCTGTTGCATAAATGCCTGCCTCATAAGGATTATAGCTGACCCCAAGTGGTTGTTGAGGTTTAATATTTTCGTTGTAGAAATAGACGCTGATCAAACCTGCGAGAATGCCGCCGGATGCCAGCATGAATAGTTTATTCGTTTTCATGATTCACTCCCTAATCCTTCTTTCATTCTTCCGTCTTCTACCCTGATAATGCGTGTTGCAAAATCATAAATACGATTGTCGTGTGTCACGATGATAATGGCTCTTTTAGGCGTTAATATATTTTCTTTGATAAATGAGATGATGCGTTTGCCCGTTTCTCCATCAAGTGAAGCAGTGGGCTCATCGAAAATTAAAATATCGGGTTCTGTGATCATCGCACGTGCAATGGCTACTCGCTGCTGTTCTCCAATGCTGAGCTTATTAGGCATTAGGTTCATTCTATTTTCTAGGCCCACAATTTTTAATCTTTTTTCAGCTTCTTCAAGAGCAACATCCATGGTTTTGTTTTGAAGAATTAAAGGGACGGCCACATTTTCTTTGGTGGTGAGCGTATTGAATAAATGAAAATCCTGAAAGACAAAGCCGATGGTGTACAATCTAAAATCTGATAAATCATCATCGCTCAGTTGCCAGATGTCTTTACCTTCTACATGCACACTCCCTTCATTGGGCCTTAAGATACCGGAGATAATACTTAATAACGTTGTTTTGCCAGAGCCAGATGGGCCAATAATATAGAGCATTTCACCATAATCGAGTTCAAAGGTCACATCATGCAACGCATAAGTGATGCTGTCACCTTCGCCAAAGAACTTTTTGATATGTTGAGCTTCAAGAATCATGTTATCCCCTGAATATATCAAATGGATCAATTGTGATCACTTTTCGTATGCCGAGATAACTCGAAAAAGCGACAATCACCAACACCATCAAGAGGGTGAAGAACATATTCTCAAGCGTGACCAATGCAGCATAATTGGCGAGCCTGAGTTTTGCAAATGCAATGACACTCATGGATAAAAACATGCCGAATCCATACCCCAAAAATCCTACGACAGAAGATTGAAAGAATATAATGGTGATTAATTCTTTTTTCTTAGCACCAATGGCTTTAAGTGCCCCAAATTCTTGAAGATTTTCTATCACGAAAGTATAAAAGGTTTGACCCGCGATGGAAAGACCAACGATAAAACTGATGAATGTCATGATCATCACGTTGGTGCCTAACCCTGTTTTATAAAGATAATAATCTCTGTTTTTTTGATAAAATTGATCCCGGGTCAACGCGAGATATCCCAATGCTTTAACATCATTTTGGATATTCACAATATCTTTTTTGGATTTGGGTTCAAGGAGAATAAAAGACTGTGTAAACCGTGTTTGTGGTAAAACCGAAATGGCGCGTCGATAGGTGGTGTATAAACTGGGCGTACCAAACAGGCCTCCCACTGAGGCTTTGCCAATCCCCACGATGACACCGCGATTATCATTGATCTCAAAAGTTGTGCCTATTTTTGCCCCATCCAGTTTGTCAAATTCTGCATCCTTGATCGCAATATAAGCATCGTCATTGTAAATGTTGACAATATTTCCCTCTAGCATATAGGGTCGGCCGAATAGGGTCGCATCGTCTATGCCGAGAATACTCACTGCTTGATAGCGACCCGTGCTGAGTTTGGCCAAGCCACTGCCTGTATAGAGCGGGACAGCGTATTTAACACCTTTAATGCTGCGAACAGCATCCAGGACATAATCAGGCATGGGGATATTATCAACTTGTGAGTTGAGCGAGGGATCCATGACCCACATGGACGCATTGATATTGAAGATATCAGATCCGGTGCGGCGCATGAGTCCAGCAAACATACAGGTCATTTGCATCATCAAAAATACCGCGAAAGAAACCCCAACGATCAGGGTAAAAAATTTACCGCGATCATTTGCAAGTAATTTGAGGGCTATTGTCAGTAATCCATTCACGGGCACAAGTCCTTTTGGCTTTGGATCAATAGGTTAAGTGTAACACTGATTTCAGAATTTGCTTTTCTCCCGACTTACCGTCATTCATGATATATTTTGATTTCTTTTGAGGAGGTCTTTTTCATGTCATCTTTTCATATCGCTATCGTTGGTGCCAGTGGGAATGTCGGTCGTCGAGTGATTGCACAATTGTTAAGGGATTCTTGGTCGGCAGGCGCTGACATCACACCCATTGCGTCTGAAAGATCGGCTGGGTTGCCTTTGGTGGTAGATGACAAACGATTCCTGCTTCAGTCATTGTCAGAAAAATCACTTTCAAATCAGGATGTCGTGCTTTTTTGCACTGAAAGCGATGTGTCTGCTGAATGGGTGCCTGTCGCCTTGCGCCTCGGCGCGTATGTTGTTGACTCAAGTTCGCATTTCCGTTTAGATAAAGATGTCCCGCTGATCATTCCCCCCGTGAATCTTCACCTCGTGAATCCATCCCAAAAACTGTATTCGCACGCCAACTGTTTGGCTTCTCCCATTTCGACCGTTATTGCGCCATTGCACCAGGCTTTGGGTGTGACTTATATGAATGTATCAACGTATCAGTCAACGTCGGGAGCCGGTAAATCCGCAATGGATGAATGCTTCAGTCAAACTGCTGATGTGGTAAATGACCAGCCCGTTGTCCCCCACGTGTTCATGCGTCAAATTGCCTTCAATGTAATCCCGCAAGTAGGGTCGATTGGAGCCGATGGCATGACCAGCGAAGAATTTAAAATCATTCATGAAGTGCATAAAGTGCTGAAAGCTTCATTTCCCATCAGTGCCATGGCTGTGCGTGTGCCTGTCATGATTGGGCATTCAATTGCGCTAACACTCTCATTTGAGCGTCAGCCTACATTGCCTGCGCTGCGCGAGATATTGAAAGGAGCGAACAGTGTGACATTATCGGAGGATCAGTATCATACGCCTGTTGAAGTCGTCGGACAAGACAATGTGTTTGTCGGGCGTATGCGACTCGATCCAGCTTTGCCTAATGGCTTACAACTATGGCTGTGCTCGGATAACTTAAGACGAGGGGCAGCGACAGATGCGATAGAAATCGCCAGGAAAATCCATCAAGACTTGAGTTGAGCTCGCATGGCGTCCCACACGGTTTGTGGGTGAAGATCGCTCAAAGAGCCACTTTCAGCCACTAAATGGGCTTGATGGTGACCCGTTGCGCCAATCAGGGCAGGATCAGTCGGCCCATACAAATGGACCGCGGGTACGTTCAAAGCAGCGGTAAGATGCCCCAATCCTGTGTCGACGCAGACAGCACCAGCTGAACCCAAAATCATGCTGGCTTGTTCACGAATACTGAGACGCGGCAAAACAGTCGTATGGGCGTTAACTTTGCTCAAGCGCGTCGCGCGGGCCTGTTCGATGGCGTTTCCCCAAGGCAATACAACGTGGTAACCCGCTGCAGTGGCCAGGGCGATCAGTTGTTCCCAATAAGTTTCAGGCCAATGTTTAGTGTCCCATGTGGTGCTATGGATGAAGACAAGATAAGGCTTGGGGATATCAATAGACAGTTTGGGTAATTGTTCTGTGGAAATACCGAAGTCGGGAGGAGTATTGGGCACGGGATAACCCAGCACCTTTGCAAAGAGTTGGCGTTGACGATCAATCGCATGTTGATGAACTGGTATGGCAAACGTCCTATCACACACCCAACTGGCGCCTTTTTCACGCACACTGTTTTTGTCCATCCCACACCGTACCCCTTTTGCGAGCCCTGTGATGACGGCACTTTTCAGATTATTTTGCGCATCGATCACAATGTCATATTTTTTTTGACGCAGTGTACGGAACAGCGTGAGCAGCTCCCCACTCATGAATGTGTGAAAAAGTTGCTTTTTCCAACGTCGATGTGCCGTTTTAAACAATTGCTCAATGCGTGGATGAAGTGCTGGGATATCAGCAAAAGACTCGTCGACTATCCAGTCAAAATGAATATCGGGTACATGGCCGACCGCATCAGTGATGGCGGGGAGGGTATGAACCAGATCTCCCATGGAGGTGAGTTTAACAATCAATACATTCATGTTGCCTCTCCTTCTTCAAACCCATGAGGACAGGCTGATTCTACCGTTTTTGCTCAAGTTATACAATCCTGCTATGTATGCTTGAGTTGTCCGCTATTCGTGGGTATCGATTCTGGTGAATCGTGATTGAAAAACAACACAGGTTGAGATGCTTCAGGGAGGATGCTTTGTCTTTCGTTTGAATGATTTTTTTCTGAAGCTTGAACGAGGACGGCGTATTCTGCGGAAAATGCATCAGGTTCCTTTTGCTCCTCCTCTTTCTCTCCTCTTTCGTACGCGATACCAGTCTCGAGCACACCGAGTCCGGCAGACGAGTCCGTATCCTGCACCTTTTGAGCCAATGCTAGGCGACGCTGTGCGTCGGCTGCCACTTGAGACCTTGGCGCAAGACATTCTCGTAATACGTTGTAATCGATCTTGGAACGTTTTAAACAATCATACAGTCCCAAAAAATACTTTCGTGTGATGCATTCAATACGAAGCTCAGCTTCATGAATAACGGTATCAAAAATCATATCATGCAAAATATCTAAATTTGTTCTTGAGGATTTATATGACAGGGGCGAGCCATTCGTGGGCATGAGAGGGATTGTCTGGGGATGTCGATTAACAATGTGGTACATCGCGAGGTTTCCGCCCTCCTCCCTATCGGAGTCTGGTAAAGCATTGCCCCTCACACGATTTTTTGCCCAAACCCAACGGGCTATTTTGCGCGCAAGCATGAGAGCGCGATATTCAGAATTCTGGACGACATATTTTGGCATAACAATGTTCCTTGGCTGCATTAAAACTGAAGACATTATGCCATAAAATAAAGCAATCTACAAGACATATGCTATATATATAACCCACCCAGGGTGGTGGCCTCTTTGCTGCCTGTGATAGGGCGACAATCCACAGTAACCTCGTTTATACGTGCTTGGGCCAGCCAGGCCATCAAGCAGGCCTCAACATGCTCTGCAGCAACATGTAATACAAGGCTGTTTTGGACAGATTGCTGAGGCAAATGGGCTTGGAGGCGTTCCATCAAAAAGGCATTTTTGGCGCCCCCGCCGCAGACATACACTGACTGGGTGCTGGGGGCTGCATGAAGAATGGCCTCAGCGATGGATTGGGCAGTCAGTTCGGTTAAGGTAGCGAGCCAGTCTTCTTTGGGCTGTCCTTCCATGCCAGCAGTCGCTTTTTTGAGCCAGGTGTCGTTGAAGTCATCCCGCCCGGTACTTTTGGGTGGGACGGTATGAAAAAAAGGATGTTCAAGCAAACGCCTCAGCGTGTGTTGATGGACTGTCCCTGCACGGGCGCATTGCCCATTATCATCATACAGTGCATTTAAGTGCTGACGAGCCAAGGCATCAATGAACACATTGCCGGGACCTGTATCAAACCCCCAGGCGCGTGAGCCTTGCAAGAGGGTAATATTCGCGAAACCCCCAATATTCACAATCGCCCGCTCTTCGGTGGGGCTGCTGAAAAATGCTTGATGAAAGAGCGGCGCGAGGGGAGCCCCTTGTCCCCCGAGGGCGATGTCTTTTCGGCGAAAATCTGCCACAGTGGGAATGCCTGTCAGTGCAACCAAACGATTCGGATCGCCGAGCTGAACGGTGAAAGGGGGTTGGTGATGGGGACAATGCCGGATGGTTTGACCATGCAGCCCAATGGCACGGATGTGATCAGCGGGCATTTCTGCTGCGGCGAGTACCTGTTGAACAGCACGGGCGTTGTGTTCGCCCAATAATGCATCGACTGAAAAAATCGTTTCAAGAGAATGTTCGCTGTTGGGAACAGACAGGGTGAGCAATGTTTCACGCAATGCAGCATCATAAGGAAGGTGTGCATGGGCGTGAAGCGTGACTTGATTGTCGAATGACACAAGGACAGCGTCGATGCCATCAAAGCTCGTGCCTGACATTAAACCGATGTAATGATCCGTCATAAGGGTTCTTTCTGTTCTTTCGGGGCTAAAGCGAACGTCGCGTGATAACTCATTTGTCGTAACAAAGTCTGTGCCTGCGCCAAATAACGATCGCGGTATTTTGATTCAATCGGTTCGCTGGTGGGCAACTTCACTGATAACGGATTATGGTGAACGCCATTAATGCGGAATTCATAATGTAAATGCGGTCCCGTGGCGAGACCCGTCATGCCGACGTAACCAATTGTTTGGCCCTGTTCAACAGAAGTGCCCACACGCATTTGACTGGCGAAGCGGCTTAAGTGACCATATAACGTGGTGTATTCTCTTCCATGCTGCAGGATCACGCAATTGCCATAGCCACTTTTTCGGCCGGCAAAAATCACTTTACCATCACCGGAGGCTTTAACCGGAGTACCTGTCGGTGCAGCATAATCGACACCGCGGTGTGCGCGTACCGTATGTAGTACGGGGTGTTTTCGGCCTGGGTTGAAGTGTGAACTGATTCTGCTGAATTTAACAGGCGATCTTAAGAATGCTTTGTGCAAACTTTTGCCGTCGGGTGAATAATAATCGGCGTGGCCTTCATTGTCTTCGAAGCGAATGGCCTGATAGGTTTTCCCTTGATTGATAAATTCTGCTGCCAAAATGCGGCCTGGGGTGATTTGCTTTTCGCCCACGGAACGTTCTTCATATAAGAGCGCGAAACTGTCTTCTGGGCGAATATCCAATGCAAAATCGATGTCGTAGCTGAAAATATTCACCAACTCTAAAATGAGGTTATCATCAAGACCACTTTTTTTGCCTGCCATGAAAAAAGAATCATTTATTTTGCCGTAAGCATATTTTACTTGTGTGGCGACTGGGATATCCACGATTTCGCCCGTATATTCCCCCGGGCCTTCTTTTCGAACAAACAAATGTTGGGTTTCATTCATGGCTTGTTCGAGTGCAATCAAGTCATTGCTTTCATCGAAAGACAATGTTAAGCGTTGGCCAGGATAAATAGTGGTGAGTACGGGGCGGGCAATTTGATTATTCAACAAAGCAGAAACAGTGTCTGAGGAAACGCCCATGGCTTCAAGCCGTTTGCCGACGGTATCGCCTGCGCGAATGACAAGATCGACGGTGCGCAGTGTGCTGGGATCTTGTGGAGCCGTTGATTGAAGGACAATGTCGGAGGGAAGGGGGGTGTCCAATTCGAGTGCAATGGTTTGGGGATTTTTTTGATGTTCAACAGCCGTATTTACCGCGAGCCACATGATGCCGGCGATCAAGAGCGTTCCCAGTAAAAAAGGAGCCGGATGGCGTTTTTTTCTCACTTCCGTTGCATGTTTCAACCTGTTTTTTCTCCTTGCAAGGCGATAACCATAACAGATTTTAGATCAAAATGCGAGGTAGGAGGATACTCCCTACTTCATAGATAAAAGTATATAATGATTTCGTCAATAAGAGTATTTGTTTTAGGACGAGGAATTCATGGAAAAAATCAATATGATGGCCCTATTGCGTCGCGGTGTACAGGAAGTGATTTCCTCGGATGAGTTTGATGAATTGCTTACATGTGGTAAGCGTCTCAAAGTCAAGATGGGCTTTGATCCCACTGCGCCTGATCTGCATCTCGGGCATACTGTGCTGATTAATAAGGCGCGCCAGTTCCAATTGTTGGGTCATGAAGTCTATTTTTTGATTGGAGATTTCACGGCGACGATTGGTGACCCTTCAGGTCGAAGCGTGATGCGTAAGCCCCTCAGTCCAGAAGAAGTGGCAGAGAATGCCAAAACATATGAAAAACAGATTTTTAAAATACTCGATAAAGATTTGACGCATGTTGTCTATAACTCTCAATGGATGAATAAATTGAGCGCCAGTGAGATTGTTCGTATGTCGAGTAGTTATACAGTCGCTCGAATGCTAGAGCGCGACGATTTTGAAAAACGTTTTACGAAACAAGAGCCGATTGCGGTTCATGAATTTCTTTATCCTTTGTTTCAGGGTTACGATTCTGTGGCGCTCGAGGCAGATGTTGAGTTGGGCGGCACTGATCAAAAATTCAATCTGCTCATGGGCCGCGAGCTACAACGTTTTTATGGTAAAAAACCTCAAATTGTGATGACCATGCCTTTATTAGAAGGCCTGGATGGTGTGAAAAAGATGTCCAAATCACTCGGCAACTATATAGGTATCGATGATGCTCCGAATGACATGTTTGGCAAAATCATGTCCATTTCAGATACGTTGATGTGGCGTTATTTCGAATTGTTGAGTTTTAAGCCGCAAGAAACATTGGATGAATACCGTCGTCAAATGGAGTTAGGGGGTAATCCTCGGGATATTAAAATATTACTCGCCGAGGAAATTGTCACGCGCTTTCATGGTGCAGAAGCAGCGGCTGCAGCCAAAGAGGACTTCAGTCAGCGTTTTGCCCACAATGCAATTCCTGAGGAGATCACGTCTATCACGATTGATAATCATGGTGAGCCGATGCAGATTGCCAATGTGCTGAAAGAGGCAGGAATGACTTCGAGCACCTCCGAAGCCTATCGGATGATTGAGCAACATGGTGTTAAGGTTGATGGGGTGGAGGTAACAGATAAAAAGATGATGATCCAAGCAGGGTCTGAGCAAGTTATTCAAGTAGGTAAGCGTAAGTTTGCGCGTATCACATTACATTAAATGAGGCATGCTTGACTTCAAGTGCTTCGTTTGGGTATGCGTGAGTAGCCAGGTTACTTGCGACTGTTTGATGCCTGAAAGGTAGGTTTGGTGTTGCACAATAATTGATGTGAATGAAGTGCGACAGTGAATTTGTCTGGATGATAAGGGAGAGGATTGGTACCCTCATCATTACTAGCTTTACCCATCACAAGTCCCCCTGGGCACATCACAAACGGGGAAGCATGGCGTGTGAACTTGCTGTTTATATTATCGAAATTCAATAACGAATGAATATGTTCAGCTTCGTCATGGAAATAGGCCGAGAGCAAGAGCATCCCATGTTCAGGGTGAATCAAGCTACGTGGGCACTCACTAACCAATTTGTCTGCTTCCTTTGTCGCGAAACTGGGGTGCCGTATCAGCACTAAATCAAATTTACCGTGGTTTTCTGGTTGATTGATCAGCGTCAAAGCATCTTTACATTCAAAAG
>CAWKDC010000001.1:0-630000 GCA_963848305.1 uncultured Gammaproteobacteria bacterium | reverse complement strand
AGGCAGTTTTCGTAGGCAAATCCGCGGAAACAATGCCGAGATGTGACGGGGAGTGTCTCGAGAGAGACACGAAGGCGTTGATGCTCTGCTTCCAAGAAAAGCTTCTAAGCATAAACTCGTATTAGCCGTACCGCAAACCGACACAGGTAGACAGGTAGAGAATACTAAGGCGCTTGAGAGAACTCGGGTGAAGGAACTAGGCAAAATAGCACCGTAACTTCGGGAGAAGGTGCGCCGACTTTTGTGAAGACACTTGCTGATGGAGCGAAAGTCGGTCGAAGATACCAGGTGGTTGCGACTGTTTATCAAAAACACAGCACTCTGCTAACTCGTAAGAGGATGTATAGGGTGTGACGCCTGCCCGGTGCTGGAAGGTTAATTGAGGAGGTCATGGCGTAAGCCAGAAGCTTCTGATCGAAGCCCCAGTAAACGGCGGCCGTAACTATAACGGTCCTAAGGTAGCGAAATTCCTTGTCGGGTAAGTTCCGACCTGCACGAATGGCGTAACGATAGCCACGCTGTCTCCACCCGAGACTCAGTGAAATTGAAATCGCTGTGAAGATGCAGTGTACCTGCGGCAAGACGGAAAGACCCCGTGCACCTTTACTATAACTTTACACTGAACTTTGAATCTGTCTGTGTAGGATAGGTGGGAGGCTATGAGGCTTACACGCTAGTGTAAGAAGAGCCAACCTTGAAATACCACCCTGATATATTTGAGGTTCTAACGACATGCTGTAAACCAGTGTTCGGACAGTGTATGGCGGGTAGTTTGACTGGGGCGGTCTCCTCCCAAAGAGTAACGGAGGAGCGCAAAGGTAACCTCAGCGCGGTCGGACATCGCGCAATGAGTGCAAAGGCAAAAGGTTGCTTAACTGCGAGACTGACGGGTCGAGCAGATACGAAAGTAGGTCTTAGTGATCCGGTGGTTCTGAATGGAAGGGCCATCGCTCAACGGATAAAAGGTACGCCGGGGATAACAGGCTGATACCGCCCAAGAGTTCATATCGACGGCGGTGTTTGGCACCTCGATGTCGGCTCATCACATCCTGGGGCTGTAGCCGGTCCCAAGGGTATGGCTGTTCGCCATTTAAAGTGGTACGCGAGCTGGGTTCAGAACGTCGTGAGACAGTTCGGTCCCTATCTGCCGTAGGCGTTGGATATTTGAGAGGAGCTGCTTCTAGTACGAGAGGACCGAAGTGGACGTACCTCTGGTGTTCCGGTTGTCACGCCAGTGGCATTGCCGGGTAGCTAAGTACGGACGGGATAACCGCTGAAAGCATCTAAGCGGGAAGCCTCCCTCAAGATGAGATATCCCTGACCCTAGTGGTCACAGAAGGTTTGTTGGAGACTACAACGTTGATAGGCTGGGTGTGTAAGCGCTGAGAGGCGTTGAGCTAACCAGTACTAATTGACCGAGAGGCTTGATCATATAAGATGTGAGAGTATCTATTAAAATAGGGGCGCATAATCGTGCCCGCTCGCTGAGATCCTTGATATTAGGGTTGCTTGAAAATGATGGTCCCGGATAAACGCTGCGCGTTTTCCGGGATGCGGCAAGAGCATGCAAGCATGCTCCCGCCTGACACAGCTTGAAGATGATGGGTTCTGGATAAACGCTGCGCGTTTTCCGGGATGCGGCAAGAGCATGCAAGCATGCTCCCGCCTGACACAGCTTGAAAATGATGTTAATGAATTGTAACAATGAAAGCGCCTAATTATGCCTGGCGGCAATAGCGAATAGGAACCACCTGAATCCATTTCGAACTCAGAAGTGAAACTGTTCAGCGCCGATGATAGTGCGGGGTTTCTCCGTGCGAAAGTAGGTCACTGCCAGGTATAATTAGGCGTTTTTTTGTATATAACAACCCCACGCCCTTGTAGCAGTGCATATTTGCGCCCGTCAGCGCACGCCATTTTCCAATTGACACAGCCTGAACCCCATGCTTCGCATGAGATTGACTGTTTTAGACTTCTACTGTAATCTATACCCCTCGCATCTTCAGTTACGAGAGGTATAGACCCCATTATTCAACATAGTCATTCCCGCCGGGCGGTCGGATTTTATGAGTTTTATATTACGTAGCTTGAAATACATACTTGAGCAGTTCCTGCGATTTTTCAAGTATCTTTATGAGCTTAATCCTAAGGTTCAGTTTAACGCAATTTTTTACCCTGTTGTTATTACTGCGTATATCTTATTATTCGAATATCATGGTCTTGTTGTTGCCTCAGCGGTCATGGTGGGTATGGTCGCCCTTAAAATGACGGCTGAGTATCTTGTCGGTATGCATCATCGCGCCACAATGAGTGACACAGCACTAAAATCACAACATGCTGAAGACAGCAAGATTGCCATTCGATTAGAGATCATGGGCTTGGCGCTCATGACGGGATTGACGCTCGGTTCCTATTTTATGGACAGTGACTTCCTGCTGCAATTAAAACCGATCATCGATAATGCCATTCTCATTGGCTTTGTTATGCTGGTGCGCGCATTTCCTGAAAAGTTTCTGGGAACATCCACCTCACTTTCACAGAGAATGTTCAGCACGACAGTCAAGAATAGCGGGAAAGTTGTAGAGATAGACGAACAGGCTTGGAAATATTGCGACTATTTGTCGATATTAGATTCCGTCTGTGGATTAACCGTGGGTGTTGCTGCACTCGTCATGCTTGAGAAGAGTGTCATCACAGAAGAGGAATGGTTTTTTGCGACGACCATTATCAGTAAAATTCCTTCAGTGGTGTTCATGGTTGCGCAAATCGTTTTGGTGACAAATGCCCGCACAAAGACAATTGACCCTGCAACGCAAACTTGGACGGAAAAACTCGTTTCCTATTTGACTTTACCTATTTTCAAAAAGGCTGATAATGCAAGTGATTCGCTCATATCACCATCGACTGGGAATTCTGAAAAGGTTGTTTAAGAAACCAATCCGAATCGCCCTCCTTTTTTTCATCAGCCTTCAATCTGCAAACGCGTGGTGGTCTACGCCCCATATGCTTGTTGCAGAAATTGCATATCAACATTTAGATCCTGAGATCAAAAGGCGCGCAGATGCATTGATCGCCACGTATGACGATGGGTATGATTTTGTATCAGCAGGGACTTGGGCCGATGACATTAAAGATCACGACGATACCGAATTTAATGCCTGGCATTCCATTACATTGACATTCGAGCAGATTGACGATCCTTTGCCCACACGTGCAGATTTTCCCACCGAACAACAGATTGTTTGGGCCATCCATCATGAAAAAAGGATCTTAAAAGATAGGAAAGCGACCGATGTCGAGAAAGGTCTCGCATTACGACGTTTGATTCATTGGGTTGGTGATATTCATCAGCCGTTACATACCGCAACACATGTTGCGTCTGAATACCCTGAAGGAGATCGCGGCGGCAGTGCATTCTTGATCACACTTGACCCTGTTCTTTTCAATCTTCACCGTCTTTGGGACAGTGGTTTGGGGCAGTGGATTGAGAATAAACCACGCCCCTTATCTGAACATGATAAGCGACAGATAAAAATTGAAGCCAAATTATTGCAACAGTATGCACCGAGTGATTTAGGCAGTATGAATCCTGGTAGATGGGCGCTTGATCATCACGCACTGGCCCGTGATTATGCTTACTCAGGCATGACCTATCTTGGGACGCCAACGGATGATTATTTAGAAAAAGGCGCCATACTCTCTCGGTATCAAGTGACGCTTGCGGGATTGCGGCTCGCAGCGATCTTAAATGAAGTGCTTGCTCAACCTTGATGCGCCTTATCCACCAAGGGAATGGGCTTATGTTTTTAATATCCAATCCATAGCTCATGTTGTAGCTGCAAATTCATCCAAAATTCCGGTGACATAATCATATGAGTTGCACGCGAATATGCCTGATGATTTTTTTGAGGTTGGCAGGAATGATACAAATCCACAAGAGAGAGATTTCTAATGTTGAGTGATTCATTAGGCACTGATATTTGTATTTACATTGCAAAAAAAATTCTGATAAAGTTTTGAAGAAATTAGAACATTTGAACATTGGTGAAGTGGGAATTTTCAAGAATGCCGTCCTTGAAATTGGAAAACTGGGTCGCATAATAGTTATTCAGAATCCCGCACCACATCTTCCCCATAAATGCCGGGATGTGTTTCCCCGCTCACAGTAGAATTTTTTGCGCGTATGATACGAATGCCAGTTGCGCCAGCAGCACGTGCATCAGTGATATCGCTGTCGGCATCACCGTAATATATCTGAATATCACGGGCTTCCATCGCAATGGTTTTGGAAAGATTCGCGTCTCCGCCCACAAATACAACTGGGTTTAAATCAGGGGCATCCAGCAGATCACGCAGCGTGTCTGACAGTGTTTCGTTGTCAGAACCTGTGCGAGCAGTGATGAAATAAACAGTATCCCCTCGATCCAAATGCATTTTAGCGATTTCAAGGCCCACGGGTTTTGGCAACGCGAAAGTGCTGTAAGAATTTATTTTCTCCCAAAACAGAGGAGTGGTGCAGCCTTGAGGCGCCCCATCACAGGCTGTCACCGTCACGTGGTTAAAAATAGCACTCGAAAACAGGACAGTGTCATCCACATCAAACCCGACGGCCATTGGGGGGACGGATACTAGGCTTCGCTCAATATCTTCCACCGTCACGTAGCGGGTTGCACAGGCACTTAAAGAGATAAAAGTGATGATAATCAATGGGGTGTAACGTTTAAATAAATTCATGTGCGTACCCCTGATATGTCAGTTCGCCATTTTAACAGATTTTTTTGACAGATACATAGATTTGCCATCACCACAGCCAAAGAGATATAATGGCCAACCAGCGCTTGGAAGTTTAGGCATATATGGAGCTAACCCTTTATATGGTAAGGTCATTGCAGATTGCTCAGCACACGTTTTCACACAACCTGGTTCAAGGTCCGTTGGCAGGGGTGAGTTGCGCACCCTTTCGACAATTAGTCTGGGAGCACGGTCACCCCGCTTTTTCCTATACCGAAATGATGTCATGCCAAACATTGATCTATCAATCCAAAAAGTCGCGTGAACGTTTTATCAGGAAAGATCCACAAGAAGGGCCTGTCTGTTTTCAGCTGTCTTCTAGTGATCTGCAATCGCTTGCGATAGGAACAAAAATTGTCACGGACGCCGGCGCTGATCTGATCGACTTAAATTGTGGTTGCCCAGTGAAAAAAATCAGAAGCAAAAAAGCGGGGTCGCATTTATTATCGCAACCCTCGATGATTTATGAGTTGATCAAGGCCATGAAAAACAATACCCATTGTCCTGTGTCCATTAAAATTCGCGTGGATGCACAGAGCGATGATCAGTTTAATGCAGACGTCGCCAAAGCTGTGGCAGATGCAGGTGCGGATTTCATCACGGTTCATGGCCGACATTGGACAGAAGGGTATGATGTTAATTGTTCGTATGAAGATATTACTTTTTTTGTCGATGCCTTAAATATTCCAGTCATAGGCAATGGTGATATTGCATGTGCTGATTCATTACGCCGCATGTTAGCGACGGGTTGTGCAGGAGCCATGATCGGGCGGGCAGGTGTTGGGCAACCGTGGTTGATTCAACAATTGCGAGCTGCATTGGAAGGTCATGATTTTACCCAACCCACTTTATCAGAAATTGGCGCCATGTTTTTCCAGCATGTTCAAGGATTGGCTGCACTCATGAACACAGAGAAATTTGCCATTATTCAAGCGCGCAAATTCGCAAAATATTATGCACGCTCAATGTTAAACAAAGACGCCTTTTGCGAAGCGATGAAAGCGTGTGAATCATTGGAAGATTTGAAGCATGTTTGTCAGCAATACTTTTTTATAGAATAAAAATGGTAGCTCCCTAAGGGGGCAGACTCATGCAACGTGTTTGGCAACATACAACCCAAAACCAAGGCGCCAAATGATACCATTATCAAATATTCTTCGTGACTCATTGATAAAAGCACGGGGAATTTCTTAATCATTGCATGCCACCTCTTCGGAATCCGAATAGGCACTTAGCTTGTCAGTGGATAACAAATGCTAACTGAAGAAATAACGTCCCCATTTTGATGGGGACGCATCCCTGTTATTTCCGATAAATTGCCCCAATGATCAAACCACCGATGGTGCTTTGAACGGCATAAACAACAAACCAAACTGCGGCCAACGTGGCTGACACGGGTAGATAATAATAAGCGCCAGCTGCTTGAAGCCCAGCGAGTACGCCTAGATAGAAACCGAAATGCAAGCCATTTTTCCATCCGCCTTGCGCATAAAAGCGGGTGAAAATGAACGTGATCCAAAGGGCAATCAGTGCCATGATCACGAGATTGTAAGGGATATAATTCATCATTTGACTGTATTCACGCCAAATTGTTGGGGTTTGATTATAAAGCCCCATCAGCAGGTGACCATGAACAAATGACTCATAGGCAAAAATATAAGCAAACAGTGCGATGGCTGCGATGAGATAACGGGTGATATTCATAAAATCCTCCTTGATTAACTCAAGTGTAATAGACTTTAAAAAAACAGCAAGTGGTTGTTAAGCACTTGCCGTTTAAGTTAGTTATTTTTTTTGGGCTGAGCAGAGGGCTCCCGAGAGGTCTGTGGAGGGCTCCCGAGAGGTCTGTGCAGATTGATAGATCACTATGACTGTCAATTTGCTATCTTTCTCAGGAGGTTGCTCGGGGGCGGGCGATATCTTCGAGTTGGCCATATTAGCTAATATTCTGATTAATAAAAAGTTCATGATATGATTCCTCTATAAAATAATAGATTGATAAATAAAAAGTTGAAAATGCGTGCAGCACCGCCGGGCGAGAGTTTATGGTCTGGATGACCAGACGTGATATCGTCGTACGCCCGTCGTTCCGAAGAGGTTGGGCAGTAGAAGAAATGTTTGATATGCTTTAAATGTGTTCATTCAAGCAGCCTAACATATCTCGAAAACCTTTGTCAACAATCTGAAAAATCTTTTCATTCTTGGTCGGCATATAGCCGTTGCAAATCTTCCAGCTTTTTGACAAAATGCTTCTTTCGTTCTCAGGACATCTCCCCCAATGACAAAAGCATGGATATTAGTGACAGTCATCCTCATGGACTTATTGGCTGGCATGGAGTTTGATCTGTTTGTCTCGAGTTTTCCAGAATTGCGTGAAACATTTGGGTTGTCGCCATTTTGGGTGGAAGCGCTGTTGTCCGTCAATTTTGCCGGTTTTTGTCTGAGCCTTTTTTTTGTGGGCGGGCTCGCCGACCAATATGGTCGCAAACCGATCATTGTGTTGGGACTGGTGATATTTGCCCTGGGCAGCTTATTGTGCTTATATCCCGCAACCTATCCTTTCATCCTGATAGGTCGGTTTTTGCAAGGAATGGGCGTTGCCGCTCCTGCGATTTTAAGTTTTCTGATCATCGCGGATGCCTACTCGATCAAACAACAACAGCATTTGATGGCTTTGCTCAATGGTTCTATGAATGCAGCTGCAGCGGCTGCGCCTGTGATCGGGAGTTATCTCACGCTATATTTTCATTGGCAGGGTAATTTTACGGCACTGTTACTTTTGGGGCTGTTGGTATTGTTCATGACATGTCTGTTTCTGCCGAAGGTGCAAGTGCTTCCAACACAAAAGCCGATTTCGTTGCAGGGTTATTTACCCATTTTAAAATCGAAGCCATTGATGTTATTGATCATCACGTTGGTGTTTTTGTTTTCACCTTACTGGATGTTTGTGGGGATTTCCCCTTTGTTGTACATGGAAGATTTGGGTGTAAGCCTTGAACATTTTGGTTATTATCAAGGTGTTTTCGCGTTGATCTTTGCGATTGGCAGCGTATTATTTGGTTGGTTCATCAGCAAGCATGATTATGATCAGAAAAAATGGGTGTATTTATCTATTGTTGCTTTTGCTTTTAGCTTAGCCTGCGTGAGCTGGGTGATTATCACTGATAGCAAAAATGCGCTCTTGATCACGCTCTCGTTGATTCCGTTCACTGTGGCACAAATTGTACCCAGTACTATTTTGTACCCTATTTGTATCAACTATTTTCCTGATGCAAAGGGGAGGGTGTCTGCCATGATCCAAGCATTTCGCCTGATCCTCACGGCATTTGGCCTGCAGTTGACAGGGTATTATTATGTAGGCAGTTTTCAAAACATAGGATTGATTTTAGGGGCATTTATCATTGTGGGAATGATTTTATTATGTTTTGTGGTGAGAAATCGCGAGCTGGCATTATAATGCAAATAGATAGGTCATATATTCAAGTATGTAATATCCCTAACAGTTATATTAAGCGGACGGCTGAGACCAAGCTGCTGGAACTTAACTTAGATAACGTATAATTCTCTAAAAAAATTATTTTATGTTGAATACAAAGTTCAATCATACAAAATTAATGTTATTCCGCTTTGGAAGTGGCTTGTTTTTTAGATGAATACGCTGTTAAAATCTTGTTCAGTCTATCAGGAGTGATTAAGTCATGGATGCATGGGTTACGGAACAAGCTAAAGTCTGGAACAACTTTCACGAACGCTGGGCTGGCTTGAAGCCGCCACTGCGTCCTCATCAAGCAGTCACAGAAGCCATTGAACAGGCGGTGCAGGCCCATGAAGCGCATGTGCTTTTATTGGGTGTCACACCCGAGTTTGCCCATATCGGTCAACAACTGACCGCATTGGAAAGAAGCCCAGACATGATCAACCTGATCTGGCCTGGCAATACGCCTGAGCGTCGCGCAGTATTGGGTAACTGGCTGAGTCCTGATTTTCAGGGTAAACTATTTTCGGCAGTTATCGGGGACGGGGTATTGTCTTGTATACAATATCCGCATGATTATGTTACGTTGTTTGATCAGATGATGTCAGTGATGCAGCCGAACAGTCGGCTCGTGTTTCGCCTATTTGCATCACCCGAATCGGGTGAAACAGTGGATGAGGTCGTTGATGCGATATGCAACCATGAGATCAAATCCTTTCATGCATTCAAGTGGCGATTAGCGATGGCGATTGTCTTCGAAAGACAGGATGCCAATATACCCGTACGAATCATTCATCAAGTATTCAATGACAAGTTTGCGAATAGACAGGCGCTGTCTGATATCACCGGCTGGTCACTGAACACGATAAGAGAAATCGACGCCTATCAAGATTCACATGATGTGTTCAGTTTTCCCACATTAATGCAAATTCAATCTACCATCCCCGGGGCATGGGGACGGGTTCAAATATGCCCCGTCGGCACATATGAATTGGCTGAACGTTGCCCGCTATTGATCGTGGAATTCCCGCATGAGTCATGACAATCTGCGACCACTGATTCAGTCATTGTTGAAAGAATTTGATCACAATGCGACATTGTCCTTGCCAGAGATTCAATCGTATCAACATCAACGTATTGAACATCTTGCCAGATTTTGTGCCACGCACTCACCGCATTTTGCACAGCGCTTATCGGATGCGCAGTTAACCCCTGCAGCACTTGCGACATGCGACGGTTTTCAGCGATTGCCAGTGCTGACCAGAAGGGCGTTGCAATCGGCGGGGGAGGGTTTGTTTTGCGGTAGCATTCCGAAAGGGCATATGCCCTCAGCGCTATTGAAAACATCCGGGTCAACAGGTGAGCCTGTATCCGTGCGTAGAACGGCAGCCAATCAAGTATATTATATGGCATTGGGTTTGATGGAACACACCTGGCACAAATCAAATTTCACCGGCAGATTGTGTGTGATCAGGGCACCGATTCAATCTTATAAGCCATGCAGCAACTGGGGGCATCCCACCGCATTATTTCATGAGACAGGTCCTATGCTGTGCTTACCTGTTACCGTGGATGTGTCTCAATTGGTTGCGTGGATCAGTGATTTTCAGCCCCATCAATTGTTATTGATGCCAAGTGTTTTGCGGGCCATGACCACTTATTGTCAACGGTTCGATGTGTCACTGCCGGCATTGTCACATATTAGAACGATTGGCGAAACTTTGTTGCCTGCCATCAGGCAACAAGCACAAACACAGTTCAATGCTAAAATCACCGATGTTTATTCTTCACAAGAAATCGGGATGATGGCTTTGCAGTGTCCTGACAGCGATCTTTACCATGTGGTGGCGCCGAATTGCTACCTTGAGGTACTGCGTGCCGATGGCCAACCTTGTGAGGTGGGTGAAACGGGTCGCGTGGTTGTCACCGATTTGCAAAATTATGCAACACCTTTAATTCGTTATGATATTGGTGATTACGCTGAAGTTGGGCCACCATGCGCTTGCGGCAGGGGCTGGCCTACGTTAAAGCGCATCCTGGGTCGTGAACGCAATTTAATGATCTTACCGGATGGTACACGGCATTGGCCGCTCACAGGATTTGATCGTTTCCGTGAGATTGCGCCGATCCAACAGTATCAATTCATTCAAACCAGTCGCGAAACGATGGACGTACGGCTCGTGGTGGAACGGCCATTAAAGGGTGACGAAGAAGAAGCATTGCGCCATCATATGCAGCAGTCTTTGGGTTATTCATACATAATTGCATTTCAGTATTTTGATCAGGCACTGCCGCGCAGTGCTTCAGGAAAATTCGAAGAATTTTTGTGCTTAACCGATTGAAAAATTAAAAAACATTTGCTACCCTTACGATATCACTCAACTTGGAAGAGGTTTCCCTATGAAAAATTTGAAGATACTATGCCCAACTTTGTTAGCAGTAACACTCCCTCTGGCAGGTTTTGCTGCACACGACGGCTCCCATTTTTACCAAGGTTTCTATATCGGTGGCGCTGCCGGTCTTTCAAGATTGACTGCGGATTTTAATCAGTCATTATCGCTTGGCTACACACCATTTTTCAGTGATTCTCCCCCACATTATCTGAACTTTGACAATCGTTCGTTCGACCAAGATGTTTCGAATGGTATGGGCCAAGTCCAGATCGGTTATGCCGTTGCGTGGGAGTGGTTGTTTGCGGGCCTTGAGGTGTCTGTGAATGGAAGCCAATTGAATCTCAAGCAAAACAACGAGGTATATATTTATGACGATGCTTATGAAGGTTATGGCATTTTAATTTCCGAATCAAACGTTGAGCTACACAATTTTGAGCCTGTGGTTGACTTAAAATTGGGATTCAACCTCTCTACCAAAACGTACCTTTATGGACGTGTAGGCGCCGCATTCAATACCATCACATTGAATGAAACCACCATATATGATCAATATGATGATTGTGATGGGTGCTACGTTTCACAATATTTCCGCACATCGGATTCAGACTCCGTTGTTGCCCTGAGATTCGGTGCGGGCATTGAGCATAAGCCGTTTGATCAAGTCTCTTTTGCCCTCGATTATGTGCACACGGATTACGGCAATGTTTCGACGTCAGGTTCTCAGCCGACAAAGTTTTTGTATGATGAGGGTATGCCAGATGATCTCTTTATAACGAATAGCACTCAGGCGGACGTAGTGAGAGACGTGGTGACATTCGCGGTTAACTACTATTTTTGGTAAGATGAATCTTGACGATATCATTTGAAAGATGAGGAATTGAATATGAAAAAACGGAATCTAGTATTGCCCAGCTTAGTTGCGCTGACGCTTCCTTTGGCTGCTCTGGCACACCAAGATGCTGCTCAAGTAAGGCATGGCTTTTATGTGGGCGCCGCCGCAGGTGCTTCAAAATTGACAGCTGATTTTGATCAAACATTGTATGCTGATTATGCGTTATTGTCCGATGGCGGTTTGGTTCATGTTTTTGGTTATACGAACCAAAAATTCAAAGAAGATGCCTATAGAGCCCTGGGTCAAATTCAAGTGGGTTATGCCATCGAATGGGAATGGTTGTATGTAGGCCTTGAAGCTTCATTGAATGGCAGTGAAATGAAGCTTGAACAGAACAACACACTGGTCAACAGTCAGGAATATGAAGGCTATGTCGGAACACTCAGCTCTCAATCCGATGTTCAGTTGAATAATTTTGAACCTGTGGCTGACTTGAAAATTGGTTTCACGCTACCCACCCGGACGTACCTCTATGCTCGTTTAGGTGCTGCATTTAATACGTTAAAGTTGACCGAAACAACCACATTTGAGCAGTTTAATGAACTTCCTGGCTTTTATATTTCTCAGTACTTTCGCGAATCTGACACAGACTCCGTTGTGGGTTTCCGTATAGGTGCGGGCATTGAACACCGGTTTTATGACCATGTATCTGTCGGTTTAGATTATGTGTACACAGATTATGGACAAGTTTATACTGTAGGTCATCAGCCCACAAAGTTTTATGAAGGCGGCCCAGATAATGACTATCAAGTATATGACCGCACAAGGGTGGATGTGAACAGAAATATCATCACCCTCGGTGTCAATTACTTCTTCTGGTAATACGTGGATGGGCGGGTACTTCCGCCCACTGGGTTTTGTCATCCCGCATAAAACGCTTTAGCGTTTTATGCGGGATCCATTTCTGGGGCGGTAGCATGATACAATCATTCCCACCCATAAATATGGATCCACCACATAATCCCACATATTCCCAGACTCATGCAGCCCCACACACCAGGCTAATACTGCCAACGATAATATGATCACGCCGCGATACCATCCTGCGAACCAACAACACAATCCCACGCCTACAATTGTCAGCAAAAACGGTAGCGATCCATATCCCCATGCGTAAGGATCATTCATGCCATATCCTAATGCACCTATATAAAACACAGTCCCGATCAAGACGACTCCCCCTCGAAACCAAATGGGTATACGCTGGTTTGTGGGCAACCAAACGGTGGATAACAATAACAAAACGGTGACTATACTAAAATCACCTGTAAATCCCCTCACATAGCCGGCTAAAGGCAATGCCAGTGGGAGTCCGAGCATGCCTAAGGGAAATAGCATCAGAACCATCAATACGCCAGACGTAGTATATTGTGTGGGTAACGCTGGCCTGAATGTATACCTTGCCAGCAACATCAATAGGGTTGTGCACACTAAAGCCATTTCAAATAAAGCCAAACTTTGTTGAACATTAATCAGAGACATGATGTTCCTCCTTCAAGCGCTCAATGTAGGCAGATGAAAATTCGACGTGTTTGATTTTTTCCTGCCTCCATGTATAGACCACATGAATATGATTCGCCTGATCAGTGATTAAATATGGATAAGCGAATTTACTATGTTGATCAGTGGGGAGGGCGCTTTCATCCTCGAAAGTATGAATGATTGTCCAATCTGTATAAGATAAATGCCCCTCTAAGTATTTTGCTTCGGAAATGGCCATGACCAAACGGCATCGTTTATCTTCCAAATCATTCCACACCAACAAGCGATCCCCATTCAGCAGCGTGATGCCTGCTAATGCCGAATTGGGATTTGGCAGCGTTAAATCATTGCTCATGTCCCAGCGATAGCCAGCTTGATGTGTCATGCTGGTGGGAATGCGTTGCGGTTTGCCAACATCCCTCGCTTGTCGAAAGTAGGCGATCGCTTCAAGCGGCGTGTCGATAAAAATAATCGGCTGTAATGTATGAAAATCATCGCTGATGCGCCTTTTGTTTAATACTGTTAACCCTGACTCAGATGATGCTAATCGCAATAATTCACCGAATTTTCCGAGAAATTCATGATAAACAGGTAATCCCAGGCGTCCATCTTGGAACAATAGCGCGGGAGATTTGACCAATGTGCTCAAATTAGCAAAGGGTGAAGTAATGAGCCGTTGAGGATGATGCCACGTGAGCCCTTCATCGGTAGACGTTAAACTGGATATAGAACTTGTGGCCCAACCGCCAATCGAAGCAGTCACCAATAATAAATGAAGGGCTCCATCGTGAGCGCGAATAGGCACGGGGTTGCCAACTTTGGCAACATAACGCCACAATCCTTTTTCAATAGAGAGACGATCTGTGACAACTGTAGGTTCTGACCATGCGCGAGTTTGCGTGTTAAACACAGACGAGCGGATCACTACATCCTCAGCACCTTCACGGCTGCCTGCAAACCAAAACGCGCGGATGTTGCCATCTTTCAGCAAAATCAATGAAGCCGCATGCACTTCAGGTTCATGTGTGGTTGGCAAAAAGGAAGATGCGGTGAAAGCCTTGATAGGCATATTCCTTTGCGTAATACCTACAGGCGCATCGAACGCTGCCCAGATAGGTTGTTGCTGGATATGCCAATAACCCGCGACGGCCGCAACAATCAGTAATGCGATGGAAACAATTCGGATCATGAGAACCCTTTTCTTTCATAGTTCAGATCTACTGCGAGCCTTCTTAAAAGGATGGCTGGGAGCATGGGGTATCGTGGTGGTTTTTTTGTCAATGCTTCAGGCAACTTGCCCGCATAGATGCTGGTTGAGGCTAGTGAATAATATCCCAGTACAGTCAAGTCATCATCTTGTGTTAATACAAAGGTGACAGCAATGCGGCGTGTGATATTTTGGAGTGCTTGCTTTTTTAGATAGCCATCAAATGCTGCCTGCCCGCATGAAAATGACTGTTTATGATGGTTTTTATTTAAAATGGAAATTTTTTTCATTCAGACATAACATCTCTTAAATATTGTTTTAATGCCTTTTTGAGCGATTCCGAGGGCTCTCTTGGGTTCAGTAATGCATCAATAAATATATCACGATTCTTTTGTGAGAGGTTAATTTGTTCATGTTCCATGATTATTTTGATAGCCTTTTCATGTGCTGAGCTCATCACGAAGTCTGTTGGGCTACGGCCTTCCAGATCTGCTGCTTGTTGAAGCATGGCCTTTTCTGAGCCAGTCAGTCTTGCGCCGAAGCGTTCATTGTGTATTAATTTATTCGGCATGCTTTCCTCCAAATTCAAATTGTACACAAATTGACGCACATTAAAAGTTGAGGAAAAGGGTAAAAAGCAAAAATGAGTTAACCAATTGATTTAAAAATGTATACATTTGCAAATAATTGTCAAATGATTGATAAAAATATCGAAAAGGTATTGACTAAAATTTATACTCTATATAAAATCCACTTGCTCTGCAGCCTCTCAACACTGCAGGGTAACATAAGACGTTTAGCCGGGTAGATTTATTCGCCCGGCTTTTTTTAAAACGGTTTTACAACAGCCAGAATCACAATACCGAACAAGAAAAAGACAGGTATTTCGTTAAACCAGCGATAAAACTTGTTGGAATGGGTATTCGCATTTTGTTCAAACTTTCTCACATATTTACCGCAAACATGGTGAAAGCCAATCAGGAGGATCACCAGCAAGAGTTTTGCATGCATCCAGCCTTGGGTTTTGTAGAAGAGGGGACTTTGCAGATACATGGCCAACCCAAACCCGATGGTGAGCAGCATGGCTGGCGTCGTAATATAGGAATATAGTTTGCGCTCCATGATTTTAAAGCGTTCCTGGCCAGGGATATCGTCCGTCATGGTGTGGTAGACAAAGAGCCTGGGCAAGTAAAACAACCCTGCGAACCAGCAGACAAAGGAAATGATGTGAAAAGCCTTGAGCCATAGCATGGTAACCCCCTGGGTGGTGTGATGGAGGTTGAATCATACCATGGTCTTATGGTAGAATGCCGCATGTCCACCATTTCCTTACATTTCACTGATGCTGCTGCCCTCAAGGTCAAACAATTGATTGACGAAGAGGGTAATCCTGAGCTCAAGTTGCGCGTGTATATTACCGGCGGCGGTTGCTCGGGCTTTCAGTACGGCTTCACGTTTGATGAGGTCGCTAAAGATGATGATTGGGCGGTCACCAATCAGGGCGTCACCCTGTTGGTCGATGCGCTGAGTTATCAATATTTGGCGGGCGCAGACATTGATTACAGTGAAGGCATCGAAGGAGCACAATTCATTATCCGAAATCCGAATGCCCAAACCACTTGCGGCTGCGGTTCCTCCTTTTCGGTGTCTGATTCGTAGGGCGCAAAAAAAAAGCACCTCGGCGAACCGAGGTGCAAATTCCATGTAGCTGGAGATTGACAAGATTGATAATATCAGACTCCAGAAAATAAAAAAGCCCCCAATTTGCTGAAAATCATATCCGCTAATCTCGCACACGTTTGTTTAAATAATAATCAGTTGCCTATATATTGTAGAATCGTTGACACAGATCTACCATCCCTGTAAAATGCGGCTTCAAAAATCTGAGGATGTCATATGAATCTGGAAAGAAGAATGTTATTTGACAGAGCAGCCAGATCGCCATACAAGATTAATACCATCCTGGGCGGCGCAATGGCATCGACATTTATCGCCATCACAAAAAATAAAATTACATATGAAGATTACCTTTTCAATGATGTCGTCATGCAAAGCCTACTCATTGTTTCATCTTCTTTGTTATTCTTATTTGGGTTTACCATGTGGAACGTTGACAAGGAAAACCGAGATGGTTCCTCTGCGGATGCTGGTGATGAGAGCGCCATTAAGGAAGCATCTCTGGGATTCTCTATCGTTGTTTTGTGTTTCGCAGCAGTGATTCTTTACGCAGGCATACAGGGTGATCCACAAAGTACCGAAGAATATCTTGGTTTTAGCAGTATTTATGGGCTGGGCATCGGAAGTGTGGCAGGTTTGTCGGCATACACAGGCTATCATATGATGAAGCCAAAATAAACTATTTGGATATTTTCTGATCAAACGTGTGCGAGATTAGCGGATATGATTTTCAGCAAATTGGGGGCTATTTTATTTTTTCGATTCTGGTATTATAACCCTTGTCAATCTCCAGCTACATGGAATTTGCACCTCGGTTCGCCGAGGTGCTTTTTTTTGCCTAATACCGTGATGTGGCGCGCTATGCGCGCATTATTGGGCGAAAAGATTCGCCCTTACGAAATGGATTTCAAAGTAGATTAATGCGCTTCCTTAACTCAACTTCCTCGTCTCGCAACGTTAATACTTCCACACCGGTATCTGTGACCAATAAGGTATGTTCCCATTGCGCGGATAGGCTGCGATCTTTCGTGACAACAGTCCAGTGATCACTCAAGTGACGGATATGGCGGGCGCCAGCATTGATCATCGGTTCAATAGTGAAAGTCATTCCAGGTTGCAACATGATTTTCGGAGCTTTGGGATCGAAGTAATGCAATACTTGAGGTTCCTCATGAAATTTCAATCCTACACCATGTCCACAATATTCATGTACCACGCTGCATCCTTGGCTGCGGGCATAATCGCCAATGACTTTGCCGATTTCATTCAAATCCAGCCCAGGGCGAACCAGCTCAATCCCCCGGTACAGGCATTCCTGTGTCACCCGGATTAATCGTAAGGCAGGTTGCTTGCATTCGCCCACGGCAAACATTTTGCTGCTGTCTCCATGATAAGCGTCCTTGATCACGCTCACATCAATATTGACGATGTCGCCCTCTTTAAGGATGCGATCACTGGGAATGCCATGGCAAACCTGTTGATTGATAGAGGTACAAATGGACTTGGGGAAGCCACGATAGTTCAATGGGGCAGGGATGCCCTTTAATTCATCCACAATATAGTCGTGACAAAGTTTATCGAGCGCTTCAGTTGTGACACCGGGTACTACAAAAGGTGTAATCATATCAAGAACTTGTGCGGTTAGGCGGCCTGCAACCCGCATTTTGGTGATTTCCTCAGGGGATTTGATGGAGATTGACATAAAATAATGAACCTTGCTCGTTGTGGTGGCGTGGGAAATATGGTATAAGATTCCTGCGTTTTACGCAATCCACACACAGATTCGTCACCGTGTTTAGGGTGCCCCGTAGGGGTTAAACATGGGGATCTGTGGAGGCTCAACCCTAGAGAGGAAAAGTATGTCAGTTACAATGAGAGATATGTTACAAGCCGGTGTCCATTTTGGTCACCAAACCCGTTTTTGGAACCCCAAAATGCGGGAGTATATTTTCGGTGCACGCTCCAGAATCCACATTGTGGATTTGGAAAAAACACTTCCCCTGTTTCAAAACGCTGTTGATTTCGTGCGCAATGTAGCCTCTAAGGGCGGCAAAGTGTTGTTCGTTGGCACGAAGCGTTCTGCACAAGAATTAGTGCGTGATGCCGCGAATCGTTGCGGTATGCCTTATGTTGATCATCGTTGGCTCGGCGGCATGCTCACCAATTACAAAACCTTGCGTCAATCCATTCGCCGCTTGAAAGATTTAGAAGCACGCGTGGCTGATGAAAAAGCAATGGCATTGTTGACCAAGAAAGAACGCTTGGATCTCGATCGCGAACTCGCCAAACTAGAACGCGCCTTGGGCGGTATCAAGCACATGGGCAGCTTGCCTGATGTGATTTTCGTGATTGACGTGGGTTATGAAAAAACCGCCATCACCGAATCCAACAAACTGAAGATTCCAGTGATTGGTATCGTGGATACGAATAATAGTCCCGATGGCGTTGATTATGTGATTCCTGGCAATGACGACGCGATCCGCGCAATCAGCCTGTACGTGAACACATTCGCAGACACAATCATCCAGGCCCGTGAAGAAGCACGCTTACCCGTAGGCGCAGATGAGTTTGTCGAAGTAGAGGGTGAGCAAAAATCATCCAAAGGCAAAGAAAAGAAAGCGAAACCTAAAGATAAATCGCAAGTGAAAGTAGCCACCAAGGCGAAGAAAGGCGCAGACGAATCAGCTGATGCTGCCCCCGCTGCTGATGCAGGAGATTCCCATGTCAATTGAAGTCACCTCTAAAATGGTCCAAGAATTGCGTGAGCGTACAGGCGCTGGCATGATGGACTGTAAGCGTGCTTTGGTCACCTGCGAAGGGGATCTTGAAGCCGCCGCGGACTTGATGCGTAAATCAGGTCAAGCGAAAGCAGACAAGAAATCTGGCCGCGTCACCGCAGAAGGGCTTATCACGATTGCAATGGCAGCTGATCAATCAGCCGCGACGATGTTGGAAACCAATTGCGAAACAGATTTCGTCGCAAGAGATGCCAACTTTGTTACCTTTGCCAATGGTGCTGTGAACATTGCTTTGAAATCACATGCCGCTGATTGCGCTGCTTTGTCGATACAATCATTTGATGATACACATTCTGTGGAAGTCACGCGGACATTGCTTGTCGCAAAATTAGGCGAAAACCTCAATTTGCGTCGTTTGGCGCATGTGTCAGTGCCTGCAGGTGCTCATTTAGGGGCGTATGTTCATCAAGGTCGTATTGGTGTGTTGGTGGTGTTGCAAGGCGGAAGCGCTGGTCTCGCCAAAGACATGGCCATGCAAATTGCTGCCAATAATCCTGCCGTGATTTCACCTGACGATGTGTCCCCAGAATTGGTGGAACGTGAAAAGGCGATCTACATGGCGCAAGCCCAAGAGAGCGGTAAACCCGCTGATGTGGTTGAGAAAATGATCGCCGGTCGCTTGAAGAAATTCTGTGACGAGGTCAGCTTGCTTGGCCAACCTTTCTTGAAAGATCCTAACCAAACTGCGGGTCAAATCTTGAAACAAGCGGGCGCGACTGTCGTATCTTTCGTCCGATTTGCTGTCGGTGAAGGCATCGAAAAGCAAGTGTCTAATTTCGCGGAAGAGGTCATGCAACAAGTGCAAGGAAACGCTAAATAATGAGCAAAACACCCTCACAACCTGTGTATCGCCGCGTGCTGATTAAGCTGAGCGGCGAAGCCCTGATGGGCGATAGCAATCAAGTGGGTATATCTCCAGATGTATTGACCCGTTTGGCCGCTGAGATACAAGAGATCACGGCCATGGGCGTGCAGGTTGGGTTGGTGTTAGGCGGCGGCAACCTTGTTCGTGGTAAAACTTTGTCACAAGTCGGCATTGATCGTGTCACAGCGGATCATATGGGCATGCTCGCAACTGTCATGAATGCACTCGCGATGCGCGATGCGCTTGAGCAGGTCGGTGTGCAAACCCGCGTGATGTCAGCCATTCCCATGAGCGGATTGGTTGATCATTTTGATCGTCGAAAGGCGATTCATCATTTGAATGCCGGTCGTGTGGTGTTTTTTGCAGCGGGTACGGGCAATCCCTTGGTGACCACAGATTCCGCAGCGAGCTTGCGCGGCATTGAAATCAACGCCGATGTGATCTTGAAAGGGACGCATGTGGATGGCATTTATTCCGCAGATCCACATTTGGTCCTGATGCCACCTTGTACCATCGTTTGAGCTATGATGAAGCCTTGGACAAAGAACTCGGTGTGATGGACTTGGCTGCATTTTGTCAATGCCGCGATTATGGTATGCCTATCCGCGTGTTCAATATCCATAAACAGAAAGCATTGTACCGAATCCTGTGTGGCGAAGACGAAGGCACACTGGTTTCTTAAATTATTGCCTTGTAGGAGCGCATATGTGCGCTCATGATGGGGGATTTATCTATTTAGTTGCGGAGCATCCACTATGATCGAACCGATTATCTCTGAAGCCACTATCGGCATGGACAAGTGTATTGAATCATTGAAAATTGAATTCAATAAAATACGCAGTGGCAGAGCGCATCCCAGCGCGTTAGACTCTGTGCGCGTGATGTATTACGGTAATCCCGTGCCCCTCACCCAGGTGGCGAACATCAATGTAGAAGATCCTCGCACACTTGCTGTCGTGCCTTGGGAAAAATCACAAATCCCATTGGTTGAAAAAGCAATCATTGCAGCTGATTTGGGTTTAAATCCCTCCACAGCCGGCAACACCATCCGTATCTCCATGCCAGCTCCTAATGAAGCACGTCGCAAAGAAATGGTGAAAGCGGTCAGCCATGAAAGTGAACAGGCTAAAGTGGCGATTCGTACCGTTCGCCGCGATGCGAATACGAAGATCAAAGATTTGTTGAAAGCGAAAAGTATCACGGAAGACGATGTCAAACGTGCTGAAGATCGTATACAAAAATTGACTGACAAAAAAGTCGCTGACATTGATGCTTTGTTCCAGAAGAAAGAACAAGATTTAATGGAAGTGTAACCATGGACGAGTGCCAAGGCTCTCATCTCCCAATGCATGTGGCCATTGTCATGGATGGCAATGGCAGATGGGCTGAGGCTCAGGGCTTGCCACGCATCGCAGGGCATAAACGCGGTGTTGAGGCTGTAAAAAGCACTGTACAAGCCTGTATTTCAAAGCGCATTCCAGTCCTCACCCTGTTTGCATTCAGTCGGGAAAATTGGCAACGCCCCCAACAGGAAGTGAATTTCCTGATGGATTTGTTTTTATCCACGCTAGAAGCCCATCTGGACAGTTTGATTGCAAAGGGTGTTGCGCTGCGATTTATTGGGGACAGATCAGCGTTTTCACCGAAGATGCAATCATTGATGAAAGATGCAGAGAATCATTCTGCTCAAAATAACACCTTAATTTTGAATTTAGCAATGAACTACAGTGGCCGTTGGGACATGGTTCAAGCGTGCGGCAAAATGTTGGCAAGCAATCCTTCCGTGGTCACTGAATCTTTGCTGGCCAGTCATTTATCATTGGCAGGTTTACCCGATCCTGATCTGTTTATTCGCACATCGGGTGAGCAAAGGATCAGCAATTTCATGCTATTTCAATTGGCTTATACTGAATTGTTTTTCACCCCTGTCGCTTGGCCTGATTTCAGTCCTTCTGTGTTACAGGAAGCGCTTGATGCTTATGCCGTGCGTGATCGGCGATTTGGGGCCGTTCATCAAAAAACAAATGTATCAGAGGAAAAGAACCATGCTTAAGCAAAGGGTGATCACAGGCATACTTTACATCATCAGTGTTTTTGCGGTGATTTTTGTTTTGCCGTCACTTGCTGTTTCTCTGGTTTTTTTCTGCTTGTGTTTGGGTTGCTTCATGGAATGGACGCGCTTGGCACGGTTGCCTAAACCTTGGCAAAAAATGGCGTGTTGGATATTATTCACGCTATTATCATGCTTGATGTTTTTATTTCCCTCAACGCATTTTCCATTGCTCATTTTCGGATGCATCCTGTGGGTTGCCATCACAGGATGGTTGATGTGGTGTATACGCCAACATGCCATCACTGTACTGTCTCCAGCCGTTATGACAACGTTGGGTTTCATGACATTGCTGCCGATGTTCGCAGGGTTGCTGACGTTAGATGCGTTACCCCAAGGGCACCTATTGGCTGCTGATGCTTTTCTTATTGGTCTGGTGCAGCGATACAGGTGCGTATTGTGTTGGTAGGCTGATCGGACGACACAAAATGGCTCCCTTGATCACCCCGGGCAAAACGATTGAAGGCTTAATAGGCGGTATCGTCATGACGTGTTTGGCGTTATGGGCATATTATCATTATGTGTTGCATCATCCATTTTCTCTCATCAGCTTCATGTTAGTGGCTGATGCGGTCATGCTGGCTGTCGTGGGTGATTTGTTTGAAAGTGCGTTGAAGCGGATCGGCGGCGTTAAAGACAGTGGCACACTGTTGCCAGGTCATGGCGGATTGCTCGATCGCTTCGACAGTTTGATCGCACTGACACCTGGTCTCGCGTTGATGATTACTTTGGGTGTCCTATGATCCAGCTGACGTTATTGGGCGCGACAGGGTCCATTGGCCGACAAACATTGGATGTTGTCGCATTGCATCCCGATCGATTTAAAATTTTCGCATTATCGGCACATCGCTCAGCGGATGCCATGCTAGCGCTCTGTTTAAGATGGCAACCGGTTTATGCCGTGATGATGGATGCAAAGGCCGCTGACACGCTATCCCAACAATTATCTGCACATCAAGTGAAAACCACCGTGCTATCAGGGGAGGACGCGTTATGCATGATTGCTTCTCATCCTGATGTGGATGCGGTGATGACAGGGATTGTTGGCGGTGCGGGCTTGCGCGCGTCTATGGCGGCTGCAAGCACTGGTAAAAAAATATTATTGGCGAATAAAGAATCGTTGGTGATGGCGGGGCCATTATTTCTAGACGCTGCCAAACAATCAGGTGCGACGATCATCCCAGTTGATAGTGAACACAACGCTGTATTTCAATGCTGGAAAGACACGCGTCATGCTGATCGGTCTCCTGTTTCACGCGTGTATTTAACGGCATCAGGTGGCCCATTTTTACGTCACGCCCCAGACGCATTGAAAGATATCACGCCAGAGCAAGCGGTGCGTCATCCGCGCTGGAATATGGGCGCTAAAATCTCAGTCGATTCTGCAACGCTAGCGAATAAAGGGCTTGAGATCATTGAAGCCCATTTCTTATTTGATTTACCCTGTGAACAATTGGGCGTGCTGATTCATCCCCAAAGCACGGTGCATGCGCTCGTTGAATATATTGACGGTTCGGTGCTCACGCATTTGGGTGAACCCGACATGCGTATTGCCATCAGCTATGCTTTGGGTTGGCCGGATAGAATTGATTCTGGTGTCGTACCGTCGCGATTGCTCAGCAATCCCTTGTCATTGCAATTTGAAGCGTTAAATCCTGGTCAATTTCCGTGTTTTGATTTGGCAATGCAAGCGATGAAAGCGGGGCAGGCAGATGTGATTATATTCAATGCCGCAAATGAAATGGCTGTTCAATCTTTTTTAGATAAAAAAATTGCGTTCACCGATATTCCCGTGTTGATTGAAAAAGCACTGATTTCTCAGCCTCGTATCGCGATTAATACTTTAGAAGATGTGTTGCGATTGAATGATGCTACTAACCAGGCTAAATAGATTTCTACCCTGGGCGTATCAAACTCTTTGGTCATCTGGGCTCCTGCTGGGCACACATCATTTTTTTGACACGAATCCTCCTTAAAACAGTATAATCGGCAACATGACATAGAAAAAGGAGCATTCAGTGTCGATCATAACCAGCCTACTCGCATTCCTGCTCGCAGTGGCTATTCTCGTTCCCTTTCATGAATTCGGGCATTTTTGGGTGGCACGTCGTTGTGGCGTGAAGGTGCTGCGCTTTGCTGTGGGGTTTGGAAAAGTGTTATGGTCTTATCGTGCTCGCGATGGGGTGGAGTATTGTCTCTGCGCCATTCCACTCGGCGGATACGTTAAAATGCTGGATGAACGTGAAGGGGAGGTCGCTGAAGGCGATTTGCCCTACGCATTTAACCGCCAAAATGTATGGAAGCGTTTTGTGATTGTATTGGCGGGACCTGTTTTTAATTTAATCCTCGCAGTGCTTCTTTTATTCGGTGTTTTCAAAATTGGATTTGAAGCGCCTATTCCATTGTTAGGAGCAATCTCTACCGATTCTGTTATCTATCAAAGTGGGTTGCGTCCTGAGGATGAGTTAATGGCGATTGACGGTCATCCCACACCCACGGTGGACAATGTGCAACAAGTGCTGATGGTCAGCGAAGGAAAGCCCAGTGTGGATGTGTTGGTACTGCGTGATACAAAACCACAAACCATTGTGCTGCAGCAACCCCTCAACGCCATGAAGGAAATCACCTTCTCGTGGCCGGCTGAGTTGGGCGCCATCTCGCCCGATTCCCCTGCGATGCAAGCCGGGTTAAATCGGGGAGATACGGTTGTGAAGATCAATCAACAGCCTATCGAGTCCTGGGAAAACCTGATCAAAACGATCAGCGAGCATCCCAAGCAAATGCTCGCATTCGATATTTTGCGCGAGGGCAAACATATTCAATTGACCGTCACGCCGTCCACTCGCCCTGATGGCACAGGGATGATAGGGGCGCATTTTCCTGAAGCATACATGCGCAAGGGAGCGTTAGGCTGGCAAATCAGTGCACAGGAAGCCGTGAAACAAACTTATAGCATGGCCGTTTTAAATTTAAAATTATTCGCGCAGATGGCGACAGGCCGTGCGTCTTTTGATAATATTGGTGGTCCGGTGACGATTGCGTATGCAGCGGGTGTTTCAGCAGAGAGGGGGGCAGTCACATACCTCTATTTCTTGTCCATGATCAGTATTGGTTTGGCTGTGCTTAATTTGTTGCCCATTCCAATGTTAGATGGTGGACATTTATTATTTTATCTTGTTGAAATTGTTTTGCGTCGGCCGTTGAGTGAACGAGCGCAGGAGATCGCGCTGCGTGTGGGCATCATTATTTTGATTTCACTGATGCTTGTTGCCTTATTCAATGATATGATGCGCTGGGTGTAGAAGTGCTGGGGAAGATATGACAACGATTCGGAAGTTATTGCTCATTTTGCTTTGTTTGCCTTGTTGGGCGCTGGCTGATTCTTTTAAAATTGAATCCATTCGGGTTGAGGGTTTGCAAAGGCTCGATGAAGGCACGGTGTTTAACGACTTACCCGTTCGGGTGGGTGACGAGTTCAACACAGAGGATTCTGCCCTCGTGATCCGTGATTTATTCAAATCGGGTTTCTTTTCGGATGTGGCGCTCGCGCGTGACGGCAATGTTTTGATCGTCAAGGTCACTGAACGTCCTACCATCGGTCGTCTGACGATTGAAGGCAATAAAGCCATCGAAACAGATGACTTGTATGAAGGGCTGGAAAATGCGGGCCTGGCAGAGGGTATGACGTATGTCCCCTCCATTCTCTCGCAAGTCGAGCAAGAGCTAGCGGATCAGTATTACAGCAATGGCCAATATGGCATGAAGATCACCACCGAAGTGACAGAAATGTCGCGTAACCGCGTGGATATTGCTATCAACATTGATGAAGGTAAACCGGCGAAAATCCGTCGCATCAATATTGTCGGTAATCATGCTTTCTCAACCCGCAAATTACTCAAAGAATTCACACTGACAACCCCAGGCTTACTGACTTGGATGAATAAAAATGATCAGTACTCCAAACAAAAATTGGCAGGGGATTTAGAAAATTTACGTTCATTTTATCTCGATCGCGGTTACATGAATTTTGAGATCACCTCTACGCAGGTCTCATTATCTCCTACCATGCAAGACGTGTTGATCACCGTGAACATTGATGAGGGCAGTCAATATACAATTGAAGGCTTTAAGTTCGCGGGTGACATTCCTGTGCCAGAAGAAGACTTGCGAAAACTGATTGTGCTTGAACCAGGCGATTTGTTTTCAAGAAGAAGGATCGTGGCTTCGCAAGATCGCATGGTTCAACGCTTGGGGGATGATGGTTACGCCTTTGCAGAAGTCAATCCTGTTCCGGTGGTGAATGAAGAAAATAAAACCGTCATGATCACCTTCTATGTGAATCCTAAAAAGCAAGTGTATGTGCGTCATATCAATTTTCACGGCAATTATTTGAGCAAAGATGAAGTGTTGCGTCGCCAAATGCGCCAGTTTGAGGGCAGTTTGGCATCGACCAAGAAGATTCAGCGTTCCAAAAACAACCTGAACAATACCGGGTTTTATAAGACAGTGGAAGTGGATACTGTCCCTGTTTCAGGCACTGACGATGAAATTGACCTCGAAGTGAAGGTCGAAGAGCAAATGTCTGGCCAGTTAACGGGTGGCGTGGGTTATTCGCAGATTGACGGCTTGGTGTTCAATGCGGGCTTGAAGCAAGATAATTTCTTGGGCTCCGGTAGCATGGCCAACTTCCAATTCAACAACAGTGCGTCGTTTACTTCCTATCAAGTAGGGTACAACAATCCCTTTTACACAATGGATGGGGTGAGCCGCGGGTTTGATGTCTACTACCAAGCCACGAAAATGGCTGAAGCGGATATTTCAAACTATACCCGTGATATTTGGGGGGGTAATTTGAGTTATGGTATTCCCATCACGGAAGTTGACAGAGTCTCAGCAGGATTGGGCTATCAAAACATTGATATTTTAACCAGCGGGGATCCTAATGACGTTTCAACCCAAGTTTATGATTTCTTGCAAGAAAATGGAAGTAGATACAATGAGTATTTGGTGAATGGGGGCTGGAGCCATAACACCCTAGATCGCATGGTATTCCCCAGCCGCGGCTTGGCACAGAGTATTGGGGGTAGCGTCAGTGCACCTTTCTCCGGGCTGGAATATTACAAGGTAACCTCCGGCACACGTTACTATAAGCCCCTTTATAAGAGCTTGGTGGGTTATGCCCGCGGCACAGTCGCTTATGGCGGTGGATATGGTGGAACGGATGGGTTGCCTTTCTTCGAAAACTTCTTCGCAGGGGGTACGGGATCTGTCAGAGGTTACAGGGATAACTCCTTGGGTCCTCTCGACTCTTTAGGTAAGCCTTTGGGCGGTAATTTCAAATTGGTTGGGACTGGCGAGCTGCTTTTCCCAGTGCCTTTCCTGGCGTTGGATGCTGTTCGTTTATCAGTATTCGCAGACGGCGGGAATGTGTATAATACCCAGGAATCTGTTGACTTAGGGGAATTGCGGTATTCAACAGGGTTGTCTGTTCAGTGGATTTCACCATTGGGGCCGTTTGTGTTCTCTGTGGCGTTGCCGTTGAACGAGAAGGAAGGGGATAATATACAAATCTTCCAATTTAACTTGGGTAATGTTTACTAAAGTGATTGGCTGGGTTTGTCAACATTATGTATTTAAGGAGCTTATTGTGAATAAATTAATCATCTGTTTGTCAGCATTGTTGTTGTCATTTTCATCCGTGGTATTAGCGGCTGATAAAGTAGGATTCGTCGATGGTGCGAAGATCATTGCCAAATTTGAACCCCAAATTGAAAGCAAGTTGCAAAAAGAGTTCCAAGCCACACAAGATAAATTGGTTGCCCTGCAAAAGCAATTGATGGCTGATAACGACAAATACAAACGTGATGCAGCGACAATGAGCCCTGATCAAGTCAAAACTTTACAAGCTTCTTTTGAAAAAAATCAAGCTGAGTTTCAGAAAATGAGTGCAGATTTGAACCAAAAGCGTGGCGCACGTGCAAACGAAGAACTTGAGAAATTGTTGACCCAAGTTCGTGATGCCACCACTAAAATTGCTGGCACAGATGGTTATACCATTGTGTTGCAACGTGGCGCAGCCATTTACGTCAAAGATGCCAGCACAGACATCACTGACAAAGTGTTGACCATGGTGAAGTATCAATAAACCATGACGCGTTTCACTGAACCCAAAACATTGGGTGACTTGGCCGCCCTTGCTGACGGTGTCACACTACAAGGCGACCCCAGTTACATTGTGACTGGGGTTGCAACGCTTTCAGCGGCAACGCCCGCTGATATTTCATTTCTGACGAACAGTGCTTATCGAGCCCAGTTGCGTGACACGCAAGCAGGTGCAGTCATCCTGTCGGCTGGTGATGCTGAACATTACCCATCCAATGCACTGATCACCCCTTATCCTCACGCACTGTATGCACGCATTGCTGCACTCTGTGTACCTTCACACGATATTGTGAACACTGTGGTCGCAGACACTGCGTGTGTGGCGGACAGTGCTGTGATCGGCAAGGGCGTTTATATTGGTGACCATGTTGTGGTGGGTGAACGTGCAGTGATACAAGATGGTACCCGTCTTGAAGCCCATGTTATCGTGGGGAGGGATGTCTCAATCGGCAATGGGTGTCATTTATATCCCGCAGTCGTGCTATACCCTGGTGTGAAGCTTGGTTCTCGTGTCATTATTCATGCGCAAACAGTGGTCGGCAGTGATGGCTTTGGTTTCGCAATGGATAAAGGTCACTGGCGAAAGGTGCCACAGCTTGGCACGGTCGTGATCGGGAATGATGTAGAAATTGGTTCGCAAACCACGATTGATCGCGGTGCCATTGAAGATACATGCATCGAAGATGGGGTGAAAATTGATAACCGCGTGCAGATTGCCCATAATGTGGTGATAGGTGCACATACGGTTGTGGCTGGTTGCGCTGCTTTTGCCGGCAGCACCAAAATCGGCAAGTATTGTGTGATTGGTGGGGCAGCGACTTTTGCGGGTCACCTCACGGTATGCGATAAGGTCCAAGTAGCTGGCATGACAACCGTCACGGGTTCAATCACTCAACCGGGCGTGTATGCGTCTGGCACAGGAATGATGCCCATTGCAGCATGGCGCCGCTCTGTTGTGCATTTTCGCCATTTGAATGAATATGTCCAAAGAATCAAAGCACTTGAAAAAGTGATTGCCCAATTAAACCCCTCCACTCAACCAGAGGATTAACAAATGAAAAGTATGGATGTTTATCAATTACTCAAGTATTTACCTCATCGCTTTCCCTTCTTAATGGTTGACAGGGTGCTGGATTGGGAAGCTGGCAAGTTTGTGCACGCGCTCAAAAATATCAGCGTTAACGAGCCTCAATTTACAGGGCATTTTCCAAACCAACCTGTGATGCCAGGTGTGCTCATCACTGAAGCACTTGCCCAAACATGTGGCATTTTGAATTACTTGACGCTGGGGCGCGTGCCTACAGAGGATGAAGCCAATTATTTGGTCGGTATTGATAATGCGCGTTTCAAACGCATTGTATCTCCCGGCGATCAATTGCATTTACATGTCGAGTTGGTAAAATCAAGACGTGGCATCTCATTTTTTAAATGCAAAGCGCTTGTTGACGGTGAATTGGCCTGCGAGGCAGACATCATGAACGCAACCACGACACGGGGAGGTAGCAGTGATTCATAATACCGCGATTATCCATCCTTCTGCAAAAGTGGCCGAAGGCGTTTCGATAGGTCCCTATGCAGTGATTGGTGAACATGTCGAGATTGGGGAAGGCACATCGGTTGCACCCCATGTTGTCATTCAAAGGCACACGGATTGGACAACACAACAAAATTTACCAATTTGCTTCAATTGGTGAAGATCCGCAAGACAAAAAATACAATGGCGAAAAGACTGAACTCGTGATTGGCGATAACAATGTCATTCGCGAGTATTGTAATTTCAATCGTGGCACCATGCAGGGGGCGAAGCGAACAGTGATTGGCAGCCGAAATCTTTTCATGGCGAATGTTCACATTGCGCATGATTGTATGATTGGCAACGATATCATCATGGCGAATAATTCTTCCGTGGCAGGGCATGTCGAAATCCGTGATTTTGCGATTTTGAGTGGATATATTGGCATTCATCAGTATTGTTTGATTGGTGAACATGCCTTTATTTCGCATGGCATGTTGGTCACGCAAGATGTGCCGCCTTATTTAATTGTCGCAGGTGGTCGTCGCAACAAAGTCTCAGGGGTGAACACTGAAGGGTTGAAGCGTCGAGGTTTCTCACCTGAGGCCATTCGATCTATCAAGGAAGCGTATAAAATATTGTACATGCGCCATTTGCCTTTATCGGATGCGACAGATGCATTGAAACAATTGGCAAAAACGGCACCTGATATCGAGTTGTTTTTGGATTTCTTGGCATCCTCCAAGCGAGGCCTCATCGCTTAATGAAGGGAATATCGGTATGCGCATTGTCATTTGTGCGGGAGAACCTTCCGGCGATCTGCTCGCTGCATCCTTAATCGTTGCGTTAAAACGGCGCTACCCTGATGCCACATTCGAAGGTGTCGCAGGTGAACACATGGTCGCTGCGGGTTGCAAAGCGATATACCCTGTCTCGGATCTATCGGTCATGGGGGTGGCGGAAGTTTTGCCTAAAATTCCGCATATTCTCAAAATGCATCGGTACTTGGTGCGTCATTGTTTGAGGAATCCTCCTGATATGTATATTGGCGTCGATGCCCCTGATTTTAATTTGCCCATCGAAAAAAAACTCAAAAAGGCCAAGATTAAAATAGTGCATTATGTCAGTCCGACTGTCTGGGCGTGGCGGAAAAACCGTATTCACGGGATCAAACGTGCCGTTGATTTAATGTTGTGCTGTTTTCCATTTGAGATGGATATTTATCAACAAACAGGCATTCATGCAGCTTTTGTAGGACACAGTGCGTTTGATCGATTAAAGGATACTCCCGATCAAGCGACAACGCGCGCGCATTTCCATTTAAATCCTGATAAGCCAGTTGTCGCTTTACTGCCAGGCAGCCGAACAATGGAAATACGGTATTTAGCGCCTATATTCATGCAAGCTGCGCGAGAAATACATGTAAAGAACCCTGATATTCAGTTTATTCTGCCAGTTGCAAAACCCGCTTTAAAGCAAATGCTCCTCGCATTGAATCACGACAACCTTGTTCAATGTGTGGACGGGCAATCTGAACAAGTTATTCAAGCTGCCGACGTGGTATGTGTGGCCTCAGGTACCGCTACCTTGGAAACGTTTGTGCTGAACAAACCAATGGTGGTTGCGTATCGTATGCATCGGCTGAATGCCTGGTTGGCCAGGCGTTTGGTGAATATCACATATTGCGCGATCCCTAATTTGTTGGCTGGTCGTGAGATTGTGCCAGAATTTTTACAAGAGCGCGTGACGCCGCATGCTCTGGCTGAAGCCGTGCTACATTGGCTGACCGACAAGAAAGCATGCCAACAGCTGATGTCAGATTATGCCGCCATCCGCAAACCTTTTGAAGGCGATGCCAGTGAAAAAGCAGTTGAGGCTATTTTAACGTTATAAGGATATTGAACATGAGTACGGATGCTTATTTAATCGCCGGCGTGGATGAAGCCGGTCGCGGTCCCTCGCAGGACCCGTATTGGCCGCTGCAGTGATCCTTAACCCAAATCATCCCATTCAAGATTTGACTGATTCAAAACTGCTCACACCCAAAAAGCGAGAAGCATTGTACAGAGAGATCAAACAACATGCGCTGTCGTACCATATTGCTTCAGCATCAGTGGAGGAAATTGAAACCCTGAATATTCTGCAAGCGACGTTATTGGCCATGAAACGGGCTGTGGAAGGATTGTCTGTTCAACCGACAGAGATTTGGGTGGACGGCCGTGATTTACCCAAAGTAGCCATTCCCGGGAAAGCCATCATTGAAGGGGATGTATTGCATCCCAATATTTCAGCAGCGTCGATTTTAGCGAAAGTTGCACGTGATGCAATCATGGTAGAATATGGCAAGGTTTACCCAGGATATGGATTTGAACATCACAAAGGTTATGGGACGAAAGAGCACCTGGCTGCACTTCAAGCGCATGGCGTTTCACCCATTCACCGGAAAACTTTTGCACCTGTTCGTGCTTACCATGAGGTTCACGCGATATGACCACATCATTTGTGCACTTGAATGTCCACAGCGAATACTCGATTCAAGACGGCATTTGCCGGTTAGAAGAATTAATCGAACAAGCAAAAGCGCAAGGGTATCGCAGCATTGCATTGACTGACCATTGCAATTTATTTGCACAAGTGAAATTTTATAAAGCAGCTATCAAAGCAGGTCTTAAACCCATTATTGGCGCAGATGTCTGGGTGCAAGACGATCTGAATGCCACGCAATATTCACGCCTCACATTACTGAGCATGAATCAAAAAGGGCATCACAACTTGAGTTGCTTGATCTCACAAAGCTACACTCAGGGTCAAGAGGGCAATGTACCTGTGATTGCTCGCGATTGGCTATGGGCGAGACATGAGGGACTGATTGTGATTGCCGGCTCGCAAAGCGAGATTGCAAAAGCAGTGATGGCACACCACACTGCACAAGCACTGAATGTCATTCAAGCATTTCAGCAAAAATTTGGCAACCGTTTTTATCTCGGCGTGACACGTGTGAATGCGCCAGATGAATCTGCGCATATCGATCAACTGGTGAAGCTTGCAAACCAATGCCGTTGCCCCGTCGTTGCAATCAATAATGTGATGTTTTTGCATCAAAATGATTTTGAAGCGCATGAAGCACGCGTGTGTATTCATGCGGGGCAACTCTTGGGCGACTCCGCTCGCCCAAAAATGTACAGTCCAGAACAATATTTGAAATCGCCTGAAGCCATGTCTGAATTATTCAAAGATATTCCCGGCGCCTTGATCAATGCAGTTGAAATTGCAAAACGATGCAATGTGCATCTCATATTAGACAGAGTGAGTCTGCCGAACTTTCAATTACCCCCAAACGAAACAGTGGAATCCTATTTGCGTGCCCAAGCGCATGCAGGGCTTGAATGGCGTTTCAGCCGTAAAGAATGCATATCGGATCAATCCGTCGAGGCTTATCAAGCGCGCCTAGAGCAAGAATTAGGTGTGATCATCAGCATGGGGTTCTCAGGTTATTTTTTAATTGTGTCCGATTTTATACGATGGTCTAAAGCCAATGGCATCCCCGTTGGGCCTGGCCGCGGTTCAGGCGCAGGTTCATTGGTTGCTTTCGCGCTTGAAATCACGGGATTGGATCCGCTCAAATATGATTTATTATTTGAACGCTTCTTGAATCCCGAGCGTGTATCCATGCCGGACTTCGATATTGATTTTTGCATGGATAAACGTGACGACGTGATTGAATATGTCGCGAAAAAATATGGACGAGAGGCTGTTTCGCAGATTATCACCTTCGGTACAATGGCTGCAAAAGCAGTTGTGCGAGATGTAGGGCGTGTGTTGGGTCATCCGTATGGTTTCGTTGATCGCATTGCAAAACTGATTCCATTTGAAATTGGCATCACGCTAGAAAAAGCGACTGAAGATGAGCCCGCCTTGAAAACATTGATTGAAGAAGATGAAGAGGTTGCGTCACTCATCACCTTGGCGAAAAAATTGGAGGGCATCACGCGTAATGCAGGAAAGCATGCGGGCGGTGTGGTGATTGCGCCAGGGAAACTCACAGATTTCACGCCACTGTATTGCGAACCCGGTTCCAAGCAAATTGTATCGCAGCTCGATAAAGACGACGTTGAAGCAGTCGGTCTGGTGAAATTTGACTTTTTAGGCTTGCGCACATTGACCATCATTGATTGGGCTTGCCAGACGATCAATGCGCAGTCTGACACACCGATCAACATTGAACACATTCCACTGGATGACCCTAAAACGTTTCAATTATTAAAACAATGCCAAACGACAGCGGTCTTCCAATTAGAATCCCGTGGCATGAAAGATTTGATCAAACGTTTGCAGCCTGACTGTTTTGAAGACATCATCGCATTGGTTGCTTTGTTTCGACCCGGCCCACTCCAGTCGGGTATGGTAGATGATTTTATTGATCGTAAACATGGCCGTCAAAAAGTGGAATATCCACATCCCTTGATTGAACCTTCCTTGCGCCCAACATACGGGGTGATTCTATATCAAGAGCAGGTGATGCAGATTGCGCAGGTTTTATCAGGCTATACTTTGGGTTCCGCAGATTTGTTGCGTCGCGCGATGGGTAAGAAAAAACCCGAGGAAATGGCCAGCCAGCGCGAAATTTTTGTATCCGGCGCAGTGGCCAATCAAGTGCCAGAACAATTGGCGACCTACATTTTCGATCTGATTGAAAAATTTGCAGGCTATGGTTTCAACAAATCTCACTCGGCTGCTTATGCCTTGATTGCGTATCAAACCGCTTGGTTGAAAGCGCATTATCCTGCTGCTTTTATGGCGGCCGTCATGTCTGCTGATATGGATAATACCGACAAGGTTGTCAGGCTGATTGAAGAGTGCAAAGAAATGAATTTGCAGGTTTTGTCACCGGATATTAATCACAGTCATTTTCATTTCGTGATGAAATCAAACAACGAGATTATTTATGGGCTGGGTGCGATTAAAGGTGCAGGTGAGCAAGCGATTGAGAATGTTATCGAAGCGCGTACTGCTCAAGGACCTTTTGTTGATTTATTCGATTTTTGTCGCCGTGTAGATTTAAAACGTTTGAATCGTCGTGTGCTGGAAGCCTTGATCAAAGCTGGCGCCATGGACAGTTTTGGCGTGTCACGCGCGGTGCTCATGGGAACGTTGGATCATGCTGTTCAATTGGCTGAACAGCAGGCTAAAAATGCATTAACCGGTCAACGTGATATGTTTTTTGAATTGTCTCATGCGATGGAACCAAAGTATGTGACGTTACCGCCTTGGGCAGATGATCTGCGTTTGCGTTTTGAAAAGGAAACGCTCGGACTTTATTTAACCGGTCACCCCATGGATCCTTACCGTGCTGAGTTGCGACAAATTATCCGCACGAATTTGGCTAACCTGCGACCTGATCCAAAAGAGAAAATCCGTGTGGCAGGTTTACTCTTGGGTGTTCGCACTATTAAAACAAAACAGGGAAAGCGTATTGCGATCCTCACGTTGGACGATGGAACCTCTCGTTTGGATGCGACATTATTTTCAGAGGATTATTTAAAATATCAGCCGCTGTTGATCAAGGACACATTGCTTGTATTGTCTGGAACGGTCACGCATGACGATTTCAGTGGTTCATTGCGCATGCGTGCGCAAGAAGTGCTGACATTCGGGCAAGCCCGTGGGCAGTTTTTGAAGCGTGTCTTGCTGAAGGTAGACTCGACAGGGCATGCCCCCGCATTTTCGACCCAATTAAGTGCTATGCTCATACCATACCAGTCAGGAAAATGCCCAGTCCAGATAGATTATGCACATCCTGAAGTGAATGCAAAATTAGTGCTAGGGGAGTCGTGGCATATTGTGCCGGAGGATGCACTCATCCAATCCTTGCGTGAGTGGCTAGGAAGTGAGGCGGTTATATTAGAGTATTGATTTACGCTGAACAATATGGTATAAGACGCCGTGGATAATTAAATACAAAGGCAGGTCTATAGATGTATTCCAGTGTATGCGATGTGATTGTTGAAAAGATGCAGAATATTGTGGGAAATGCCCGCAAAAGAACCGTGTCCTTTCCGAGGGTAGTCAGCTTCCTGAGTGTTTTGTTCGACCGTGATATGATTGGCCAGGAGGAAATGGTCATTTCCTTATTGCTGTTGCAGGACATTTTCAAGCGATTGTCTTCTGCCGAAACTGCGGCTTTGCCTGCTCTTAACATCAACACACAAGGGGATGATAGGGATGAGTTGTTCTGCGTCATCGCTATCTTATTGAGTTATAAGATGTTTGTAGCACCTGATGAAAACGCTCTCGATAATAAGACATTTTGGGCGGCGTACAATACCACACTGCAACCCAACCATGAACTTTATTACGATGTGGACATTAAGCGCTCCGTACAAGTTGAAAAGCTTGTTCAAGATGCTTGTCTCAAGGTATTCAACGCTTGTGAATTATCAGTACTTCAGTTGATGGATTTCACCATCAGCGTCTCTCCTGAAACGTTCCATGCAACAAGCAAAACGATTGATGAGCTTGTAAACAAGACTGATGAATTGCCTTGCAGTTCACCTCATGCGCACATGCCAACATCTCCGCCAGTCATGGTGCCAATGGTGCCAAGGATCATCGCTTCTCCGGAAGGCGCAATTAATGATGACGAAAGATGGTCTGCGGGTTCCTCTTTGGGCCGGTTTGGGCAAGGCAAAATGCTGTTGTTGCATTATGGGAGTTCCACAATATCGAGCAGCAGTCGCTCTGTACCCAGTTCATTCAATTAGCCCGAATATGGCATTTGATGGAAGCGATACCCGCCCAGCGGGAGTTTTTCCTCAATGATGCCAATAGATTGGGGATTTCATAGCGCAGCAAGGTCATCAGGTTAGCGTCTTTCACCGCCAACATCACGCACCCTTGTGTGATATTTTCAACATGGCAACCATGTTGAAACGGCTCAGGCAGCAAGGACTGAATCGCCTCATTGACGAGCTCGATATCCTCTAAATGGCGAACCAGTTGGCCCAGCTCGCCGCTGTGAAGCCAATCTGCAATGTGTGCTTTATCGTCCATATCCGCTCCAAACCGTGCTATCATAACAGCCTATCATAAACGCCAATGATTGGCACAGACGAGGTCGCGCATGTTTGGATTAACATCACTTTTTGGTACACGTAACGAGCGTATTTTGAAGCAACTCAGAAAACGTGTCTCTCGCATTAACGGGCTGGAGGCTCAATATGCTGCTTTGTCTGACGAAGAGCTGCGGGGTCTCACCCCTGCATTCCGCGCACGCCTTGCTCAAGGGGAAACCGTAGACAGCCTCCTTGAAGAAGCCTTCGCCGCAGTGCGTGAAAGCGCGAAGCGCGCCTTGCGTCAGCGCCACTACGATGAACAATTATTGGGCGGTATGGTACTTCACATGGGCCGTATCGCCGAAATGGGCACAGGGGAGGGTAAAACCCAAACCGCCACGTTGCCTGCCTATTTAAATGCATTGCTGCAAAAAGGCGTTCATATTATTACTGTGAACGACTACCTCGCCAAGCGGGATGCAGAGTGGATGCGTCCTGTTTATGAAGGGTTGGGTTTGACGGTGGGGTTCAACATCGCTGGCCTATCTAATACAGAAAAGCGTGACGCTTATGCAGCAGACATCACCTACGGCACCAACAGCGAATTTGGTTTCGATTATTTGCGCGATAACATGGTCACGCAAATGTCTGATCGCGTGAATTTGCGCAGTTATCATTTCGGCATTGTCGACGAAGTCGATTCGATTTTGATCGATGAAGCCCGTACGCCGCTTGTCATTTCTGGCCATTTAGGCGACAGCTCCAACCTTTATCTCACCATCAATGCAATGGTACCCAAACTCAAACTGCAGCCTGAGACACCGAAAGATCAACCGATCGATCCCGCTCTCGTCGGGGATTTCACGATCGATAAAAAATCCAAACAAGTCCACCTCACCGAATCAGGCCATTCTCATGCTGAAGAACTGTTGATCGAAGCAGGTTTAATCAGTCCTCAAGAAGATCTGTACAGCGCTCAAAATATTTTATTTTTGCATCACCTCAATGCTGCGTTGCGCGCCCATTATTTGTACACACGTGATGTGGATTACATGGTCTCAAAAGACGGTGACATCGTGATTGTGGATGAAAACACAGGTCGGGCTTTGCAAGGTCGCCGTTGGTCGGAAGGGCTGCATCAAGCGGTGGAAGCCAAAGAAGGCGTAGCAATTCAAAGCGAAAACCAAACACTGGCGTCTGTGACTTATCAAAACTTTTTCCGTATTTACGACAAATTAGCCGGGATGACAGGCACTGCCGACACAGAAGCTGCAGAATTTCAGCAAATTTATGGGTTGGAAGTGGTCGTGTTGCCACCGCACAAACCTTGTATACGGATTGACAGTCCCGATTTGATTTTCCAGCGTACCATGGATAAGTACGAAGCGATGATCAAGGACATTCAAGTCCGTCGTGATAAACACCAGCCTGTGCTGGTCGGTACCACGTCGATTGAAAACTCTGAAATCTTATCGAGAATGCTGAAAAAGGCCAATATTCCGCATCAAGTCTTGAATGCGAAATACCACGAACAAGAAGCATATATCATCATGGAAGCGGGCAAACCTGGCACCGTGACGATTGCCACCAACATGGCTGGTCGCGGGACGGACATTGTCTTGGGCGGTAACCTAGAGCATGAATTGAACAAGCTGGGCGCCGAGCCGACACAAGCCCAAATGCGCGAAACGATTGATGCTTGGGAAAAGCGTCATGAAGAGGTGGTTGCAGCAGGCGGTTTGCATGTGATGGGATCTGAGCGTCATGAATCCCGCCGCATTGACAACCAATTACGTGGCCGTGCTGCACGTCAAGGCGATCCCGGTTCCAGCCAATTCTATTTATCCCTCGACGATCCACTGCTGAAAATTTTCGCTGGCGAATGGGTCACACAAACCCTGGGTAAATTGGGCTTGAAAGAAGAAGAGCGCCTTGAATCTCCCATGCTAACGCGCGCGATTGAAAAAGCGCAGCGACGCGTGGAAGCGTATCATTTTGATATCCGCAAGAGCCTGCTAGAATTCGATGACGTGATCAATGAGCAACGCCTGTCGATTTATGGCTTGCGCGATAACTTGATCGCCGCCACAGAAGACGGGTTGGCGCAACACGTGAAAGAGTTAACAACGGAAGTGATGACAGAAGCCGTTGATCATGCTTTGCCCAGCAATGCATTGGAAGACACGTGGGATGCCACAGGCCTTCAAAGCATGCTGCTCAGTGAATACAACATCGATTTGCCGATTGTTGAATGGGTAAGCGATCCGAATGTACAACCTTCAGATATTGCACAGCGTGTCGTCAATCATGCCTTATCCGTGTTGACAGCGAAAGAGGCGCAATTAGGCGCGAACATCATGCGCCGTTACGAGCGCGTGATTTTGCTCCAAATGCTCGACACACGCTGGCGTGAAAACTTATCCGCGATTGATTATATTCGCCAAAACGTCGGCTTGCGGGGTTTTGCTCAAAAAGATCCACGTCAAGAATTCAAGCGCGAATGTTATTACCTGTTCACCAGCTTGCTGCAAGATTACCGTCGAGATTCAGTCCGCGGTTTGTTGCGTTTCCATATTGCAGAAGAGCAAGATTTGCTCGCGCTGGAAAAGGAACGCCGCACCGTGTTTGACAACTTGTCCGTGCGTCAGCTGCCCGCCAATGGCGATGAAGAGGTCAATCATGCGGCTCCGGCCGATCAGCGCGGTTTGCGCAAAATGGGCCGCAATGAGGTCTGTTTCTGCGGTTCAGGCAAGAAATACAAGCATTGTCATGGCGAGTTGAATGCGTAGCGTGTAGTGTGGTAGACTCACTTGTTAAAATGTTAACCTGTCCGGAGGAAAAAGCATGAAAAAGATACCCGAAATAGAGGCAACCGCCGCCTCATCCTCTAACCTTTCAGCACCATCATCTTCATATGCATCTGCATCAACGGCATCATTTACAGAACGAAGCGTGGCTCACGATCCTAGTAAGTTTATGACGTTAAAAAATGGAGAGACAGGAACAGATAAATCGACGGCCGAGTGGCGGGTCCGACCTGGTTGCGTCTGGCATGTCTGGCAGCGACAGGGGTGTTTGCATTGGCCGTGCCTATTTTGGGCGCTATCGATCAGGTGAGCGATAATCCCTTCGAGGCACAGTGGGGACATCTGGATGCCACGCATGTCTTTTGGGCAGGTGTTGGATTGGCTCTCATCGGTTTTGTAGGACAAACGTTGTACGATAGTTTCAGGACAAAAGATAAAGAAAAGAATTTAAAAAGCAAAGCGTGCGACACCGTGATGATCTCAGGCCTGGCCTTGTTGTTTGCCTCTGCCGCTTGGACACTGATCGCAGCCTATTCAGACCCATCAGACGCGATGGCGTCGACGGATTCGCTTACCAAGCATTTGTTCACTGGCATGTACACTGTCTTTGGGGCTGTGGCGCTGGGGTCTGTGGTTTCCGAAACTGTTTCAGCGTGTGGGAAGGAAAGAGATTCCATTCGAGGGCGTTTCTACGCTTGACGATAGGCAATGCTGCAGCCATACTTGTCATTCGTTGTATGGGTAAGGCTGCATCGAGCAAATCAAGCAAACAAGGATAGGTAACATGATACGTAGAATGATTGTCAATGATTTTTCCGTACTGACCATTTTAGCGTTATTCACCATCGGTATGGTGGTATTATCAGCAGCGCTGTACTGTCTGTCTCGTCGTTACCCGATGCTGCAAATCAAGTTCATCAATCACTCAGTGCCCCTATTTAACATTTTGGTCAATGGTACTACCATGCTGATTGCATTTACCATTGTTATTTTGTGGCAATCCTACATGGCTGCTGCATCCTCAGTATCGGATGAGTCCGGTGCATTGGTAAAAATCAGCATGATCAGCAGATCCTTGCCTGCCAATGAAGCTGTCACCATCAATCAGGGTGTGCGCGCTTATACAGACAGTGTGGTTAAAACAGAATTTGGACTCATGCAGCAAGGACAATCGAACCCCGCCACTGTCACCGCCCTGGATAACCTTTATATGACAGTTGGAAAACATATGCTGATAAACAATCAGTATGTGGTGTTTTACAGGGAAATACTGGACAATCTGAACTCAGTTGATCAAGATCGTTATGCACGTTTGCAAAAGGTTGACCCACTGATCCCTCCCTTTTTAATGGCAGTGATTGTTGCTTTGATTTTGATTTTGGTGGTCACAACGGCATTCATGTCAGAAGTGGATACCCGCTCCCATAACATATTGATGTTCTTCACGAGTATCTCGTTAGGCATGTATTTGGCTATTGTGATCACCTTTGATCTGCCTTTTGCGGGCGACTTTTCAGTGGGCTCAGGTGCATTTGATAAGGTCTACGCGGCCCTGGATAAAGCCAAGTAGGAGCCGGGCAATGTGCTGCAGCCATACTTGTTTTTCGTCGTGTGCGTAAGGCTGCATCGAGCAAATCAAGCAAACAAGGATAGGTAACATGATACGTAGAATGATTGTCAATGACTTTTCCGTACTGACCCTTTTAGTGTTATTCGCCATCGGTATGGTGGTATTGTCAGCAGCGCTGTACTGTCTGTCTCGGCGTTACCCGATGTTGCAAATCAAGTTTATCACTCACTCAGTGCCCCTATTTAACATTTTGGTCAATGGTACTACCATGCTGATTGCATTTACCATTGTTATTTTGTGGCAATCCTTCATGGCCGCTGCATCTTCAGTGTCGGATGAGTCCGCTGCATTGGCAAAAATCAGCATGATCAGCAGATCCTTGCCTGCCAATGAAGCTGTCGCCATCAATCAGGGTGTGCGCGCTTATACAGACAGTGTGGTTAAAACAGAATTTGGGCTCATGCAGCAAGGGCAATCGAACCCCGGCACTGTCACTGCCCTGGATAACCTTTATATGACAGTTGGAAAACATATGCTGATGAGCAATCAGTATGTGGTGTTTTACAGGGAAATACTGGACAATCTGAACTCAATTGATCAAGATCGTTATGCACGTTTGCAAAAGGTTGACCCACTGATCCCTCCCTTTTTAATGGCAGTGATTGTTGTTTTGATTTTGATTTTGGTGGTCACAACGGCATTCATGTCAGAAGTGGATACCCGCTCCCATAAAATATTGATGTTCTTCACGAGTTTCTCGTTAGGCATGTATTTGGCTATTGTGATCAGCTTTGATCTGCCTTTTGCGGGCGACTTTTCAGTGGGCTCAGATGCATTCGATAAGGTCTACGCGGCCCTGGATAAAGCCAAGTAAGGGTCAATGCGAGAGAGACACTTTAATAAGACGAGCCGCCAAGATAAACTGCTTGCCAAAGAGGTAATATATGAAAAGCACTGCAGATATCCACATGATTTCATTTGGCCTGACTGAAGATCTGGACAAAGTGTTTTTGTTTGAGCTCACGAAAAACATTGAAACCTCTCAATGGACAGAGAAAGTTAGAACAGCTAACAGTGTGTTCGGTTTCGAGGGCATTATTTCGAAGAATAAAAATGTGTTGCTTGTGATCAATGCTAACTATGGTGATCGGCTTGCAACAGACATCGATTGTGGCTGTCTTTATACATCGAATTTATCTTTATACCCCATTATTAATGCATTTTTAAATGCAACCAAACCTACAAGTGTGGTGTTTAATTTGAAGGGGGCAACCCCTACTGATGTGGCGAACGTAATATCTTACATAAAGTCTACTGATTCAGGGATCCCCGAGTGGAATGTGAATGGACAAGGTAATTTCTTCCCAGATAATAATGATGTTACAGCGCTCATGCAATTCCAAAAGGAACACCAGGCAAAGCTTGCTGAAGATAGAAATTATACTCCGATCCAACCGAGCTTCACGACAATGCATCCCGATACCTCAAATAGCACGCCAATACAACCAAGGCATGGCAGCTCAAACCTCAAACAGCCTCCCCGCTGGATCACCGTTTTCCGAGCCTCTATGTTTTTGGTGGCAGGCGTCTCTGGTATACTCATTCCCGTTGTGGAGAACACAACTGAGTATCACAACCCCTTTGATGATATCCCGTTCATTTTATTTGCAATGGGTGGCGGCATGGTCGGAGCAGTTGTATTGATCGATTGTCTGGCCAAATATTGGTCCCCAAAAAAGGTGTCTCGTCAGGACATCAACGTGGGAGACAGGATCAGCGGGACGGTATTCGTCATCGGCTGCGCGGCACTTTTTGCCAGCACTGTGTGGGCATTGACGGTGGGGGAGGCAGTTTCTTTGGAGGGCTTCCAGATGGAGAACAGAACGGATAGATTGTTCGCGTCTTTATATGGGATGTTGGGGGTATCTTCATTGTTACTCGGCGCATCTGAAGCAGTGGCGATGTATGCGCGAAAAGACGGTGTGCGGAATTCGTTTGTGGATAGGGTCTGGCCCTTGGTGTGCAACGCACATCAATCTTGAAATCGCATGCCTAAAGGCACAAATACCCCCAAATCACTTGAAATAAAATCCAATTCCTGTTATCTTCGCTCCACTAGAATCTAGTGTGGAGACAGGCACGTAGCTCAGTGGTAGAGCACCACGTTGACATCGTGGTGGTCGGTGGTTCGATCCCACTCGTGCCTACCAAACAACACTAGATTGGCAATGAGGAGCAGGCATGGCAGACTGGGAAATTCAACAAGAAACACAAGAATGGCTCCAAGCCTTTGAAGATGTGCTAGAACATGAAGGTCCCGAGCGCGCTCACGAGATTCTGACCAAACTCAATGAAAAGGCTTCTAACACCAACCTTGGTGTCGAAAACCTCAATACCCCTTATGTGAACACCATTGCTGTCGAAGACGAGGCCCTTAAACCTGGGGATGATGACATGGAAAGGCGCATCCGCGCCATTGTTCGATGGAACGCTCTTGCCATGGTCTTGCGAGCGGGGAAACGTGCCCCGGAGCTGGGCGGGCACATTGCCTCTTTTGCATCGAGTGCCACGCTGTATGATGTTGGTTTTAATCATTTTTTCCACGCCCAAACGCCCACTGTCGGGGGCGATCTGCTCTATATTCAAGGCCACGTATCTCCCGGTATTTATGCCCGGGCTTTTTTGGAAGGCCGTCTCACCACAGATCAACTCGACCGCTTCCGCGAGGAAGTCGATGGGGGTGGGTTATCTTCATATCCACATCCTTGGCTCATGCCTGATTTTTGGCAATTCCCCACCGTGTCCATGGGGCTTGGCCCACTCAAAGCGATTTACCAAGCGCGTTTCATGAAATATCTGAATAACCGCGGTTTGATAGACGCTGACGGTCGCAAAGTCTGGTGTTTCTGTGGCGATGGTGAAATGGACGAACCCGAATCACTCGGTGCTATTTCACTCGCGGGTCGTGAAAAACTTGATAACCTGATTTTTGTCATCAATTGCAATTTGCAACGGCTTGATGGGCCTGTACGTGGCAATGGCAACATTATTCAAGAACTTGAAGGTGTGTTCAAAGGTGCTGGCTGGCAAGTGCTGAAAGTGATTTGGGGCAAAAACTGGGATACCTTGCTCGCAAATGATACGTCATGCATGCTGCGTCAACGCATGAAAGAGTGTGTGGATGGCGAATACCAAAATTTCAAAGCACGTGGCGGCGCTTATACACGCGAACATTTTTTCGGTAAATATCCTGAAACCAGGGCCATGGTCGCCGACTGGACAGATGATGAGATTTTCCACCTCACCCACGGAGGACACGATCCTCAAAAAGTGTACGCTGCCTATTATAAAGCCGTGCACACCACGGGTCGACCCACAGTGGTTCTCGCTAAAACTGTCAAAGGTTATGGCATGGGGGCAGCGGGCGAAGCGCAAAATATCACGCACCAACAAAAGAAAATGGATGCAAGTGCGTTGATCGCTTTCCGTGATCGTTTCAAATTGCCGATGACGGATGAGCAGGTTTCCTCCGTCTCGTATTATTATCCTGGCAAAGACAGTCCAGAAGTCACTTATCTTTTAGAACGTCGTGAAGCACTGGGCGGCGCATTGCCAGCGCGTAAACCTATCGCAGTGTCATTGCCAATTCCGCCACTTGAAGCATTTGATGCATTATTGAAAGACACAGGCGAGCGCCAGATTTCAACCACCATGGCGTTTGTGCGGATATTGAATATATTGGTGAAAGATCCTGCCCTCAGCAAGTATATCGTGCCCATCATTCCTGATGAAGCCCGTACGTTCGGGATGGAAGGCATGTTCCGTCAACTGGGTATTTATTCATCTGTCGGTCAATTATATGAACCCATGGATTCGGACAAGTCATGTATTACCGAGAAGATAAACAGGGCCAAATTTTAGAAGAAGGGATCACTGAAGCTGGCGCGATGTCATCGTGGATTGCGGCGGGAACTGCTTATGCCAATCACGGCGTCCCCATGATGCCCTTTTATATTTTCTACTCGATGTTTGGTTTTCAACGCATTGGCGATTTGGCTTGGGCCGCCGGTGATGCGCAGGCGCGAGGCTTCTTATTGGGCGCTACAGCGGGCCGTACCACATTGGCGGGTGAAGGCTTGCAACATCAAGACGGGCACAGTCACCTTATGTCGGCCACTATTCCCAATTGCGTCTCTTACGACCCCACATTTGCTTATGAATTGGCCGTGATCATGCAAGACGGTTTGGTTCGCATGTATCAACAGGAAGAGAATATTTTTTACTACATCACCGTGATGAATGAAAATTATGCACATCCTGCCATGCCTACGAATGCACGCGAAGGCATTTTGAAAGGATTATACTTATTCAAATCTTCTGAATCGAAGAGTCGCATCAAAGCCTCATTGATGGGTTCGGGCACAATCATGTTGGAAGTGATCAAAGCGGCTGAAATATTAGAAAAAGAATATGGTGTTGCTTGCACCGTGTGGAGTGCACCCAGCTTCACTGAATTGCGCCGCGAAGCGCTGGATTGTGAACGATGGAATCGTTTTCATCCCATGGAAACTGCGCGCGTGCCTTATGTCACGCAAACGCTCGCTTCATCTGAAGGCCCGATCATTGCCGCTACCGATTACATGCGCAGTTTTGCGGATCAAATCCGCGCCTTTGTGCCCCACACATTTGTGACCCTCGGCACCGACGGTTACGGTCGAAGTGATTCGCGCAAGCAATTACGGCACTTTTTTGAAGTTGATGCAAAATACATTGTGATCAGTACCTTGAAGGCATTAGCCGATGAAGGGAAAATCGAACCCAAGGTTGTGGCGAAAGCCATCGAATCATTGGGAATTGATCCAGAAAAACCCAATCCAGTCACTGTTTAATATGAGGGATGGCCCGTGAAATCAGTTTTTGTACCCGATATCGGCACCGCCAATGCGGTCAGTGTTATTGAAGTGAATATTAAACCTGGTGATGTGATCCGCAAGAATGACACGATCATGACGCTGGAAAGCGACAAAGCTGCGATGGATGTACCTGCGAGCGAAGGCGGCGTGGTGGCGTCAGTCGCTGTAAAAGTAGGTGATAAAGTCAAACAAGGGGATTTGGTTTACACGTTAGAAATGGGTGAAGCAACCACAGCAGCTCCAGCAGCTCCAGCGCCTGTATCAACCCCCATGCCTGCACCTGTCCAAGTCACGCCTGTTGCAGTGTCCGCTGCGCCTGTTGCGGCAACTGAGCCTGCAACAATCGGTATTGATGTGTATGCCAGTCCCGCTGTCCGTCGATTGGCGCGTGAATTGGGGATTGAGTTGTCCCTGGTGGGTGGATCTGGTCGCAAGGGTCGGATTCAATTGTCTGATTTACACGCCTATGTGAAAAAACGTTTGGAAGGTGGTGGTGGAAGTACTGGCACAGGCTTGCCACAAATGCCTGTCGTTGATTTCTCGCAGTTTGGTGAATTTGAAATCAAACCGATCCCACGTATTAAAAAATTATCCGCCACATTTTTGCACCGCAATTGGGTGGTGATTCCTCATGTCACGCAATTTGATGAAGCCGATGTCACCGAGCTGGAAGCTTTCCGTGAAAGCCAGAAGTCCCGCGCGGAAAAACAAGGGTTTAAATTAACGCCACTGGTTTTTCTGATGAAAGCTGTCGTGGCTGCGTTAAAACAATTTCCTGATTTCAATTCTTCACTATCGCCAGATGGCCAAGAATGGATCTTCAAAAAATATTTTCATATCGGAGTGGCAGTTGATACACCCCATGGATTAGTTGTTCCTGTGATACGCGATGTGGATCAAAAAGGTTTATTCGATTTGGCGAAAGAATTGGGAGAACTCAGTCAAAAAGCCCGCGACGGTAAATTAACACCGAGCGAAATGCAAGGCAGTTGCTTCAGCATTTCGAGTTTGGGCGGTATTGGCGGCACAGCGTTCACACCGATCATCAATGCACCTGACGTCGCTATTTTAGGCGTGTCAAAATCACAGATGAAACCGGTGTATCAAGACGGCCAATTTGTGCCGCGCTTGATGATGCCTTTGTCATTGTCATACGATCACCGCGTGATCGATGGCGCCCAAGCGGCACGGTTTATCACGTATTTAACAGGATTATTGGCGGATTTAAGAAGGGTATTATTATAATAACCCGTTATCCCGGAATAAGCGCGCTCGGGATTGTTTAAAATGGGTTGACACATTGCGCGTTTATATTTGGGATCCAGGATACGATCCAAGATCGTGAGCCCTTTGATATCGAATTGCAACTGGGTTCCCGATAACCGCGTAAGCGTCCCGGTCGCACACAGCGTGAACCGGAAGCCACCGCCTGGAAACAGATTGTTTCTAGGATGACGAAGAATATTTTTTGGAGAGCAACATATGTCACACACACACCTTCTCGTCCTCGGCAGCGGCCCTGGCGGCTACTCAGCAGCATTCCGCGCAGCGGATCTTTTTGCAGAACAAAAGTCTGACAAAAAAGTCACTCTTGTCGAACGTTACGAAAGCATCGGCGGTGTGTGCTTGAACGTCGGTTGCATTCCCTCGAAAGCATTGTTACATGTGGCCAAACACATCGAAGAAAGCAATGAGCTCGCCAAACATGGCGTGAGTTACGGTAAACCCACGATTGACATCGACGCCTTGCGTGGTTGGAAAGACGGCATTGTTTCCCGCTTAACCGGCGGTTTGAAAATGTTGTCCAAACAACGCAAAGTCGAGATCGTGCACGGCGAAGGTGTGTTCACTGATCCCCATACACTACAAGTCACTTCACCCGATGGCACAAAACAAACGATCACATTTGATTATGCGATCATTGCTGCAGGTTCACGTCCTGTCGCGTTGCCTTTCATTCCAAACGACGATCCCCGCGTGATGGATTCTACCGGTGCGCTTGAATTGAAGGACATTCCTAAATCATTGCTGGTCATGGGTGGCGGCATTATCGGAATGGAAATGGCTTGCGTCTATCGCGCCCTGGGCAGCGAAGTTACTGTGGTTGAATTGGCTGATGGTTTGCTCGGTGGTGTCGATAAAGATTTGCTCAAACCCTTCATGAAGTATGTGTCGACGCGTTATAATGCGATTCATTTGAAAACAAAAGTCACTGCCGTGGAAGCGAAAAAGGACGGCTTGTGGGTCACATTTGATGGTGAATATGCGCCTGGCAAAGCAGAACGTTTTGATAAATTATTATCCGCTGTGGGACGCATTCCCAATGGCAAGTTGATTGGCGCCGACAAAGCGGGCGTTAAAGTTGACGATCGCGGTTTCATTGCTGCGGATAATCAAATGCGCACTAACGTACCGCATATTTTTTCCATTGGTGATATCAATGGTAACCCCATGTTGGCGCATAAAGCGATTCCAGAAGGGCGCTTGGCGGCTGAAGTCATTGCGGGCAAAAAACATTATTTCGATGTTCAATGTATCCCGAGCGTCGCTTACACAGATCCTGAGGTGGCATGGGTTGGCTTGATGGAAGCCCAAGCGAAAGAGAAGGGCTATGACGTCGGCGTGGGGATATTCCCGTTTGCCGCGAGTGGCCGTGCTTTGTGTGAAGATCGCCCAGAGGGTTTGACCAAGGTCGTTTACGACAAGAAGACACACCGCTTGTTGGGTGCGGGCATTGTGGGTCCTCATGCCGGTGATTTGATAGCAGAAGCGGCATTGGCCATTGAAATGGGCTGCACCGCTGAAGATATCGCCCTGACGATCCATCCTCATCCCACCCTGGCTGAAACCTTGGCCATGGCCACGGAGATTTTCGAAGGGACAATCACAGACTTGTATATGCCAAAGAAATCTTAATGGGCTCAATAATTAGCCATTGAACCTTCTAACTTATTATGATAAAATAACCTCTTGTCGTCAACAAGAGGTTATATCATGCAAAATCAAGGGAATATCGTTGTTTCCCCGCGGGCATCTACCCCTGAATTCGACTATTTTCAAACACTTATCATTACCGCGATGTTGGCCATGCCTGAAGGAAGTCGAAAACCTGCCTTGCCTAGGCATGTCCTCGCCTTGATTCGCTACTTTTGCTTCACGATACCAAAGCATGAGGAGATCAGGACGCTCAGACCTGTGCTGACATGCATGAATGCTAACCTGATTGACCCCAGAAATATTAACTCACGCGTCGCCATATTGAGAACTGAGCTGCCAGTGTGTCGTCCTGATGAGCCGTTATCAACTGCCATGATTCAGCAGTTTCACGATAAAGTGTTCGCTTGCAAGAAACACTGGCAGCGGATTTTCAAGCCTGAGCATCTCACGCAACTATTAACCACGGCAACCCACAAAGGCTCAGTTGAGGTGCTGTCCGCGTTGTTTGACAAAGGTGCTTCACCCAATGTGAAAAATGTCAATGGACAAACTTTGTTGATCCTGGCTTGCTTCTACTCACATCATAAGGTCGTTAAGCTGCTGCTTAAACGGGGCGCTGATATCAAGTGCCATGATCATCATCAAAGAACGGCTTTGCTGTGGACTTGCATGCACGGCGCGGATGATGTTGCGATTTTAGAGGCATTGATCAACAAATCAGTTGCAGAAAAAGTGGATATTGTGAATAAGGCGGATCATGATGGCGTAACGCCGTTGATGGTTGCTGCAGGATCTGGCTCTATCGAAAGGGTTAAATGTCTGCTGGCACAGGGTGCGAATCTTTATGTTAAAGACAATGAAGGAAGAACGGCCTTGGATCACGCGCAAGAAAATAGTCAGCTTGAGGTGGTCAAACACTTGAAAGCATTGGGCGCAAGAAGCGGGGCACATAAGCTCGAGCCAGGGATGTAGCTGACTATGGGCAAGGAAAACGATCTGCAAGGGATCTAAGAAACCTCCCCTTATTACATAGCCCAGGGTCTAGGTGCCGTTACTTAAAGGCTCGCGGCCTGTCATTGTTCCAATCGTTTTGTCGTATGATGAATCGTACCCGGCGGTCGCTTTAGATGACGTATCACTCGCCGGCCCCATCCAAAAATTTCTATAAATAAACGCGAACAAAAGACCCAGCGCCGCACCCACACCTGCACCCCCACCGACCCATTTTCCGCCCGTATGGGTGAGGCGTATTTTATTTGTGGTAAAGCCGCCATCATCTGGATAATGAGATGTCCCCACCTGCCTTTCACCCGAGAAATCATTGTGTTCAACTATAACGTTGTATGTTTCACCCAGGGAAGCAGCGACCAGAAAGCCAATCAAGGTGCCAAATGCTGCCATCACCATCAGGGTAGTGGCATAATGGCCCACAACAGTATCAACCGCTTCATTTTGTTTCCCTAGATCGGACATTCTTCCTCCTAAAACGTGGGGTATTTGCAAGAATCATACCACATACGCCCATTCTGTCATCTACACGGGGACATTTTGTATTGGCGCGTCCCCACCTTTTCATGGTATCATGCTCGCCTGTCGTACCAGAGGTCTGCCATGCATCCATTTTTGAATATTGCCACCCGCGCCGCACGTAAAGCAGGCCAACATATCATGCGTGCTTACGAGCGCCTAGAAGATGTCAAGGTGAGTGTTAAAGGGGCGAACGACTATGTCACCGACGTGGATCGCAAGTCAGAAGAAATTATTATAGATACCCTCGCTCAATTTTATCCCACCCATGGTTTTTTGGGCGAAGAGTCTGGTGAAACGGAAGGCCGGGAAGATTGCCGCTGGATCATAGACCCGTTGGACGGCACCACCAATTTTATCCATGGTTATCCTAACTTTTGCATTTCGATGGCATATGAAGAAAATGGGCGCATTGAACATGGTTTGATTTATGATCCCGTGCGCGATGTATTGTTCACGGCATCCCGTGGCGCGGGCGCATTTTGCAATGATCATCGCATCCGCGTCCGTACCATTAAGTTATTGCCCAAAGCATTGCTGACAATCAGCTTCAACAAACGCGATCTCACGCCTGATCATGTTCAAAAAATGATGCACCTCACGTTGCAAGCGGGAGCAATTCGTCGCAGCGGTTCTGCGGCCCTTGATTTGGCGCATGTGGCGGCAGGTTATGCCGATGGATGTGTTCAATGGGGCATGAAACCATGGGACATTGCTGCCGGCACTTTGATGATCTTAGAAGCAGGCGGCGCGATTGTCGGCTTAGATGGCGACGATTATTTGAAAACGGGCAGTTTTGTCGGATGTAATATGAAGTTGATGCCTGCACTTTTATCAGTATTGAATGGTTAATCGTGAATATCGTTCTCGTCGAAACCTCTCACCCTGGCAACATTGGCGCCACTGCGCGTGCCATGAAAACCATGGGGTTTGCAAACCTTATCCTCGTCAATCCCAAATTTTTCCCCGATGATCGCGCCACTGCGCGCGCGACTGAACATGCCGTCGATATTTTAACGAATGCGCGGGTTGTTGCCACGTTATCAGAAGCCATACAAGATGCTTCATTGGTCATTGGCACCAGCGCACAATCGCGCCACTTGCCTTGGCCCATGCTTGGCACACGCGAATTGGGTCCTAAGGTGTGTTCAGTGGCCGCGAGTGGCCAAACGGTTGCGCTCGTTTTCGGGCGCGAACGGGGAGGGCTATATAATGAAGAATTACAACAATGCCATTATCACGTGGAGATCCCCACCTCTCCCGATTGCCGTGCGCTCAACCTAGCGTCTGCTGTTCAGGTGCTTTGTTATGAAATCATGATGACGCTGCGTGAATCGTCGGGTATGTTGCCTGTTGTGGATCATGTCCCTGCGCCGATGGCCGATTTCGATCGCATGATGGAGCATTTATACGAGACCTTGATTGCAACCCAGTTTTTAGACCCCGAGAATCCCCGATTACTCAAAGAACGTTTGCGCCGTTTGCTGTTGCGGGCTGCGCCTGATGAGACGGAGATCAGTATTTTGAGGGGAGTATGGCGAATTGTAGGGGCTACCACGCATCACGTGGCGGAGGTTGTCAGGCGTACATTTTAGTTGTCAATCCCCCTTTCTTTCCGTATAATTGAGAATCATTCTTATTTACCGAACTCACACAAGGGGCTCATCCATGCGTTTACTGTCTGTTCTCGTGGCTTTTTTCCTGACGCTCCCGCTGTGGGCTAACCCAATCTCAGATGCACAATTGCTCCAGTTGGTTGATTATGTCGGTGTGGACTATGAAGAAGCGATTGACGACAAACAACATATCAAAAACCCTGCAGAATACGAAGAAATGCAGGAATTTTCAGAGATTATTCTCGGTGCTATTAACGCATTGCCTGATCATGCCCAGAAAGCTTCACTGATCAAGCAAGCCAAGCATTTAAAACAATTGGTCAACGAACGTGCCCCGCTCAAAGACGTACGCCAACAAACAGGGAAGTTGACGTCAGATCTTCAATCCATCCTCAATGTCACCTTAGCCCCTGCTAAAGCACCTGATCTTGCCATGGGTAAAACGCTTTATGAAACCAACTGCGTGGCATGTCACGGTGCCACCGGGGCTGGGGATGGCCCATTGGCCAAAGGCTTAGAGCCTGCGCCGACCAATTTTACCGATCACAATCGCATGGATCAGCTCAGTCCCTTTGCACTTTATAATACAATCACGCTGGGTGTCGCAGGCACATCAATGGCATCGTATGAAAAAGCGTTTACTGAAGAAGAGCGTTGGAACTTGGCGTATTATATTAAAGGGATCACTGGTAGCGATCCCTTTTCCATCACGCTCAACAAATTGGCCTTGAGCATGCAAAGTTACGCCGCACAAGATCCGAAAGCGGCCTATCAATACGCACTCTCAGCCTATTTAGATGGTTTTGAAACTGCGGAAGCCGTGTTAGATGTATTGGATCGCACGCAACGCATTGTGATTGAAAAACAAATGATGGATTTCCGCGCAGCCATTGAAAAGGGTGTGCCTATAGAAACGTTAAAAACACAATATGAAGCATTGCGGATGGTGTTAACTGATGTTCAAACCACATTGCCAACAACCGAATTCTCAAGTCCAGCAATCTTCTTAAGTTCTTTGGTGATTTTATTGCGCGAAGGGTTAGAATCTATCCTCATCGTGGGCATGTTGATCGTCATGTTGATCAAAGCGGAAAAACGCACATTGTTGCCCGCTATTCATGCAGGCTGGGTGCCTCGCATTGTTCGCTGGCGGTTTAACCTGGTGGGTTTCTCATACCTTGATCAGCATCAGTGGTGCAGCGCGTGAAGTAACGGAAGGTGTGACGGCATTGGTTGCTGCGGGGATGTTATTGTACGTCGGCATTTGGATCCATCGTCATCAATTGGCGCATGATTGGCGCACTTACTTGAAAGAAAAATTCAGCAAGCAAGTGACAGAAGAAGCTCGTTGGGGCTTGGGCGCGTTATCATTTTTAGCAGTGTATCGCGAGTCATTTGAAACAGTATTGTTCTATGAAGCCTTGAGCTTGCAAGTCGGTTCACAAGGCATGAACATGATATGGCTCGGCATTCTCGTGGCATTGGCCATGTTATTGTTGATCGTGTTTTTAATGGCACGATATGGTTTACGTTTACCGCTTCAATCATTCTTCAAGGTCAGCGCGTGGTTGATCTTCTTGTTTGCGATTGTTTTTATTGGCCAAGGTATTCACGGGTTGGAAGAAGCGGGCAAAGTGCCTGTGTGGACAGTGCCATTCCCTCGGATTGATATGCTCGGTATTTACCCGAACCTGTTCGGCCTGATGTTGCAGGGCGCTGTGTTGGCGGGAGCAGTGTATCTGGGGTTGAGAAAAAGCGCCTAGCGGCTGGAAGAGGGTGCAGCCATCCTGCTGCACCCCTTACAATACATTAACCTGCATTCCCGAAAGCGGCTTTAATTAAGTCCTTCGCAGGCATATACCCAGGTGATACGGTACCATCTTTGAAAATGATCACAGGTGTGCCAGTGAATTGCAGCGACTGACCGAGTTTCTGCTGTTCTAACACAGGGTCTTTGCACGTGGCAGGTGTGGGTTCTGCGCCACCTTTCGCTGCGGTGAGCGCTGCATTGCGATCAGGTGCACACCAGACTGACTGTGACTTGATGAATGAAGGCTGGCCTGCAGGCACGCGTGGGAAGGCCATGTAACGAACCGTGATACCAGCTGCGTTTAATTCAGGCACTTCTTTATGCAATGCGCGGCAATATCCACAATCAATGTCAGTGAAAATAGTGATATACGTTTTTTCCTGAGGTGCTTTGAAAATGATCAAAGTGGAAGGATCAACACTGTCGATCGCCTTTTTCACGATCACTGCTTGACGTTTTGCAGTGAGGTTTTCAAACTTCTTATCAGCATTTAAATGGTAAAGTGGCCCTTCAAAAAAGTATTTGCCTGTTTTATCAGAATACAAAATGGTGGAGCCAGCGACGACTTGATAAACACCCGACACAGGAGATTCGGTGACTTCATCGATGGTCATGGTGGGAGAAATGACTTTTAAACTGGCTTTAATATCCTCTTGGGGTGCAGCTAACAACAAGGGAGCAAACAAAGCAGTGGCAAGTATAGTGGATAATTTCATGTTGATTCCTTCTGAAAAAAAGTTCAAGGTTGTGAGAGCATAGCATAAATACTAGCCACGGGGATGATGTTTTTCATGCAGCGATTTCAGCCTTTCTTTAGCGACAAAAGTATAAATTTGTGTGGTTGAAATCTGGCTGTGACCCAATAATAATTGAATGACACGTAAGTCTGCACCATGATTCAGCAAATGTGTGGCGAATGCGTGGCGCAAGGTGTGAGGTGACAAAGGCGCAGTGATTCCTGCAACGATGGCATAATATTTGATGCGATGCCAAAAGGTTTGACGTGTCATGGCGTTGCCTTCACGTCCGGGAAATAAAACAGAACCAATCTCTCTTTTCTCTGCCAAGTAACGGGTTAACCACTGCGAAGCATGTTCGCCCAGTGGAACCAAGCGTTCCTTATTGCCTTTTCCCATGATGCGCACCACGCCTTGTTTGAGATTCACTTGATGTGCTTGCAAACCAACCAGCTCAGTGACACGCAGCCCACTGGCATACAGTAGTTCCAGCATTGTTTTATCGCGCAACCCAATCGGTGTGTTCACATCCGGTGCTTGTAACAGCGCTTCAACTTGTGATTCACTCAAGCTGTGCGGCAGCGGTTGCCCAATCTTTGGCGCTTCAATGCCTTCCATAGGATTATCAGACAGACGATGATCGCGCACTAACCAGGTGAAAAATTTCCGCAACGCGCAGCGGTAACGGGCGAGGGTGCGGGGCGTTTTGCCACTGTCGAGACAATGCGCGAAAAAACGTTGAATATCACTGGAGGATACGTTATCAAATGAAATTGCCAATGCATCAAGCCAGCGAAAAAATTGCAGCAAATCGCTCTTATACGCTGCTTGACTGTGCGAGCTTTTGCCTTCTTCCAGCCAGAGACGTTCGAGAAAAGTGTTCATGAGGGATTCTGGGGTGTTCATACGCGTATCGTAACATGATTGTTAGGGATTTTGAAAAACTACCTTAGCTAATCCTTTATTCACTAAATCCAATGCTTTTCTATTTTCAAAAAGCCACTTTTAACACAAAACCCACCCTTTCCTCTGGCGTGCGTTTCACCGTCACCTCCTGTTTAATACGCTCCAAACGGGGTAATAATCCCCTCTGATTCGCAATCTGGATGGCCAGGCCTGGGCGGGCGTTCATTTCAAGCATCATGGGGCCTTTATTTTTATCCAAGACAATGTCAACGCCAATATAACCCAAGCCTGTCAATTCATAACAGCGTGCGCAATACACCAGTAAGTTTTCCCAGTGAGGGATGGTGATGCCTTCGACTGGGAAGCCCGTGTCGGGATGCAATGTGGCAATTTGGTTATGTTGTACGCCTGTTCGAGTGAAACCAGTTTGAATATCCACGCCCACGCCAATGGCCCCTTGATGCAAATTCGCTTTACCACTGGATTGACGGGTAGGCAACCTGACCATCGCCATCACGGGGTATCCCAAGAAGACAATCACGCGGATATCAGGAATGCCTTGGTAACTCACGTCTTGAAAGAGGGGATCAAATTCGACACAATATTCAATCATGGCTGAATCAGGGTATCCACCCAAACTGTACAATCCGCTGAGTGTATTTGACACGTGGAAGCTGAGATCTTCCGGTGTCATGATGGTGCCATCCGAACGTAAATAATTTACGCCGCGTCTTCCTTTGATGACCACAATGCCCGTGCCGCCACTGCCGTGTGCAGGTTTGATCACAAAACTGGAGTATTGTTTGAGCAGTTCATGCATTTGAGCAATTTGATGTTCAATTTCAACGACCCCATATAATTCAGGCACACCGATACCCACCTGAAGCGCCAGTTTTTTTGTTAAAATTTTGTTATCAACCAAAGGGAAATTTTTGCGTGGATTGTAAAGCTGGATAAATTCAGCATTGCGTTGATTCATCCCCAAAATGCCCATTTGTTTCAGTGATTTTAAAACGGCAAAAGGGTTTTTGATCATCATTGTTTACCCACAAGATCTTTGAATCGCAACAACTCAGACAAGCGATAGCCATGATAATGGCCAATCCACAGCATGATCACCACCACCAATAAAATCAGTTCAGGAAAGACAAATAAAATGTGTTCTGCAACGCTGTTGGTCATGACAAGATAGGACAACGTAGCGCACACTAAACTGCCGAGCGCTTGCTGAATCGCTTCCCAAGGGTTACGTTCTTCCCATTCAATCGACATCCGTTCGATGGTCATGGTGATGATCACCATGGGGAATAAGGCGAATGACACGCCATGGCTGAGCCCCATTTTATGGGACACAATGCTCAAAATCATCATGATCAAGATGACGCCCGAAAGTACAACGCTGAGGCGCGGGATGAGCAGGAGTTTCAAATGTTCTAAATAAAAACGCAATGACAAACCAATCGCCACTATCAAGGTAAATAATAAAATGCCGGATAATAAATCCGTTTCGCGGAATGCCAACGCAATCAGCACGGGCATAAAAGTGCCGAAGGTTTGCATGCCGACAAAGCTGCGCATGATGAGCACCACCAGTGCGCCGAGTGGGATCATGATGAGGACTTGGTAAAGTTCTTGTGTTTGAAGGGGCAGGGCGAATAGAGAGAAATCAATCAAAAAGGAGCGGGATTTGAAGGCTGCTTCTTGTGCAATGCTGAGTGTCGGTTGTAATTGTTGCGTGAATGAAAAAGAAATGGAAGGATCTCTTCCACCTTCAACTTGTACGAAAGGTTGATCGCCGTATTGCCAGATCAAGAAATTGTGGGGCAAACCAATGGCGGCGGTGTTTGGGTTGATATAATGCCAGGTGTTATGGGTTGGATCCCACACCCCTAAATAAATATCAAGTGGGATATTTTTCCGTGTTTCAACATCATCTGTTAATTTGAACCCATACACCAAACGGCTGGTAATATTCGGCCCCTCCATCTTCGTGGGGCCTAATAATAATGCTTGTGCGGTCTTGGCAATGTTTTCTGTGGAAAAATTCCTGTCAAGCAATATGGACACATTGCCGTCTGTTGTGTTCAATAAACTGTGCACTAGCCCTGCCGCAAAAGTGACACTGTCTGCGGAGGTTTCGCGCACTTGTTGTACCAATGTATGGGAGGCTGTCTGTTTAGCGCCTTCATACACCGTGCGCATGTCGATGCCGCGGCCTGAAGGTGTCGGCCCCAAGTGGGATTCATCGACGTAAAATTGTGCACGATAATACAAGGTTTGTGCATCAGCAGCGCGACGAATGCTCAAGGTGGCTAAACGGTTGTCGCCAAGTTTGGTGATGCTTGATCCATATTTGCGTGAAACAAAACTTTCATTCAGTCGTGCAAAATGCGGTTGCTCTGGTGGGACAGAAAAATTCAGTTTGACCGGTTTATTTTGTGCTTCAAAGTGAACGCGCGCTTCGACCGTCCAGAGTGTGCTGGTGCCGCCGGATAATAACGGGAGTTGTAATACGGTGGTTTTATACAGGAATGACCATAACGACAGTGACGTTAAAATAATCGACAGTATGATCAAATGTTTTTTATAATTCACGGTTTGCTCTCTTGGGTGGTAGAGGATGAACACTTGGGTTTCGCCGTAAACACGCGGCTTGGGTCTATCAAAATATCAAACGCTTCCATGCCTGAACGTCCCAACAGCATTGGGTAATGAAAATGAGAGCGATCTGTAAGAGACACTTCAACCATCTTTTCTTGTGTGCCCAGACACACGGGAATATTCACCGTTGGACGGAGATCAAATTTTTCCTCATCCGGCGTTTCTTTGCCATTGGGTAGTTCTGCAGTGCGTTTGCGAATTTTAATTTGTCGAACCAAGGGGGCTTCGATTTGGTAACGTTTATCTGTGGTGTCGAGACCCACGATGAAACGAACCCATTGCTTGCCATCTTTGTCAAAGAGTTCAATGTGCGTTGCATTCAATGAGGATGTCTTGGCACCCGTGTCCATGCGAACGCGAACTTTCAGCTGATGGTCGGTCACCAAGGCTGTTTCAACACGGCCATAAATTTTATGGTGCTCCAGAACAGGCGGCGCGGGGGCTGTCGCCGCGTGGCCCGGTAGTATGAAAAGCATTGCCAGGACAAATGCCCAAGCGTAGGTAATAGTGCGCATCTTGTGAGAACTCCTTATTCTTCGCAAGAGTGTAGCATATCCTTAGCATTCATACATATGGGTCGAAAACAACAGCTTGGTTTTCACAGGGCCTTTGGGGATCGTTGCAAACACGTAGGGCTGTGACACCATCCCCATATTGAGGCAAGCAGAGGCAGGTTGTTCACGGGTGACGTAGACCCATAACTCATCGCCGTGTTGTTCCACTTTATCCATATGAAGCGTGTATCCGCTGTTGGGCTGGTCGCTGTCAATCACAGTGATGAGATTTTGGGTCGCAAAATCAATATGCGGAGCGCTGGGGATGGGGGTGATCGTTTTATGCTGGGACCACAGAGACTGCCAGGCTTTGTTGTCTTGAATCAGGGTGAGCGTGTGTGTGTCAGGATGGATACCGCTTTGAACACCTTCATCAAGGACTGTAAAGGGGATAATAAGGGTTTCAGCTTCAGGCGATGCTGTTGGTTGGGGCGTGCAAGCGGCGAGGGCTAGTGCTGCGAGTAGGGTTGCGATGGCTTTCATGTGGTTTTCCTTTTAGCGTGGTGATTTATTCATGGGGGTGTTCAGCTCAGGGGATGAAGGAAAAAATCACTTCTTTCTCTTTTCCCTTGGGCATCGTTCCGTCGTGTGAAGCGTTTGTCTCGGCTCTCTCATGAGAAAGAGAGGATTGAGGGTGCTGTTAACGTTGTTTGAGTAGGCCGCAACCGCCAAGCCTACAGGTTCCATTGCCATCTGTAATCTTACCAAGAATGCCGTTGTACTTTCATTCGCAGGTACATTATTCAAATCCAATAAAGGCTGCAGCGGGGAATGTGCACCTTGACGTGTCGGGGGAGAGGGTTGTGGGGAAGGACATCAATCATGTCGAAACTGATTGTGTCATCGTCATCATCATCAGCTGGTAAATCGAAATTGTCATCTTCAACAATATTGCTGCCAATGGAACTGTTGTCTGATACAAGATCATAATCGTCATCGTACTCTGCTTGTGGATTTGAATGAAGAGGGTTATCCATGGAAGCTCCTTTTCAATAGGAATAAACAATATCTATCAATCTAGATTGGCATTTTTTTGTAGGGATGTCAAACGTATTGTAGGGGTGTAGCATGCTGCGCCCCTACATTGGTTTTATTGTATAATCCGTGTGATTAAGTTGATGTAGGGAACCCACGATGCTCAAATATTGCCTTCACACCATGCTACTCTGCTTTTTTGCGTGCGGTTCGCTGCATGCAACAACGTTGACGCCTCTTGAAACATCGGTGGTAAGATCGGTCGACAAACATCAGGCTGAAGCGTTGGCGTTGCTCGAAAAAATAGTCAACATAAACAGTGGCACACAAAACATCGATGGAGTGAAACAAGTCGGGGCTGTTGTTCAAGCAGCCTTTGAAAAGCTTGGGTTTAAAGCCACGTGGGTCACGCCTCCGCCTGACATGAACCGTGCAGGCACGCTTATTCTCACGCATGATGGAAACAAGGGAAAGCGATTACTATTGATAGGTCATTTGGATACCGTGTTCTCAAAAGAAAGTCCACATCAACGCATCCACATGAAGGGTAACATCGCAACTGGTCCAGGTGTGATTGATGACAAAGGCGGCATTGTCGTGATGTGGTCTGCTTTGAAGGCCTTGTATGATGTGGGTGAATTGCAACATCGTGATATTACAATCGTGCTGACCGGGGATGAAGAAAATTCTGGAAAACCCCTCAGCATTTCTCGTGCGCCTCTGATCGATGCCGCTCAAGACAGGGAGGTTGCGCTTGATTTTGAGCCAGCATTTCAACTTAATAGTGTCACAACAGCGCGGCGTGGAACCAGTAATTGGACGCTGCACACAGCAGGGCATTCAGCGCATTCATCCGTGATCTTTCAGCCTCATGTGGGTGATGGCGCCATCTTTGAAATGGCGCGCATATTGAATACATTACGAGAAAAATTCGTTGATGAACAATATGCTTCATTCAATCCCGGGCTGATGGTGGGTGGCACAACAGCAAGCCTTTCCCCGGATACAACCACTGCAACAGGTTCTGGCAAAAAAAATATTGTTGCACAGACGGCCGTGGCTCAGGGGGATATACGGTATATTTCTATCTCTCAAAAAGAGGCGATGAAAGCGTTGATCACCCATACCGTGTCTGAGCATTTACCAGGTACATCAGGCGAAGTGGTGTTTGTGGATTCCGCACCACCCATGCCGCCCACCCCCGCGAATGAAGCCTTGCTCAAACAGTACAGTGACATCAGCCAACACCTGGGCTTTGGGTCGGTCGAGGCTGTTGACCCTGCCACCCGCGGGGCAGGTGATCTGTCTCATGTTGTTCACATTGTGCCAGCTTGCATGGGCGGTCTGGGGCCTATTGGCCGCGGCATGCACACAGATGCTGAAACGCTAGATGTGCCGACCTTGGCTGTTAATGCAAAGCGGGTGGCATTGTTGATGAATGGTCTATGATCATCATAATGATATCGTTTATCAACCTACTTGAGGAGAATGAAATGAATAAAGTGAAATTCACGATAATGGCAGCAGTACTGATGGGTGTATGTGCAGGGGCGATGGCGGAACAGTGTACCCCGTATTTTACCCAAGATGCGGTAACTGCAACACCTTTCTCAGCAAACTATGATTATAGTTGCGGTGGTGCAGTGACACTGTCGAGTATGGGGGGTACTGCTTTGCCGGATAATGCATCAGATAGTGACATGTATGCAGCATTAAAAAAGGCCAGTAATGTATGCTTGACCTATGATCCGACGGGAGCACGTAACCTATATTCGTATCGTCTTTATGTATGTTGTGGTCCCTCGGCAACATACGCCCATGGCAACTGTTTAACCGGGTATCAGTCATTGCAGAATCAGGTGAATCCTTAGGTTTTGTAAGCGTTTGTTTTATTCCAGCGCACAAAAGATTGACAGGCACCAGTGATGCCTGTCAATGGCGCGTTATGCCGTCCTTACAGTAATGCATTCATCTTCTTCACAAACCCAGCGGGATCATCCAATTGTCCGCCTTCAGCCAAAATGGCTTGACCGAATAATACTTGTGCCCAATCCGTGATACGCGGATCTCCTGTTTGTGAGCGCAAACGAACAAGCAATGGATGCGTGGGGTTTAATTCCAAAATTGGTTTGCTGCCCGGCACGCTCTGCCCAGCCGACTTGAAAATCCGTTGCAATTGTAGCCCCATGTCATTGGCATCTGCGACCACGCAGGCAGGAGAATCCGTTAACCGGTGTGTTAATCGGACATCTTTCACTTGATCCGCGAGCGCTAATTTGAACGCAGCGATCAAAGAGGTGAATGATTCATTTTCATCAGGCGTTGGCGCGGTATCCTCGTCCTTTAATTCACTCAAATCCAAATCACCTTTGGCGACGGATTGGAAAGGATGTCCTTTATATTCCGGCAAATGCGCGACCAACCATTCATCCACGCGATCAGACAGTAATAATACCTCAATGCCCTTTTTGCGGAAAATTTCAAGGTGAGGACTGTGGCTCGCAGCTTGGAAAGTTTCAGCGGTGACATAAAAAATATTTTTTTGTTCAGGTTTCATGCGAGCAATATAATCATCGAGAGATTCTGCTTGCGTCTTGTCATTTTTGAAAGTCGTTGAGAAACGCAGCAGCCCAGCGATTTGATCTTTATTCGCGTGATCTTCAATCGGACCTTCTTTCAAGGCATTGCCAAATTCAGCCCAGAACGCCAGGTATTTCTCTGGGTGATTTTTAGCGAGATCTTCCAATAGGCCCAATACTTTTTTCACGGAGCCCGCGCGAATCGTATCGACCACTTTGCTTTGCTGCAAAATTTCACGCGACACGTTGAGCGGTAGATCCGCAGCGTCGATCACGCCCTTCACGAAGCGCAAATAATTCGGCATGAATTGTTCTGCCTCATCCATGATGAATACACGTTTGACATACAATTTGATGCCGCGTCGTTTCATGCCTTGTTGAAATAAGTCGAAGGGGGCGTGTTTGGGGATGTAAAGCAGATTGATATATTCTGTTTTCCCTTCTACGCGATTATGTGTCCAGGAAAGTGCATCGTCGAAATCGTGGCTAACATGTTTGTAAAAAGCTTGATATTCTTCATCCGTCAAGGTCGACTTTGGTCGAGTCCAGATCGCTGTGGCTTTATTGACGGCTTCAAAGACGGGTTGTTCAGCATCCTCTTCCGCTTGATGTAACTCCATTTCAACGGGGAAGGAAATATGATCAGAATATCGCGTGATGACTTCGCGCAACTTCCAATCTTCTAGCCATTCATCTTCGTTAGATTTTAAATGCAAGGTGATCGTCGTGCCAATCTCATTTTTATGCGCTTGTGACACATCGTAAGCACCTTCGCCGTTTGATTCCCATAGAACAGCTTGATCAGCAGGGGCATCAGCGCGACGCGTGAGGACAGTGACTTTATCAGCCACCATGAAGCTGGCGTAAAAACCAACGCCGAATTGGCCAATGAGCTGCGCGTCTTTAGATTGTTCGCCAGTCAATTTTTCAAGGAAAGATTTTGTACCAGATTTGGCAATGGTGCCTAAATGTTCAATGACTTCAGCTTCGCTCATCCCGATCCCATTGTCTGAAATACTGATCGTGCGCGCTGCTTTGTCAGGTATCACGCGAATGAAGGGTGATGAGGGATGTATATTAGGATTTTGAAGGGCTTCCACGCGCAATTTTTCGAGTGCGTCGGATGCGTTAGAAATCAGTTCGCGTAGAAAGATTTCTTTGTTTGAATACAGAGAATGGATCATGAGTTTTAGAAGTTGTTTCACTTCGGTGTTGAAGACATGGGTCTGTTTCTCAATTTGCATGTTGTTTATCTCCATAATGTTACGGTTTTGTGTGGCGCCGAAAATGCGCCATCCATACGAGCCATGTACTTCAAAATGGGGACATTTAAATCATTTTCAAGGGGCGATTTTGTCGACGATCATGAGCAAGGCGCCATCGCCGGTGACATTAGTGGCGGTGCCCAGGCTGTCTTGGGCGACATAGAGGGCGATCATTAAGCCAATCGCCGTTTGATCAAAGCCTAGCATGCTGGTGAGCAGACCCAAGGCAGCCATAACGCCACCGCCGGGCACGCCGGGAGCCGCAATCATCACAAAGCCTAATGCCAGGATAAACGGGAACATCAAGTCGAATGTCGGGGCGGGGAGGTTGGGTGAAATCAGCGAAACAGCTACTGCACAACTGGTCAGGGTGATCATGCTGCCACAGATATGAATGGTCGCGCACAGGGGGACACCAAATTCGGCGATAAAGGGGCGTATGCCATTGTTTTTAATGCACCGCAAGGTCACCGGGATGGTGGCCGCGCTGCTCATGGTGCTGGCTGCTGTGATATACGCAGGGATCATGTTTTTGAAGAGGCGAATAGGGCTACGGCCTGATATCAAGCCCGCCAATGCGTAGAGAATGGTCAACCAAATGGCATGTAGCATCACAGCGAGTCCAAGAACCAAGATAAAGGTTTTCATGGTATTCAAGGCAGACCCATTGGCCGCCAGGTCAACAAAAATACAGCCGACATAGAACGGTAGGATAGGAATCAGCAGATGGCTTAGTAAGCGATCCATGATGTTTTTACCTTCAGCCACGGCATCCTTCAACACAGTTCCGTGGCTTTTACTGATCCCGAGGCCAAAGAGGAAGGCGAGGAAGACAGCCGTCATGACTGACATGATAGGGGGAATATTAAGGCTGAGATAGGGCGTTAAACCAGCAGATGCATCCAAAACAGTCATTTTAGTGGACAGCGAGGGGAGAATTGCCATGGCCACAATAGCGGCCATGGCGCCGGCGATAATGGTGGAAATGTAAGTGAGCCCCACTGTCAAACCTACAATGCGACCTGATTGATGGCCTAAGCCGGCAATGCCGTGGGTGATATAAAAAATAATGATGAAAGGGATGACGAAACCAATAAAATCGCCTATCAATACTTTAAGGGTAATAAAAGGGCGAACAGCTTCATCAGGCAATACAAGCCCGATAAAAGTACCCAGCGCAATGCCGGCAAGGAGTTTAAGAACGAATTTCATGATGACATCATACAGGTAATTCGTTGTCATGTACAAGGAGGTATTGCACTATTCGCGAGGCTACAGCGATGTAGGGGCGCAGGGCGGTTTTTAAAATAACATGGAATGTACTTTCCATTTCCCCGTTTTTCAGTCACAATAGTCAAACCTTTTTTAGTCAAGGAAGACACATGGAAAAGATCTGGCTCAACAGCTATCCCCCCGGCGTACCCGCAGAGATCACGCCTAGCCCCCATGCATCCATTGCCGAGCTGTTTCTCAGCGCAGTATCTCGCTTTCAAGATCATCCTGCCGCAACGAATTTAGGAACGACACTCACGTTCAGCGAATTAGGCGCGCTGACCCGCGATCTCGCCGCTTATTTTCAACAGGCCTGAAAATCAAAAAGGGTGAACGCATCGCCATCATGATGCCCAATCTGTTGCAATATTTGGTGGCTGTGTATGCCGCATTTCGTGCAGGGTTGATTGTGGTGAATGTCAATCCCTTGTATACGCCGCGCGAAGCCGGTCGACAGTTAAGAGATGCAGGCGCATCGACCATTGTCATATTGGCCAACATGGCGCATACGCTACAAGAAGCATTGCCGGAATGTCCAGAGATTAAGCATGTGATCATCACACGCGTGGGTGATTTATTTCCTTCATTGAAAGGGATTATTGTCAATATTGCGAGCAAATATGTTGTGAACCCCTACCCGAGTTATCATATTCCGGGTGCTGTGTATTTTAAAACAGCGCTAAAGATGGGGCAGAGCTTGTCCTTGAATGATGTGAAAGTTTCTCAAGATGATATCGCATTTTTACAATATACTGGTGGGACAACGGGCATATCCAAAGGCGCAATGCTGACGCATGGCAATATGTTATCCAACATGATGCAAGGAAATGCGTGGATTGGCCACATGTTAGAGCCGGGAAAAGAAATCGTGATCACGGCATTGCCGCTGTACCATATTTTTTCGCTCACGGCGAATTGTTTGATTTTCACCGAGTTTGGTGCATTGAATGTGTTGATCACCAACCCGCGTGACATGAAAGGATTTGTGCGAACCTTACGCGGTATTCCATTCACCGTGATCACGGGCGTCAATACATTATTCAATGGATTGCTGCATACCAAAGGATTTGATCGGCTTGATTTCAGTCATTTAAAACTCGTGATGGGCGGTGGCATGGCTGTGCAATATGCCGTGGCAAAATCTTGGAAAGCGGTGACGGGTAAGCCCATTCTGGAAGCATACGGTTTAACCGAAACTTCACCTGCTGTGGCCATCAATCCTTTTAATTTTACAGACTATACGGGTTCCATTGGGTTGCCTATTCCTTCAACGGATGTGAAAATCATCGATGAAGAAGGGAATACCTTGGATATTTCAGAAGTGGGGGAGTTGTGTGTGAAAGGCCCACAAGTCATGAAAGGTTATTGGCATAATCCCGAAGAGACGTCGAACGTGCTCGACAAAGACGGTTGGTTGAAAACGGGTGATATTGCCAAAATCGATGCAAAGGGCTTTTTGTATATTGTTGATCGCAAAAAAGACATGATCTTAATTTCAGGATTCAATGTTTATCCGAATGAAATTGAAGATGTCGTGATGGGCGTTCCTGGTGTGTTAGAAGTGGCTGCCGTGGGCGTTCCCAGTGAATCAGCGGGGCAAATGGTGAAATTATTTGTGGTGAAGAAAGATCCTAAATTAACCGCACAAGATATCCTGGATTATTGTGAAACGCGTTTAACACGCTACAAAATGCCCAAAGAGATTGTCTTTCGCGAGCATTTGCCTAAATCAAATGTGGGGAAGATTTTGCGCCGAGAATTGCGTAACGTGTAGGTGCGCCCCGGCGAAAGCCGGGGTAAACGCCCTTGCGCCCCTACAAAAATATTATCCCTTCATCAACCCCGCGCCCAATTCTTGAAGCGCGTGCAATATCGCAGCCAGGTGATCTTCAGTGGTGGCGCTACTGTTCATGTTTTCATCAGTGGCTGTTTCAAGTTCTTTCGCATCGTATGCCCAGCGTCGCAAAATTTCAATTTTTTGTTCGCGGGTTAAACCCGGATGGTTGACCACATCGTGAGGATGGGCGAAAACAGAAGTTGGGTCAAGCATTGCTTTTTGTATGTCTATCATGTGGTCAGCCTTATTCCTTTAAATATGTTACGATGTGGGCATAATAATAGCATGAGTACCATTTTATGAAACATCATTCGCAGGGCTCCACCTTTTTAGAGCTTCTTATCATTTTAGTCATCGTCGGCGTGCTTGTACAGCAGGCAGTGCCCCATTATGGTGTGTTTATCGAACAAGCCCGTGCACGAGAACGGCTTGCGATATTGCTGAGTCTACAAACTCAGATTGAGGCCTGTTATACAGAGCGCAGAGATTATGACGTTTGTGCCACCTTACTGGAGGCGCCTTCCCCGCATGTGTTAGAAACGGAGGCGACGGCATTCACGTATCGTTTATTATTGCGTCCCGCTGAACGTCGTCAACATGCACCCTGTGATGCCTACGAAACGAACGAACAGCATGATCTCAATACGGTATGCTCATGAACTGATCTCACACTGATCATACGCATTGCCTTCTGCAATCAACACACGCCCCGCTTGATTCACCCGCAAATGCCGCGCGATCGGGCTTGTTTTAGAACAAACATAAATACTGGCGTTTTGAAAATCAGTCATGCCATAAGGAGTGAACGTGAATTGCCCTTGTTTGTGTGCAGGAAAGGCGCGGATGATCAGATGGGTTTTACCACTCAATTTGAGAGAGTCCTCATCCATGACGATGCGAATCGTTTGATGTGATGCCAGGGCCTGCATTTGACTGGTTCGAAACGTATCTGCCAATAAAAGGGCATCTTGTTGAACCGCTTTATTCGCCAATAGCCCATCCCAATAGCTGATGGCCATGACAGACATCAGGGCGCCTATCGTCAAGACGATCAAGCATTCAAGCAGTGTGAATCCGCGCATCGGTTAACCTTGTTGTTATTGTGAAAGGATAAATTACCATAAAATCCTCGCCATATCATTAATCTTGTTGCATAATGGTTACATCATGACGACAATTATGTGTGCACAAATCAATTTCTGTGTGGGCGATACTGCCGGGAACACGCACGCCATCTTAGCGGCAATAGCATCTGCTCGAGAAGCTGGCGCAGACATCATTGTCTTCCCTGAATTGTCCCTCACAGGCTATCCGCCGGAAGATATCTTGTACCGTGAAGCTTATTTGGACGAAGTGGATCAAGCGCTTTCTCAAGTCGAGCGTGCCGCCACGGGGATTGCGGTGGTGGTGGGGCACCCTTATCGTCATGATGGCGCACTGTACAATGCTGTGAGCGTGTTTGATCACCAATCTCTGATCGCGCGCTATTGCAAGCAGTGTCTCCCAAATACCCAAGTGTTTGATGAATACCGCTATTTCAAGCCCGGCTCACAGGATGTTATGTTCACTTTGAAAGGAGTGCGCTACGCAGTGGTGATATGTGAGGATATTTGGCATAACGAAACCCTTGAAAAAGTAAAACGTTTAAAGGTTGATGTGTTGTTGGTCCCCAATGCCTCACCCTTTTCAGATGAAAAGCCTCGCTTGCGCCACGAGATTTTGGCGGAAGCAGCAGCTTATTTAGAACATCCCATTGTTTATGTGAATTTGGTCGGTGGGCAAGATCAATTGGTGTTTGACGGCGGCTCTTGTGCATTCGACAAAACAGGCAACTGTATCTCACAAGCGCCATGGTTCGAGTCATGTTTGTGGCCTATCACATTGGGCGAAATGGGCACGATCACGCCAGAACCGAGCACGCCTGAGCTTATGTATCGTGCGATTGTACTGGCCACACGTGATTATTGTGTGAAAAATGGGTTTCACTCCGTTGTACTGGGATTGTCTGGTGGCATTGATTCTGCCCTGACATTGGCGATTTTAAGTGATGCATTGGGATCCTCAGCCGTTCATCCTATCTATTTGCCCTCGATCTATTCGCGCGATATCAGTTTGAAGGGTGCACAAGCACAATGTGATACCCTGGGTATTCCTCTGAAAATTGTGCCTATTGACACGGTAGTCAGCGCGGTGAATGGGGCATTATCCTCTGCTTTGGGTGATCTGTCATCCATTACCCTACAAAATATTCAGTCCCGTGCACGCGGGATGCTGATGATGGGGGTATCGAACCAAATCGGTGCCATGCTGATCAGCACGGGCAATAAGAGTGAATTTGCGGTGGGCTACACCACGTTGTATGGGGATATGTGCGGTGGCTTTGCACCATTGAAGGATGTCTATAAGACAGATGTTTATCGTTTAGTGCGTTATCGTAATGGCGTTTCACCCATCATTCCAGATGTCGTGATCACCCGTCCGCCCAGCGCTGAATTGGCGCCGGATCAGGAAGATGTCGATGACTTGCCGCCTTATCCAGTTTTGGATGCCATTTTAAAAGCGCATATTGAGGGCGGAGAAGATCTCTCTGAGATAGTCGCTGCCAGCGACCTCGACATTGATATTTCAAGGATTATCAATATGTTGTATCGAAACGAATACAAACGCCAACAAGCGCCTCCTGGCCCTAAAGTCACCACATTGGCATTTGGGCGGGATAGACGCTATGCCATGACGAATGGGTTCAAAGGATAAAGGCGGAACCTAAAGTTTCGTTTCCCCTTCCCGATAAGAGGGGGTATGAAACAAGCAACTGAACTAGTCATAAATTCAACCCTGCTGACGGAAGAAGTGAGTGCCACTTTTTACGAGTTTGTCCTTGGACCTGGGTTAGAAGTCGTCGAATGTGGGTGTATCGAATCACTTTCACAAAATCGTTTGCGACACATCACCGATCCTGTCAAAATGTTGACAGGACGATTATTCGAGTTCAACCATGTGCGCATCAATCCCGAAGCGGACAATGCGTTGATCCTCGCACGCTTGGCCAAAGCATTGGAACAGTCTGGTGTTAAAATCAATCATCCTGCACATCGCAATGATTTGAAAATGTGTTTCAAACCCTTAGGTGAGCTGAGTGATATCGTCAGATTTTACGTGAATGCGCAAGGACGATTGACTTTTTTGTCATCTTCAGTGAAACTGCACGTAGTCTCCTAAACTGCAGCGGGTTGCGCATCATGAAGAAATGGATATTTCCGTTTATTATTCTTTTATTATTATCTTGTGGAAAATCAGAAAAAGATATTCCCCGTCGTGCCATTCAATATATCGAAGTCTCTGAACCTGGGAAAGGACAAATGCGCCGTATTTCAGGGGTGGTTGAGGCTGGTCAAGAAGCCGAATTATCGTTTCAAGTTGCTGGGCACGTGGCATCCGTGTACGTGGTTTCGGGTGACACAGTTCAAGCGGGTCAAATATTAGCCACATTGGACAGTAAACCTTATCAATTGAATGTGGATGCAGCAAAAGCGGAAGTCACGAAAGCCAGCGCGGTTTTGGCGCAAAAAAAAGCGGATTATGACGCCAAGTTGACGTTATTTGAAAAGAAATTTATTGCCAAAACCATGATGGATGCCGCCACTGCCGAATATGAAGCAGCGCAACAAAACCTCGAGGCTGCCAATGCAAAAGAAGCGTTGGCTTTGCGTGATGTAGAACATACCGTCTTGAAAGCCCCCTTTATGGGGGATATTGCTGCACGCCAAGTCGATGCGGGCATGAATGTGGTGGCGGGGCAAGCATTATTCCGTTTATTGGGCAAAGAAGGTTTTGAAGTCTCTGTGGCCTTGCCTGAAAGTTTGCGTCAGGCTGTCAAACTCGGATCTCCTGTTCAAGTATTATTTCCCAGTATTAATCAAGAGCGTCGCAGCGGTGAAGTCGTTGAATTGGCTGCTTCCACAGAAGAAGGTAATGCTTTTGTGACTAAAATCAAAGTGAATCAGACGGAAGGGTTGTACCCCGGTTTGACTGCTGAAGTGTGGTTTGAATGGGGGGGCGAATCTGGTGCGCAGAGTTATTTGATCCCCGCGTCAGCCATGGCTCCTGCTGATAATGCAGGCCAAGCGTATGTGTTTGTCTATCACCCCGAATCAGAAACTGTGAAAAAAACACTAGTATCTGTAAAAGATATTCGCGCCAACAGTGTCGAGGTGACTGCTGGTTTGCAACCCGGTGATATTATCGCCACAGCGGGCGTGCATTTCCTCACTGACGGCCAATCAGTCACTTTATACAAAGGGCATTGATATGACACTCACCCGGTTCGCGTTAAAAAATACCGCGCTTTTTTCAGTCGTCTTAGTGCTGACTTTGGTCTTGGGTATTTGGGCCTACTGGCATTTTCCCAGCCAAGAAGATCCCTCCTTCACAATCCGTGAAGCCGTGGTCACAACGTTTTATCCTGGGATGTCAGCAGAGCGTATTGAAGATTTGGTCACGCGTCCGCTTGAAGAAAAAATTCGTGAAATTCCTGAAGTCGAATATATCCGCTCCTCTTCTCGAACAGATATGTCTATCATTCACGTGACGGTCTACGATCGTTATTTTGATTTGCAACCGATTTGGGATGAATTGCGCAATAAAGTAGAGTCTGTGAGTAACACTTTGCCGGCAGGCGTGAAAGGGCCGTTTGTCAATGATGATTACGGCGATGTAACCGTGGCAACGATTGCATTGACCAGTGATGGCTTTACGCCCGCACAAATGCACGATACGGCATTGGATATTCGACGCAGTTTGTACAATATCAAAGGGATTAAAAAAGTCACCTTATATGGCGTTGAAGATGAAACCATCTATTTGAATTTTTCCAATGCCCGATTGGCAGAATATGGAATATCACCGCAGGTATTGGTTCAGACTTTGCGAGCTTCCAATACATTATTGCCAGGTGGCAAAATGGAAGTGATGGACAGAACATTGGTCATTGAGCCGTCGGGTCACTTCATGACACTTGAAGATATAGGTGATTTACAAATCACCAATCCATCCAATGGCCATGTGTTCTATTTGCGAGATGTTGTCGATGTGACACGTGAATATCAGGATCCGCCTAAAACGGCAGCGTTGTGGAACAATCGCCCAGCCATCATGATTGCGATATCCATGACAGAAGGCATGAATATATTAGAACTGAGCGACCGTCTTGTCGATTCAGTAAAAAATATCGAAGCACAGCTGCCGATTGGATATCAATTGGCATTTGCCACGTTTCAAGGGGATTGGGTGGCTGCCAGCATGGGCGAATTCACTGGGAATTTGTACCAAACCTTGGCGATTGTGTTGGGTGTCGTCATTATCTTTTTAGGTTTGCGCACGGGTTTGATTGTCGGTTTGAACGTTCCATTAACGTTATTAGTCACCTTGATTGTCATGTATGTGTTGGGAATTCCGTTGCACCGTGTATCCATTGCAGCATTGATCATTTCACTCGGATTGTTGGTCGATAATGGCATTGTTGTTGCAGAAGATATTAGGACTCGTTTGCAACGCGGTGAACCCCGAATGGATGCCTGCATTCATTCAGGCGACAGTTTATTGATCCCATTATTAACTTCATCACTCACTACCATATTGGCTTTTTTACCCCTCATGCTGGCTGAGCACCGTGCCGGAGAATACACATACGCGATCTCGCAAGTCGTCAGTATCACTTTATTAGGTTCGTGGTTTCTCGCTGTGACAATTGTACCATTGGCATGTTTTTATTTCATGCGCGTTCCAGATACAGGCTTTGAAGAAGATTCGATCACACATCCCACGCGTTTTTATACGATTTATCACACGGCGCTTGAGTGGGTGTTGGCACATGCAAAAGTGTTTATGATGACGATGGGAGTGATGTTTGCATTGTCATTTTTGTTGATGAAAACGGTGCCGCGGCAATTTTTTCCACCCTCTGATCGTGCGCAATATACAATTTATTTGGACTTAGCGCGTGGCGCTAGCATCAAACAAACTGAAAAAGTCGTTCAAACATTAAACAATTGGTTATTGGATAAAAAAGAAAATCCAGATGTCCTCGATACGGTAGCTTATGTCGGTGAAGGCGGTCCACGTTTCTTTTTGTCATTATCTCCGTTTGATCCAGACCCACACCGTGCATTCGTGTTGGTTGATGTCAAAGATATCAACGAGGTTGATGCTTTGATCAAAAAAACACAACGCTACGTGCTTGAAAATTTACCCGATGCTAATGCGGATGTGAAAAAATTATTTTTGGGTCCTTCTGAAACAGGTGTGGTGCAATTGCGGATCAGCGGTACTGATCCCAATGTGTTGTACGCTTTAGCCGATCAAGCGAAAGGGCTTTTTCAAAGTATTCCAGGCACCGTGTCCATTGAAGATGATTGGGGGAATAAAACAGCGACTGTTTTTGTCGACATCGATGCCACTCAAGCCGGTCGGAATGCCATGACACCGGTGGATGTGGCCTTATCTCTCAATGCATTTTATTCAGGATATGCCGTCACCGATTATTACGAACATGACAAGATCATTCCTGTGGTATTGCGTGCCCAGGGTACCGAGCGAGGGGAAATTGACAATCTTCGTACCGTTAATGTTTATTCTAATGCGACAGGTAAAAGTGTGCCGTTATTACAAATTGCCCAATTTGTGCCCGCATGGAAATTCGGACAATTAAAGCGCCGGAATTTTGAACATACAATCACTGTCAGTGCGCGCAATCCCAATATGTATGCCGTTGAATTGCGCGATGAGATGTTGCCTTTACTGAAGAAGGCCTCATTGCCAGCGGGGTATCATTATGCATGGGGCGGCGAAGTGGAAGATTCTGTCAAAGCGCAACGTGCTTTGTTTGCGTATTTACCGCTGTGTTTGGTGCTTGGTTTCATTTTATTAACTTGGCAATTCAATTCGGTCAAGCGAGCGGGCATTGTGTTTTTAACATTGCCCTTGTTAATGATTGGGGGTGTGCTAGGCTTGGTTTTGATGAAGGCAACATTTGGGTTTGTTGCGATCCTGGGGTTCATGTCACTGGGCGGCATTTTGGTGAACAACGCCATTGTGCTGATCGATCAGGCAGATGAAGAGTTGCGCGCGGGCCAATCACCTCATCAAGCGATAGTGACTGCTTGTATGCGTCGTTTCCGTCCAATCCTCATGACATCATTAACCACCGTTTTGGGGTTGGTGCCTTTGATTCTTTTCGGTGGTGACATGTGGTACGGCATGGCATGCGTCATCGCTTTCGGCTTGACTGTCGCGACAGTACTCACATTGGGTGTTGTCCCTGTTTTGTATATCTGGCTTCTTAAACAATAGGGCTGTTCATGCCAACTCATCACTATTTTATCACGGGTGCTACTGGCTTTTTAGGTGGTGAATTCCTGCGCACCGTATTAGAGCGGGATCCTTTTGCGCAATGTTACTGTTTGGTTCGTGATCAAGGAAACATATCAGCAGAGCGACGTCTACTCAAAGATGAGCGGGTTTGTATTATTCGGGGAGATATCACTCAAGATAACCTGGGTTTGACCGATGAGGCATACAAAGAACTGGCTCAAAAAATAACACATGTTGTTCATACCGCAGCCATGGTTCAATTTGAAAAACCAAAGGCAATACTCGAAAAAATCAATGTGACGGGCACGAAAAACGTGTTGAACTTTGCGAAGACCTGCCACACGTTGAATCCAACTTTTCACGTGTATGGACATGTCAGCACGGCATATGTTGCAGGAAAATGTCGGGGCGTGGTGACTGAAAACGATCTTACCGCGGATCATGGGTTTAAAAATCATTATGAATCGACAAAATTTGCAGCAGAAGCGCTTGTTCATGCGGTTAAAGGTACATTACCCGTGATCATTTTTCGTCCCTCTATTATTTTAGGGAACAGTCAGACGGGCGTGGTGACACGCAGCAATGTTATTTTCCCGCTGGTGCAAGTGGTGAAAAAATGTCAACCCAAGTTTTTCCCCTGCAATACTGATTGTCGATTAGACATGGTCGGGGTAGATTATGTTGCCCAGGCTATGTTTTATTTGTTAATGGATTCAACGGCTATCGGACATGTGTTTCATTTAACCTGTGGACTGGGACATGAAATGACTGTGGGGGAAGAACTTCGCCTATTTAAACAGATATATCATTTGAAGACGATCATCATCCCTCCTTGGACTTGGGATATTGTAAAGCAATTTTTTTCGTTGACCCGACAAGGGCGATACATTGTACAGGCCGCAGGCACCTTATCAATCGTATATGTCTCAGAACCCACAGTTTTCAAATGAATATACTCAACACTGTTTAACGCAGTATCAGCTGACTTGCATGAATGTCAGTGAATTATTGGAAAAAACATTAAATTATATCGATAAAGCATTTTATGAACGATAGGTTTTAAACAACTTATCCCAAATCGGCATGAATAATGAGTAATTGGTGCGAAAATATTTGTGGTGATCACCATGAAAACGCGGCGAATAAAAAAATAAATGTGTGATCGATTGTTCATATTTGTCTGAAAATATTTTAACGTTGGTATGTCCCAATGCATTGATGATATCAAACCCGATGACATAAAAAAATAATAAAGGAATGGACAGTAACTGAAAGGATGATAATATATAAATAGGCAGCACGAACAACGCTGTGTAGGAGAGACGCTCTGTCAGTGTAAAATAAAACCCTGACAAAGGTTTAGGCACGGTGGTTCTATGGTGGTGGATGTGGTAGTGTTTATACAGCCATTTCGTGTGTAACAAACGATGGTAACCATAGTAAATGGGTTCAACGATCAACGCAAACGACAGTATCAGTACAGGAATGCCCCAGAGAGAAGGTGAATGAAATGTGATCACCGAGTATTGTAAGGTCAATATTAAGAGCCCAGCTTCTATCATGACACCGGTGATGTACATCAACACTTCAAGGCGCCGATGGGGGATGGGGCGCACAGGGTAAATCTGCCAAGCTTTGGCCCAGCTTGTTTTACAAAAGGCTTCTAGGGAGAATACAGCAAGCACCCTCCCTGCAGACAGTAGCAAGATAATCTGTATCAGTGTCTTGGTTTCCATACAGGAATTGTAGCATATCATGTGTTATAATTTCACCCAAGGTTTGTCCCAGCAAAAGGATTTGCGATGAAAAAATTAGTTTTATCAACTTTACTCTTTGGTTTCTGGTTTTCTCCTGCTCAAGCGATAGACCGCTATGGCTTTTATGCTGGCATTGATGCGACCGGCACTCTGTGGCATTTACAATCTGATCTTACTTTTGAGAAGCCTTTCAACGTGTCTAACGTGAATTATGATGACACAGGTTGGGATTTTAGTGCCATGGGACGTTTTGGTACCTATGTGCGCTGGGGCTGGCGGGATCGTTTTTTCACTGCCCTTGAATTGATTGGGCAGCCTAATGATTTATATTTTATACATGACGAAGCCATCGGGATCGCCGTAGTTGATGAGTCAGATTTTTTCATACAAACTGCTGAGGCCTCATATAGTTTAGGTGGTCAATTTAAACAAGGTTATCTTTTTCTGGAAAATTTTCTAGGATATTTGACGGTAGGTTCAGTTTATACTCAGTATAAGTTGAGCACCAACTATTTTAATATCGAGATACCCGATTACAGTGCTCAGGTATCCCAAGAAGACAAATTTTTCTTACCTGGTTTGCGCTTGGGGTTGGGCATGGAGCTGTTTGTGACAGACCATATCGGTGTTGATGGCCAAGTGGCTTATACTTGGTATCAAGACAAAGAAATATCGCTCATCAATGAGAATTATCAGAGTACAATTATATTGGTGCCCGTGGGAGAGCTCAGCTTTAATCCAAGTGCCTTGCAATTGGGTGTTGGCTTCAACATTTATTTTTAATGCATCACGATGCTTGATAAGGATATCTTGATATGAAAAAACTTCCCAGGATTTTAAATGCACTCATGATGTTGTGTTGTGCCTCGCTATTTCCATCTGCCTTTGCAGCAGGTGTTTATAATGATTTGCAGAGTGTTTCTGCGATGGGTAATGCCTTTGCCGGTGCGGGTGTGGCAGGGGATGATGCCAGTATCAGTTTCTATAATCCTGCAGGTTTGATGTTGTTGGAGGGTGGACAGCTCGTTCTATCAGGTATCTATGCAGCGATTGATGCCCAACTGACTGTCGATTCCGCCGCAAATTCGTTTGGGACACCTATTCCTTGTGCTACAGGACAACAATATTCAGCGTTGCCCAATCAATTCAGTCCCGCGCTATATTTTGCAGCGCCGTTGGGCGAGACGTTCATGCTTGGTCTCAATCTGAACGCCCCTTATGAGCTAACATCCGATTATGGTAACTTTGTGGTGAACAATACCGCAAAATACACGCAACTCATTGCTTATACAGGCAACGCCACGCTGGCCATGGCAGTGACGGACAAATTATTGCTGGGTTTAGGCGCCAATCTGCAATATTTTCAGGCAAAACTCAGCGCAGAACTTGACGCATCTATACCAGTTGATGACCCTGTCTTGTTCTTGTCAGGGGAAAGCAAATACTCAGGGGATAATATCGCTTTTTACCCTAATTTAGGCGCCATTTATGAGTTTACGGATAATACCAGGGTAGGGCTTAATTATAGAATGTTTGTTGATCAAGAAACAAAAGGAAATTTTGTATTGGAACTTGATGTAAAAGAGCGTGATTCGGGCGTCTCAGACATAGGAAATTACCCTGCTTACTCACAGTTTCAGTTCCCTGACATTGTTTCACTGAATTTTTTTCATCGTCCACATGAAAAAGTCGAATTATTGGCGGATGTGTTATATACCCATTGGAGTCGGATGCAGGCTGTGAGTGTAAACCTCTTTGAGCCAATTATTGCAAGTCACGAACCTATCGATACAGACGTTGATTTAAGGAATACGTGGCGCGTGGGATTAGGGGTCAATTATTATGTGACACCAGAAATAAAATTACGCAGTGGTTTTGCGTATGATCAAAGCCCGGTGACGGATGCCAATAGGATTCTGCAAGCGCCGGATGCTGATCAGTTTGATGTGGCTATAGGGCTCATGTATAAGCCCAAAGCATGGGGAAAGACCCATATCGACTTTGCTTACATGCATACTTTCTTTAAAGATGGCACGTTCAGCCAAAATAACCCAGTATATAGGGTTATTCCCATTGAACAGCTTGACATTGTCACTGCTCAGGGTAGCTTTCAGAACACTGCTAACTTTGTAGGGCTTCAATTGGTGCATTCAATGTAAGATTGGTTACTATTCACATGAATTCTGGAGAGAAAGAGATGAACATCGCTATCATTGTCGGCAGCATACGCCGAGATTCATTTAATAAAAAGTTGGCTGAGGCGTTGATCACATTAGCGCCCTCCTCGTTGACTTTCAAGCATGTTCGCATTGATGACTTGCCGCTTTACAATCAGGATAATGATGAGCATCAATCTGAACCTGTCCTGCGTCTTAAAAAGGAGATTGAATCAGCCGATGCTTTATTGTTTGTCACCCCGGAATACAATCGCTCTATTCCGGGTGTGTTGAAAAATGCACTGGATCAGGGTTCACGTCCTTATGGGAAAAATGCTTGGGGTGGTAAACGCGCTGGTGTGATCGGCATTTCGCCAGGAAATATCGGTACCGCTTTGGCCCAACAACATTTACGCAATATATTGGCCTATTTGGATGTGGATGTCTTGTGCCAACCTGAAGCATTTCTTCAAATGAAGGAAGGTTTTTTTGATGATAAAGGCAACATCGGCCCGGCTAGCATTCAGTTTTTGCAGAAATGGATGGATAAATATGTCGCTTGGGTTAAGCCATTGTAGGGGGCCGTAAGTCAATGCTTGATACGCTTCTCCATTCTCATCGATGACAGCATATTCGGCTTCGAAACCATATGGTTCTAAAGCGAATTATACACTTCCAGCCCCATCACCATCACAGAAAACAGCACCACGATCACAATCCCTACTTTGCCGCCGGGTGTTCGATACTGACTAGGGATGTGTTGGATGTACCGACCTTTATAAACCATCAGCGCAGGCAGGATACCGTACAGAATGGATGCAAATACGCCGGCATAACCAATGGCGACCGTAAAGCCGCGTGGGAAGGCCAATGCATAAACCAGTGGAGCGCCCAGGGTTAACAGGCTCAATAACGCATTACCGCCCAAGGTTTTCTTAGAAATCGACAATCCATCCGCCAAAAAGTCCCGCAAACTGACGTTTACGGCAATAAACGACGTCACCAGCGCTGAAAATGAGAAAATGCCAATCACCGTCGCAAAAAAGCGCAATCCCAGGTTGTCTTCCAGTACATTGGTCAGGGCAGCCAGGGGGTGATCGCCCGCGGCAATGGCCAATAAGCCCTCAGGGCCGTTTGGTGGCACCAGGCTGAATATCAGGTATTCCCAGCAGACATAGAAGAACAGGGGGATGATCATCCCATAGAATAAGGATGTTTTCAGGGCAGGAACGTTGGAATTCAAATAGGTCCGTAGGCTGGGAACAATCACGTGTGAGGTGAACGACAGCACCACGACAGGCACAGCACCCAGGAGCAATAATGGGTGAGATTCAGTGAAAGAGACATTCTCAACATGAGGCGTCATGCTGCCCACTAACACCAAAAAGCTGACGATCAAACAAACCATCAATAGCTTATTGACGTGATCGTACACATGGGTACCGAAATAAATCAGTGCGCCGAAAACCCCTGCAAAAATCAGCATGCCGACCCACATGGGCGTTTCTTTGGAGACTTCATGTTGTAATAATGTGGCGATCAGTGAGCCGCCTGCCGACATATAAGCCGCTGAAACACTGTATAACAGCAGCGAGAAGGTGACCCATGCCACTATCTGCCCTGTTTTACCCAACCGTTCGCCCGTCATAGAAATGATATTGGCATTCGGATCATTGGACATTAAGTTAGATTCCAACAATAAAAAAACCGTGTAAAACATGAACAAAAAGCAAATGATGAATAGCCCAATACTGGGGAAAAACCCACCCGCAGCCGTTTTAAGAGGCAATGCGAGCATGCCAGCCCCAATCGTGGTGCCTGCAATCATGAAAATGCTGCCGAATGTTTTATTTTTCAGAAGGGTTAACATGGGACAACTCGCTTACAATCAAAAAGAGGAGAGTTAGAGTATCGCGTTAAAGGACTTCAGTCAACCCTGGCAGCATCCCATCGATTGGTGATCTCGCAGAATAATAATGCTGTCCTGTCTGCATCGTACAGGGCGCTGTGGGCATTGTCGATGTCGAAAGGAATATGGGCTGCCCGCAAGGCTTTGGCCAGGACGGTTTGCCCATAGGCAACTGCTGATAAACTGGCGGTATCCAGGCAAGAGAAGCCATGAAAGGGACTTTTCTTGATCCCTGTTCGGGTGATGGCTGCTTGCAGAAATGAGAGATCAAACGCAGCATTATGTCCTGTTAAAATGGCGCGTTGACATTGGGATTCCGTCAGTGCATCGTGAATTTTCGAAAATAAATCTTTCAGCATATCTGCTTCTGTCATTGCCAACCTAAAAGGATGATCTGGCACAATACCATTGAATTCAAGGGCTTTAGGATCCAAATGAGCCCCTTCAAAGGGTTTGATATGATAATGCCAGGCATGATGGGGGACTAGCAAGCCCTCGTCATTGTAGTGAACGCTGATCGCAGCCAGTTCCAATAATGCATCCGTTTGAGGATTGAAGCCACCGGTTTCAACATCAATAACAATGGGAAGGTATCCGCGAAAACGCTTGTTCAGTTGTTTATGGGTTTTCATGCATGGAGCCCCTTCAGATGATTCCGGGATTGTAACAGATTTTCGCAGAAATCTCTTTTATTGCATGAAATAGGATTATACTAATGATGATCGCAAACGTTCAGAAGTATTGTAGGCACGCGATTTGTAAAGATGGGTGTGCTCGCGACCCCTACAAGTGGCGTAAGAGATGTCAAATAATCAATGGGTTTCTTGGGTGAAGATCATGTTACGAGTCCTCGTGTTATGCATGTTGTGTTGGGTCAGTGTGGGTATGGCAGCCGCTCCATCGAGCGAAAATATGTACGAAAGTGCAGCCCGCTATTCAGAGATCAATATCCTTGAAGAAAAACTAGGGGACGAAAAAGATCGTTTGGCCAGCAGTCAAGCATATCTTGAATCCCTGAAGGCCAATGCGCAAGAGACATCATCCGGTTTCGACCCCGCCATGGCCGAAGAGGCCTCATTTCGGGTGGACTTGGCGAGTGTGCAGTTGGGTAAAATCAGTCTCGAATTGGCCAGTGCTCGCAAGAATATTCGACTTCTCAAAAATTACCTGACGCAATATGAAAATCAACTTATCAATGCCAAAGCCCATGGCGAAAGCGTCATAGCCTTGCGTTTGGAAGAACGTGTTTCAGTCGATAGCCGTAAGCTAGAGCTTGAACAAGAACGCGTGGGCGTTTTGAGCGATTTATTGAGTGTTGCAGAAGATATTTTAAAATTGGAACAAGCCTGGATGTCCCAAATGACGGAACAAATCCGTTTGGAACAAGTGTCTAATATTTGGGAAGCGCAACAAGAAAATGAAAAGAAATGGATTGGCTTGCAATTGCAATGGGAAGCTAATTTAGAAAAATCCCGTGCTGCATTAGACAAATTACGTCCGATCTCACAAACCCCGACAGAAGATCAACAAGCATTGCAAAACGATATCATGGAAGCAGAAGAGCATTTGGATTTATTGAAAATGCAATTAACGCTCTCACGTATTGATGCACTGATCCATGTTTATAAGAGCAGGGTTGATGCGGGAGATCCTTCCCGCCGCGCGATTGAAATCAAGGATCGTTTGGATCGCTTGAGAGAAGAATTGATTGCAAATAAAATTCAAGTTGAAAATAAAGAAGTGCTGATTGATCGTCAATTGGCGATCCTTGATGAACCTGGCGCACGGCAAGTCTTATCCACAGAATCTCGCAAGCGTCAACAATCGATATTCCTAGATTTGAAAAAACAATATGCAGGTGTGAATATTCAACTGAATGCATTGATGACTGACATTTCTGGTTTTCAAAATCAAATTCTTGTGGGGGTGAAGCAAACCTGGCGGTCACGTCAGCAACTGCCACGTACCGTCGCTGAATGGGAGCAATTTGGACGAGACTTATGGACGTTGCCGCAATTGGTTTATCAATCAATTGTCGCGACGTACAATCAAGTCGTGGAGCATCTGTCTCAGGCCTCAGCCTTTTTGTGGTTCGCGACGTTTACCCTGCTGATCGTCTGGGCTGGTTTATCAGTCTGGCTATCCCGCACGTTATCAAAATTCTTATTGCGCGCGAAAAGTAAAGGCATGAGTTTTTCTGCGAACACCGTGGTGGTGATCGCGCAACTATTTTATCGGAATATGATGGGCGTGGCCATTTTTGGTGCACTCATGATTTTACTCTTGTTAATGGATGTGTCTGCTAATCATTTTGTGGTGCCATTGTGTTTGGGCGTGGTGTGGTTTGCTTATCGTATTGCCATTGGATTGGCAAGAATTTCATTGTTTGAAAATATATGGGACTTATCGGGTAAAGATGTGTCTTTATACCGTGGGTTATTATGGAGTATGGGTTTTGGCAGCGTGATCATCGCCCTCACGGTGTTGGCCCATGAGTTGCCTATTCCCATGGATATTGTTGCATCATTCGATAGATTATTCATGTTGGTGTTGCTGGCTGTATCGATCCCACTATTAAGGGGATGGCGAGTATTACCCAGCATCATTGCCGCTGAAGACAGAACCAAGCCTTATGTTCGTCGTGCAGTGGAATTGTTAGGCCTTTTGATTCCTCTCACCATTTTTTCAAATGCGATCATTGGACTGATTGGATACGTCAATTTGGCTTGGATCATTTGGATTGCAGAAGGGCAATTTTTATTAATTCTAACGGGATGGGTATTGGTGCGCGGTGTCGTGTCTGATGCCATGGAGTTTGCGGCGAAATGGTCGATTCGCCACTTGAAAAGCGGTTGGGTGTGGACAGAGTCCATTCTCAAACCTTTGAATACCATTTTGCATATCCTGATTTTTTTATCGGCAACGGGCATTTTGTTGCGCATTTATGGTTTACAAGAAAATGAAATACTCAAAGAAAAAATTCATGCGATGTTATTCAATCCGTTGTTCAGTATTGGCACCACCCAAATTGCTTCAATACATATTTTTCAATTCATCGTGCTCTTGATTGTCATTCGTTGGGCAGCCAAATGGAGCCGTGAATTTGCGTATCGATTTTTGTTTGCCAAATACAAAGACAAAGGGTTGCGCAATTCCTTTTCAGTCTTCACGCAATATGCAACGATTGTGATCGGCGCCTTTGTGATTTTACGTGTCGTGGGGATTGATTTAACCACACTGACCGTCGTGTTGGGAGCGTTAGCGGTTGGTATCGGGTTTGGTTTGCAAAATATTGCCAACAATTTGGTCAGCGGTTTATTGTTATTGATTGAACGTCCATTCCGCGCAGGCGATATCATCACATTGGGCGCCAATGAAGGGGAGGTTACCCACATTGGGGTTCGTGCCACCACTATCCGCACATGGGACAACATGGAAGTGATTATTCCGAACGCGGAAACGGTCAGCCAGCCGCTCACCAATTGGACTCACCATGACGCGATTGTGCGTACAACGTTTGATATCATGGTAGAGTACAATGAAAACCCGCATCAAATTCAAGCAATGTTATTGCATATCATTCGTAAGCATCAATCAGTGGTGTCACATCCAGAGCCTAATGTGTTGCTGCGTGAATTTGCCAGCTATGCACAAATATTTGAAGTGCGCTACCACATCGATCTCAATTTGGGCAAAACAAGACCGATGGTGCGTTCGGAAATATTGCTGATGATTTGGGATCATTTCCGCGCAGCAGGCATTGTGATGCCGTATCCGAGACAGACGGTGGAAATAGACACAGATAAATTGTAGGGGCGGGAGTACCCGCTCCTACAGCGATTTTTATTCCGTCATATTCCTTGGATCTAAGTACCGATCAATTTCCTCATCCGTCAACGTCGTATTTTCACGCGTGACATCTTTCACACTGCGGCCTTCTTTGTACGCTTGTTTCGCAATTTGCGTGCCTTTTTCATAACCGATCACTGCGTTCAATGCGGTCACGAGAATGGGGTTGCGATCGAGCGCACGTTCAATTTGCGCTTCATTGACAGTGAACCCTTTAATCGCCTTATCAGCCAACAAGTAACAACTGTTGGTCAAGAGTTCGAGTGATTGAATCAAGTTGTACGCAATGACAGGCAACATCACATTTAATTGGAAATTACCGGATTGCCCTGCAACGGCAATCGTGGTGTCATTCCCCATGATTTGTGCGCACACCATGCAAACAGCTTCAGGAATGACGGGATTGACTTTACCCGGCATGATGCTGCTGCCCGGTTGGAGCGCGGGCAGTTGAATCTCCGCCAAACCAGCGAGGGGGCCGGAATTCATCCAACGCACATCATTACCGATTTTCATCAGAGAAACGGCAATCACGCGCAATTGGCCGGACATTTCAACAGCGGCATCTTGTGCGCTCAAGGCTTCAAAGTAATTGGGTTTCGCGGCAAAGGCAACACCCGTTTTTTCGGCTAATGTTTTGGCGACTGCTTTGCCAAAGCGCGGATCAGCATTGATGCCTGTGCCGACTGCCGTTCCGCCTTGAGCCAATTCAAGTAATCGGGGTAAGGTGCTTTGAATGCGTGCAATGCCGTAATCGATTTGTTGTGCATAGCCGCCCAATTCTTGATCAAAACGTACTGGCATGGCATCCATTAAATGGGTGCGACCTGTTTTGGTGATATGGTGCAGGGATTTCGCTTTTTCTTTTAACGTTTGTGATAAGTATTTCAAGGCAGGAATGAGGCGCGTTTCCGCCAACAATGCGGCTGAGACGTGAATGGTGGTAGGGATCACGTCGTTACTGCTTTGCCCCATGTTGACATGATCATTCGGGTGAATGGTTTTGCCTGAGGATTGGCTGGCCAATGTGGCAATCACTTCATTCGCATTCATGTTAGTGCTGGTACCGGAGCCGGTTTGAAAGACATCGAGGGGGAATTGATCGGCATATTGACCATCCGCAATGGCAGTGGCTGCTGCAATGATGGGTTGGGCAAGGGAGGGGTCGAGCAGGCCAAGTTCTTGGTTGACTTGGGCGCAGGCGGCTTTGATCAAGCCTAATGCTTGAATGAAAGGTTGCGGCATTTTCATGTCGCTGACCGGAAAATTCTGGCGGGCGCGTTCTGTTTGTGCGCCATAGAGTGCATCAGCGGGGATGGACAATGTGCCCATGGAATCAGAAACGGAACGTTGGTTTGACATCATTCACCTTTATGTATGGAACAAGAAATTGGGATTGTAACGCAGGGGTGCATTTTTGTCACCCTTTCATTGTCAGTGCTTTTTCATACACCTTATTTTTGGGCTCTCCGGTCAGTTCAACGCAGATATTGACAGCTTGTTTTAAAGGTAATTCACGCAGTAATATTGTTAAAAAGCGATCGGTATCAGAGGAAGCAATGGCCGCTTGACTGCCTTCTATCAAAACAACCGATTCGCCTTTCTGTTGATTGGGGTCACTTTCCACGCGGTTGATCAAGTCTGGCAAGGGGAGGCGAATCACGGTTTCGAATTGTTTGGTGAGCTCACGCGCGAGACAGGCTTGTCGATTGCCAAAGACAAGCGCCATCGCTTGCAGGCTGTCGAGTAAACGGTGCGGGGCTTCATAAAAAACAAGGGTAGCGGTGAGGGGTTTCAAGGCTTCGAGCTGTGCGATTCTGGGTCCCTGTTTGGGGGATAAAAAGCCCGCAAAATAGAAGGGGATGGGAGATAAGCCGGAGACAGATAAAGCAGTGATGAGTGCACAAGCGCCTGGAATGGGCACAACCGTGATATTTGCGGCTTGTGCAGCATGAACGAGGGGAAAGCCGGGATCACTGATGAGAGGTGTACCGGCATCGCTCACGAGAGCAATGTCTTTTCCTTGTTGCAAGAGATGTATGAGGGTTGCTGTTTTTTCATCTTCATTGTGTGCATGGTAGGCCAGCAAAGGACGCGTAATACCAAAATGTTTCAATAAATGGGTTGTGTGGCGCGTATCTTCTGCCACAATTGTGTCAACCTGGTGTAAAATGCGTTGAGCACGGAGGGTAATGTCTTCTAAATTACCTATCGGTGTTGCAACGATGTATAACGTGCCTGTTTCAACCATTTGTTACTCACAATACGGGAATTGTTTATGAAAAGATCTTATCGGGTTTTTCGCATTCTAGCAGGTTTCACTTTGTCATGCCTCATTTTTATGTTGTCGGGCTGCCAGAACACACCCTCTCCACGAGAGGAAACGTTTCCTTCTGCGGCTGATACGCTGACTCATCCAAAGCGAATTGCACTTCTTTTGCCATTGCAGGGAGAGCTGGGTGCTCAAGGGGCTGCGGTGCGGGAAGGTTTTTTCGCGGCCCATTACGTGCATGCGCAAAACAAAACGGTTGAATTGCCTAAAATCAGCGTGTATGACACGAAGGGTGATAAAGACGTGTTGAATGCTTATCAACGAGCACTTACGCAGGGGGCTGACTTCATTGTGGGGCCACTCACGAAGCCCGGACTGGAAACCCTCATGAAGGCGGGTAATCCCAGTGTTCCAATGTTGGCGTTGAATAATATCGACATGGAATATGATAGTCTGTATCAATATGCCCTGTCTCCCGAAAATGAAGCCACCCAAGCGGGCATTCGTGCGTATGAGAAAGGGAATCGCAATGCGCTGTTGTTCATTCAAGAGGGTTCCTGGGGCTCGCGTGTCGCCGATGCCTTCCGTCGATCATTCGAAAGAAAGGGTGGTGATGTAGCGGATATCATTTATTTCAACACCAGGGATAATTTGTCTGATGTGGTGAGAAAGGCACTGCATATTGATCAGGCGGAAATGGCCGCGCTCGACAAAGCGATGCGAACCAAAAATCCTGTTCAATTCCCAGTGAAACGTCGGGATGATGTCGATATGGTATTCATGGCCGCTATGCCTAACGAAGCGCGGCAAATTCCGCCTTTATTGTCTTTCTATTTTGCCAAGAGTTGGCCAGTTTATGCGACTGCTAGTGTTTATTCCGGCAAACCCAATCCCAAGGCCGATCATGATTTGAATGGCGTCACATTCTGCGACATTCCCTGGCTGATAGAGGTGCCACAGCACAATCCTGCGGGTACGCCTGATACCGTGGTTATGCAGTTGTGGCCTAAAGAACCACGTGCACAAACCCGTTTGTATGGGATGGGGGTAGATGCGTATGAATTAGTGCCCATGTTGCGCCAAATGTCGCATCAATCCAGATACACGTTTGATGGCGCCACAGGCATGCTGAGCATGAATAATCGTCAGCAGATCGAACGCACGTTGCCCTGCACGCAATTTGTGCAAGGTGTACCGGTGAAAATCAGCGGGCCATGAAGTCAATAGTTGCGACATCCGTCCGTGGCCACGACGCTGAAACGATGGCCATGGAATATTTGATGAACAAACGCGGGATGCGCTTGCTTGATCGCAATATCGAAGCATGTGGCGCTGAGGTCGACTTGATCATGGAAGATAAAGACACCTGGGTGTTTGTCGAAGTGCGCGCGCGTGAACATTTCGAGGATGTACATCCCTTTGAAACAATCGATCGCCCAAAACAATTAAAAATCATTCGCGTTGCAAAGTGCTATTTGGCAGGTCACGGTTGTTATCATTCTCGCGCCGCACGGTTCGATGCTGTGGCTGTTTGTTTAGGGACAGGGGAGATTGAGTGGATCCCGAATGCGTTTCAATGGTAGGTAGGAGCGGGTATTCTCGCCCATGCTTCAAAATCAATGACTTCCCTTTCCAGTACCCACTGCCTTTCAGCCTTTTCGCTGGATTTGATGAATTGCTGGCAAGAGGTTGATAATGTTTTGGAAGCAGGTTTGTCCTGTTGGCAAGCGGGGTGCAGCCGATGATAATCATGATCAATCCAAAGACTGTCGCCGGGCAAAAAGCTGTATTCTAAACTGTTGCGTACCATTTTTTTGAGATCTGCATACGTGAGATTGTGTTGCTCAACAGCCATTTGAAATTCATTCGTCAGATCACTGCGCAACACGCCTTCATCGTCTGTTGATATCACCATAGGCACATGGTGTTTAAGATATAAAGCAAGCGGATGTTTATTGCCTCGCACGCCTAAGATAACATCAGCGCTTGAGGGAATGATTTCAACGACAATGTGATTTGATGCCATGTATTTTAACAAGGCTTCGTTGTCTTTCTCGTAAATGATATCAGTACCATGCCCAATGCGTTCTGCTTTAGCAACATGAACCGCTTCATTGATGTGGAAAGTTAAATCTTCTGGCGGGACTAAACCCAATGTTAATTCGCCCGCATGAAGCGAGACTCTCACACCAGGATATTGGTTTTTGAGAAAACCAATCACTTTCATTTGATCGGAATAATTTTTCAAAGCATGATAGCCATCTTCGCGCATCACTAAATTCAGTCCAACCATCAAGGGTTCGGGTTGTTTGGACTCAGCGGCTAACAGCTGAAAGGCAAAAGCCAATTGCGCAAAAACAGTTTTATGAGGAAGGCCGCGAAAGGCTTTGAATAGATAGCGGACTTTGATATCAGATTCGCCCAAAGATTTCCGCTTGGCTTCAGTGTCGCGTAATAATTGTTGTGCCTTGGCAATATCTGCTGAAAAATCCCAGGTGGTGAGCAAGCTTTTCACAGAAAGCAGTTCATCTAATTTTTTGTTTTCGATTTGTTCTGATAAATGTTTGCAATCATCGCAAGGCACGGTTAACATCAATTCGATATATTGTTCATGCTGAGCGGCTGCACGTGAAGCGACTTCATGCCCCCATTCACCATTCGTCTGTTTGAGAGCCATGTACTTATCGAATGTGGCAAAAAAATGTTCATCCGCGGGTTCTTCGCCTGGAACAAAATCATGCATGGATAAAGCACGGATCATGCGATGATACAAATCTGTGCCTTCCGCATAAGCTTGATCGCAAGCGACTTTGTTAGGTGCGGTAAATTTCAATTCTCGTTCGTCAACACAGAGTTTTTCTCTCGCTGCTTGCGCGATCAGGTTTTCTGCATAAACAGCACCATCTAAATGGTTGTGAAGATCTGCGCCTTTGGGCATACGGTATAAAAAATCGCGTAATTGTAGGGGATCTTTTTTGACTGCCTCAAATACTTGTTGCATATCTGCAGCAACTAAAGTAAAGCTTGCAAAACACAGTGCAATGATTTTCCTAACCATCTGAAGTCTCTTTCTTTGTGATCAATAGATCGCCCAAAACCAAATACGCCAAATCGCATCCTAAAAACATATTCAACGCATCAGCCGGGCTGCATACCATGGGTTCACCGCGACGATTCAATGATGTGTTTAATAAAACAGGATGACCACGTCTTGCTTCAACTGCTTTGAGCAGCGCATAGTAACGTGGATTAGCGACGGGATCGACGATTTGCGCGCGTGCAGTCCCATCTTCATGAACCACTTCAGGTACGCGTTTTTTCCATTTTTCAGACACTTTGAATGCAAATGTCATGTAAGGGGAGGGGTGCTCTGTTTGCAGCATATCTTGAGCTATTTCGGGTGCAATGCTTGGACAAAATGGTCGCCAACGTTCTCGGAATTTGATTTGTAGGTTGATCAGTTCAGCTATGTTAGGATGACTGGGATCGCCTAAAATACTGCGATTGCCCAATGCGCGCGGTCCAAATTCCATACGCCCTTGAAACCAGGCGACAGGGTTGCCTCCTGCTAAAATATCTGCTGTTGCATCGACAATGTTGTCGCAATGTGTGACAGAGATATCATCTGAATAACGTAGGCAGGCAGTCAAGCATTCTTCAAGCGAATACGATGGACCCAAATAAACATGGGCAAGGGGTGAGATGGTTTCGCCCTGTTGATGTGCAACATAGGTCGCGGCACCAACGGCTGTGCCGGCATCGCCAGCAGCCGGTTGTACAAACAATGTTTTCACATGGGGTAGGTTGATCAAACGTTGATTAAGTTTCACATTCAAGGCAACGCCGCCCGCAAAACATAATTTACCTGTTTCACGTATGACATCGCCCAAGTAATGATCAATCAATTTTAAAGCAGTCTCCTCTAATAAATGTTGAATACCCGCTGCGTAATGAATATAGGGCTCATCGATATCATCGCCTTCACGTTCTGAGCCAATCAATTAATTTTTTGCTGAAATAATAGGCTTCTCCTCCTTTTTTATATCGACGCAATCCCACGGTATTGACCAATTGTGTATTCACTTCGAAATGACTGTCAGTTGATTTCAACAGAGGAGATAAATCATACCGAGTTGGATCGCCATAAGGTGCCATCCCCATCACTTTAAATTCGCCGTCGAGCATTTCAAAGCCGAGGAATTGTGTCATTGCACCATATAATCCGCCTAAAGAATCAGGATCATAAAATTCTTTGATTTTGGTAATGTGCCCATTTTCACCAATCCCAAAAAAAGTGGTGGCATATTCGCCTTTGCCATCAAATCCAATGATGGCTGTTTTTTCCTTAAAGCCGCTGAGATGATAGGCGGAACTGGCATGCGCTAAATGATGCTCTACGGTTTCAATGCGTGTGCGAGTGAGATCAAATCCCAGATCCTTCAATAATTGTTCTACCTGGCGACGGTATCGTTGATGACGTCGATTGCCATTGAATAATGCATCTAATGCCCTATCCGGGGCATACCAATAACGTTTGGCATAATGCCAACGCCCTTCATAGCCGAAACGAAAAGGGGCGTGGGGAATGGCCACAATATCAATATCTGCTGGGGTTAGTCCCGCCTGCCTGAGACAAAATTGAGTGGCCTGGCGTGCCATCTGGTTTTTGGCATGTTTATCACGGATGAAGCGTTCTTCCTCGGCACATGCGATTAAGCTGCCATTGACCAGAATGGCGGCAGAGGCATCGTGGCCCAAGGCGCCGGAGAGACCGAGAATGTTCATGGTGTGTCCTATTATAGTGGCGAATAACCCGCGCTCATGCTAACATGTCTCAGCCTTTTTGAGTAGAGCGGTATTCCCATGATTGATGATCCAGCATATGACGACCGGCCGGAGAAGCCGAGTAAAACCCAACGTAAACGCGATATGGACGCTTTGCAGACCCTGGGGGAAACACTATTGACATTCAACCCCCAAAAGCTGGGCACTTTAAACCTGCCTGACGACCTGATGGCCGCTTTGGTTGAAGCCAAACGCATTCCGGAGGGTAGAAAGGCTGCACGCCGTCATCATCAATACATTGGCAAAATCATGCGTGGGCTGAACCCCGAAACGCTGGACGAGATACGTCGCTACTTGGCGAAAAGAGGCAAATAATGCAATATACGTTTTTTGCCAATTGCCCACGGCATGTTGAAGGGTTATTACTCGCGGAAATTCAATCGTTAGGCGCTGTGTCTGTGAAGGAAACCGTGACAGGTGTTTATTTTCAAGGCACCCTCGAAACAGCCTATCGGGTATGTTTATGGTCGAGATTGGCTAATCGAGTATTATTGCCCCTGACGACGATTGAAGTGACCGATATCGCGTCTATCCATCGCGGGGTCGCAGCGATTGATTGGGCAACCCATTTTTCACCGACACACACTTTTCGCATTGATTTTTCTGGGCAGTCCGCATTAATTCATCAATCCCAATACGGTGCTCAATTGGTGAAAGATATCATTGTGGATCAGTTCCGTGACAATACGGGGCGTCGTCCTTCAGTGGAAACAATCAACCCCGATATCCGCATTCATGCGCATTTATATGGTGATAAATTAAGTATCAGTTTGGATTTATCGGGCGAAAGTCTACACAAACGGGGTTATCGTTTGAGTACCGGCGATGCGCCACTGAAGGAAAATCTAGCGGCTGCATTATTAATCCGTGCAGGTTTTCAAAGCAAAATGTCAATGCTGCCTTATGTGGTTGATCCGATGTGTGGTACTGGTACAATATTAATTGAAGCGGCGCTTATGGCTACTGATTGCGCACCTGGGCTACTGCGAACGCAATTCGGTTTCACGCATTGGTTAAAGCATCAACCCGCTTTGTGGGAGCCGTTATTGACAGAAGCACGTGATCGTCGTGCAGCAGGTCATGCAAAAGCATTGCCAGATTTTCGCGGGTATGATGGCAGCCCGCGCGCGGTATCACAGGCGCGCGAAAATATTGCACGTGCCGGATTGGGTAATGTGATTGATATCACCGTACGCGATTTATCTGAGCTCACGCCGCCCACGCATCATGGCGACAAACCTGGTTTCATGATCACGAATGCGCCTTACGGTGAACGGTTGAGTGATGAAGATGCATTGAAACCCCTGTATCAATATTTTGGTGAACGGTTGCGGGAATCATTTGAAGGCTGGGAGGTGGCTTTATTCACAGGCAATATGACGTTGGGAAAATCCATCGGTATACGTGCTAAAAAACAATATACATTTGTGAATGGTACCATCCCGTGTAAATTGTTAATGATTGATGTTTTGCCAGAATGGTTTATGCGAGAACACAAAGCGCCTGAGATCATAGAGGCAAAAACAGAGGTAGCGCCCACAGAGCTTAAGCCAGAGTCAGCAATGTTTGCGAATCGATTACGTAAAAACATCAAGCAACTCAGCAGCTGGGTGAAGAAGAACAATGTGTCTTGTTATCGAATATATGATGCTGATATGCCAGAATATGCCGTTGCCATTGATTATTACGAAGGATATGCGCACGTTCAAGAATATGCACCTCCTAAAACCATTGATGCAGATAAAGCGGCATTTCGATTAAAATGTGTGTGTGATGCGATTCCTGTTGTGTTGAATATACCCTCTTCACATGTTGTTGTGAAGCAGCGGGTTCAACAAAAGGATTTTTCACAATACCAGCGGTTGGATCATCAAAATCAATGTATCGTGGTCAAAGAGGGGCCGGTAAATTTTTGGTTAATTTGCATGATTATTTGGACACAGGCTTGTTTTTAGATCACCGTCCCATGAGATTGTATTTAGCCAGTATCATGAAAGGCAAAACATTTTTAAATTTGTTCTGCTATACAGCCAGTGCGACAGTACATGCGGCATTAGGTGGGGCGCGCCGCTCCGTGAGTGTGGATATGTCTTCTACTTACACTGCTTGGGCAAAGCGAAACTTATCACTGAATGGGTTGAGTCCTGCGTTACATGAAGTCGTGCAATCAGACTGCTTCACATTTCTTGATGAGACAAACGATAAATTTGATGTAATTTTTTTAGATCCACCGACATTTTCGCGCTCAAAAAGAATGGATGAGGATTTTGACATTCAACGGGATCATGTAGTGCTGATCAAAAAAACGTTAAAGCATCTTGATAAAGAGGGTGTTTTGTATTTTTCAACTAATTTCAGAAAATTTAAATTGAACGAAGAAGCTTTCCCTGGCATGCAGATTAAGGATGTGACCCGGGATACGATTGATCAGGATTTTCAGCGGGACAGTAAGATACACCAGTGTTACCAGATCACGTTCTAGCGTTTAAAACCTGTTGGATATGTTTCTTCGAGTGCTGATTTCATTGTCATCATCATTAAAGACTTTGTCTTTCTTGTTGAAATCCAATAATACAGAAACGATTTTTATCTCGAGTTCTTGAAGTTTATTAATGGGTATATAGGTTGCTTCTGACCAGGTTTTATTATCATATAAAAAGTCACTTTGGTATTTAAGGGCAATGATGATGAGAACCATTATCGTCTGCGATATTTTTTCATGTGATCCCAGTATCTGTTCTGTCATAAAAAAATTTTTGCAGGAAAGCTTGTTGAATCCGTTAGCAACTTTTTGAAATATTTCCGCGATTTCATCGCTGAAATTCATAAGCTCCATATCATTAATATAGGTAAAATCTTCTTTCAATCTTGAGAAAAGGACTGTTCTTATCTGATTTGGAATGTGATGACCCTGATATTTATCGACGATGGCTATCATCGCTCTTGCGCACTCATTTATCATCAAAATATTAAGATCATTTACATCATGATTGAGGGAGTCATTTACTTTTGATAGAGCCCTTTTGCATTCAGTCAAACTCTGATTAAGGTCGATCATATTCCATTCATAGCTTGCTAATTCTTGATCGCTAATATCAGCCTCATTATTCATTTCTTTCGTCATTTTAATCATCTTCATTTTATCATTGATCAAGGACTTATATGTGGATATTATAAAATTTTGTGCCTTAATCTTGGTTTCAAATTGTCCTATCTCTTCGTTTTTCAGCGCAGTCGATGCAATGATATCGGTATTATTCTCTGAAGGTTCAATAAATATGGATGCTTCTTCGCAGATGCCTTCAATGTGTCTGATGTTAAAATTAAACATGTGTCACCTTTGGTGGTTTTGGTGATTTAACAAGGGGTTCATTATGTATTCATGTCTCCCATTCTTTGCCTTTTATCAGACGATGGGTTATCGTGATCGCCGTTGAGATGACTTTTATCAATGATACCAATTGCTGTGATGACTTTTAACTCCATGTTATTCAGTTCGGACAATGTCCCTTCATAAAATTTCCCCCAACTTTTGTTGTTATAAGGTACATCTATATAAAATTTTGTCGCAAGCATAAGCATAGTGATAATAAGATTATAAGGATTTTCTCCTGTGATTTTATCCTTTACCTTAGGTAAATACTTGCTTAGGATGTTGAGAATAAAGGGAATGTCATTCATAGGAAGGACATAATACATCATAAGCACTGCTAGACTTCTTTTGATCTTTAGCTTCATCACATTCTCAGCATTGCTGTCAGGAATCATCGTAGCAAGGTGTTGCTTAGCCATGTTTAACACGTGTGTGGTGATGGTTTCAATATGTGTTTCCATCAGCTCATGCCTGATTTTGAATAGTGTATCTTTTCTGAGTACGATCTCTCTTTCGTATCGTGCGATATCAGCTGCCCATACAGAGACGTGTCCCGCTGAGTATTTGTATGAAACATTGTCGATTTTTTTTGTCAAATGTAGCGCCAACATCTTAGCATGATTGTCATGAAGACTTCGGGTTATGGAAAGCTGCATTTCCAGTATGTCCAATTCCTGTTCTAGTTGTTGGAGTGGCGCGCTGTGAAAGGTGAAAATATCTTGTTCATTCCCCTCAGTGTTTTTATAAATATCGAATAGATTAAACATAGTATACCTCAAGATTTGAACTACTTACATGATTATACAGCTTCCGATAAGTATGTCAACTAATTTCTTTTGTATACCGTTCATCAAGCTCAGTGCGGAGTCATGACTTTGGCCATCTTTTGAGTGAAATGGTGGGTACCATAGGCAATCGCTGCCAAGAGTATGATCATCCCGCCCCATTCCATGGCCGAAGGAACATGTTGATTGACAAGGTAAACAAACACAACGCCAAAAATTGTTTCAAAAATGGTGAGTTGTCCAGCCAGTGGGACTGGCAAATGAAGGCTTGCCTTGTTCCAAAGATAGCACCCAACCCAGGAACATAAGAGACCCAATATCGCGCTTCCAATCAAAAACCTTTTTAAATCATCGCTATAAACGGCATACTGAGAGAGGTGAATCTCTTCTTGGAAGAAAATCAGCAGAATGCTGGTGAACAGAATGACCCATACCAACGTTGATACGCCCATCAGGGTGAGCCAATCACTGGAGTGCACATGTCGGTGTTCTTTCAAAAACTGGGCATTGGCCACCACGTACCAGCTCCACGCGATGAGGGAGCAGACGCTGAAGAATAACCCCAATAAGTACTGGGCAGTGACAGGGCCAGCTTCGAGGTAAGGAATGTTAACCAATACCAGTCCTATCAAAATGAAGAGAGAAGGAAGGACGAGACTCTTGAAAGGGATTTCCCGGTGGCGAAAGTTACCATAAAATGCAATGCTGATTGGGGTGACCCCTAGGATCAAGGCACAAACAGCAGGAGAGGCATAGCGCAAGGCCAGTACTAAAAAGATATAGTATACCAGGGTAGATATCAAGGAAAAATGTAGCGCTTTCAACCAGATAGACCTAGGGTATCGGCAACCTCGTCCAGCAAACGCCTTGATGAAAATGGCGGCTGATATCATGCCATAAAAAGCATAACGGCCTAAGACGATCTCGATAGAAGAGAATCCAGTCATGAACTGAGGCACCACGAAGATCAGTCCCCAGATAAAACAGGCGCCCAGTGCGAAAGCAATTCCTTTGATCATCTTCAATATCCTTCTTAAAGCCTTCTTACAAACTACCACGTTACTGCACACTAGGCAAATGGTTTACGATAAATTTTAGTATCGACTTGACAATCGTCAGTTTGCCAACCAAGCTTATCCATACCAGTGGTAAAAAGTGGTAAAAAGTGGAGGGGTATGGTGTTAAGAGGTGCGCATACGGTCACGTTGGATGCAAAAGGGCGTTTACTCGTCCCGGCAAAAGTACGTGCAGATGTGCCTTGCAGCGAATGGATCATTACCCTCGATATCCACGAACCTTGCCTACTGGGGTATCCCTTGTCCGTTTGGGAAGGGATAGAAAGAGCCATCTTAGATTTGCCCAACGTCGATAAAGACGTCAGGGCATTGCAACGTTGGCTGGTTGGGAATGCTACCTCTGTGACATTGGATGCACAGGGGCGCTTGCTTATTCCTAAGGTTTTGTGTGACTATGCGCGCTTGCAACGCGAAGTGATTTGGGTTGGCTTGGGACAGAAGTTTGAGTTATGGGATGACTTGGCCTGGCAGCAAGAAGGGCAGCATTTCAAATCGCTGGAAAAAACAGCGGAAGGTGAAGTATGGAAAGGGTTGAAACTGTAGCACATGCCAGTGTGATGCCAGTCGAAGCGATTGACGCTTTGAAGGTGGCACCTGAGGGGGAGTACGTCGACGCGACGTTTGGACGCGGTGGGCATGCACGTGCCATCGCCAGTTTGTTGAAGACAGGTCGTTTGCTGGTGATCGACAAAGATCCCGAAGCCATTGCGAGCGCACAAGCATTGAAAGACAGCGGATTACCCATCGAGATTTATCACGGCTCCTTTAAAAACATACGAGAAGCTTTAGACACGAACCACTTTCATTTGGTCGATGGCGTATTATTTGATCTCGGCGTATCGTCGCCTCAACTCGACAATCCTGCGCGCGGTTTCAGTTTCATGAGAAACGGCCCGCTTGACATGCGCATGGACACAACGCGCGGCATGACGGCCGCAGAATGGTTACATCACGCCAGCGAAGCAGACATTGCACATGCATTGAAAGTGTATGGTGAAGAACGTTTTGCCACACGCATTGCTCGCAAGATCGTTGAAGTGCGTGCAACATCACCCATTCAAACCACGCAAGCATTGGTCGATGTGATCGAAAAAGCGATCCCGTTCAAAGAAAAAAACAAGCATTTTGCAACGCGTACATTTCAAGCCGTTCGCATTGTCGTGAATCAAGAATTAGATGATTTAAAAAAAGCCCTCACCGAAGCGATAAATGCGTTAAAATCTGGCGGGCGTTTGGTGGTGATCAGTTTTCATTCGTTAGAAGATCGTATGGTCAAGCAAACATTGAAAGAAGCCTCGATGGGTGAAGAACCTCAGGGCATTATTCCCTATCGTGGGAATCGTCCAAAAGGTATCATTACATTGTTGGGTAAAATAAAGGCAACAGAAGCAGAAATCGCACAGAATGCGCGTTCACGCAGTGCAATTTTGCGGGTAGCGGAAAAATGTTAATGAGAAAAGCAGCAAGCGATAAACAATCGAATCAATACAGCTGGCAGCTGAGAACAGTGCTGGGTGTGTTGTTATTCAGCATGGTATTAAGTAGTCTCGGGATTGTCTACGTGAGACATTCAACCCGTGAAATGTTTAATGAATGGCATCAATTACAAGCCCTCAGAGACGAAATGAACATTGAATGGACGCAACTTTTGCTTGAACGCAGCACCTTGAGTGCTGAAGGTCGTATTGATTATATTGCGCAACATTCTCTCCACATGCGTCCACCTGAGAGAAGCGAGGTTGTGTGGGTGGAACAATAAAGTCACGGCTGATCGTGATCATGGTGGTCAGTGGCGCATCTTTGTGCATGGGTGTGTTGGGACGCATGATCTATCTGCAGGTCATGAAGCAAGACTTTCTTCAAGATCAAGGCGACATGCGCAGCGTGCGTCAAGTCACGCTCAATGCATTGCGTGGCATCATCACCGATCGTTTGGGTGAACCCCTGGCTGTCAGTACACCGGTTGATTCCATTTGGATCAATCCTCCCTTGTTTGAATCTGCGACGATTGTTCAACGTTCACAACTAGCTGCTGTGTTGGGATTGTCTGTCGCAGACATCAATAAGCGGATGCAACAAGCAAAAGGCAAAGAATTTGTCTATTTGAAACGGCAATTAAGTCCTCAAGCGGCAGAACAAGTGTTGAGTTTATCGGTGCCCGGTGTTAATGCCCAGCGTGAATACCGTCGATATTATCCCATGGGTGAAGCCGCAGCCCATGTTGTCGGACTGGTCAATGTGGATGGTGTTGGACAAGAAGGCATTGAGCTCGCGTTTGATCACCATTTGAAAGGACACGATGGCAAGATTGAAGTGTTGAAAGATCAACGGGGTCATATCATTGAGGATTTAGCTTTGATCAAACAGACGGATCCTGGTAAACCCTTGGCGTTGTCTATCGATAATCGTTTGCAATACATCGCGTATCGCGAATTGAAAAATGCAGTGAAAGAGAATCAAGCAGTGGGTGGTAGTGTCGTGATCGTAGACATTAAAACCGGTGAAGTGTTGGCCATGGTGAATCAGCCTTCTTATAATCCCAATAACAGGGAAAATTTTGTGACAGCCAATATGCGGAATCGCGCGGTGACCGACGTGTTTGAACCTGGTTCAGTCGCCAAACCTTTTGCAGCCCTGGTCGCATTGCGCGCGGGACATGTCAAACCCGATACGATGATTAATACCTCACCGGGATATTGGAATGTGAATGGTCGATTGGTACGGGATATCCGTAATTTTGGCGAACTCACACTGACGGATGTGTTGCGTAAATCCAGTAATGTCGGTATTGCCAAAATTATTTTACCTGAACCTCAAAAATCCTTGATCAAGCTTTATCAAGATTTGGGTTTTGGGCAATCCACTTATTTAGAATTTCCAGGAGAGCGGAGCGGATATTTAGAAGCAAGCCGCACGCTTGATCCTTTCGCTTACGCCACATTGGCATTCGGCTATGGTGTGTCAACGACCGCCATACAATTAGCCAAAGCGTATGCGATCATTGCGAATGAAGGCGAGTATGTTCCTTTCACATTGCTCAAGCGAAGCGGCAAACCTGTCTCAGAGCGTGTGATGACAGCCGATGAGATCACCACTTTGCACCGTATGCTAACAATCTATCCTAAAGATGGCGGGTCAGGTGATGCTGCACGCGTGCCCGGTTATCATGTCGCAGGCAAATCCGGCACCGTTCGAAAATTAGGCCCGAATGGTTATATGGAAGATCACCACTTGGCGACCTTTGTGGGCTTTGCGCCCGCCACAGCCCCTCGGTTAGTGTGCGTGGTGGTGATGGATGATCCGGCTTCAGGCCAATATTATGGTGGAGCAGTGTCAGCCCCGGTGTTTGGGCGGATCATGAATGATGCATTGCGATTGAGAGATGTTCCGTTGGATGACGAAACCGGTTATGATGTGCGGGGGTAAATAACGTGCTGACATCACAACTTCGAATGGCCGGTGTGACTGGCTTATGCCAACATGCGTCGCGTGTCGTCGCGGGGGATGCTTTTGTGGCTTACCTGGGCGCGCAGAGTGATGGTCGCGATTTCATCAAAGAAGCTATTTCTCGAGGGGCATCTGCTCTGTTGATGGATCCTGAGGGCTTAACGCAAGCACAAACCGACGTATTACATCAAATCAACATCCCTGTTTTTAAAGTAGCCCATCTGGCAGATCAGCTGCCCGAATTAGCTGATCAATTTTACAATCATCCCAGTGGTCATGTGCATGTCGTTGCCGTGACAGGAACGAATGGGAAATCATCGATAGCACACGGATTGAACCAAATGTACCGTGCCCTGGATGTGCCAGTCGCCATGATAGGCACGATTGGCATTGGCACGCTCGACCACTTGGTGGATAACCCGCTGACTACCCCTGATCCTTGCACCCTCACGCGCTTATTGGCCGAGATGGTTGCACAGGGTATGGAGACAGTGGTCATGGAAGCATCATCCCATGCGCTGGATCAAGGCCGCTTGCGAGCCACTGAGATTCATGTGGCCATATTCACGAATTTAACGCAAGATCACCTTGATTATCATCACACGCGTGAAGCGTATGGTGAAGCAAAGGCGCGTCTCTATCAAATGCCTTCTGTTGAAACCGTCGTGATTAATTTAGATGACGAATGGTGCCGTGAACAATTGCCGCGCATTTCTCCTCATAAAAAAGTGATTGGCTATACGCGATTGCAAAAAACACACCCACGCTGCGATAGCATCATCAGTGCCATCAGGCAGGACAACGGCTTTGAGCTTCAAGAGGGCGATCAATGCGTTCATTTTTCACCTTTATTAATTGGTGATTTCAACTTGTCTAATTTATTGGCCATGATAGGCGCATTGCGTGTGGACGGTTTTGCATTGAACGTTTTGGCGACGGTTGCTGCGCGCGTGAAAGATATTCCGGGCCGATTGGAGTGTGTTTCTCAACCCGGTGAGCCCCGCGTGATTGTCGATTTTGCCCATACCCCTGATGCATTGTTGAAAGCGTTGATTGCATTGCATCCCACTGTGCTAGGAAAATGTTGGTGCGTTTTTGGATGTGGGGGCAGTCGAGATGCCACCAAACGTCCCATCATGGGGGAGATTGCCGCATCACATGCTGATCACGTGATCATCACGACCGACAATGCGCGTGATGAATCCCCCCAAGCGATTGCTGATATGGTGTTGGCAGGCATTCCCAAAGGGGTGAGTGTTGATGTGATTTTAGATCGCGCCCAAGCCATTGAGTACGCCATTGCGAACGCCGGATTAGATGATACGATTTTGCTGGCTGGAAAAGGCCATGAAAAAACCCAAATCATTGCGGGTGTTTCTATGCCTTTTTCGGACCAAGACATTGCACGTCGCGCCCTCGAGACACGGAGAAATGCCACATGAAACTTTCAGCGATATACAGTTTATTTGGGTTGAATCTTTTAACGCCCGATCACACCGTCAATATTTCCACAGACACGCGTACTTTGCTGCCTGGAGATGTATTTGTTGCACTGATCGGCGAGCAATTCGATGGACATGATTTTGTCTCGCAAGCCAAATCGCTAGGCGCATCGGTCGCCATCGTTTCCAGAAAACTACCGATCGATTTGCCACAAATCGAGGTTGAAAACACACTGGCGGCTTATGGGAAAATTGCACAAGCTCATCGCTTAAAGATGAACGCGAAAGTCATTGCATTGACCGGCAGTTGTGGCAAAACAACCACAAAAGAATATTTGGCACACATCTGCGGGTTGTTTGCGCCGACACTGGCGACAAAAGGCAATCTGAATAATGAAATCGGTGTGCCTCAAACGCTGCTGGCTTTGAAGCCAGAACACCGTTTCGCTGTGATCGAAATGGGCGCAAATCAATTAGGGGAAATAGCGCGTCTCAGTGCCATTGCGAAACCCGATGCAGCCTTGATCACCCTCGTTGCAGCCCAACACACAGAAGGTTTTGGATCTGTTGATAATATTGCCCGCGAGAAAGGGGCAATCTATTCAGGCGTCATGCCAGGAGGCACAGCTGTATTGCCTCGCGATGATCAATATTATCCGATGTGGCACGAATCTATCGACTGCAATCAATTCAGTTTCGGGTTTTCACCAGATGCTGATTTGGTGATCACCGATCTTGAATTGTCTCGCACGGGCGGTAAGGCTGTGTTCATGTGTCCTGATGGCCCGATCGCCATCGAAACATCTCTCGTGGGTCGTCATAATGTTTATAATGCGGCTGCCGCGGCAGCTTTGGCGATCGTGGTGGGCGTTCCTGTGAATTTCATCAAGGCAGGAATTGCGCGTACCGTGCCGACAGGGCGGCGTATGAATATTTTAACAGGCCATAATCAGGCTACACTGATAGATGACTGTTATAATGCTGGGCCGTTGAGCGTGTCAGCCGCCTTGGATATTTTAGCTACCTATCCCGGGGAGAAAGTCTGGGTGTTTGGGGACATGAAAGAGCTGGGAGATGAAACAGACCTCCATCACCGTCAAGTCGGTGAAAAGGCACGTGAACTGGGCATTGATCATATTTTCGCCGTGGGTGAAAAGTCAAAGTTGACGTTGTCTGCATTTGGCGAAGGCGCCAGACATTTCGACGATAAAGAAGCGTTGGTGTCGGCATTGCGCCCGTTGTTGCATGACAACATGATTGTGTTGATTAAAGGGTCTCGCGCGAACCGTTTGGAAACCGTGGTCGAGGCATTAAAGTAGGATTTGAGTACAAGGAGAGTGTGATGCTCATTTGGCTGTTTGAATATTTAGAGCCCTTCTGGCAACCGTTTCAAGTTGTTCATTACATTACGTTTCGCACACTGATGGCAGCACTGACTTCATTGGCCATTGCGTTGAGCTTGGGTCCGCGTCTCATCGCGTTCTTGCAAAGCTACAAAATCGGTCAACAAATTCGAACAGATGGCCCGGCTACGCATCATGTGAAATCCGGCACGCCCACCATGGGGGGCGTGTTGATGGTGGGGGCGCTCACGGTGTCCACATTATTGTGGGCCGATTTAACCAACCGATATATCTGGATTTCATTGCTCACATTGTGGTTATTCGCAGCGATTGGCTTTGTGGATGATTATCGCAAATTGATTTTGAAAAACAGCAAAGGATTGTCAAGTAGAGAAAAATATGGCTGGCAATCGGCTGCAGGTTTATTGATTGGTGTTATTTTATTTTTCACAGCCACATCACCCGAAGAACTCACATTAATCGCACCTTTTTTCAAATCCTTTGAATGGTCATTAGGCTGGGGTTATATTCCTTTCGTGTATTTTGTATTGGTGGGTAGTTCGAATGCCGTGAATTTAACGGATGGTTTGGATGGCCTTGCGATTGTGCCTGTGGTGTTATGTGCAGCGACGCTGGGCGTTTTTGCATATGTGCTCGGTCATGCGAATTTTGCGGAATATTTAGGTTTCCCTTTTGTGGTGGGCAGTGGTGAAGTCACTGTCTATGCGGCAGCATTGGTGGGCGCGGGGCTTGGATTTTTATGGTTCAATGCTTATCCTGCGGAAGTCTTTATGGGCGATGTGGGTTCATTGTCGCTCGGCGCAGTGTTGGGTGTGATGGCTGTGATTGTGCGTCAAGAATTATTGTTGATCATCATGGGCGGAGTGTTTGTGATTGAAACATTGTCTGTCATGATTCAAGTCGGTTCTTTTAAAACACGTGGCAAACGTGTGTTTCGCATGGCTCCAATACACCATCATTTTGAATTAAAAGGCTGGCCTGAAACGAAAGTGATTGTTCGATTTTGGATTATCTCGGTGATACTCATGTTGCTGAGTTTAGCCACATTAAAACTGCGTTAATAACATGTAGGGGCGGGTACTGCCGCCCATGCGCCGTAGGCGCGGAGGATTTCATACATGCACATACACACACTCATCGTCGGTCTCGGACAAACCGGTTCATCTATCGCACGTTTTTGTGCGCGCATGGGGCAGTCTTGTGTTGCGTGGGAACCTGAAGCCAGCGCAAATCCCGCTACTTTTCGCGCATCATTCCCTGAAATCACAATATGGCAAGGGGATAATCTTCCACCCGACACATTCAATATTCCCCTGTGGGTCTTAAGCCCGGGTATTCCGCTCGATCACCCTAACGTATTGAAAGCCAAACACTGTGGTGTTCACATCACAGGTGATGTGACTTTATTTGCACAACATAACATAAAGCCTGTGTTGGCTGTGACAGGATCGAACGGTAAAAGTACCGTCGTGACGTTACTCGAAAAAATGGTGGCCGCTCAGGGTTTACGCCCCGCGTTACTCGGGAATATTGGCACACCTGTATTGGATGGATTGGTCAACCCTTATGATTGCGCCGTTTTAGAGCTGTCCAGTTTTCAACTGGATATCACCACAGGGCTGCACCCAACAGTGGCGTGCATTTTGAATATCACGCCGGATCACCTGGATCGACATCACACCATGGAGGCATATACACTGTCTAAGCAGCATATTTATGATGGCGCTGACCATGTCGTCTGTAATGCGGATGATCTGGCGACTCATGTTGATCGCCCCGATGCAGTCTTTTTTTCATTAACATCCCAGAACAAACATATATGGCATTATGATGGTGAATACTTACGTTATCACGATAAACAATATCCCGTATCCGCATTACCGATTCATGCCGATATTCATTATGCAAATGTGATGGCGGCGCTGGCAATCATGCAGTGCGCAGGCTTTGATACAGACAAGTCATTCAAAGCGGCTTGCGAATTTCAGGGTCTCCCTCACCGATTGGTTTTGGTGAAAGAGAAAAATCATGTCAAATGGTACGACGATTCTAAAGCCACCAATGTGGGCGCAACGATCGCTTCCATTGACAGTGTGTCTAAATTGGTGACAGGCAAAATAGTGATCATTTTGGGCGGATTAGGAAAGGGCGCTTCTTTCACGTCATTACAATCATCGCTGTCGTCTCGCGGTCGTGTCGCGATATTGATTGGCGAAGCAGCTGATCAATTGTCTGATGAATTAAAAGACACATTGCCTTGTCTGCGTGCCTCTTCTTTGAAAGAAGCAGTATTGATGTCGCAAGAGCATGCGCAACCGAATGACGCCGTCTTGCTGGCGCCTGCTTGTGCCAGTTTCGATATGTTTAAAGGCTATGCAGATCGAGGCGATCAGTTCACCGCCATGGTCAAGGAGATCATTTAAACATGCAACGATATTTGGGAATGAAACTATTTTGGCTAAGTGCCATATTGGTATCCATCGGTATCGTGATGGTCGGCTCGAGTTCCATTGCCATTGCCACTGCACGTGCAGGTGATCCTTTCTACTACCTTGTCCGTCAAGTCGCTTTTCTTTCGATGGGCTTATTGATTGCGGGGTTGGTGTATCACGTACCGATTCAGGTATGGGAACGTTTCGCGAGACCCTTGCTGGGATTTGCTTTTCTCGCATTGATCATCTTATTGATTCCAGGCATCGGGCATAAAGTGAACGGCAGTTTACGCTGGATCAAACTGGGGCCTGTCAACATTCAAGTCTCCGAATTGGCGAAATTAGCTTTGATGATTTATTTTGCCTTTTACTGTGCACAATATCAAAAGGTCTTGCGCACGCAACTGAAACCACTTTTGCTTGGGCTTTTACCCTTAACTGCTTCATGCGTGTTGATTTTATGTCAACCTGATTTTGGTGCGGTGGTTGTGTTAATGGCGTGTGTGTTAGGAATGTTTTTTATAGCGGGCATTCCTTGGTGGACGGTCGCTGCATTGATTGGATTGGCAGGCAGCGTATTGGCCTTATTGGCGATCTCAGCCCCTTACCGTTTGCAACGCATCACCAGTTTTTTAAATCCTTGGGCAGATCAATTTGATGGCGGATATCAACTCACACAAGCATTGATTGCCTTTGGACGCGGAGAATGGTTTGGATTAGGATTAGGCGCGAGCGTTCAAAAATTATTTTATTTGCCAGAAGCACACACCGATTTTATTTTTGCGGTGATTGCCGAAGAGCTGGGGTTTGTTGGAGCGGCAGGTGTATTGCTGGTGTATGTCTTATTCGGATTTTATGGTTTTTGTTTAACATTCCAAGCATCGAAAGTAGGTAAAATGTTTCACGCTTATTTGGCGTTTGGCTTAACACTCTGGATTTGTTTGCAAGCACTGATTGCGATGGGCGTGAATATTGGCATGTTGCCGACAAAAGGCTTAACGTTGCCGCTCGTCAGTTATGGTGGCTCCAGTCTGATTGTCTTTTTGACCGCGGTTGCCATATTATTACGGGTGAACCGTGAACTGTAAGAGAGGTATATCGATGTCGAAAAAATTAACCATCATGGCGGGCGGAACCGGCGGCCATATTTTTCCAGCCCTTGCTATCGCAGCCTATCTGTCGCAACGTGGATGGACTGTGCGTTGGGTCGGGACAGAAAAGGGCCTTGAAACAAAGCTTGTTCCTGCGCATGGTTTTCCCATTGATTTTATCCCGATCCAAGGTTTGCGAGGTAAGGGCTGGCGCTCATGGTTAACGGCGCCACAACGATTGATCACCGCTGTCAGAGAAGCCATTCGTGTTTTAAAATCCGAACAACCTGATGTTGTTTTGGGTATGGGGGGATATGTCACTGGCCCTGGCGGCGTCGCGGCCCGCATATTGGGTATCCCCTTGGTGATCCACGAACAAAACGCGATTGCTGGCATGACCAATCGTCTCTTAGCACCCATTGCGAATGCAGTGTGTGAATCCTTTCCAAATACCCTCAAAGGCAAACATGTGCATACGACAGGGAATCCTGTGCGTGCCGACATCGTCTTTTTACCCATGCCGGAGCAACGCTATGCTGAGCGTACTGGCCCATTGCGGCTTCTTGTTCTGGGCGGAAGCCTGGGCGCGCAAGTCATCAATGAAACAGTTCCTAAGGCATTGGCACTGCTGCCTGACACGCACTTCGATGTGTGGCATCAGGCGGGTGCACAGCACAGCGAACCCACGCAAGCTTTATACGAATCTCTCGGGGTGAAGGGTCGCGTGGTGCCGTTCATCGATAACATGGCTGAGGCGTATGCTTGGGCGGATGTCGTGATTTGTCGCGCAGGGGCATTAACCATCGCAGAACTGATTGCAGCAGGATTGCCTGCACTTTTGATTCCTTACCCCCTAGCGGTCGATGACCATCAAACGTACAATGGACGGGCTTTGGTGGATGCGCAGAGTGCATGGATGATTCAACAGTCACAACTTACTCCTCAAGGCTTGGCTCAGCATTTGAATAAGCACATGAGCGACAGGGCGGTTTTGTTAACACGCGCGAGTGCTGCGCGTGCTTTGCAGCAAAAAGACGCGACGGCGTTAGTGGCTGCACAGTGTGAGGAAGTACGGAATGTTTAAGAAATTGGTGAAAGATAAGAAAAAAGTGCGTCGCATTCATTTTATTGGGATCGGCGGGGTAGGGATGAGCGGCATCGCCCATGTGTTAAAACGCGAAGGATATGATGTCACTGGGTCAGATCAACATGTCAGCACTGCTACAGATGCCCTGATTGAACAAGGTATCACGGTGTATATCGGTCATGAAGGAGAGCATGTCGAAGGTGCAGATGTCGTTGTGTATTCATCAGCCATCAGTGAACACAATCCTGAAATGATGGCTGCAAAAGCAGCAGGCATTGCATTGATGCCCCGTGCACAAATGTTGGCTGAGCTCATGCGTTTTCGTTATGGCATTGCCGTTGCAGGCACGCATGGTAAAACAACCACCACAAGTTTGATCACCAGTGTGTTTGCGGCTGCAAACCTCGATCCGACTTACGTGATCGGAGGGAAATTAAACAGCGCGCAATCGAATGCACAATTAGGCCAGGGCGACTATCTCATTGCTGAAGCGGATGAAAGCGACGCATCATTCTTATATTTGCATCCCATGTTGGTCGTGGTCACGAACATTGATGCCGATCATATGCAAACATTTCATGGTAATTTTTCAGAGCTCGAAGACGCATTCATCAATTTTATCCACAAAATCCCTTTTTATGGCGCTGCCGTCTTGTGTTTGGATGATCCTGTGATTGCGCGTTTATTGCCGCGCATTCATCGTCCCGTGATCACTTATGGTTTCGATGAACAGTCAGATTATCGCATCGAACAGTATCGCGTGGATGGTTTCAGTGCACATTTTGTTTGCATTGCAGACGGTCAAAGCTACCCTATTCGCTTGAACATGCCTGGCCGTCACAATGCATTGAATGCATTGGCCACCATCGCCATTGCACAACATGAAGGCATTCCCATGCCCATCATTCAAGAAGCGCTGTCCCAATTTGGCGGCGTAGGACGGCGTTTTCAGCGTTACCCAGTGACGTTGCACAAAGGTCAGGCCATCACGTTGATTGATGATTATGGGCATCATCCGACAGAATTGCGGGCGACGATTGCCACAGCACGTGAAACATGGCCCGATCGCCGCTTGCTCATGGTGTTTCAACCACATCGGTATACCCGCACGCGTGATTTGTTTGATGATTTCGTGAGCGTGTTATGTTTGTGTGATCAAGTATTATTATTGGATGTGTATTCTGCTGGGGAGCCTGCGATCCCCGGTGCAGACAGTCGTGATTTGATGCGTGCCATTCGCGCGAAGGGAATATTGGAACCGGTTTTTGTGCCTTCTTTATCAGAAGTAGCGCCCACATTAGAAACGGTTTGTCAGAACAACGATATCGTGCTCATGCAAGGCGCAGGCAATATCGGTGCATTGGTTCAGCAATGTGTGCAAACTTATGGCGAAAATTAACGGGACGCTCACAGAGCACGCACCACTCAACATGTTGAACGCTTGGCACATTGGTGGATCGGCGGATAAATTGTATGAGCCGCAAGATTTGCAAGATTTGGTGCTGTTTTTGCAGCAATTACCGAGCGATGAACCGATCACGTGGTTAGGTTTAGGTTCGAATGTGCTCATTCCTGATGAAGGCATTCGAGGCACAGTCATCCTCACGCAAGGCGCATTGAATGTGTTAGAACGGTGCGACGATGGACGTGTTTATGTTCAAGCCGGTGTGACATGTGCCAAAATTGCAAAGTTTGCTGCGCGGCATGATTTAGATGGCGCAGAATTTTATGCGGGCATTCCCGGCACCATGGGCGGAGCGTTGCGGATGAATGCAGGTGCATTTGGCGGCGAAACATGGGATACGGTGGATGCGGTTGAGATGATTGATCGCCACGGCAATATCACCACACATCCCCGCACCGATTTTGAAACAGGTTATCGTACGGTTGATTGCCCACCCGATCGTTGGTTTGTTGCTGCTTATCTGTCTTTGGTGCCCGGCAATGGCGAGGCGAGTCATGAGCGCATCAAAGCCTTGCTGAAAAAACGCTCGGAGACACAACCCATTGGGCAACCGAGCTGCGGGTCTGTGTTTCGCAATCCTCCAGGCGATCATGCAGCTCGCTTGATTGAATCTTGTGGCTTGAAGGGCATGACGATTGGAGGCGCTCAAATATCCTCAAAACATGCTAACTTTATTGTGAACTTGGGCAATGCCAGCAGTGCAGATGTCAAACAGTTGATTGCTCATATTGAGAAAACTGTCTTTGAAAAAACCGGCATACGTTTACACCGTGAGGTATTATACCTGTAGGGGCGGGTTTTCCTGCCCACAAATGGCCGTGTACCCGCCCACAAATGGTCGCGACAAAGGATTTCGACAGATGATCAAAAAAACTTTTCAAGCACTTACCATCATCTTGTTGGCTATACTGTTCATAGTGAGCTATAACTATTTGAAAGATCCCGAGCACTTACCTGTTCGGGTCGTGAATGTGGAAGGAAGGCTGACGCACTTGACGCAAGCAGAGCTTCAAGCGTTGATCGAGCCATATGTTGCGCAAAGTTTTATTGCAGTCGATATCAAAGCATTACGACAGGTACTTCAAGCAAATGCTTGGGTGAAATCGGCACAGGTGCGGCGTACTTGGCCAGATACAGTGACGGTTGAAGTGGTGGAGCAAGTGCCCATCGCGTATTGGGGAGAGCACGATTTGGTCAATGAAGTCGGCGAACGATTTATGCCTACTGTGTTGCCGAAGCTCGATGTCCCCTATTGGCAGGGGCCATCAGACCAGTTGCCTAAAGTGCATGAAATGTATGCTGTGTTGAATCAGTTGTTCTCGCGTAGAGATGTTAAGATAGCCTCTTTGTCGTTGAATGCGCGTTGGTCTTGGCACGCCGTTTTAGACAGCGGCTTGAGCATAGCGTTGGGCTCGCAGGATGTGCCTGAACGTGTGGAACGGTTTGTCGCGACGACACCGATCGATTTAAAAGCACCCAAGGGTGTTCAGTACGTGGATTTGCGGTATACGAATGGTTTTGTCGTCAATCAAGCAGGGAGAGAATAGATGAAAGCGAAGCCCGAAAAAAATTTATTGGTCGCGTTAGACATTGGCACTTCGAAAGTGGTCGCGATTGTGGGTGAAGTCAATGAGACTGGCTCATTAGATATCATTGGGATTGGTCATCATCCTTCCCGTGGGCTGAAAAAAGGCGTGGTCGTCAACATCGATGCAACCGTGCAATCTATTCAGCGTGCTTGCGAAGAAGCCGAGCTCATGGCCGGTTGTGAAATTCATTCTGTCTGCACGGGCATTGCCGGCAGCCATATTCGTTCTATCAATTCTCATGGCATCGTGGCTATTCGGGATCATGAAGTCAGCACTGCTGACGTCGATCGCGTCGTCGATGCCGCTAAAGCTGTGGCGATCCCTGCTGATCAAAAAATCATTCATGTCTTGCCGCAGGCTTTTGCGGTGGACGATCAAACCGGCATTCGTGAGCCAATTGGCATGTCTGGCGTTCGCTTGGAAGCCACTGTGCACATGGTGACAGGAGCCGTCAGTGCTGCTCAAAACATCGTAAAGTGCGTACGTCGTTGCGGTTTAGACGTGGACGATATTGTGTTGGAGCAACTTGCGTCCAGCTATGCTGTCCTGACTGAAGATGAAAAAGAGTTGGGTGTCTGCATGGTCGATATTGGTGGCGGCACCACAGATCTCATTATCTTCACAGAGGGGGCGATTCGCCATACCGCCGTGATCCCCATTGCAGGCGATCAGGTCACCAACGATATCGCCATGGCTTTGCGCACGCCGACACAATCCGCTGAATCCCTCAAAAAAGAGTACGGTTGCGCGTTGGCTGCCATGGTGGATGAGCATGCCGTCTTGGATGTCAGCACAGTGGGCGAACGCCCATCACGTCAAATTTCACGTAAATTGCTTTCAGAGGTGATTGAAGCCCGTTATGAAGAATTATTTACCTTGGTTCAGCAAGAAATTCGCCGCAGTGGCTTGCAAGACCTGCTGGCCTCGGGTATTGTGCTGACCGGCGGCAGTGCTAAAGTGCAGGGCGCCGCAGCGTTGGCTGAACAAGTGTTTCGCATGCCTGTGCGTGTGGGATATCCACAGCACGTGAGCGGCCTAACAGATGTTGTGTCAAATCCCATGTATGCAACTGGAGTTGGGCTATTATTATACGCATTGGATTGCGCCAATAAAGAGAAGCCGGGGCTTTGGGCAAGGCAAACCCACTCGATATGGCAGCGCATGCAAGGTTGGTTTCAGCAAAGTTTTTAAGTGGGCATCACAGGAAGAGGATAGGGTATGGCAAATTTTGAATTTTTAAGTACAGGCGAAGCGTCTGATAGCGCTGTGATCAAAGTCATTGGTGTGGGTGGTGGCGGCAGCAATGCGGTCAATCATATGATCAATGGCCACATTGATGGCGTTGAATTTTACATCGCCAACACAGATCGCCAAGCGATGGAGCATTCCGCTGTGTCGAATAAATTGCCTTTGGGTCAGAAAATGACCAAAGGGCTGGGTGCAGGCGCTAACCCTGACGTGGGCCGTGATGCCGCGATTGAAGATCGCCAGCGCATCATTGAAGCCATCCGCGGCGCAGACATGCTTTTCATCACCGCGGGTATGGGCGGTGGTACAGGCACAGGTGCAGCGCCTATCGTCGCCGAAATCGCGAAAGAGATGGGTATCTTGACCGTGGCCATCGTCACCAAGCCTTTCCCTTTTGAAGGCCGTAAGCGCATGCAAATCGCCGAGGCGGGCATTCAAGCCTTGAGCAAAAACGTGGATTCCCTCATCACCATTCCTAACGAGAAGCTCTTGTCTGTGTTGGGTAAGGGTATTTCCCTTCTGGATGCTTTTAAAGCCGCCAATGACGTTTTACAAGGCGCTGTGGCCGGTATTGCTGAACTGATCACCCGTCCAGGCTTGATCAACGTCGACTTTGCTGACGTCCGTACAGTCATGTCTAAAATGGGCATTGCCATGATGGGGACAGGCGTGGCCAGTGGTGAAAACCGTGCCCGCGAAGCGGCTGAAGCAGCCATTTCCAGCCCCTTGCTTGAAAACCTCAATTTGACAGGTGCACAGGGCGTGTTGGTTAACATCACGGCTGGCATGGACATGACAATTGGTGAATTCGAAGAAGTGGGTGATGTGATCAAGGGCTTTACGTCTGAAGACGCCACGGTTGTTGTAGGTACCGTGGTTGACCCCAGCATGGAAGGCGAATTGCGCGTGACGGTGGTTGCCACAGGCTTGGCCCAGAACCTTCCCATGGGATTGCCTAAGGATAAGCGTCTGATGGGTGCCACAAGACCTGACGGCACCACAGATTATGCTAAACTTGAAAAGCCGACTGTCTTACGTCGGCAAGCTGAGACACGGACTGTCCTGGAAGCGCCTGCTTCAGGAGATTATTTGGACATTCCTGCTTTTTTAAGGCGGAATAAAGAATAATACGGGCAGGTACTCCGCCCCGTTGTAGGGGCGGGTATTCTTTCCCATGCTGGGGGGGGTATACAACCATATGAATACTCAGTATAATCGCCACTCTTAGTGTGCCATATGACAGGAAAACCAGATGCCAAAATACCAAAGAACGATCAAAAACGTCATCAAAACGACCGGAATAGGGGTCCACAGTGGCAAGAAGGTTTACTTGACATTGCGTCCGGCGCCAGCCCATACAGGCATCATTTTCCGCCGTTTAGGCGCTGATAAATCTACTCCGCATGTCGATATTCCCGCACGTCCTGAATACATAGCTGATACCCGTTTTTCGACAACCCTTTCCAAAGACGGCGTGACCATCTCAACCGTTGAGCATTTGCTCTCTGCATTGGCTGGTTTGGGTATTGATAATATTTACGTTGAACTCAGTGCGAACGAACTGCCTATCATGGACGGCAGCGCGGGTCCCTTTGTTTTCTTGATTCAATCTGCCGGCATTTGTGAACAAGCGCCTGCGCTCAAAGAGTTTATCCGCATCAAAGAACGTGTGCGCGTGCAAGATGGCAATAAAATGGCGAGCATTGAACCGTTCAACGGCTTCAAAGTCACGTTTGACATTGCATTCGATCATCCTGTGTTCCGCGAAACAGCGCAATCCCTCACGATTGATTTTGCGAAAACATCTTACGTCAAAGAAATTTCCCGCGCCCGCACCTTCGGTTTCTTGAGCGATGCGGAAAAAATGCGTGCCGCGAATCTCGCGTTAGGCGCGAGCATGGACAATACGGTGGTCATCGATGAATACCGTGTGTTGAACGAAGATGGTTTGCGCTATGACGATGAATTTGCCCGTCATAAAATTTTGGATGCGATCGGCGATTTGTATTTGCTCGGTAAGAACATTATCGGCGCCTTCCACGGCGTAAAATCTGGTCATACCATGAACAGTCAATTATTGAAAGCCTTGATGGCCAACCCTGATGCCTGGGAAATCGTTACCTTCCCTGAGCCTGCAGCTGATCTCCTCGAAGATGAAGGCGACCTCGTCCCTGCGTGATTGGCAATTTTGCCAGCCTTATACTATAAATAAAAAATCCAATCTGGATTTAATTCTCATTTAAAGGAACGCACACATGAAAAAAACTTCTTCAATCACACGTATCGCACTGTTGGCCGGTGTTTTGTCATTATTACCTTGGGTAGTAGTTCATGCTGCGAAGCCAGTAGAAAAAGTCAAGAACTGCCCTTGGACTGGGACATATACTAACTCATGCTACGATATCCAGTGTAATCAATCAAGTTCAACACTCACGGCAACATGCGTGAATGAACAAAATATTGGTCTAAGCGCAACCCTAAACATGAAAACCTGTGCTAAAAAATCTACCGTATCTAACTACAATGGAACGTTGGTCTGCGATACACCAAAACCTCTTAAAACCAAACTCAAAGCGCAATAATTGTGCTGTAGAGGGAGTCGTTCTCCAGAGTTTCGGCACATATCCATGCACACCAGGGGTTCAACATGCTAAACCCCTGGAAATGGTGTGAAGGCGACTGCATCGTCACCCGGTCGGATATAAACGCGCCATGTATGACCTGTTTGTTCGATTTTTCGAGCTTGTTATTCCGGGATGACAGTAGTGAATGCTGTTTATTAATATGGTGCGCCCGGAGAGATTCGAACTCCCGACCTCCTGGTTCGTAGCCAGATACTCTATCCAACTGAGCTACGGGCGCATAGTGGGCCTATTATGCCAGAATTTTTCAAAAAAACAAGCGCCTAAAGCACAATTTTTTTTGATACCGGCTAACAGCGCCTGCCGCGACGTGACCGCCCTTTAAATGCCAGAAACTTATCCAGAGACATTTTGCGCGACCTGTCATAGTCCAAAAGGGGTAAGGCGTACCCAGCCGCTTTTGCCACAGCCTCAGATGGGGCATGAATATCCCGGGTGTTGAAATCCTTCAAGGTCGGCAGGAACTCACGGATAAAGATCCCCTCAGGGTCGAAATGCTCACTTTGGCGACGGGGATTGAAAATACGAAAATACGGTGCCGCATCCGTGCCTGTGGCCGAACTCCACTGCCAACCGCCGTTATTCGATGAAAAATCACCATCGATTAAATGTTCCATGAAAAACTGTTCACCAATCCGCCAATCTTGATACATCAATTTGCAGAAAAACATCGCGACCAGCATGCGCAAACGGTTATGCATCCAGCCGGTTTTCACCAATTGCTTCATGGCTGCATCCACTAACGGATAACCCGTTTCACCGGCTTTCCACGCCGCAATGGCTTTCTCATCACGATCCCAAGTCATGTTATCGTATTCTGCATGGAAAGATTTGCCTTTACACACATGGGGATAATGAAAACTGATTTGCTTGTAAAAGTCCCGCCATAATAATTCGGATATCCATGCATTGATGCCTTCGCATTGCTTGACATGGCCCGCCGTGATGGCCCGTTCAAAACAGCGCTTCACTGAGATGGCCCCGATATGCAAATAGGGAGAGAGTTTGCTCGTGCCATCGATGTGCGGATAATCCCGCATTTTGTCGTATTGAAACAATCGATGCTGCACAAAATCATCTAACCGCTGTTCAGCGATATCAATGCCGGCAGGCCAAAGTTCAGCAGGAATCACGTTGTCAAACCCGGAAATATGTTGAGGAAGTTCAGAAGATTCAGCAAATGTTTCGGTTTGTTTTTCACATGTGCCGGCACAGTGGAGCGCACCTTCGCGGGATAAATAAATCATGGCAGATTTTTTAAACGGTGTGAATACGGTATAAGGCGTGCCTTTTCCTGTCAAAACTTTGTCTGGTGCAACCACGACATTGTCGTCAAGTAGGTGAAAATCGATATGATGTTCATACAATAATGTTTCAGTGAGTTTATCGCGTTTACGTTCATCATATTCATAATCGCGATTGCCAAATACTGCTTCAATCTGGTGTCTGCGCGCCAATTCAACAACTTGCTGCGCGCAAGCTTCATAGTTTTTCACCACGATGACCTGAAGGGGAATATTCAACGCTTGAAGCGCGGCCTTTAAAAAGGGGAGGTGGCGCAGAATAAAATCAACTTGGACGGGGGCTTTGTGATGTTTGCGCCAGGTATCTTGAGGAATGAAGTAAACGGCGAGTAAGCCATCACGACAATCCTGGCTCGCTTTGAACAACGCTGCGTTGTCCTTAACCCGAAGATCGTTTCTAAACCAATAAAGTCCACGCATGCTTCGTTCCTTGAAGATTAAAAAATCCTAAAGGCATTGTACGGGATATCCATCGTTTCTACAACCCATCTGTATCTGTTGAATATTTGCTGATATTCTACGTCCACCTAGTAGGCGCGCGTCTCTGCGCCCGTACGTTAAATCTGGGGGTTGATTGGTTATCCGGTCGATTAACGCCGGAAGCGTTATAGCCTTCGGGCTGATGAATCATTAATTTGGCGATAAAACTTGAAAAATGGCCAATAAACATCTATAATTGGCCATAATCCACTTAAATTGGCCATTAAATGAATAAAGTTGACCATAAAATGGCCGTGTTTGCGGCCCTCTCCGAGGCTCATGAGCCGATGAGTACCGCAGCTCTTTTAGAAGTGCTGGGTGATACTGTCTCTAGGCGCTCTTTAAGCAGGTGGCTACAAGAAATGGTGGCGGTGGGCGCTATTCGCAAAATTGGCAGCAAAAAAGCCGTGCGGTACGCAGTGACGAACCTACCCAGTGCAAACGCAATGATACTGCCTCTGTTTACCCCTGCCAGTGACGCTGCGTTGGCCTATATTGCGCAACCGATTTACTCAAGATCGCCAACTCCCTATAACCGAGAATGGGTCAAGGATTATCAGCCCAATGTTGATTATTATTTGACAGAAACCCAGCGTGCCACATTAATGGCTGAGGGGCGCAGAACAGACTTTGGCGGATTGGCAGGAACATATGCTCGGGTTGTTTACAATCGATTATTGATTGACTTATCTTATAACTCATCACGATTGGAGGGAAACACATATTCCTTATTGGATACGGAAAAATTGGTGATAGAGGGGATTGAGAATGAAAGTAAATTAACCGAAGAAAAAATCATGATTTTAAATCACAAAGAAGCGATACGTTACTTGGTTGACAGTGCATCAAAGGTTGCATTAACGCCAGAGTTTATTTGTACCCTACAGTTTCTATTGTCAGATGGACTGTTATTGCAAGAACATTGCGGCGTACTGAGGGATCATCCTGTCAAAATAGGCGGTTCAACCTATTTGCCGCTAGAGCAGAAAAAATCTCTAGAAGAGTATTTAGAGTTAATCTGTCAAAAGGCGAATGCGATCCAAGATCCATTCGAGCAAAGTTTTTTCTTATTGCTGAATATTGCATATCTACAATGCTTTGAAGATTGTAATAAACGCACTGCACGTTTGAGTGCGAATATTTCATTGATCAAGGAAAATTTGGTTCCATTCTCATTCAATGATATTCCAAAAAATGACTATATCAACGCAATGATTGCTATTTATGAATTAAACGATGTTCGCCCTTTAGCTGATCTTTATTGTTTTTCGTATGCGAGAACCTGCCAATCATATGATGCGACCGTACAAGTCATGGGTTTTCATAAGCTATGTGTTATTTATCGAGAACATCGACGGGCACTGATTCGCCATATCATCATGAATTGCTTGCATGGTGATGAAATGCAGGCGTATATTGATGAACAAATTAAACAACTCATTCCAATATCAGATCAAGTCGAATTTCACAACATCATGCAGGAAGATCTTCGTCTTTTAAGCATGCCTCGTGTCGCAGGCATGGGCATTGCGGCAGCAGATTTCAATGCCTGGAAGCAGGGGAGCTAGAATGTGGTATACTCCCCCGTGGTTTGCCGAGAGGGGGTGTACATGTCCGTCTTTGTCTTTGATATTGAAACAATTCCCGATTGTGATTTGGGCAGAAAGATACTTAAGTGTGGGGATGTCAGCGATGCAGAGGTCGCTCAGGCTCTGTTTGCCTGGCGCATGCAAACCCATCAAACCACCTTTTTACCCCATTATCTGCAACGCGTCGTCGCTATTTCCTGTGTATTGAAAACGCCTGATAAATTAACCATCTGGTCGTTGGGTGAGGAAAACAGCCCTGAGAAAGACATCATCGAACGCTTTTTTGCCGGCCTCGACCGCTTTGTGCCCACGCTGGTGTCCTGGAATGGTACTGGGTTTGATTTACCGGTGCTCCATTACCGTGCGCTCAAGCACGGCATCACAGCCGCGCAATACTGGGAAGTAGGGGATCATAATCAACAATTCAAATATAACAATTACTTAAATCGATACCATTATCGACACATCGATCTGATGGATGTTCTATCAGGTTACACGCCTCGAGCTGCCGCACCGCTGGATCATATTGCCCTGATGTTGGGTCTGCCTGGCAAAATGGGCATGCACGGAAGTGATGTGTGGGATGCCTATCAAGCAGGAAAAATCAGCGAGATTCGAGATTACTGCGAAACAGATGTCTTGAACACCTATTTAACCTATTTAGCTTTTCAGCGCATGCGGGGCGAATTAATGCCCGATGCTTATGAGCGGGAGAAAGCGGTGGTAATGGAGACCCTTGCCACCAGCGGAAAGGCCTATGCAGCCGAGTTTATTAAAGAATGGGACCCACGGGAGCGCCATTTAATGCGTCAAGCACCCCTGAAAAATACGGTCACTGAGCTCACGATCGACGCGCTCTCGCATGAAGGCCGCGGCATTGGTACACTGCCCAATGGGAAGCGTTGTTTTGTGGCACAGGCATTGCCAGGTGAAACCGTCTCGGTTCGCATCACGGAAGATAAACGCAGTGTGGCGATGGGGGAGGTCGAATCCATTATCAGCCCCAGCCCTGATCGTGTCACGCCACCTTGTCAGCATTTCGGCGTATGTGGTGGCTGTGATTTGCAGCACATGTCTCCTGCTATGCAAATCAAAATGAAAGAAACACAATTGCTAGAACAACTGCAACATTTTGGGAATGTGATACCTGATGAAGTGGTTGCGCCGCTTCAAGACAAACCCATTGGCTACCGTCGCCGCGCTCGTATTGGATTGCGTTATGTGAATAAAAAGGAAAAATTATTGATGGGTTTTCGGGAACAATCCTCGCGTTATTTAACGGATTGCAAAACCTGTATTGTGGTGCGACCTGAATTTTCTGATCATTGGGAAACAGTGCGCGCTTTATTCGAAACGTTTGACAACCGCCAAGACATTGCTCAAATTGAATTATCGGTTGGGGATGACGCGACAGCGATCACCATTCGCCATCTGACACCCATCTCAAGCAAAGACATGGCGGCATTGCTTGCATTTGCTGAACAAACGCGTTTTCATCTATATTTACAACCGAAAGGTCCCGATACAGTTCACCGAATTTGGCCTGCCAATGATTCACCTGAAAGATTGCATTATGCGCTCGGTGTCTCAGATATTACCTTACAATTTCACCCTAACGATTTTATTCAAGTCAATCAAGCCGTGAATACCAAAATGGTGGCGCAGGCGATGGAGTGGCTTCAAGTTGATCATAGCGAAACCGTGTTAGATTTATTTTGTGGACTGGGGAATTTTTCATTACCCTTGGCAAAACGTGCGCAACAAGTGGTTGCGGTAGAAGGGGACCCAGGGATGGTGCTGCGTCTGGCTGAAAATGCTGCACTCAACCGCATCATCAATATTGAAGGGCACGCTGCAGATCTGGACAGTGAAACACTGGATGCGCCTTGGGCAATGCGTCAATACGACAAACTTTTAATTGACCCACCTCGAACGGGTGCGAAGAATATTGTGACGCGCATCAAGCAATGGAACCCGTCACACATTGTGTATGTGTCCTGCAATCCCGCGACATTGGCTCGTGATGCAGGGATTTTGAAAGAGCAAGGTTATCATTTGGCGCGACTCGGTGCGATGGACATGTTTACGCACACACAGCACACGGAAGCAATGGCACTGTTCAAAAGAGGTTAGCATGGCTAAACTGAGGAAGACGATTCTAGAAGCGCCTTTAACGGTTGAAACGCTGTCACCTTGGTTGAGCCATGTGGTCGCCTACATGGGCGATCCTTACCGCGAAAAACTTCGTGCATCTTGTGAGAAAGCATTGTCCTATGCTGAAACAGAAAAACTTGATCCTGTCTTCATCGCTTCCGGCGCACATCTCGTCGAAATTTTAGCCGAAATCAATTTGGATCCCGATGGCTTAGCGGCCGCTTTTATTTATCCCATGGCGATTGCGAAACAGTTCAATGAGTCTTATTTGAAATCGCATTATTCGTCTGATATTGCAAAATTAGTCATGGGTGTCAAGCAAATGGATGCACTGCATCATTTGCGTGCCTATGAAGTCGATTTAGATGATTATGCACATCACCTGGATAATTTGCGTAAAATGTTAGTGTCAATGGTGGAAGACATCCGTGTGGTGTTGATCAAGCTAGGGCATCATATTGCCGCGTTAGAATACGCAAGAGACGCAAAACCCGATATTCAAAAATCACTGGCAATTGAAGCGCGGGAAGTATATGCTCCACTCGCCAATCGTTTGGGTGTCGGACATTTAAAGTGGCAGTTAGAAGATCTCAGCTTTCGATATTTAGAACCAGAGAAATATACGCAAATTGCGAAATTGGTAGCCGAAAAACGATTGGATCGCCTACGCTCGGTTGATGAAGTTATTCAAACACTGACACAGAAAATGAAATCAGAAGGTGTGCATGCCAGTGTGGATGGTCGCATCAAACATATTTATTCGATTTGGCGGAAAATGCAACGTAAAAATATCCAATACGAAGAAGTGTATGATGTGCGAGCTATTCGCGTATTGGTTGATAAAATCAGCGATTGCTATGCGGTATTGGGTATTGTTCATGGTTTATGGCCACATATCCCAAAAGAATTTGACGATTATATTGCAGCTCCTAAAGCCAATGGTTATCGATCGCTTCACACTGCTGTTGTCGGGCCTCAGGGAAAAGTATTGGAAGTGCAGATCCGCACTCACGCCATGCATGAAGAATCTGAAATAGGTGTCTGTGCGCATTGGGCCTACAAAGAAGGGGCTAAAACGGCGCTGCCTGATCAACACAAAATGAAATGGCTGAACGCATTGCTTGAGTGGCAACAAGAAATCAGCAACGCCGATGATCTATTCAATGAATTGAAAAATACCGTGACAGAAGATCGCGTTTATGTTTTCACGCCCAAAGGCGAGGTAGTGGATTTACCTAAAGGATCTACCCCGCTCGATTTTGCTTATCATGTCCATACCGATCTGGGTCACAGGACGCGCGGTGCGAAAGTCAATGGGCGAATGGTTCCTTTAACCTATGTTTTAAACAGCAGTGATCAAATTGAAATCATTGCGCAAAGCGAGTCTCGTCCCGGGAAGGATTGGTTGCACAATGAATCCGGTTACTTATTCACATCACGTGCCAAATCTAAAGTACGAGCCTGGTTCAGGTTGCAAAACAGGGACGATAATATTCAAGATGGCCGACAATATTTAGATAAAGAATGCGATCGGTTGAATTTGGGTTCTGTTGATCTAGAAGCAGTTGCTAAAAAGATTAATTTACAAAGTGGTGATGATGTTTTAGCTGCATTAGGCCGCGGTGATATTCGCATGGCGCAAGTCTTGCACACTGCTTTCGGTCAAGATTTGAATAGGGTAGCGCCTGTAAGACGACATATTCCTGCCAAAAAACATCATGACGATATCACGATTTCCGGTGTTGGTAATTTATTGGCCACCTATGCACAATGTTGTTCGCCCGTGCGCGGAGATCCTATCTTAGGTTATTTGGCACTTGGGAAAGGGGTGTCCATTCATCGTGCTGATTGTCCGAATATTCACTATTCACAAGAAGAACATCCTGAAAAAATCATTGCAGTGAATTGGGGCGGAAATGAAAGTCAGATGTATCCCGTACATATTTTTATTCATTCGTATGATCGCAAAGATTTATTACGCGATATCACTTCGCTTTTATCGTCTGAAAAAGTCAACGTCACCTCGCTCCATTCTAAATCAAATCGAGCGGATAATTCTGTGCGCACCGACATGACCGTGGAAGTGGCCGACTTGGCGATGTTATCACGTGTATTGTCTCGCTTGAGTGCACTCCCCAATGTGATTGAATGCGCCCGCTCTCAAGAGGAATCCTCATGACCGACCCCCTCATCCATTCACACGCTATTGGCGAGATGGCCGCTGCTCAGGGGTTTGATTGGCAGGATCCGCGCTTAGCACTGCGAAAGCTCATAGAAGAGTGTGAAGAGTGTATTGAAGCCATTGAAAAGAAAGACAAAAAGGACATCCAAGAAGAGTTGGGAGATTGTTTTCTCACGCTCACACAGGTGGCGCGGCTGACCGGACTATGCTCTACAGAAACCCTGGGATTGGCTAACCAGAAGTTTTTAAAGCGATTTTTGTGGATGCAACATTTGGCATTGGCGAATGGGGCGCGGTTTGATACACTATCGCTCAATCAGCAAGAAGCCCTATGGCAGCGCGTGAAGCGCATTTTATCTTCATTGAAGGAGTCTTCCATGCGAATGATACTGTTGGGTGCCCCAGGTGCCGGTAAAGGGACCCAGAGTCAGTTTTTAAAGAAAACCCTGGGTGTCCCCGTGATTTCAACGGGCGACATGCTACGTGCCGCTGTGGCTGCACAAAGCCCGCTGGGGTTAAAGGCCAAGGCCATCATGGATGCGGGTCAACTCATCCCAGACGATGTCATCATTCCCCTGGTGCTCGAGCGTATTCAAGACCCTGATTGTGCGAATGGTTTTATTTTCGATGGCTTTCCTCGCACCTTGCCGCAAGCCCAAGCCTTGCGGAATGCGCGTTTGCACATCGACCTGATTGTCAATTTTGAAATTGAAGATGAAGAGATTGTCGAGCGCTTAAGTGGTCGCTGGGTGCGATCCTGGGTCTGGGCGTGTGTACCATGTTGAATTAAACCCGCCTAAAGTCGCGGGTCACGACGATGTCACGGGTGAACCGTTGATCCAACGGTCAGATGATCAGCCTGATGTTGTGCGCCATCGTCTTGCAGTGTATCATCATCAAACAGAGCCACTGATTGCTTACTATCAAACCTGGGCTATGTCTGATGCAGATGAGTGCCCTCGTTTCATCACCATAGATGCTGCTGAACCCGTAGAACAAGTTCATACAGAGCTGCTACAGTTAATAGGTTCTGTTTCAGAAGGTGGATAACGCATGGGTAAAGTCATTTCATTGAACAAAGATAATTTTGATACGTATTTCGATAAACATGATTTTATCGTGATGGATTTCAGCGCCGATTGGTGCGAACCTTGTCAATCGTTTAAAGAAACGGTGAAAGACATGGCTGAGCATTTCCCCGCTGTGTTATTTGGAACCATCGATGTCAGCAAAGAACAGGAATTGGCCAGCGCGTTCAATGTGCGCTCAGTGCCTACGACCGTGATCATTCGCCATCAAGTAGCAGTCTTTGTTCAATCCGGCATGCTGCCCAAACAAGAACTACACCGTTTGTTGACTGAGGCTCAGGCGATCACGAAAGAGCAAGTGAAATGATGAATGACCCTCTTGTAGGGGCGCGTAATTGCGCCCATCAAACGGGGGTTATAACGGATGCCGCACTCATCATCAACCTCGGCACGCCCACCGCGCCCACTACACACGCCGTTAAATCTTTCCTGGCTGAATTCTTGCATGACAAACGTGTGATTGGCCTTACGCGCTGGCTTTGGTGCCCATTATTACACTTTATCATTTTACCCTTGCGTTCCCCTAAAGTTGCCAAGCTCTATCAAAGTATTTGGTGGGATGAGGGGAGCCCACTTCGTGTGATCACCACCCGCACTGCTGTAAAGCTTCAAGCAGCCCTGAGCAATAATACGGTTTACGTCGGCATGCGTTACGGGGAACCCAACATGCGTGATGTTTTGAAAACCATTGCGCAAAACAATCATGGTTCATTATTTGTATTGCCACTTTATCCACAATATTCTGTGACCACGACCGAATCCGTTTTTGATGTATTGAAACAGCACCATGATCTCAATCTCCCACCTATTCATACCATCCGGTCTTATCATGATCATCCATTGTACATCGATGCATTGGCTCAATCCATCGAAAACCATTGGAGAGAAAGAGGACGCGGGCAACGGTTGTTGTTGTCCTTTCACGGAATACCAGAAGAGTATCATCATGCGGGCGATCCGTATCCCGATCAATGCCATGACACTGCCCGTTTATTGGCTGCGCGTTTAAAGTTGAATGCAGAAGAGTATCAAGTGACCTTTCAATCCCGTTTTGGTCCGTAAAGCTTGGGTGAAGCCTTACACGGTTGATGTATTGAAAGCCTGGGCAGGCGAGGGGATTGATCATGTCGATGTGATCAGTCCGTCATTTAGCGCAGATTGTTTGGAAACGTTAGAAGAGTTGAGCCATACATTGAAGCAAGTATTTTTAGCAGCAGGCGGACAGCATTATCATTATATTCCAGCGTTGAATGATAGCGATTCACATATCAGACTGCTTTCGGCGCTCATTCAAACATCAAATCAAATACCTCTCGATAATGTTTGACAAAATGAACCACTAATCCTTCTTTGATATGCGCTGGCAATTCATCGTAATCTTTCCGCACGCTGTCAGGCATGATGATTTCATGAATGCCAATGCGTTTGGCTGCAATGATTTTCTCTTTGATTCCGCCGACGGCCAGCACTTGACCGGTGAGGGTCAATTCCCCTGTCATCGCAATCTGTGTTTTCGCAGGTTTATTCATCGCCAGCGAAAACAGGGCAGTGGCCATCGTGATACCCGCGGATGGGCCGTCTTTTGGTGTGGCGCCTTCAGGAATGTGTAAATGAACGAGACTGTTTTCGAACACATGTTCAGATAAACCATACTCTTTCAAAGTGCTTAACACGTAGGTGAATGCAATTTGCGCAGATTCTTTCATGACATCGCCCATTTGACCAGTGGATTTAAACCCACGATCTTTGGCGGCATGTTGCGTGGCTTCAATGCTGAGCGTCGCGCCACCCATGGATGTCCATGCAAGGCCTGTTGCGACACCAATGCCTTCGAGTGGTTTTTCATCAATGAAAGGAGCAATGCCTAAATATTCTTGCAACTCTTTGGGTCCGATGGTTATTTTCCCTTTCATGCCGCCGACAATTTTCACGGCCGCTTTGCGCGCAATGCGTGCCAGATATTTTTCCAATGAGCGTACGCCTGATTCGCGTGCATAGGACTGGATGATCATCCGCAAAGCAGGTTCAGTCAGGATTAATTGGTGAGCAGAAATGCCACTGTTTTTCAAACAACGTGGCCATAAATGTTTTTGTGCGATACGCAATTTTTCTTCAAGAATATAGCCGGCAAGATGCAAGACTTCCATACGATCTAATAAAGCTTGAGGGATCGTGTCGATCTGATTTGCAGTGCAGATAAACATGATTTTAGAGCAATCAAAACGGATATCTAAATAATGATCAAGAAAATCTTTATTTTGCTCTGGGTCGAGCACTTCGAGCAGCGCAGATGCAGGGTCGCCTTGATAAGAGCTTCCAATTTTGTCAATTTCATCGAGCATGATGATCGGGTTGGCCACTTTCATTTCTTTCAAGCATTGAATGATTTTGCCAGGCATCGCGCCAATATATGTGCGACGGTGGCCTTTGATTTCTGCTTCATCACGCATGCCGCCGACTGAAAAACGATAAAATTTGCGTCCAACCGCATGGGCAATAGACCGACCAATTGATGTTTTACCAACGCCGGGTGGGCCGACCAGCAATAAAATGGTACCGCTGATTTTGCCTTTCAAAGAACCTACTGCAATGAACTCAAGAATGCGATCTTTGATATCATCCAAGCTTTCATGTTCTTTGTTCAAAATACGGCGCGCACTGACCAGGCTGAGTTTATCTTTTGAATAAGTGTGCCAAGGTAGGCTGGTGATCAATTCTAAATAATTACGGGTGATCGTATATTCGGGTGATCCCATTTCCAGAACAGTGAGTTTATCCAGTTCTTCTTCAACACGGGCATGGGTGTCTTCGGGTAAATGTAATTTAGCAATTTTTTCTTCAAATCGATCAATTTCAGCCGTGCGATCATCCTTAGCGATACCCAATTCTTTTTGAATGGCTTTTAATTGTTCGTTGAGGAAAAAGTGACGTTGTTGTTCATCAATCTTTTCTTCGACTTCTTCGCTGATCTTCACCTGCATTTTCACAAGTTCAGTTTCTTTTTTCAATAACAGCACAACTTTTTTCAGACGTTTGCTGATATCTGTCGTATTCAAAATATCTTGAAGTTCTTCCTTGTCTGCACTGGTGAGGCTGGCTGCAAAATCAGACAGGTAGGAAGGATCATTCGGAATAAACCGTTTGAGGAAAAATTTGAGCTCTTCGGAATAGAGTGGATTGAGGGGAATCAATTCTTTAAGGGCAGTGATAATGGCCATCACATACGCTTTATTTTTCTCATCAGAACTGGATTGCGTATCCTCCAAGTATTCGACTTCGACTAAAAAAGGGGGTGTTTTTTTAATCCATTTTAAAATTTTAAATCGTTTGGCACCTTCTGCAATGATTTGAACCTGTTCACCTGCTTCAACAGGTTGATGTACGCGTATGGCGGTTCCAACAGGGTAGAAATCTTTTGGCTTAGAGGCGTCTGAGCTTTGTGCACGCGTTAATATGAGGCCCGCCGCGCCTTCATTGGTTTCAATGATTTGTTGAATACTTTTGTGCCAGGGCTCTTTGTCTAATAACAGCGGCAATGTTTGGGGCGGGAAAAATGGCCGCTCAACCAAGGGGAGTAATATGAGACGTTTGGGCAGGGCATCAGCTGCGGCCGCAGATTTCTTGGTCGTTGTTTTCTTGGGTTTTGATATTGCCATTCTTTATTTCTCATATATTTAGGTGTAAGGGCGCAGTATGCTGAGTTTATCCCCGTGAAAGCGGTGGGCTTTCGCATGCTTGCCTTCCTTTGGAAAAGGGGGGCGGCCTATTGGCCGTAGGGATTCCACACACGTGCAACGCCTTCTTAATCATCGGCCATTTTACAGAAAATTGACCCTCTTTACCATCAAATAATTTTATGGCTACAGGCTGTTTTGATGAAAAAAGTGATAACCAACTGTTAGATATGACAATTTTCTTCAAAATAATTCAAAAAATATTTTCCTTTAAAAACAATTAGTTAATTCTAGTTTTATGAATTATCTGAAGGTTTTTTGAAAAAAAACAACTTGCGTTGTGGAAGTTATCTGCATATGTGCTATGTTTTTATTGACCGCCCTTATACAGTAGTTCAGGAGACTAAACTATGGCTACACGTAAACGTAAAGTGAAAAAAGCTGCAGCGAAAGCTGCACCAGCTGCTAAGCCTAAACGCAAAGCAGCAAAGCGTAAGACAGCGACGAAAGCTGCTGTTAAACGTAAATCAACCCGCAAAGTAGCAAAGAAAGCTACCAAGCGCCGTACAGCTAGCAAAGGCGCAAGCGTTGCAAAACGTTTGAGAGCCATCCGTGTTAAAGCGGCTGCTATGTTGAAACGTGCAAAGGCAAAGCATGCTGTCGCAGCTAGAAAGCTGAAGGCAAAACATGCTGCTGAACTCAAGAAATTGCGTGCTCAATTACGCGCTGACTTGAAGAAAGCTGCTGCTGCGTTGAAAAAGGCTGCAAAGAAGACCGTTAAAAAGTCTTCCAAGCGTAAAGCTGGTGCAAAGCGTAAAGCTGCTGGCACGAAACGTAAAGTTCGTAAATCAGCAAAGCCTAAAGCTGCCAAGAAAGCAACCCGTAAAAAGGGTGCAAGAAAGGCTGCTAAGAAAGCTGCTCCTAAAAAACGCACTGTAAGACGTTCTAAGAAACGTGTTGCAGCTCCTCAAGTGGTTGTAGCTCATCCAGCGGTTTAATCCGTCGGAGCGCTTAACCACCCGCCCTGAGCATCTATAGGGGCAGAGGTTTAGGGAACTTGGAAACCCTGTACATTCGTGTACGGGGTTTTCTATTTTGGCATCATCATTGACGTTATTTGTAAGGCCGCATTAATCTCACAAATAATTGCTTGCTTATCGCAGCAGCATAATCTGCATTTCTTGATCACCAAGATTCTCCTCGTTTCGCTGCGTCAGGACGGGGCGAGCGACAGCACTCCTTCTCGTAGAGATAAGTTCTTCACGGACACACAGAACCGTACAGGCGGCAGCATTGAGGACTGCACATATCCAGATAATGTTATATTCCCCCCAACCATTGGGTATTTCATCGAGTAACGTCCGCTGCCTGTTTAATTTTGCGATAGCTGATATCTGGTGTATCAGGATGTTCTGCATTTGCCTTTATCACCCATGGGTTCACGTAAATCCGCAACCAGGCTGCAAAAGCTTCAAATAGCGCCGGCCCTGTTAGGGTATCATTTTCATCTTTTATTCTTTGAATGGTTTGAGAAAATGTTTCCTGTGTTGCAGTGATCATTGTGTAGATCCAAATTTAAGGGATATACTTTAATTGAATAAAGATCGAATACAACGTATAGGCTCTTCTTCTTCAGCTTGTTTTAAATAATCAATCACTTTTTTTCTTCCTGCATCTTTTTCTGATTCATAATCACGGGCTGTTTTCCCATCCTTGTCTTTTAGGGTGGGATCAATGCCAATGGTTTCTACTGCACGTTTAACATTTTTACGGCATGTAAATATATTATTGTTGCCAATTAAGCGGTGCAGGTATGTTTTACCATCATTATCCACATCATGGTACGACGCTGCGCCCATTTCTATAAAAAGACTGGCGTAGGGATTAGGAATTTGCCCTTTGTGCGACAAAAATAGGAGAGAGTAATTGTACTGTAACCTGAATCCACGATCAAATGCATGATAGATATCATAGAAGTGCTTTTTCAAGTTTGTGCGTAACTGGCCATGCAAAACCTTTTCAAGGGTTTCAATAGCGGGCAGTATGCTAGCTTGAGCAGTTTCAATTTCTTCAAGGTGTTGATCAGATACGGTAACTCCTTCACGTTTCATACGCAGGTATAAACGTAAATTCTCTTCAAGATCAACTAAGGGAGTATATTGATTGAGTGCTTGAAAAGGAGCGAGAAAATATAAACAAATCAATTGCATGACATTTTTAGGGAGTATATGTGCCCCGTTTTTATTCACGAACAATTTCTGGCACAAAAGCAGGGTTTGAAACTGGTCGAATTCATTGCTGAGTTCTTTATGAATGCTGTCATGGTTCATCGTGGTATGCTCCAAATCTCACTCATGCCAGTTTAACATAGTTCACCAACATTGTCTAAGGGTGGCATGAATAATCATGATAAGAAGCCGCAAGGCCTTAAAGCATATAGCCTAGGGTTAGATGCGCCCCTGCTGCGGGGGTAAACTGCGCATCGGAACCTTAGGAAATGCTGAAAGTGCGAGAGACATGCGATGAAGAATATCCATCAAAACAACATGCTCTTGCTCATCATCAGAAAAAGGCGTAGAGTTCAGGTCTATGATTTTACTCGCACTCGATGCCACATCTGAACAATGCTCTGCCGCTTTAAGCGTCAAGGGGCAGGTTTTATCACGCTCACTGCACGCGCCACGTGAGCATACCCAAATGTTGCTGGCTTTTGTCGACTCCTTGTTGCATGAGGCTCAGATCACCTTGAATGAACTGGATGCGATTGCTTTTGGGGCAGGGCCGGGCAGTTTCACGGGGATACGGATCGCCGCCGCGATGGTTCAAGGGCTAGCGTTCGGTGCTCAAAAGCCCGTGTTGCCGATTTCCAGTTTGCGGGCGATGGCGTATGCAGCATTCGACCAAACGCATGAGAAAAACGTGGCGGTTGCTCTGGATGCACGCAAGTCTGAAATATATTGGGGACTCTATCAGTGGGATGAAGCAGCGGGGATGCTGTTGCAGGGGGAGGAGAGTGTGGTTGCCCCGAATCTTGCGCCTTACCCAGTCGATCCCCCTGCGTGGATCGGGGCAGGGAATGGTTTTCAAGAATATGCTGCATCTTTTCAAGCAAAACCGGCATTAAAAGCTGTCTATCCAGATATCATGCCGCAAGCCGCTGCGATTGTCACATTAGCTGCGTTAGATTTTTTGCAGGGGAAAGTCGTGAGTGCCGAGCACGCGTTGCCAACATATATTCGGGATAATGTCGTGTAGGAGAAGTTGCATCCGTTCCCCCACATCCTTCGTCATCCCGCAAACAATCTGTCTCGGGGAGATTAAAATAAGGTGAGGCATCACAGATTGTTATGCGGGACCCAGTGAGAATTTAATATCAGCGGACATAAGATTTTAGATCGATACCGGATCTCAGATAAAAACGCACGAAATGTCAGCCTATTTTTCAGTTTCATGGCCGCGTTATCTGTTAAATTCTTATCCATTTTCTTTGGAACAATAAAGCGATATTATGTGCTACACTTGCCGCAGCAAGGGGAGACGCACCATGTTTCGACAATGGGTTCATGATTTTTTCTTCACCACGCGCCTACCACTCATGTGGGAGCTCTGGTTGCTCATCGCCATCAAACTCGCTGGCCTCATGTTGATTCACCATTTTTTCTTTTCTAATCCGATTGGGCCTTCTCTGAATGGGATCGCCGTTGCTGCACATTTGATAACATCTGAAGGAGAAAGGTATGATTGATTCGGTGGTAGAGCTTTCGCGCATTCAGTTCGCATTCACTGCGATTGTTCATTTCCTGTTCGTGCCCCTCACATTGGGATTGTCCTGGATCCTGGTGATCATGGAATCGGTTTACGTCATGACCGGTAAACAAATTTACAAAGACATGACGCAATTTTGGGGCAAACTCTTTGCGATTAACTTTGCGATGGGCGTGGTGACGGGGCTCACGATGGAGTTTCAGTTTGGACAAAATTGGGCGTACTATTCATATTATGTCGGCGATATTTTCGGTATTCCCTTGGCGATTGAAGGCACCGTGGCTTTCATGCTTGAATCCACCTTTTTAGGGTTATTCTTCTTTGGTTGGAATAAACTCAGCAAACCTCAGCATTTGGCAGCCACATTTTTATTGGCGCTCGGCTCTAATTTATCTGCGCTCTTCATATTAATCGCGAATGCATGGATGCAGTATCCCATTGGTGCGGAATTTAATTACGAAACCATGCGCATGGAATTGGTCGATTTTGCGGAAGTATTTTTCAACCCAGTTGCGCAGGTCAAATTTGTACACACTTTATCTGCTGGTTACGTGGCTGCATCGACCTTCGTGCTCGGTATCAGCAGTTATTATCTATTGAAAGGGCGCGACATGGCCTTCGCCAAGCGTTCTTTTGCGGTGGCTGCGGGCTTTGGTCTGGCATCTGTGTTATCCGTCATCGTGCTCGGCGACGAAAGCGGTTATGAAATCGGCGACGTGCAGCAGGTCAAATTGGCAGCGATTGAGGCGGAATGGGACACGCAAAAACCGCCTGCAGGCTTTACCCTGTTTGGCATTCCCAATCAAGCAGAGATGCGCACTGACTATGAAGTAAAAATTCCTTGGATGATGGGCTTGATTGCCACACGTTCCTTCACACAAGAGGTGAAAGGGTTAAAAGAGTTGATCGCAGAACATGAAGATAAGATTCGTGATGGGATGACGGCTTATGGGATCTTGAATCAATTACGCACCCAACCTCATCCCAGTCAAGATTTAATCGATTCGTTCGATGCCGTGAAGGACGAGTTGGGTTATGGTTTATTGCTCAAACGTTACACAGACAATGTGGTTGATGCGTCTGAGGCCGACATTCAAAATGCTGCAAAAGACAGCATTCCCAATGTGTTCGTGACATTTTGGAGTTTCCGCGTCATGGTTGCCTGTGGCTTCCTGCTCTTATTGCTCTATCTTATGGCGGTGTATGGCGGCATGAAGAAAACCGTTTGGCACAATCGACCTTTCTTGTGGTTTGCGGTGTTATGTATTCCGCTTCCCTGGATTGCGGCTGAATTGGGTTGGATTGTTGCTGAAATGGGACGACAACCCTGGACGATTGGTGGCGTGTTGCCGACATTCATGTCGGTCTCGAGTGTCACTGCGCGTGATGTTTGGTTAAGCTTGTCAGGTTTTGTTTTATTATATGGCGTGTTGATCGTGATCGAAGTGTTCTTGATGATGAAATACATCAAGCTCGGCCCCAGCAGTTTGGGCACGGGTCGTTATTATCATGAAAAAATGGCTATGTTTTCATCACGTTCAAATTAAAGGGGGCTCCATGGACGCATTGTTTGATTTCATGATGTTGAAGCTGATCATGTGGGGTTTGGTCGGGTTATTCTTGATCGTGTTTGCCTTGACGGATGGTTTTGATTTAGGGATAGGTGCGATATATCCATTTGTCGCCCGCACCGATGGCGAACGCCGGATTGTATTGAATACGATTGGGCCGATTTGGGAAGGCCAGCAAGTCTGGTTTATCGCAGCTGGCACGACATTGTTTGCGGCGTGGCCACTCGCGTATGCGACGTCATTTTCTGTCTTCTATTGGGTCTTGTTTTTATTGTTGTGGACACTTTTTTTGCGTCCTGTTTGCTTTGATTATCGCTCTAAAATGCCTGGGTTAAAGTGGCGCGCCAGCTGGGATTGGGCGTTATTTCTGGCTAGCTTAGTCCCCCCGATTGTGTTTGGAGCCGCGTTTGGTAATTTGTTATTGGGCGTGCCGTTTCATTTCAATCCCTTTATGCAAAGCTTCCACACAGGGAGCGTGTTGCAACAATTTCATCCCTTTGCTGTCTTGTGTGGATTGATATCACTCATGATGTTGATCATGCATGGCGCACATTATTTGGTGATGCGCACTGAAAGGGCCAGTCGCAAATCGCGCTCGGTTGATTGCGAATATCACATCTTTATTATACGTCGCACTGTTCTTGCTTGCAGGTTATTGCATTGCGTATAAAATTTCGGGTTACCAGCTGTTGAAGCTGTCTGGTTCTGAGCATGACAATATCATTCCATTGGGCAAGAGCGTGACCATGGCCGTCGGTGCATGGATGCGAAATTATGAGGTTTATCCTTTCATTCGCTATTTTCCAATAGCGGCGATAGTGGCTGCGTTGATCGGGATTGTTTTTTCGCGGTTCCGTTTGAATGTGCTGGCATTTCTGTCCAGCGGTATTGCGGTGGTAGGCACGATCATGACAGCGGGAGCCAGCATGTTTCCGTTCATTTTTCCTTCCTCGTCTATGCCCGAACACAGTTTAACGATTTGGGATGCAACAGCGGGCCACACCTCATTGGCAACGATTGTAGTGGTGAATGTGTTAGTCTTACCCGTTGTGATGGTGTATGTCACTTGGGTGTACCGTAAATTGTCCGGCAAGGTGACGGCGGAGAAGATACGGGAAGAAGATAAATCCTTATATTAAGGTGGCGTGCGACGCCCCCCCTCTGTGGTGGGGGTTGTCACAAATGACAGAAAGGAGCAACGATTATGTGGTATTTCACCTGGATTCTCGGCGTCAGCCTCGCTGTCGCCTGCGGTATCATCAATGTGCTTTGGTTAGAGCATGAGCATTATTTGGACGATCCGGAAGAATAAATCTGTGCCATCGTCAAATGGGCTGATTAAAAATCCCACGCGCTGCCCCCTTTTTCTAGGGGGCGTTAAAATCAAATTTGTTGCTGTTGCCCATGCTTACCGTGGCTCGTTCATGATTGATCGTTAATCCACAAAGGCCGCAGGCCTTAAAGTTTATAGCCCAGGGTTAGGTGCGCGTAGCGCACCGTAACCCTGGGAAATGTATAAAAGAAAATATCGAGCGCTGAAGGCGCGAAAGAAAAGCGTTATCGCAACGCAGAGTTGGTAACATCCTTTGGTTTAGCACTGCTACTACCCAGCGTATCTCTAAACGTCAGCGCCTTTTTCGTTTCATGGTTCACATACCAAGCACCCAAAAGGGCCGTGAGTGCAGCCGCAACAAACGCAACACCTGCAATGGCCAGTTTTTCATTTTTGTGACTGTCGTGAATATTGTCAAAAGGTTCGAGCATGTTCACTTCGCCATATCCCAATCCTAGGCCAACAGCGGCTCCCACCAGCAAGGCAAGCACTCCTGCGGCAGCAGGGGTTTTATATATAGGCCTGTATTTTATCCATACGAAATTTTCTATTTCATCCAAGTTTTTTGGTAGCTCTACATCAGCAGTGGGATAAGCCATTCTAATAATGCTTTCTGGTTCATGATGATTTGTCATCATTCGACAAAATATGACTTCCATGAGCAAACTATGCTGATCTCTTTTTTTTCTTTAGAATAATTTCCCAAAGCTGCTTGTGACGCAGATATATCGGTTCGCACAATGCGTCCTACGGTGTCACGCTGGCCAGCAAAAGCGGCGGCACGTAGTGCTGCACAAATCGCTTCCTTTCTACTGTCAGCGCATGCGTACTTTGCAAGTATATACGACGCAATATCTGTGTGCCCATGTCCAGCCGCTGTGCTGATCGCCTCAAAATTTTTGTAGGCAAGGGATTCTTTGATGGCTTGGGGATACGCTTGCAAAAATACTTTGAGCAAGTTCAATTGTCCATGTGCGACAATGCCACGAAGTAATCGCCATTCCTTGCCTATTGTTTGAGACTCTGTGAGTTCATCATTTGTAAAAATACCTGTTTTGTTTAAAAGTAATTCCAAAAGAGCTTGTGTGTCATCTGAAAAACTGTTTTCTCGCTCGCGTGATCTAATGATGGGGTCGTCAACATCATCGTCAGGAGCCAGAACAATTTGATCTGTAGCATACTTTTCTCTGAGTCCTCTATGAATTCTGGCACGGATGATTAGAGTATCCATGTCAAGGAATAACGAGTGGGTTCTAGCCTGAACGACAAAAGCTGGAAAAAAATATGGTCGCGATACAAATGTGATGGCTTTTTCTGTCATAGCCTTAAAAAGCCTGATTCTTTCATCCCTCTTAAGGAATAAAAAAAGCATAGCGACAAAGTTAGAGAAGTTGGCTGCCTCATTCCATTTTTCGATCGCTATCTTGACCATCTTATCGGTAGCGTCGGCTTTATTGTGGTGACCTTCTAATATAACACTTATGTTATTTTTGCTGATCCTTAATTTATTAATTATAGCGTCAGGATTCTCTTTCCTCGTCGTTTCGTCTTTTTTTAAACTCTCGTACTTCTCATACAGCTCCATGACAGTTTCGTAGCACAAATCAGTTGCGCAATCGTAGGCGGCCTGTCGCTCAGCCGACCCTTCGGCGTGGTGATTTAGAAGCGCTTTGAGCTCGACTTTATCTGGATCTACCGCCAGAAGTGCCTGTTTGATCGCTTCTTTGTTTACCATGTCTGAGCCTCCTAGAGTAGTATGAACAGCATACCACCAAAGAATGAGTTGTGCAACATAATTTTGAGCAACCGTGACTGCGGCGGCGGAATGGGGGGGGGGCACGGTATGCGATTTCCCCCAGCCTCGTCAGAGGCGTCAGATGCAGAGCCCCCTCATGAAGCTCCCGAAGGGAGCAACGATTATGTGGTATTTCACCTGGATTCTCGGCGTCAGCCTCGCTGTCGCCTGCGGTATCATCAATGTGCTTTGGTTAGAACATGAGCATTATTTGGACGATCCGGAAGAATAAATCTGTGCCATCGTCAAATGGGCTGATTAACAATCCCCCGCGCTGCCCCCTTTTTCTAGGGGGCGTTAAAATCAAATTTGTTGCTCTTGCCCATGCTTACCGTGGCTCGTTCATGATTGATCGTTAATCCACAAAGGCCGCAGGCCTTAAAGTTTATAGCCCAGGGTTAGGTGCGCGTAGCGCACCGTAACCCTGGGAAATGTATAAAAGAAAAGATCGAGCGCTGAAGGCGCGAAAGAAAAGCGTTATCACACTGCGGCGGCGGAATGGGGGGCACAGCATGCGATTTCCCCCAGCCTCGTCAGAGGAGTCAGAAGCAGAGCCCCCCATTTGCTCCCTTCGGGCGCTACATGAGCGGCTCTACCAGCCTCCCAATTTTCGCCGCACCGGCCCGCATAGCAAACCGCCGACTGCAGCGGCACCTGCAGTCAGCACACAGAAGAAGCCTACACGTGCGCCCAATTTGACGTTGATGTGCCCAGTGGGGTCGCCGTGGGTGTGGTGAAAGTCATCATGCATGTGTTGAAACATGTTATAAAATCCGTCTCGGAGGGTATCGTCAGAGAGGGTGTAAGCGAGCGTGATGATGGTTAATGCAAAGATGCATCCAATGCCCATGCCGATGCGGGTGTCTTGTTCGAAATGGAGGGGATCGAGTTTAAGGTCTTCCTCTTTATCTTCTTCAGTTTTTAAATTCGAGGAAAAATCACTTGAGTCGTTGAGTGGGCTAGGCATTACAAATGGTTCTGGGGGCTTTATCACAGTGATAGGAACAATTAAAACAGGTTTCTGGATGAGCGTGTTTCCTTGCGGTGATTTGAAATATTGCAATAATGTTTTGTTATGTTTTTTTGCTGCGGATATCCGTTCTTTAATAGGTAATCCGTTATCTTTATATAAAACACTTTTGGCGAGTTCATCATAGGCATAGAATATCACCTGAATCAGGTCGGTATTTTCTTTTTGACTGGCGGCGAGTAAATAATCCTTCTCTTTCTCTGTTTCAATGATTTGATCGCCCAAACAAAAAAAATAAAGCTTGTATATGGCTGTTTGCACAGTTGTTAATTTATTTTGATTTAATGCGTATGCAATCAATGATTCATTGTTGTAAGTTAAATTTTTGAGATCGATTTTATAGGTATCAGTTATTTTAATGAATTCTGTTATTGCTTGTTGAAACCCATCGAAATTGGTACCTTCTATAAACGTATTGACAATTGTTTGTTTTAATATTGCAGGGTTATTAGAACATATCATTTAAACAAACCTTAATTACCAATACACGGGAGGGAAGCCACACATGGTACAGTAAACCAAATGCATGGGCGATCGTCAAGGAACCGAGAGTGCATCAAATATTTTATAACCTATTGTTTTTAAATGAGAACAAGAGTTTCATTGACATTTTGTTACAATTCATCTCGCAGCAGGGCATTCAAACCTACTTTTTTTCGGGTTTGCAGATCGACTTTCTTGACGATCACAGCGCAATACAAAGAGCACTTGCCATCGGACGAGGGGAGATTGCCGGGAACAACCACGCTGCCTTCGGGAACGTAGCCGTATAAAATCTCGTCGGTCGTCCGGTCATAGATCTTGGTGCTGGCGCCGATAAACACGCCCATGCTGAGTACGGATCCCGCGCCAATGCGAACGCCTTCCACCACCTCACTGCGGGCGCCAATAAAGACATCGTCTTCAATGATGGTGGGGTGGGATTGTATGGGTTCTAATACCCCACCGAGCCCTGTACCGCCGGAAATATGCACGTTGTTACCGACTTGCACGCAGGAGCCAACTGTGGCCCAGGTGTCTATCATACAACCTGAACCGACATATGCGCCAATATTCACAAAGCTGGGCATCACTACAGTATTGGGGCCAATGTACGCGCCCGCGCGCACAACCGCGCCAGGCACAAGCCGTACGCCGCTTTGTTTGAGATCAGTGTCGGTGGCGTTTGTATATTTGAGGGGCACTTTATCGAAGTAGCGCGTCAAATCGCCTTCCATGGGTTCACTGTTGTGCGTGCGAAAATATAGTAGAATGGCTTTTTTGATCCACTCTTGTGTTTGCCATGTGCCATTGATTTTTTGTGCGACGCGAAGCTCGCCGTGGTTCAAGGCTGTGATAATATCATCCAACGTGTTGAGCAAGTTGGTAGGGGCTTTGTCTGCAGAAATCTCATTGATGTGATCAAATGCAGATTCTATGCTAGAAATGATGTGTGAGCCAGGCATGTTGACCTCTTTTTTGGTAGAATGCAATTCATTAGGAATTTATCCTTACAAACACACCCGAGGGTATGATGAAACAACGAAAGACGATTATAATGGTAATTTCAATGCTTGTCATACTTTTCGTGACATATTTGTTCATTAGCAAGAAAGCTGCCCACGGTTTTGAATTCCCCACAACAGTTGTGTCTGCAGCCAAAGTCACCGTTTCTCCCATGCCTGTGTTGGTGAATGCATTGGGTTCGATGGTTGCCGAGAACGAGGCCAATGTCGCATCTGAATTGAATGGGATTGTATCTCACGTCGACTTCCAAGAAGGCGCAATGGTAGAGAAAGATCAATTGCTCGTGAAGTTGAATGATGCTACCCAACTAGCCATGCAAACACAGCGGATGGCAGAAGTGGCCTTGGCCAAGTTGGATTATGACCGTGTGGCGCAACTCATTAAGAAAGGCGCGACCACGCAACAAGAAGTCGATAAAGCAGATGCCAATTTAAAAGTCGCTCAAGCGAATCTCGCATATGCGCAAGCAGAGCTCGATAAAACCAATATCCGTGCGCCATTTAAGGGGAGGTTGGATTTGCGTTTTGTGAGCCCAGGTCAATACATCACGTCGGGTCAGAATTTAGTCCGTATTGTCGACAAAAGCAGCCTGAAAGTGCAATATGCGGTGCCCGAGCGTTACTTGAACCAGTTGTCACTCGGTAAAGTCGTGCGTTTTCATACCAGCGCATTTCCTGAGCAGGTGTTCGAAGGATATGTGAGTTTTGTCAGTCCTCAGGTCGACGTGGATACACGGACAATTACAGTTGAAGCCCATTTTGAAAACCCCATGGAATCTTTATCGCCAGGTTTGTCGGGTGAAGTGTCTCAAGTGTTATCTGAAAATCCGAATGCGTTGAGTGTGCCTGAAGAAGCTGTCATCGCCACGATTACCGGTTACAAAGTATTTGTGATCGACAAAGATGCAGTGCAAAGCCGTGCCGTGATGATTGGTTCACGTCTCAAGGGTCGGGTTGAAATTCTGCAAGGCTTGAAAGCAAATGAAACTGTGGTTGCTCGAGGTCATCAAAGCTTACGTGATGGTTCAAAGGTTGAAATTTTAACCGAAGCGGCAGGTGCCTAATGCGTTTATCACAATTGTGTATTGAGCGGCCGGTATTGGCCATCGTCATCAACCTTGTTTTGCTGATTGTCGGGTACATTGGTTTTGATCGACTGACAGTACGTGAATTGCCGAAGACAGAGCAATTCACCGTTGAAATTGCCACGTCATATACGGGCGCAAACGCCGAATTGATCGAAAAGCAAATCACTATCCCTATCGAAGACGCAATTGCTGGCGTGGAAGGGTTAGACGTCATTTCGTCTAAAAGCCGGCAGGGTAGAAGTTCTGTCGTGGTGACGTTTGTCGCGGATTATAATATCAGTGAGGGTATGAATGATATTCGTGATCAATTGTCTCGTGTGCGCAAACGTTTGCCTGACGACGCCGATGATCCGGTTCTCACGAAAGCCGATCCCAATGCATCTCCCTCGATTTATATTTCATTCAGCGATGTGAACCGTGATCCGCTCGCCTTAACGGATTATATCGATCGTTACATCAAGACCGAATTACAACAGGTCGAAGGGGTGGGTAACATCCATATTTTTGGCGCCCGAAAATATTCGGTTCGCATCTGGCCTGATCCCCTGCGCATGGCATCACGTAAAGTGACCGTCGGCGACATTAAAGAGGTGCTGCTTGAACAAAACCAATCTCTGCCCAGTGGCGATATCAAAGGGATTTACCGCAATGTGATCATCGACCCTGACACGAAATTGTCTCATGTGGATGAATTCAAGTCATTGGTGTTGCGTGATGATGCGGGCAAAATGGTGCGCTTGAGTGATGTGTCGGATGTGAACATTGGACCACTTGATGAAAATACAGCGGTGCGAGTGGATGGGAAATCATCGTTGGTACTGGCGGTCGTGCCGCAAAGTACTGCCAATCCTGTGGATGTATCTGCGGGAGTAAAGGCGCGTCTTGAAGCATTTGAAAAAAACCTGCCAGAAGGTATGAAAGTAACAGTGAGCTTCGACAATGCCACTTTCATCAAGTCTTCGATCGACGGTGTGTATAAAACGATTTACGAAGCAATTGTATTGGTTGTGTTGGTCGTGTTTGCATTTTTAGGATCGATGCGTTCATCGTTGATTCCGATCATCACCATTCCCTTATGTTTAATCGCCACGTTCGGCCTTATTTATGTACTGGGTTATTCTATCAATACAATGACATTGCTCGCCATGGTGTTAGCGATTGGTTTGGTGGTCGATGACGCGATCGTGATGTTAGAAAATATTTTCAGATACCGCGAGGCTGGTATGGCGCCTGTTGAGGCTGCAAAAAAGGGCAGCGAGGAAATCGGCTTTGCCATTATCGCCATGACATTGACGCTCGCCGCAGTGTATGCGCCGATTGGTTTTACCCCCGGTTTTACGGGTGCCATTTTCAGAGAATTCGCATTCACATTGGCAGGTGCCGTGATCGTTTCAGGCTTTGTGGCTTTGTCTTTGTCTCCCATGATGTGCGCGTATATTCTGCCTAAACAGTTGGAGCAAAATCGATATACTGTGTGGCTTGAACATTTTATGCAGCGCATGGATAATCGCTATCGTTACTGGCTGAGTTTCTTTCTGCAACGTCGCAAGGTGGTGGTTTTCTTTTTCATCGGTATCGCTGCAGCGGGTGGTTTTTTATTTGCGACGCTACCTTCTGAGCTCGCTCCCACTGAAGACATGGGGGCTGTATTTGTTTCTGTTTCAGCACCCACCAATTCAAGTTTCAATTATTTAGATGAAATCATGACGAGTGTGCAATCCGCTTTGATTGACACGCCTGAGCGTGAAAATTTGGTGGTCGTGACGGGCACAGGCGGAACGGAATCAGGTATTGCATTCTTGGTCTTAAAGCCTTGGGACGAACGGTCACGCAAACAAAGCGCGATCACGCAAGACGTTCAGCAAAAACTGTGGCGCATCCCGGGTGCTCAAATATTTGCGATCGATTTGCCTCCGATTGACAGCGGCAGCGGCGGCAACACACCGATCGACATGGTTGTCCAGATGTCTGGCACCTATGAAGAATTGGCGGAGGTGATGACAAGTCTTCAAACCGCATTATCAAAATATCCTGGTTTGAACAGTGTGCAAACCGATTTGAAAATGGACAGTCAACAAATTTCAGTGAAAATCAATCGGGATTTGATCAGCAATTTGGGTATTTCATTCATTGATTTGAATGATGCCATGAATATTTTATTTGCCGGACGCCACATCAGTGATTTTGAATCGAGTGGCGAAAATTATGATGTGATGGTTCAGTTGAAAGAGGATTTGCGTTCCAACCCTGATCAAATCAACCATATATATCTGCGTGCCAAAACCGGGCGAATGGTACCCTTGTCTGCGGTGATCACGCTTGAGCCCGTGGTGCGTGCCAATACCTTGCCGCATTATAATCGCATGAGGGCGGCGCGCTTAACGGCGAATTTATCGCCGGGTTATTCGCTCAGTGATGCGGTGGAAGCGATCGATAGTATCTCTCTGAGTGCACTGCCTGCCAATGCCAAAACATCGTGGGCTGGCTTCACGAAAGATTATATGGAGTCCAGTGGTGCAATGGTGATGACAGTGCTGCTGTCGTTGATCTTTATTTACCTTGTCCTGAGCGCGCAGTTTGAGAGTTTCAGAGATCCTCTCATCATCATGTTGACGGTTCCCTTTTCCATTATTGGCGCATTGCTCATGTTGAAAATCACAGGTGGCACGAATAATATTTATACCCAAATAGGTTTTGTGACATTGATTGGCTTGATCACCAAACATGGTATTCTGATCACCGACGTGGCCAATAAGTTATCGGCCAAAGGCCTCGATACATTTGAAGCAGTGAGTGAAGCCGCCGTGATGCGGTTACGCCCTATTTTGATGACGACAGGCGCGATGGTGCTGGGCGCTATTCCCTTGGCGTTGGCCAGTGGAGCAGGGGCCGTGTCTCGGAGTCAAATGGGTTGGGTGATCGTGGGCGGCATGTTGTTTGGCACGCTGTTTTCATTGTTGGTTGTACCCGTCGCGTACACATTCATTTCGAAACGTTAGTTGCAAATTTAAGTTTTGCGTATTATCATCACAACCATATTCAGGAGATTTTTCCAATGACGAAAGAAACAAAGAAAGGCCTTTCAGATGACATGGTGGATGGGATCACGGCATTGGTGATTATCCTCACCCTCACGGCGGGCGTTGTCTATTGGTTGGCCACGATGCCAGGTCTCTGATTTCAACTCAATGTTTTTTAAAACAAATGCACAAGGACGCGCATGGACACCATTCGATACCCTGGAGAAAAACTCCGTGATATTTTGCGGGAAACTGGTTTTCTGCACCTGACAGCCACGCCCAACGTGGAGATTGGCTTAAAGGCAGCTCAGGCAGGTTCGCAAGCTCTACACCTCACCCCCCCCACCCTGCGTAATGCCGTGGTTGATGCCCATCAATTGGTTAAATCCACCCAATTACCGGTGTTAGTCGATGCCACAAAAGGGATCCACCATCTCTGTGAGATGCTGGTTGCCCTGGAAGCCCTTGGGGCAGCGGGCCTTCATATGGATGATCATATCGACCAAAAACGCTTCACCGTTGAAGCCATGTGTGCCCGGTTCCGACAAGCTTTATCTGGCCCGTAAACACGCCAGTTTTGTGCTGATGGCCCGTTGCAGTGGCTTGAAAACGGATGGGTTGGAAGCGACTTTGGCGCGTTGCAAGGCCTACATCGCTGCGGGAGCCGACATGATTTACATTGATGGTATATCGAATGAGGGGGAGTATCGGATACTCACCCGGGCGTTGTCTGTGCCTTTATTGGCCAATACGGCAGAGCCTGCTCATGACGCGCCTTACACGATTGAGCAGTTGAAGGAATTTGGGGTTCAGTTGGTGGTGACGCCTCATTGCGCATGAGTGGCTGGCCTGGGGTTCCCCAGGCCAGTCTCAGACCGTCTTACATTATCAAGGAAATCTTATCTGTGGTGCTGCACGCTCATCCTACATCAGCGAGCTATCTTAACCGTATGCATATAACTGAATTTTTGCACTTGTTTCAAGGGGTTGCGTTGAACAACATGGACAATGTGCATTAAGTCCCAGTTGTCGGTTGGTTGACTACTTTCATTTATTTCTAGATAAGGCAGTGAATCCACATATTCATTCATGTTGTCATCTCCATTTTTTATAGTTGCCTTCATGGGTACCGCTGAGGCAGGTGATACTCAGTATAGATGTCGGTTTCTTAGCCGTGCAAATAAAAATGAATGATGGCGTGAATTAATTTCAGCCGATTTTCCGAACCAATTTCATGGCGACCACGATATGCGTTGCTATTTCTTCAACGGACAATTGGGTCGTGTCCAACATGGGAATATCATGGTGATCAAAAATAGATTTGGCTTGCCGAACTTCCCGTTCACACTGTGCGAGCGTGCCATAATTGCCATCTCCACGCCGCTGCATGCGGATCTGTTGTAGGCGTTTGGGGTCAATCGTTAGGCCAAAACATTTTTTAGCATAGGGACGCATGACCTTGGGCAACACGCCATCAGACAAATCATCATCGGTGAGGGGATAGTTGGAGGTTGCAATCCCAAAATGCATGGCAAGATAAAGAGAGGTTGGGGTTTTACCACTGCGCGAGACACCGAGTAGTATCACATCAGCACTGTCATAGTAATTAGGGTTCAATCCATCGTCGGTTGAAAGGGTATAATTGATGGCTTCAATTCGGGCATAATATTGGGCATTGTCATGCACGCCATGCGAGCGGCCTTTTTCGCCGCTGGCAGGTATGCCAAGTTCAGCTTCCAGTTTGGGGATGAACACACTGAACAGGTCGATCGTCACGCCTTGGCTGGTGCCAATACATTCGCGCAAGGATTTATCGATCAGCGTGATGAAGACAATCGGTTTCTCGCCTTCATGCGTGACAATATCGTCGATTTGCTGGACAATCGCTTTGGCCTTGTCGAGGTTGTCGATGTAGGGCAGGGTATTATGTATGAACTCAATGCCTGCAAATTGGGAGATCAGGCTTTGGCCCAGGGTTTCAGCCGTGATGCCCGTGCCATCGGATATAAAAAAAACGTAACGTTGCATCCTGTATCTCCCATAAGTTTGGTACAATTATATCCTGTTATAAGGCTTGCGAGGGAAAAATGTCTCAGAACGTACGATGGTTCAATGAAATTCAACTGAGTGATATCGAGACAGTCGGTGGCAAAAATGCCTCGTTAGGCGAGATGGTTCGCCATTTAAGTGCAGCTGGGGTTGATGTACCGACGGGTTTTGCGACCACAGCAGAGGCATACCGGCAGTTCCTGGCACAATCTGGTTTGTCCAAAATGATTTATGAATTGTTGGACAAAACAGATATCAACAACATTGATGCGCTGCAAGCGGCAGGCAAGCGGATCCGTCAAGCCATTGAAGACACGCCTTTCCCAGCTGATTTCCAACAAGACGTGGCAGCAGCTTATAAAACACTCTGCGATCAACTCGGAGAAGGGTTTACAGTTGCCGTTCGTTCATCTGCCACGGCAGAAGATTTACCGGATGCTTCATTCGCAGGACAACAAGAAACGTTATTGAATGTTCATGGCATTGATGGGGTGATGTCTGCCATTAAAACTGTGTTCGCTTCACTGTTCACCGATCGAGCCATCACTTATCGTATTCACCAAGGTTTTACGCACGAACAGGTGGCATTGTCGGCGGGCATACAACAAATGGTGCGCAGTGATTTAGCCTCGAGTGGCGTGATGTTCACGGTTGATACCGAGTCGGGTTTTGATCAGGTTATTTTCATTACCGCCAGTTATGGTCTGGGTGAAATGGTGGTGCAAGGAGCTGTGAATCCCGATGAATTTTATGTCTCCAAAATCGCGCTGGAAAAAAGAAAAAGAGGCGGTGATCCGCAGAAAAATTGGCGGCAAGGCGATTAAAATGGTTTACTCTGATAACCCAGCAGAGCGCGTGAAGATAGTCGACGTTCCTGCAGCCGATCAAAAACAGTTTTGTTTGACCGACGAAGATGCAACTCAATTGGCGCGTTTTGCCATGTCGATTGAAGCACATTACAATCGGCCTATGGACATTGAATGGGCGAAAGATGGTGTGAATGGCAAGTTGTATATCCTTCAAGCACGTCCCGAAACAGTGACTTCACAAGAAGGGCAAACCATGCAACGTTATGAGTTGCTTGAAAAATCGGCTGTTTTAACGGAAGGCCGCGCGATTGGTCAAAAAATTGGCCAAGGGATTGCGCGTGTGGTGGCAGGTTTGCAAGACATGAACAGCGTACAAGTTGGCGATGTATTGGTCACAGACATGACGGATCCTGACTGGGAACCCGTGATGAAACGCGCATCAGCCATTGTCACGAATCGAGGCGGGCGTACATGTCACGCGGCTATCATTGCACGTGAACTCGGGATTCCGGCTGTGGTTGGGTGTGGTAATGCACTGGAAAAGATCCGCCCAGGTGAAATGGTGACGGTGTCGTGCGCAGAAGGTGATACTGGGTATGTGTATCAAGGTGCTTTGAAATTCGAAGTCAAAGACATTGATGTGGAAAAAATGCCTAAAATCCCTGTCAAAATCATGCTGAATGTCGGCAACCCTGATCGTGCTTTCGATTTTCAAAAATTGCCGAATCACGGTGTGGGTCTTGCTCGATTAGAATTTGTGATCAACCGCATGATTGGCATTCACCCGAAAGCCTTGTTGAATGTCGATACGTTATCACCCAAACTAAAAGAAACGATCAGCAATGCTATCTCAGGTTATGCCAGTCCACGCGATTTTTATGTGGATAAATTGAAGGAGGGCGTTGCGACCATCGCTGCTGCATTTTATCCAAAACCAGTGATTGTACGTTTATCCGATTTTAAATCCAACGAATATGCCCATATGATAGGGGGTTCAGAATATGAGCCGTCAGAAGAAAACCCCATGATTGGTTATCGTGGGGCATCACGCTATGTGCATCCTGATTTTGAAGCTTGTTTCGCGATGGAATGTGAAGCGATGAAATCAGTCCGTGAAGACATGGGATTTGATAATGTTGAATTGATGGTGCCTTTCGTTCGCACCATTGAAGAAGCGAAAGCAGTGATAGAAGTATTGGCGCGCCATGGATTGAAAAGGGGCGAACATGGTCTAAAATTAATCATGATGTGCGAAATCCCGTCTAACGCGTTATTGGCAGAAGAATTTTTGCAATATTTTGATGGCTTTTCGATCGGCTCCAATGATTTAACCCAATTAACCCTCGGCTTAGACAGGGATTCTGGTTTGGTAGCGAAAAGTTTTGATGAGCGAAATCCTGCTGTTAAAATGTTGATTGCCCGAGCGATTGAAACTTGTCATCGTCTCGGGAAGTATAATGGTATTTGTGGTCAAGGCCCCTCTGATTACCCAGATTTTGCAGAGTGGTTATTGGCACAACATATCGGCAGTATGTCACTCAACCCGGATACTGTTGTTGAAACTTGGCTCGGTCTTGAATAGGAAACAATATGAACGGACTCAACATTGTCTCTTTCGATACGAACACAAAACAGACTGAAGTCATTGACGAAGCGCGGCTCAAACAGTTATGGAATGAGCCGAATCTGTTTTTCTGGGCGGATATCACTGATCCGAATATAGGCGCTTTGCAACAATTCATAGAAACGTTGTCCATCTATTCCAAATGGACAGATCATTTTAATAACCCAGAAATTCTACCGCATATTCACGACACACCGGCTGCAATTTCGTTTTACCTCTATGACATTGAAAATGCGGAATCTTTAGGTGATACCAGCCGCGATCTGCAGGAGTTTCGGCATTTGCCATTGTTAGTGCTGATTGGCAAACGATTTACGATCACGTATCACCAACAGCCGCTTGATCTGGTTAATTATGTTCATGAAGGTTATGATGAAAATTTTAAATTGGCCGGAAAAACAGCTGGTTTTATCGTTTTTTTATTGTTTCAGCATTGTTTATATAATTATGCACGGTTAAATTTGACGGGTGATAACTTCCTAGATGCTTTGGAATTTGGTTTGATTAAGGGTGATCATGCTGAAAATATCAACAAAATTGCTGCTGCAGGATACAATATTTTAACCTTGAAGAAGTTGAATGCGAATCTGCAAATTATTTTATTGATGCTCACTTCCAAGCAAACACATGAAATCAGCGATGAAGCGCGTGTTTCCTTTATGCAGTTGATGCGAGAATCTGTGAATATTCGTGAAACCATCGATTCGTCACGCTATTTACTCGACAGCATCATTGCCAGTATTCAGGCGGATGCAGCCTATCGCACTGGCGAAATCATGCGCATGCTCACGATCATTTCATTTGTTTTCCTGCCACTCACTTTTTTGACTGGGCTTTTTGGGATGAATTTTCATCTGCCTGCTGAAAATGGACTGTACAGTTTTTGGTTTGTTCTATCCGGCATGGGCATGATTGCGCTCAGCGTGTTATTCACGCTGCGATGGTTGAAATGGCTTTGATGATGAAATTGTGCAGGGATGTTTTAAGGGCGCAGTATGCTGCGCCCTTACAATTTTCACCCCGGTAATGTTATATTTAACTCTAACACCGAGCGCTCATCACTTCTTTCTAACGCGACTTTCACCAAATTGGGATCAACGTTCACATAACGGCTGATCACTTCTAACAACTCTTGCTGCAATTTTGGCATAAAATCAACGTTCTCTTGATTGCCGCGTTGGTGCTGCACAATGATTTGAAGGCGCTCTTTGGCGATACTGGCCGTGGAAGGTTGCGCTTGAGCCTTGGCACGGAAGAAATCAAATATGCTCATCATTATTCTGTTGCCCCAAAAATACGTTCAAGAAGGGTGGGTTTGTCGACAAAGCGCATGGGGATCTCTTCGCCCAATAAGCGGCGAACAGCGTCCATGTAAGCTTGGCCTGCATCGGATTCCTTGTTCACAATCACAGGAACACCTTCGTTGGATGCGCGAAGGACTGCTTTGGATTCGGGGATCACGCCCAGCAAGGGCACGCCCAAAATATCTTGAATGTCTTTGACGGACATCATGTCGCCTTTGGCGGCACGGGTTCGGCAGAAGCGAGTGACCAACATGAATTGGCGGATTGGCTGCAGGTTTTTTTCTGCGCGCAATGAGCGGCTTGCCAGAATGCCGAGAATACGATCGGAATCGCGCACAGAGGAGACTTCTGGGTTCGTGACCACAATGGCGAGATCAGCATAATAAAGTGCCATCAACGCACCGCTTTCAATCCCGGCAGGGGAATCGCACACGATGTAATCGAAGGAATTTTTCAATTCTTCAATCACGCGGCCGACGGCATCTTTATCGAGTGCGTCTTTGTCGCGTGTTTGTGATGCGGGAAGGATATATAAATTTTCGTTGCGTTTGTCTTTGATCAACGCTTGATTTAAAGTGGCTTCACCTTGAATCACGTTCACGAAATCGTACACTACACGGCGTTCACAACCCATGACGAGATCCAGGTTACGTAAGCCTACGTCAAAGTCAATGACAACAGTTCTAAAGCCAAGTTCCGCAAGGCCGGTACTGACGGCTGCACTGGTGGTGGTTTTACCCACACCGCCTTTACCGGAGGTGATCACCACCACTTGGCAAGGGCGTTTTTGTTGAGTTGTGTTGTTCAAGATAGGATCCTTCTACAAAGTAATTGAAGTATTTATGACAAAGGCGATATTTGCAAGTGCTCGCCTTGTAATGCGATGCTGACCGCTTTTTCCCAGTGGGGACCTCGCAAGTCTTCACTCACGCAATATTGTCCTGCCACTGAGACCAACTCGGCTTCCAGTGATTGACAAAAAATACGTGCGTTGGCATCACCATTTACGCCGGCCAATGCGCGACCGCGCAATGAACCATAAATATGGATGTTCCCATCCGCGAGCACTTCTGCACCAGCACTCACAGACGCGATGATCACCAAATCGCCACCGCGTGCATACACTTGTTGCCCGGAGCGGACGGGTTGCGTGATGAGTATGTTCTGTGAAGTGATTTCTTTGGCGGGCGCTTCAGGCGGAGGCTCCGGTGCAGGTGTAGCTTCGGATTTTTCGGTTTTAGATTCAGGCAGAATAGCCAAACCCATCTCACTGACTTGTGATTGCTGTTCCGGTGTGCCACCTCGAACGCCCACGGGCACCAACCCATGTTCACGAATAATACTGAAGAGTTGTTCGAACTGGATGGCGACGGGCAGGCTGGCAACACGTTGCAGATCAATCACGACGGGCGTACGGTTGAAAAACTTTGGTGCTTGGCTTACTTTTTCAGCAAGTTGTTCTTTGAAGGTTTTATAATCGAGCGAAAGGAGCTGTAACGCAGTGAGCGTGTATTGAGAGCCTTTTAATAAGAAAGTGGACATTGAATACAACACTCCATTGTTGATGTGCGGCCAGCCCAATCATCTTAGCCTTTTTTCGAGTTTCAAGCAACAGATAATATCACAAAGCTTGGCGTTTCTGTTCATTTAATGTACACTTCATGCTCAGTTGTTGTAGGAGTGAAGTGGGATGATGCTCGATAAGAAACACGTTGTATTCACGGGGAAAATCATCATGGTGGGGTTTGGGAGCATCGGGCAAGGGGTGTTGCCGTTGATTTTACGACATATTGATATGGGACCTGAGCAAATCACCATCGTGACGGCTGATCACCGTGGTCATGAAGAAGCGTTATCGTATGGCATCAATTTCGTTGTCAATGCGTTGACGGAAGAGAATTATGAATCCGTCTTGGGGAGTTTATTGGGGCCCAGGGGATTTTCTCTTGAATGTTTCTGTGGAAGTCTCTAGTATTGCCTTAATGGAGTTGTGTAACGAACTAGGCGCATTGTATCTCGATACCTGCATTGAACCTTGGCCCGGTGGCTACACAGATCCTTCCTTGAGTCTCTCTGAGCGGAGCAACTATGCGATCCGTGAAAAAATGCTCGCCTTGCGTGAACGCTTACCCGCCGGCCCCACCGCCATTTCTGCACATGGCGCCAATCCTGGTTTGATTTCCCACTGGGTGAAACAGGCCATGATCACGATTGCAAACGATCTAGACATGCCTGCCGAAAGGCCCACCACACGCGAAGCATGGGCTGCGTTGGCACACAAGCTGAAGATCAAAGTGATACATTGCGCTGAGCGTGACACACAAGTAGCCTCTCCTCAAAAGCGCGTCAATGAATTTGTGAACACATGGTCTGTGGATGGATTTGTGAGCGAAGGTTGTCAACCGGCAGAGTTGGGTTGGGGCTCGCATGAAAAACATTTTCCGCATGATGGCTATCGACATGACTTTGGCTGCGATGCCGCGATCTGTTTGGAGCGCCCTGGTGTGTTAACGCGTGTGCGTAGTTGGACACCGCTGGAAGGACCGTTTCATGGTTTTCTGATCACCCATGGAGAATCTATCTCTATTGCAGATTATTTCACCGTGAAAGACAATGATGAAGTGGTTTACCGTCCTACTGTGCATTATTCTTATCATCCTTGTGATGCAGCCGTGTTGTCCATTCATGAAATGGCGGGTAAAAACATGGAAGTGCAAGAAACCCACCGCGTACTTGGCAAAGACATTGTGGAAGGGATTGATGAATTGGGTGGTTTGCTCATGGGCCATGATTTCGGGGGCTATTGGTATGGGTCGCAATTATCGGTACATGAAGCGCGCAAATTAGCACCTTACAATACTGCAACGAGCTTGCAAGTGGGCGCAGGCATTTTGGGTGCGATGGTGTGGGCGATTAAAAATCCGTTTGAGGGGATCTTAGATCCAGATGACTTGCCATATGAAACTGTGCTCGAAATTGCAAACCCTTATTTAGGCCGCATGGTCGGCGCATACACAGATTGGACGCCGCTTCAAGGGCGCAGCCGTTTGTTCAGGGAAGAGTTGGATGAGAGCGATCCGTGGCAGTTTATTAATTTCCGGGTAATGTAGAGGGGCGGCGAGGGATCATAACAACCCCCACCAAAGCCGCCGCCATCAACATCAACAACACGTGATGCCCCAACCGCATGATCGGCGTTTGGCCAGCGTATCCTTGAACAACCCCAGTCAATGTGGTGGCTTGATCTGACGGTGCTTGTTGACGAATGTAGCCGTGTTGATCAGTGATTGCTGTGATGCCATTATTGGTCGCGCGAACCAACATTCGACCATTTTCCAACGCACGCATGCGCGCCATTTGCATGTGTTGAAGTGGCCCGAGGGAGCGGCCAAACCAGGTATCATTGCTGACCGTCAGCAACACATCGCTGTCCAATGCGCGCAGGCGAGACAGTTCAGGGTATACAATTTCATAACAAATCAGGGGGGTGATCATCAATCCCTGTACTTCAAGCGGGCGCTGAATTTTCAAACCCGGCTCAGTAAAACTCATCGGCAACTTTAGCCAATCAAACGTACTGCCAAGCCATTCATGAAACGGGACAAATTCTCCGAAAGGCACGAGATGGTATTTATCGTAACGGCCATCTGCATTGTCACCGATGGCAATCACACTGTTGGTATAGCGATCATGTTGATCTGCAATCACCACACCCGTGACGAGCGCTTGATGGGCGTGGCGCGCATCTTCATCGATCATCAACAAAGATTCGCGTCCATAAGGCAATGTATAGGGGAAGGCCGCCTCAGGCCAGACCACGATGTGACTGGTGCTGAGGGTGTGTGTGAGGGAGCGATAGGTGGCCAAGTTGGCTTTGGCAGAAGCGGGATCCCATTTGATTTCCTGTGGAATATTTCCTTGTACCAACCCAAATACTTTAGGCTCGCCAATCGGGTGCGTCCATTCAACATGACTCAAGTATAAGCCTGCAATGCATAATACCGAGATGGAAGCAGTGCTGATGATTTGTTGCCGAAGTGTCATGGAAAATAACCTAACGGTGACAACACCAATCAATACGCAGATAAACGATAAACCGTAGACGCCGAATAATGGCGCAAAACCTTGCAACGGTGTGTCGATCAACGTGTAGCCGAGCAATAACCACGGGAAACCAGTGAACAGCCACGTGCGCACCCATTCGAATAACACCCATAATAACGGAAAGATCAGTAAAGAGGGTGTGCGTAGCCGCTGGGTGAGTGCGCCATACACAGCCCCCATCATTGTGAGCACGCCTGCTAAAGCGGCGATAAAAATAAATGTGATGGCGAGAGCAGCCCACAGCGGGGCTTCACTGTGATCGTGAATGCTCACGAACACCCAAGAGATACCCGCGCCGAAAAAGCCTAAACCAAATAAGAAGCTGCGAAGTGCTCCTTGTTTTGCGCCTTGTTGATAGATACTGCGCTCAAGCAGCGCAGGTGTGATCATGGCAATGATAAACCATTGCAACGGTGCAAAAGCAAGGGCGGTGACAGCGCCGAGGAGGATGGTGATGATAGGGTGATGGATCTTTGGCATTAGTCATGGTCTCAAATATGGATGCTTTACGGCGCCTAGAAATCATGGGATATTCAGTGCGTAGGTACTTCCATATTCCCTTTCTTCACCCGCAAACTCAACACTCGCCGATCATCGGTTTCCATCACTTCAAACACATACTCGTTTAATGAAGTGACTTCACCTGTTTCTGGCAAATGCCCAAATGATTGCATCACCAATCCACCGACGGTGTCAAAATCTTCTTCAGGCAATTCTGTTTCAAAATATTCATTGAAATCTTCAACAGGGGTGAGGGCATCCACCAAAAAATAATGACTATCTTGACGGCGAATGAAAGCGGTCTCTTGCTTCGCGTCATGTTCATCTGCAATTTCGCCAACAATTTCTTCGAGAATATCTTCAATCGTGACGATACCTGAAATCCCGCCGTATTCATCGACGATCACAGCCATGTGATTGCGATTGGTGCGGAATTCTTTCAGTAACACATTCAGACGTTTGGACTCTGGCACGAACACAGGTGGACGCATGTATTCATCAATCCGAAAAGGTTCTTCATGCCGGGCAAACAAATGTTTCAAAATATCCTTGGCGAGAATAATGCCGACAACAGTATCTTTGTCTTCGCTGACCACAGGAAAACGCGAGTGACCTGACGCAATCACTTCAGGTAAGAAATCATTCAAGTGGGTATCTTTCTCAATCACGACCATTTGAGCGCGGGGGATCATGATGTCGCGGGCTTGCATTTCAGCGACGGATAAAACGCCTTCCAGCATTTCGAACGCATCATTATCCAGCAATTCATTTTCGCGAGCCTCAGTTAACAGTTCGAACAACTCATCCTTGTCTTCCATGGGGGATTGAAAAAAGGAACGCAGGAATTTCTTAATACTACTCGCGGGTTTCTCGTCACTCATTTCTGTCATTGGCCTCGTATGGGTTAGGAAATTGCATGGATGCTAAAATTTGCACTTCTAGGGGTTCCATGACCTCCGCCAGTGCGGTGGTCACGTGATCATACCCCATTAAGTGTAGGGTACCATGAACCACCATGTGTGCAAAATGGGCTTCAAATGTTTTTCTTTGTTGCGCGGCCTCGGCGGCCACAACTGGTGCGCAGATCACGATGTCCCCAAGATAATTGTCTGACTCTCCGAGGAGCGTTGCTTCTGCTTCAGAGAGGGCTTCCATGGGGAAAGATAGCACATTCGTGGCCTTGTGTTTGCCGCGATAATGTTCATTAAGCTCAATGATCTCGGCTTCGTCGACAATCCGTATGGTGAGATCCGCTGTGGTATGTTGATGTTTGAGCGTGGTTTCTGCCCATCGTGCCAGATCGGTTGAGGTGGGGAGGGGGGAATAATGACTGGCGATCTGTATGTCAATGTCCATCATGCGTGCGCCAGTCTGCCTTGTAAATAGTGATGCCCTGCGTGTGTCATGGTGACGGGGACGACTTGTCCGATAAGACGGGTGTCTCCTTCAAAATATGCATAGCGGCTATTTTCCGTTCGTCCTTTGAGTTTGCCCGGAAAATCTTTGGAGGGGCCTTCAACCAAAATGGGATAAGTATGGCCGACCATGGCTTGGCTGATACGGTCTGTTTGTTGGTGAATGCGCTGCTGTAATAGAGCGAGTCTTTCTTTTTTGATGTCAATAGACGTATCGTCAGCCATTTGCGCGGCGGGGGTGCCAGGACGTGGGCTGTAAATAAAGCTGAAGCTGTGATCAAAACCAATGTCTTGGATCAGGTTCATGGTTTGTTCAAAATCGTGTTCAGTTTCACTGGGAAAACCAATGATAAAATCAGAAGTGATGGTGATATCAGGGCGGATGGCGCGTAATTTTCGGATTTTGCTTTTATATTCTAAGACGGTATGACCACGTTTCATCAAGGATAAAATGCGATCAGAGCCTGATTGAACGGGCAAGTGCAAATGGTTCACGAGTTTGGGGACGCGGCCGTAAACCTCAATCAATGCGAGGGAAAATTCAACAGGATGGGAGGTCGTGTAACGAATGCGTTCAATCCCGTCAATTTCGGCGACATATTCAATGAGTGTAGCCAAATCGGCGATATGCCCATCGTGCATCGTGCCGCGGTATGCATTCACATTTTGCCCGAGCAAAGTCACTTCTTTCACGCCTTGGTCAGCCAAGCTGGCGACCTCTGCCAAGACATCGTCGAATGGCCGAGAGACTTCTTCCCCGCGCGTATAAGGCACCACACAAAAGGTACAATATTTGCTGCAACCTTCCATGATAGACACATAGGCAAGCACGCCTTCTGCGCGTGGCTCGGGGAGGTTGTCGAATTTTTCAATCGTGGGAAATTGGATATCAATTTGAGGGCCATCGTTCAGCGCAGCCATCATGGTGGGCAACCGATGCAGGGTTTGGGGGCCGAAAACCAGGTCTACGTAGGGAGCGCGGGTACGAATGGCCGCCCCTTCTTGGGAGGCCACACATCCCCCGACACCAATGACGACTTTGGGGTTTTTGATCTTGAATTCACGTAGCCGGCCTAGCTCTGAAAAGACATTTTCTTGGGCGCGTTCGCGGATGGAGCAAGTATTCAGGAGGATAACGTCCGCATCGTCCGGGGTGTTTGTTTTGGTCAGACCTTGTGTTTTCTCAAGTAAATCAAACATTTTAGACGAGTCGTACTCGTTCATTTGACAACCATAGGTTTTGATAAAGACTTTGCCTGACATGTTTTCCTCGTGATAGCGCATGATACGGTTTTGGAGCCCTCAGGTCAAGTGAAAAAATATTGGTTTTTTTTTGAGCATGATGCTGAAAGTTTGCTATATTGAATAAACAAGGCAAATGTCTTTAAAGACAGCCAAAAAAACGATTGGAGAGAGACAATGATTAGGTTAGCGGCACGAGGTTTCACGCTCGTCGAAATGATGATAGTGATCGCCATCATTGGCATTTTAAGCATGATTGCGATACCGGCATATAACGATTTCACCATCCGTAGCAAGGTGTCGGAAGGCTTGAGCTTGGCTTCGGGTGCGAAGTTGTCCGTGATGGAATATTATATGTCACAAGGCAGCTGGCCCCATAATAACAGTGTTGCAGGCATGCCCCGCCCTGATAGTATCAGGGGAGATTTTGTCCGCAGCGTGGCTGTATCCGACAATCAGATCATTGTGACCTTTGGAGACAGCGCAGGCAAAGGGTTAACAGGCAAGAATTTAGTATTATCCGCCAATGACAATGGCGGTTCAATCAATTGGCTTTGCAATGGCGATGGAATAGAGAGTAAATACTTACCTCAAAATTGCCGCGTTCAGCATCAAGATAAGGTTTAAACAAGCTGTATTTTAATAAAGATAAAGCTGTAATCACTACTAGCCCACACCCCGCGATGCGGGGTTTTTTTTGCTCTTTCGTTGTAGGGCAATCCCCCCCCTACACCTCATATCAATTTTTATGTACAATGGCGCCTTGGCTATATACGTATTGCCGGCGTAGCTCAGTTGGTAGAGCAACTGATTCGTAATCAGTAGGTCCGAGGTTCGATTCCCCGCGCCGGCACCAATCAAAACAATGGGATACTGTGCTGCAAGTGGAGTGGTTTCATTCTTGTGTCTTCTATACGTCGACATCATGCTTGACAAATTAGCGCACTATCAGTGATTGTTGAGGCTGCAAAGCTACTTGCGCTTGAGCTGGTCTGGATAATAATAGTGGCTGCTGCTCGGTCGCAGCTTGGCCAGCTGCACGCTGTGAGGCCAATAATCGACTTACGTGATCTTCACCAAAAAGTCGATTTACCTTACTCTCTAGCGACTTTCCGGCTAATAATATTGAGAAGTACAACGGTAAACTCGAGATAAGCGATGCAAAGCAAACTGCAAAATAGGTTGTCAACATCCCTGAATGAGACGCGGCATTGGGCATGGTTGACTCTATAAAATCCTCCGCCATGCTTTGGGCGGCTCCGGTCACGAATAATGCAGTAAAAATCGCGCTAAATAAGACCATGTATGTGCATGCATAAGCAAAGCCACTATTTCTGTTATCAGGGGAAATATTAAACAAATCGGTAAAAGGTCTATGCTCGCGAGTTGTTAGGTTTGTTACGTAGACAGATGCATGGGCAGGGATGAGCAAGGCGCAAAACCCCGCATATACAATGATACAACCAATAACCCCCAATGCAGCACATTCCTTAAATATGAGCCAAGCTACTGCCCATGTACCTCGTGTTTCAAATTCCCAACGATATTCCGCCATATAATCTGCCATTGTACTTTGGACCGCAGGGATTAGCGTTGCGGGATTTAAACCAACTAAAGGGTTATCAATATCAATTCCATGCACATTCTGTAAATATGCCATTTCACCCAGGTTCAAGGGAAGCCCTGTTACCGGATAAGTTTTTTTAATATTAAGCCAACCTATTAAATTCTCTTTGAGGTATAAAGTGTATGTAGGGGTGTTTTCAAATCCCGAAAGAAAGATGATAAACCGAGACTTATTTTCAGAGGTCATTTCTTCGAACATAATGCCACAAGTGGGCTTTTCCGTAGAAAAGTGCCATTCCATGTCTATCAGCACGCTATGGATTGCTTTTCTTGCGTCAGTATCTTTGTTGCTTGAAAGCTGTTGCAGGAGAGCAATTCTTGTTTCATCTATCTCTTTGTCATTAATAGCTTCAAAAACACTGGGGAATGCGGCTAGGGGTGCGATTAACGTGGCGAGATCAATTGTCTTTGCTGGAACTGCGGCGGTAATAGATGAATTTTCACCTGCTTTGTCTTGTTTTTCTATGTCTTTGATATCAATCATTTTCATCTTCTCCCGCTGTACAGCCAAGACTACATATAGTCCATTATCTAACAAATAATGAAGAAAAGCAAGCCTCATACTACTCTAAAAGGGAGTGCATCACATGCAACTATAGCGAATCAATCTGGGGTATTTTTACGGGTGGGAACAGTTCGCCAACTTCTATTTTAAGGGCCTTTGGAATGCGAATGAGGTTTAAGGCAGCGATATTTCGTTCACCACGCTCTATAGCCCCGATATAGGTCCTATCTAAGCCCACCTTATCGGCAAAGCTCTCTTTAGAGTACCCCCGGGCTTTCCTAAGGTCTCTGATCTTTTTACCTAACTTTAAAAGTGCTGGACATTTTTTAATCATTCTTATAGGATGTGAGCCTGATACTTATACCAACCTCGGGCAATGAGTATCATTTTTAGTTTAGGCAATCGTTTGACAATACAAAAAACATCAAATGTCATGAAGCATGTATGGCTGACTTATCACTGTAAAATTGGATTATTGAATGAGTACAAATGCAATGACAAAATATCTTTCTATATGCATATTCATAACGCTCTCGATGCTTACAACAGCCTATGCATCTAATACGTACACGAATGATGATGATTTTTCAGCGGTCGTCATGCTCAATGAGAGGACAGGATCTACTTCTGCGGACATGAGACCGGTTGTATATAAAACTACTGATTCAGGAAAAAATTGGACAACATCACAAAGTATTGGCTCAGGATTTATCAGGGGGCTTACCTGCAACATGAACGATGGTAAAACGTGCATAGCTGTTGGTGACATATATGGCACTTATAATAGTACGACATTTGTCGTGTACACAAGCAACAATGCAGGCCAAAGCTGGGGCGCGTCTAGTATTGATACGCATGGTGGAGCATCGGGTCTAGTAGATATATCATGTATGGGAAAAAATTGTGTAGCAGTTGGCTCATACACAAATTCATCGGGATCATTAATGCAACCAATTGTGTATCGAAGCTATAACGGAGGTAAATGGACAGCACATTATCCGAATGGACTTGGAACTCTAGGATCTGCTCTTCGCATCGTATCATGCTCCGGTAACGATGGGCAATTTTGCACAGCAATTGGTGATTATAATTCAGGATATGAAATCGACCACAATACAACAACCTTTGTTTCATACGTGAGCACTGACGGCGGTATAACATGGGATACTTATCCCATTCAAAAGTATACTAGCGAATCAAAGATTAACTCGATTGCTTGCGATAAGAAAACTGGTCAATATTGCATTGCAGTTGGGAGAATAGCAGGAAAATTACCAACCGAACCTGGTCAGCCACTAATTTACAGAACTTCCAATGGTGGAATTACTTGGTCATTATATATACCAAAGCAGGGACTTGGGGGAGGCTTAAATAGTGTTACTTGCAATGGGGATAATGATGAATATTGTATAGCAGTTGGCAAAGTTGTACAGACTAACAATGCAGGAGCTGGGATCATTTATACTAGCTCGGATGGAGGCACGCAGTGGACGCAAAGTAGTGTCTTTCTCCCTTTTCAGGGTACTGCTAATTCCGCAGGCTTTCGAGCAATCGACTGCAGTAATGATGGCAAAAATTGTATCGCTATTTACACCTCCACTTGTCGAAGTTATGTTGGGCCATACTGTGGATCACATAATATGAACGGGCAAATTCCATTTGTCTATACAAGCACCAACTATGGACAAGGAGGATACAATGAATGGAGCAAAAAATTTGGTTTCTCCGACGACAAAATATGGAGCATTATGAGTGATGTCGTCAGCAAGCAAACTGGAAAATAATTTATACGGTCTGTAGGTGATCAGGTATCGTGGGTCAACTGTCTTCGCCGCTAAATAGTTTGATGCTGCAGCCTCTTGACTAGTTCAGCAAGTCTTTGGTCAGACTCATCGTCGTCCTTGACTGCAAGCTTCTCGCTATGACATACACTGATGAGCTCCAAAATTACCTTCAGGGCATCCAGATCGATCTCATCCTGATTCGTAAGGGTAAGCAACAATGCCTCCCTGAACAGCTCTAGGTGATCCGGCAGGGAGGTATCCACGTTTGGTAGAGAAATGCTAGGACCTCCGCTTTTCGGCTTTGGGATGAGCCTTTCAATGCATAGCTTTAAGGCATTTGGGTCACCGGCTTTAGCTTGGTGCACGAGAATGCCAATGAGTTCTTCAGCATGTGGCTCGAGCAATTTTGATAATTGCGTGCGTCTATTCAAACAGCCTGGTTTCCGACCGTGCGGATTGCCTGATTGCCCGGCTTGAAATTGTGCCATCAATCACCCCCTTAACCTGCAAAATCTCTGCAAACTGCAGGGCGTAAATCGTCTTTAAGGACAGCTTTGTATCCTCGTAAGCCCATTTGCGTGATCGTCGATTCACGACCTTCCTGCGTTGCCAGAGGGTAATTGAGATATGCAACCATCTCATCGACAGAAGTTGCTTCCCAGAGATCGTCTAACAATTCACTGGCTTCACGTTCAGTACGTTGTTGACTGGTCTCATCTTCAATGGCAACATATCCCATGATCTTGAGTTGTTTCTTTGCTTCAAATTTTTCTTCCTCAGTAATATCACGGCCTTCAAGGTAATGCTGAATACCTTTAATACCGATAAAAGACCATAGCTTCGTCAGCATTTCTGAATCGTTCATGACGATTATCTCCTGTGGTTGATGGAATTGTACCTGGTTTGTGATAGTGTTTCTCGCAAAAAGGTGTTGGCATGGTAACGTCCAATATTTTGACGCTTGTGAATGGCAGGTTCTTGTGACATTGCTTTGAGCCATCGCCGAATATATCCATCGAATAGCCCCCTTAATTTGGCTGCTGGTATTCCAAGACAAATTCTGATCAGCCATTGTATATCGTCGTACAATAATTCAATGTCTAGTGTCGGTGCCTTTTCAAAAAAATTCGACAAAACCTCAGATGAGGTACTGCCAATAGTGACATTAGAAGCAGGCGAAACATCTGAATCTTGCGGCCTATGTACTGTCAATAGTGACATTAGATCTCTATTGTCAGTAATGGCAGTACTATGATCAGGCCTTTTGGAGATTTTTTCTTTCGCAATCTGCAACCAATCACTCATTTTCATCGCTCCTCTGCTTAATTGTTTTAAGGTGAGGATTGATCGAGTATCGTCTTGTTGGTCGTCCCGAACCAGGGCCACTTCCCCCTGTTTCAGTCGAACGTACCCATCCCTCTTCTTCAAGCCATTCAAGAGCTGATTTAACTGAATTTTCTGATGTTAGATATCTCCAATTATGACGACTTATATCTCGAGCTGTAAAATCCTCTGAGAGCCTACCGTTCTGTATTTTTTCTGCTAAAGCCTGAGCTGAGCGTAATCCATCGTCAATGAGAAGACCATAGCATCGCCTGGCATGCTTTTCTAAATACTCACACCAAGCAGCTGCGCGATATGCCGATTCTGCTGTGATTGGGCCACCTTGTCCCGATGAAACACAGTCAACAAGATGCAGGATCAGTGCAATGGCAGAAAAGAGCTTATCATATTTCGCCAAATGTTCTTGAATAATGGGTTGTGGTTCTTGAGGTATTCTGACTTTGTTTATCTCGGAAGTCCAATCTATAAAAATTTGCTGCGCTTCATTATCAAATCTAAAGAAGGCATGCTTTGAATGGCAATCACCAGGTGATGCGCCAAGTGTCCCAAAGTCAATTTCAGATAGAGTTTCAAATTTCTTGTTTACCATTTCTTGCAACTGATCATTTGGCCTGGAATCAGACCATTTCCATGGTGTGGGATCCGGGTAAACAATACACTGAAATCTTTGTAACATGCCATCGTTTGATAACGCATAAGCAGCCTGCTCGAGATATGCAATAAGCTTATCAGGCTGTATTCCGCCGAATACAGAAAGACAAAGGTTTGGTATTGAAATTGAGCCACGAGTAATTCTATCTGTATTGTAGCTTGATGTGCCATTCCATGATTCAAGATAAAATGCCCGATCACCTTCATGCCCGTGCTTTTCCCAAGTAGACAGCAGGCCAACGATCTCATCCCTTTCGACAAGCAACCCATTTGGATTTTCTTGCAGCAGTTCACCAATTTTTTCAATTGTGCTGTCATTGGTTTTATATCGTCTAAGTGTCGGCTCTTTAAGTGCATTTTGCTCAAAGTGTTGATATCTCATGAGGGCTGTTTGCAATTCATGATCCCCGTCATTTAAAGCGGTTTTCGCAGCTTTATCAATTGCTTTTTCATGCGCTCTTCGCATCGCCTCGTATTGTTTTTTTTTAACAGAATACCCTTCCATTTCTTCATCGAATTGTTGAACTGCCTTCTCTGCAAGTGTGTTAATGGGCTTAAAGGCTCTCGCAATCGCGGGTGATTTCTTAGAAGATGGGGGTGCAACAATTGCACCCCATAGATTGGGTATGACTATCCATGGATCCTGAGATTTAGGACGCACTCCACATCGCGCACCTATCACTGAACCTAAAGAAACTATTGCAGCAACTGCAATAAAATCAGGTGGACAAGACATGCGCTCAGCTTCACTCATCACCCATTCACATAATGGTTTTGGCAAAAGTATTTCTGCCTCAAAAGTCGGGACAGGATGTAGAGGTGCTAATATTGAACCCGGAATAGTCCATTCAGCATCTTTTAAATGCAGGTTCTCATGCTCCTGCTGTTCAAGTTTGAGCACAGGTATGCCAAGCAAATCATCAATTGTTGCTTGGGTATTAGCTGCCAACCAATCAACACAATCACCTTCCTCTGGTAGGTTTAATCCTGAAATATCTAAGATTGATACGTTACAACGTAGTTCGTACAAAATGGCGACAACCACATTTGCATACCTTTTGCCAGGATCGTCATTATCTCCCCAAATCCGTACTATCCTTCCCGCCAGATTGGACCAATCTGCGCTACTTGCGCTTGTTGCTCCACCGCTTGTGACTGCAACATATTTTGAAGATGCCCCCTGTAACGCAATGAACGCATTCAGCGCATCTACTACCCCTTCTCCTTCTACAACAAATACGATCGCATCAGGGTGTTGCACAAGATAAAACAAATCATACAACGGTTTTTGACCAGCTGAAAATGCACCTGGCTCGCTTAATTGATAGCCTTTTGTAGGATGATAGTGCATTGGGAATATTTTCTTGGGATTTGTAGGATGATCTAATCTGAGACGATAATATACGGTAATCCCTGCACTATCCCTGTATTCATAGAGATTGTTGAGTTTATACCCATTATCCTGACAATATTTTGTAAGCCTACGTGCAGCTTCTTGTGCTGTTTCCTGTATAACGATTGAAGTGCTCATTTTGCACCTCTCACGATACCAAGCGTTTTGATTGCTTCCGAAAAGGTGCTATCAGTCATTTGCATATAAAATGCGATCGTATCACCCCCCTTTGCTCCGCAGGCATGGCATTTGAAATACCCGTCGACCTGGTGCATATCAAAGCTTGGATTTTTTTCCTTGCCTTGCTTGTGAAACGGACATTTTATTCTCCAGAAGCCCGCAGCATTTGCTTTTCCAGGCTTAATGTCGAACATTGATAGCACTTTCAACGGTGAAGGGCGTTTGTCACGATCGAGCTCATTTCTTATATACTTTGCGCGGGGATAATTGTTGACCGCATGGACGTTTTCACCACGTCCTGCGGTGTATTTTTTGTATTCCATGGCTTACCTCACTTCACTGGTAGAGGTTTGTAGACCATGCGAATTAATCCAGGTGATAACGTTCTGCAGATCGTATCTAACAGATGAGCCTAGTTTTCTATAGGGGATAGCATCCGGTCCGCCTTTCCAACGATCGCGCCGGAGCCAATGAACGGATTTTCGGATAATTGGAGCAACTTCATGCTCAGTGAGAAGTTTTGGCGCAGAATTTATTGCCAATGAAGAATAGGTAAGATCAGTCATGATCAGTCCTTATTAAATCAAAACGTAAATCACTCCAGGCGCTTTATAAAAAAGCACCAAGAACCATTTTATCGACATTAAAGGCGTCGATATTTCCCGTTATGACTTAATCTACTAGGACGATCTTGTCTCCCATTTACACAGTGGGATATCTGCTTCACATTTTCAGATGAAGACTGTTCCGCTACAACTCTCCCTAGTGGAGAATGCGTCCAAGATTATGCGCTTGTCGCACCCATAGAACCCTTTGAGTAGGTAGACCCTGGATGGTAATGGCCCAGTTGCCAGTCATAGAAACCTTTGACGAGGTGCATTCGAATTATCAATTACCTATTTTGAAATGTCAATAGCAATGATCATTTTTTCTGCATGATTACTTAAGCTTTTGACAATTTTATTGGAACCACCTCGGCATCTTCCTTCAAATGCATCGCTTTCAAAAGATAATCGGTGATCTGTTGCATCGGCTTACGCAATCGCTCGACGTCTGTCATGATATAACCCGCTGTCACATCGCCCGACATGTGATGATTCATCAAGCCCTTCAGGGCATATGCAGATATATCGATGCTTTCAGCAATGGTAATAAATGTGCGCCGTAAATCATGAACAGTGAACTCAACACCACTTGCTTGCGTCACTTTTGCCATTTGTTTGCGTGGCTCAATGATGTAGCCACCTTTGCCTGATCCTGGGAAAACGTAGGCTTTTGTTGTCGCTTCCTTTCGCTTGCAAAGAAGTTCGTATAAAAAATCAGATAAGGGTAGGGTATGGGGGTGCCTATTCTTTGTATCAGACACCGTAAAGGTCTTTGCCTGAAGGTCAACGTCATGCCACTGCAGTTTCGCTGCTTCTTGTCGCCGAAGGCCAGTAAACAGAGTGAACAACAAGTAATCGCGAAGTACAGGATTTAACAGGACTGTGACTGCCGAATACCATTCAGTTAGTTTATGTACCGTGATGAATGTGCGTCGTCTGTCTACACGGTACCATGCTCGCGTTTGCGATAATCGTTTGACGGGATTTTCGGGTATGAGCGATCGACCGTCTTCGCCTTCATATTTTGCAATGGCAAAATTAAAAATTGCGCGCAGTAGGCGCATGGAGAGGTTGGCATAGGCATGACCATGTTCGGAGCCAAGCATTTCATGCAGTTTTGAGACGCTATCTTTGGTGATTGATGCAAGCGGTTTGTCTTTCCATTTGGCAAATGCAATTTCAATACACCGTTTGTAATCGTAGGCAGTTTTATCCTTTAAGCCTTTGCGCGCCAGGATATAGTCACCGAAGGCATCGTTTAAGGTGACTGCACTCATCTTCGCAGCTTGTTTTTGTGCGATAGGATCAACACCAGAGGCAATTTGACCCAGGAGTTTCTGAGCTTCTTTACGAGCCTGCTCAACCGTTAGCTCGCCATAGCGACCTAGGGTGATACGTCGTAGCTTATCGCCTATGCGCTTTTCGATAAAAAATGACTTAGATCCACCAGAGGTCACACGAATGCCAAATCCTTTTAGTGAGTCGTCGTAGTAACGTTTTTGTGCTGTTTTGCCGACAGCTTCTACGGGAGGAAGGATTAAGCCATCGACAATTTTTTTGGTAATCTTCATATTGTGCTCCTTGCGGTATATTGGGACTGATAGCGTGTGTCGACTATGTGTCGACAGTATATTTAACATTGTTTCCAAAACATTCACAGGGATTATATCAGAAACTTATTTTATGTATATGATATCTAATCGAAAATATAAAAGATTCAAAATGATTATAAAAGATTTTAAACGTATATAAAATCAGTTGTTATAATTCGTAATCAGTAGGTCCGAGGTTCGATTCCCCGCGCCGGCACCAATCAAAACAATGGGATACTGTGCTGCAAGTGGAGTGGTTTCATTCTTGTGTCTTCTATACGTCGACATCATGCTTGACAAATTAGCACACTATCAGTGATTGTTGAGGCTGCAAAGCTACTTGCGCTGGTCTGGATAATAATAGTGGCTGCTGCTCAGTCGCAGCTTGGCCTGTTGACATTCTCGAGGCAACCACCTGATTTCAAACATAAAACCTCTATTTTAACCTGGTTTTATTTTCCTAATGGCCTTGAGTATTTGACTTTATAGTGTCTCTACGGTATACTTCTTTCTAACTTATGTTCTTCGTTGAGGTATTCCATGTTTAAATCAAAGGAGCCTGAAGCATCTACAGAGCAAGCTTTACCGGCTTTACCCCCTGAGTTGATTGTCCTCTATAAAGCCACTACATCAGACTTTGATGCCATTTGTGATATTTGGAAGCAAGAACATGTTTTGCCTTTTTTAGCGTTTGAAAAAACTACGCACGAGGAAGATTTCAAACAAATTTTTAATACCAGTGAAGTATATGTATTAAAAGAAGACCAAAAAATTGTTGCTGTCCGCAGAATTGTTACAAAGCAAGGAAAATATCAACACACTGTCGAATTTGGCTCTTTCGCTGTTCATCAAGACTGTCTTGGCAGAAATTTGGGTAGACTTTTTTATAAATTATTTATGGAGGAAGTAAGAAAAAGGCCGATGATTAAACGCATTGAAATGGGGATAACAACTGATAATGATCCCGCTTTTCAGCTAGCAAAAAAAATGGGATTTACTCCAACTGTTGAATTTGCAGATCGACCCCGCAGAGAAACCGGGCCAGAAGAATATCGAAACAAATGGAGAATGGGTGCTCGCTATATGGAATACATTCTTGATGAAAATATTTTAGAGTCATCTATATCATCTGTCCAACCATTTTTGCCCGTCATGCCTAAGTTAAAATCAGATGTTTGTTCGAAATCAAATCATTTGAACATTTCAGGTACCCATGGAACGCTGAGATTTTCACATATTATATTTTGGAGCATTAATTTGGATTCAGGTTATGATGACTCTGCCATTGCCCATTTGCGCCATCAGTTAATCCAGTCATCAAAACAGTGCAAAAAAATAGAACTATACACTCACGATCAAGATACATTGAATTTATTAAAAAGTATGGGGGCGCATTGCTATGGAAATAAAAAGCGGGCTTCCTGCTTGGTAAATGATCAATATTATGATGAAGTGGCTGTTGAATTTAGCTTTTTTAACATCGATGATGCAAAAGAAATTGTAAACATTTATATTGATGATAGACATCAAGCTATCCCCATCTTATGGGCATTGATTCGTTTTCAAAAAACCATTGATCAGATCTTTGATGAAAATCAAATTGATGAATATGGGAAAGTATACCTGGAAAATTTGGCCTTTCAAATGATTCGGGAGAGCGTTGGTGAAAATGCAATCCATCGTTACAGAGAAGGTGGCAAAGCGCCACAACCATGGTCGGGACTTATTGATAAACTGGTTTGTTATCCAGACGTTAAGTCGTCGCTATCAAATTTACATAGCTTGCTTCATGAGGCGCCACTCTTACCCTGTATTAAATTGCGAACCTTCAAAAATAATTGACCAGTGTGCCAAGGGTAATCTAGCCATATTATTACTATCATTACCCAGGGTTGCGGCGCTGACGCGTCTGACCCTCTGCTATTTTAACCTGGTTTTATTCTCCTAATGGCCTTAAGTATTTGACTTTATATTGTCTTTACAGTATTCTTCTTTCTAACTTATTTTCATCGTTGAGGTATTCCATGTTTAAATCAAAGGAACCTGAGGCATCTGCAGAACAAGCTTTACCGGCCTTACCCCCTGAGTTGATTGCCAGAATTGCGATGTATTCAACACCCGCCACGGCAGCGACCTTGATTATGAACCGTGAAACTCGCGCTTGGATTCAGCCAGGCCTTGATGAACGCGCTGCAAAGCAGCTCATGGACTATGTTTTAAAGCCCACCGAAGAGAATGTCAAAAAAGCAAAAGCGATGATTGCTGCCAATCCCAAAGTCATGTTTATTGAAACAAGCGGAGTTGAATGGGCATCGGGTATAGATGAAGACCGAGTGGTGCCAAGAAGGGTTAAAAGCTCTGCCTTTAAAGCCGCCTTAGGAACTGGAGACAGTGAGATTTACAATGACATGCTCAAGCATGCCCATCAAGTTATTTATAAGAATGAAAACGGCGAGACTATCGAAACAGGAATACAGCGCGCACAAAGACAAATGCAAGAGCAATTCCCCAGTGGTTTTGAGTACCCACAGGTCGAAGCTGAATTTACCGCATTGATGGATAAGATAGTCAATGCCCTCACAAATGACCCAACAAGCCCCGAAACCCAAGCGGTTTTAAATGAATTCAGACACTATTTTCTTCCCAAAGAAGTCACCGAAGGTCATCACTTTAATCTCAATTATTTGATTGAAGCCTTTGACGTCTACAGTCAAAACTGGGATCCCTGGAATGACAATCAACTCTCCCTCTTTTGGTGTCAAGTGATTGGTTATTTAGAGCGTTTGGTTCCGGCCGTTGATGCCCAGGCATTCTTCCAGGGTCTTTACGATCGTATGGAACAAAACCAGCCACCCACCCGTTCTCTCACTTTATACAATTATCAATCATCTTCTGATATTTCCTATTTCCCTCCAATTTCTTCTCCGCCCACGACGGGTTTGGGTTTTGATTTTGCGATTTATGCCGGGGCGGCGGTGTGGGGCGCGCCAGGGCCACGCCTTGTCGGTGCGGTCGGCCTTGAAAAACTATGTCGAGCAAAAACATCAGCGCTTAACATCCTTAAACAACACCTTGAACAGCGGGCTCACCCGACAGCCGAAGAGCCGGCTACCCTCGTGCGCAATTCTTTGAAATAGCGCTCACGAAGCAAGCCGATTGCGCAGGCTGCAAGGGTTTACATCTTTAGCTGATCATTACTATTCTTTTCAATATGCTTCTTTGAGATGTGATGTCGCAGCCTGCGTACTTGATTGCCATGATAAAAAATATCTATATATCAATTATTTATTAAAATTTCACGCCGTCATAATATTGACTTAATGATCAGAAGCGAAGTATACTGCTCACTTGTGGTAGTAGTGAAGGAGGCACATGATGAGTGATCATAAGGCCGTATTACGTGAACATATAAAATTATTGGATGCAGTGGTTAATAACCCTGAGGTGCAGATTAAATCCTATGAAAAAGTCATCGAAAATTTGTCATACACTGCTAGAATGCCGGACAATGAACTACGCCAAAAGAGATTGCAGGCACTGCACTTGACAGAGGAGGGCATGTACGCCATTCTTGCAAGCCATCAAGTCAGTGAGGATTGTGAAGATCGCGATATTATAGAGATAAAACATCTCATTAAAGTCTGTGACGATCCCGCTATTGTAGGATTACAACAGCGTATTTTTGATCGTCAAACAGAACTCGCTAACCACCGCAAAGTCATGGGTGAAACAATAATCAACCCTCTTAAAGATGTGACAGAGAGATTTTCAGCGGAATACAATAAAACACATCGATTCACATCTTGGCTTATCCCTCGCCAATGGGTCAAAAGTAAAACGCTGCATAAGCTGGCCGTCAGCAGTCACTCGTTGCTGAAGAATATCAATAGAGGTCAATCCGTTTCCTCAGCGGAGAGTACACTAAAATTAATGAAATCTTTAATCCTCAGGCGGGCGTTAAAATATGGGGATTTTTTTTCAAGGATCAAAGGATTTTTTCGACAGACCAATAAATTAATGAAAGATTTAATCGCCAGGCCTACATTAAAATTTGGTGATTTTTTTTCAAGGCTCAAAAGAGTTTATGGACGAATCAAGGATCGGGAGCGTTCAAAAACATATATCAGGCTAAAAAAGGGTTACGACATCGTTGAATTAAGCTACAAAGTTGCAGCCTACTATGAAGAAGGGTATCGGAAAGCGCTGGATGAACTAGAGGGAAAAACATCGCCACAGTCACTCACAGGCCCAAAAGCAGAGCGGCGAAAATGTACTCTTCACGAACGTCAACATTTTTTCTAATCAAGATAAAACCCCGAGACACCCGCTTCCGCAAAACGATCTTGCAACTCTAGTGAATTAATCGAGGCGGGCTTGCCGTGAACATAAATCGGTGTGTTAGGCAATGCAGCGCGCAATGTGTGAATGTCTTGAAGGGCTTGGGATGCTGGCAAAGTGAGCGCCCCGATCTTCTCACGTATAAACAGGGCGATCAGTTGATCAGCATTCAGCATGGATTGGTAATTTGAAAAAATAATGCGTGACATCGGAATGTGTTTTGAGGCCAGAAAATCAAGATCGGCCTGATCATAGGCTTGAAACACAATGTGGTGTTGAATCGTGGGGTATGCATCCAACGCTTCATAAAGTGTTGGCAAAACATTTTGCGTGTCGATGACGACAGTGGCATCGGGGTGTTGGCTGAGCCACGCTGCGAGAGAAGACAATGTGAATGGTGTGAATTTCCCATGTAATGCTTGACTTGAGAAATCAGCCAGCGTGGGCGCCGTTGGTTTCGGCGCAGCGGCGCCAAATAACGACATGATCCTGTCATATCGAGATAATGGTTGATTGTCCCAGGCATGGCTGCCCACCCAATGGCCATCTTTTGTTTGATCAAAATCTAATTCAAAAACCCGTCGCCCTAATGCATAATTGGCATCCAATGCTTCGAGAGAATTGGTGTAAGGAAAACCTTGAATGCTGCCACCTGCATGGGAAATCACGAGGCAACAGTCTTTTTCGAATACTGTGTTATGAAAAGGAATGGTCGTGATGCCAGCATGGGCTTGATGGAAAAATATAACCATTATTAGAAAAACCGTTTTCATGTGTTATCTCCTGAAAATGCATCGCCCCATTCTTTTTTCCGACAGCTTTTATACAGCGCTTTGTCTTTTTGTGAAACCACTGTTGCCTCAATTTTGCCTTCCGTGCATAAAGGTAAAATCATATGTCCTTTTTTGAAGGTGATGGGTGCAATAATACGTGCCCGGGGCAATGGTTTTTCCGTTTTTGACATCACGATAAAACTGTATTTTTCGTCCTCATAGCTGAGCGTGCCGCTTTTTAAATAACGGTGCAAACGATTGCGTTCAACCCGTGCAGGAAAATGGCACCAGTCACCATTTGTCATGGGACAGGGAAGGGCATTTGGACAAGGCGCAACCATGAAAGCGCCTTCAGATAAGAGGGCGTCACGAACCCCCATCAATTGTTCATACCCCGCGGGAGTACCGGGTTCTACAATCACCAAATATTGTTGTGTCGCCATCCAGGCAGATCTCAAGACTTTCTCAGGCTCATCCATTTCGCTCAAACTGTAGGATAAGAGCACCACATCGTGTGGAGGCAGAATAGTCGGAAGGGTAGCGCGCTTCCACGTGACCGGCCCATCAGTGATTTGCTTGCCGATATCGATAAATTGAGGGTCTGTTTCGACCAACGTGGCTTCCGTCAGCGCAGTAAAATGGGCTTGAGCGGCCAAATAGCCTGTTCCTGGGCCTGCCCCAAGGTCTAAAAATGAGTGAACCGTGGACGGATCAATCGATTGAAACACGGCTGATATGGCTTGAAAAGTAGCTGGTAGACGAACAGCCAAATAGGCCAGATAATGTGATGTTTCCGTTAAATAAGGTTTATCCCCATCACGGTAACGCTGGGACAATGTTTCAGCAGCCCTCTTCAGGGTTGAAGGGGGAATGCTCGCTAACAGTGTTTCAATGGAGGTCGACATCGTGGTAGTATACCGCTTTCTTCATTAAAGCGGGTGAGTGATGGCAGCAACAAGCATGGAATCTTTGGTCGCGCTCTGTAAGCGCCGTGGTTTTATTTTTCCGTCCAGTCAGATTTATGGCGGGCTACAAGGCTTTTATGATTATGGCCCTATGGGTGTTGAGCTTAAAAATAATCTGAAACAAGCCTGGTGGCAGTCCATGGTATATAACCGCGATGATGTGGAAGGATTGGATTCCAGTATTGTGACCGCCCGCACGGTGTTGCAGCATTCTGGTCATGAAGAAACCTTTACTGATCCTATGGTTGATTGCAAAAACTGTCAGTCCCGCTTCCGTGCAGATTTTGTGAAAGACGGCCAGTGTTTGGTGTGCGGTAAAAAAGACTTAACGGAACCTCGTCCGTTTAATTTGATGTTCCGCACGCAAGTTGGTCCGGTCGTGAACGATGATGCGTTGGCCTATTTGCGTCCTGAAACCGCTCAAGGCATTTTCACGAATTTTAAAAATGTGATGGATAGTGTGGTGCCGAAACTGCCTTTTGGTATCGCACAAATTGGTAAAGCCTTTCGCAATGAAATCACCCCCCGCAATTTTATATTTCGTGTGCGTGAATTTGAGCAAATGGAATTAGAGTTTTTTGTGAAACCCGGCGAAGACGACAAGTGGCACCAATATTGGGTAGATCAACGTTACAATTGGTGGTTGTCTCAGGGTTTGAGTGCGGAGAATCTTGAGAAGGTTTCACAAAAGTCAGATGAGCTTGCACACTATTCTAAAGCTACTGTCGATATTTGTTATCGTTTCCCGCATGGCGTGGAAGAATTGGAAGGGGTGGCGAATCGCACGGATTACGATTTGGGTTCACACACCAAATCGCCTGAATCGTTTAACATCACTGCTAAAGTATTGCCCAATCATGACAGCGTGCAAAAATTGGCCGTGCAAGATTTAGAATCTAAAGAATGGTTTGTTCCTTATGTGATCGAACCTTCCGCCGGTGTCGATCGCGGTGTTTTGGCCGTGTTAGCGGAAGCGTATTGTGAAGAAACCTTGCCCAATGGCGAAACGCGCACTGTGTTGAAATTGAAACGGCATTTAGCACCCATCAAAGTCGCTGTCGTGCCCTTGGCGAAAAACAAGCCAGAACTGGTCTCTTATGCTGAGAATATTGTGAATACATTGCGTGGTCATGTGCGCGGTCGTGTGGTGCTTGAAAATTCAGGCAACATCGGTAAAAATTATCGTCGTCACGATGAAATCGGCACGCCTGTGTGCATCACCGTCGACTTTGACACCATCGGCGCTGAAGATTCCGATCCAGCCTTGAAAGACACGGTAACCATTCGCGATCGCGACACATTGGTGCAGACCCGCGTGCCTGTGGAGATGTTGATGGAATATATTGGCTGATCTCTCTTTCCATTTACCAGGCTGTACGACTCTCTTCTAAGATGGCTCTAACGAAGAATTGTTACGCTGACCCGGTTGTGAAGTGCTAGCGCTGGAGCCGCTCAATCTCACGGGAGTTTCTACGTGTGTTGTATTTTTTGCGAAATCTTCATATGTTTCTATGATTGAAACAACAGAGGTATGTCCGCATCTTTCTGCCCATTCTTTGGCATTTCTGCTGGTCTCATTATCACGTAGACTCATGTTAAGATCATGTGGGCGTTTCGACATCAGTAACGAAATAAATTGTATATCGCCCACTGCGGCAGCCAATATCAGTGCTGTTAGTCCGTCGTGTGTTCGAGCATTGACGTCGATTCCTTTGTCTAGCAAGGCGTTAGCGACGGGTATAAATCGTTCGTCAAGAAAGGGCGTCTTATCTATAGAGCTTTTCTTCTTGAATGTGGTTAAATTATTCTCGATGAATGCCATGTTCATTCCACTCAATATCGGCGTGAATGCAAGTCCTATTCCTAGAATTCTTCCCGCTGCACATAACACCAGGGCAGATGTGTTGTTCTCAGCGATGATATTGATATTTGTTCCATTCGATAGGAGAGATGTTGTTTTCACTAGGTCGGCGTTGCGGATTGCTTTGAAAAAGGTGATGGGTTGGCTGGCATTTTTAGCTTCCTCAATGAACCAGGATTTGGAATACCCTTTAGCATGAGCGTCAAATAATGTTTTTATTTTCCCCTCTGCCCATTGCTCTGCAGTTTTTCCTCTCCAGGTAGCATCTACCTTGATATCAATTTGACCCAACAAGAGCGCCACAACATCAAATCGTTCACGCGTTGTCGCCTCTATAAGGGGTGTGATATCTTGAGGGGGGATTGGATCTTGATCTGAGCTATCCCATCTCGTGCGGTGAGCCTCAGGTTGTGCACAGTTGATGTCTAGTCCCGGTTTGCTGATGAGGTTAAAAACCGTGGTAAAATCTTTGTTACGTATTGCCGATATGAATTCCGCATTTTGATTATTTTGGATATTATTCCCATTATTCATGATGATATATTCCTCTATTATGACAGATTTGAGAATGTTAACATGCTTGATCTGAATTATCAATAGGTATAGTGAGCGTTGTAGGCGAAAACTGATAATGCCGCCTTTTATAACTGACTGATTTTTAGATAAAAAATGGGCTGCCTGGCTAAACTTTGCGTATCTAAACCCTCAAAAAACCCTCAAAGGGGGCAAATAGTCCTTGTATTTGATCAGTCCCAAATCGTGACTAATCCTGAAAATGCTTGTAATTTCTTATCGCTGGTTAACAATTTCGCACGATGGTGCATTGCTGTTGCTGCAATGATTCTATCAGCAGGATCTGCATGTTTGAATTGAACAATATCCGTAGCGAGTGCTGCAATTTCAGTGGTGATACTGAGTACTTGCAGCCCCCGCGCCTGTAGCACCAAGTCTAGAAATTCAACAGTGGAAAGATCAAGCTCTAATCTCTTTTTCTGAATGAGCATCCCAATTTCCCATAAACTGATATCACTACATGCCAATGTGCCCGATTTGACTGAAGCAAAAATAGCCTTCTTAGCCGCCCTCCCTAATTTTTCTGGCGATAGTGCATCATAAATTAACGCGCATGTATCTAAAATGATCATTGAGCAGCGCCCCATTCTTCGTCAATGGGAGAAGTGACATCTCCAACAACGGCATGTTGACGCAACGCTTGTAATTTTTCTTGCGCCTTTTTTTGAGGCTCTGCAGGAGGCACAATATGGGCGATGACACGACCATGGGAAGTGATCATGATTTCAGCACCTTTTTGTACAGAGGACAAATAGCTCGGTAAATGCTGACGAAATTCTGTGATATTAATCTGTTTCATAGGAGCTCCTGGATATGTACATATTCAGTGTACAATAATTTTTCTGAAATTACCAGTCATGCTTCAACACAAAAGAGATTATCATGCAACACACTGATATAAAAGATAAAATGATGATTTAGATCGACAGTAACATCCTTTTCACCCGCTCAACCACAAACGGGAAATCTTGGATACTCATCCATTCCTGTTCAGTATGTGCACCGCCGCCGAATACGCCAAGGCTGTCGAGGCAGGCAGGAACGTAAGGGCTGACCATGTTCATGTCAGAGGCGCCGGCAATCATGCGATCAACGGCATGTACCGGTTCGCCGCCCAATGACACACTGATCTCACTGAATTGAGCGAGCAAAGTCTCATTACCCGGTTTGCGCTCCATGGCAGGTTTCGGGGGTGAAAATGCTAGGACGGCTTGCATGTGTGGATCATCTTTATCGTGCAAAAGATGTTGTAAAGCCGTTTCCGCTGCATCAAGTTGATCACGGTGCGTATAGCGCACATCTCCACGCACCATCGCATGGGATGCAATGATATTTTGCGCGCCCACGGTTTCAATGCTGGCTTCCTTCACGATGAGGGAACTGCCGCCGGCGATCACGCCAGGATTCAATGTTAACCCGTCATGTTTCAGCATTTCATCGCGCATGTTTTGTAAAATACGCATGGTATGATAAATCGCGCCTGAGCCACTGTCCACATGCGTGATGCGTGATGAATGACCACCTTTGGCGCGGACATCCAGCGTCCAATTGGTTGTGCCGCGTCGTTCAATCACCGCAACGTTCAATGCTCGCGCAAATTCAAAACCGAGCGCAATGTTTGCGGTTAGTGCTGCTTTTAATAATGCTTGACGGCTGATTTCCCAAGGTTGAGACGTTTGTTCTTCATCGCCCAATAATGCGACAGTGATGTGCTTGTTTTTCAGGAAACCTGAAGCGTGCAATGATTCGAGTGCGTACAATATCACCAACAGGCCGCCTTTCATGTCATACACACCGGGGCCGAAGGCTTTGTCTGCCGTGTCATGGTAGTGTTGAAAGGGACTGTCAACAGAATATACTGTGTCTAAATGGCCTAATAATAAAATGTGAGAACCTGTGCCTGGATGTGTTGCAAACAAATGATCGCCGTAATGTGGATCGGTGTTTGGATGCCATTCGGTATGAAAACCTAACGCCTCAAACCTTGGTCGCAAGTATTCCCCTACGGCACGTACGCCGACGGGGTTGAGTGAGTGGCTGTTAATATTCACAAGGGTTTTCAGATCTTGACGGAGCAAATCAGACACGCGTTAGTCCTTAAACAGAGGAAGAAGCAACATCCCGTAAGTATACATCTGTTTCAATGATACGACTTTCGAGCACACCTTAGAATAACGTAATCCCAATAAAAATGCTACGATCGGCAGGGCATAGACATAAGGGGTGGGTGGGGTGATGGCCTGTGAGATGGCTTCATTGGCCGCATGTATTTGACGTTGATGCAGCGTGATCGCATCATTCGTTTCTTGAATCGATTTGATCAGGGATTTACGGCTCATCATCATTCTCCAAAAACATTTTAAGATGAGCCCGCGTGTGCTTAAATCCCATACGCTTAAGATACATTTTCATCAAGAAGAGCCCGAGTGCCAGGCCTACCAATTGAATCACGCTGATGATGATAAGTGTATTGTTCAGGTTCTGCGTCAGCAGATAAATCCCATAGGATGTAATCACGAGGAGGGTGATCCATATGCTGATGATCAGTAAGAAGCTACCCCCCATACTGATCAAAAACGGCAGGATACTTTGTTTGGCGAGGGCCTTTTCCAATGTAAAAAGGGTGGCATGCTCACGGATGAGGGCGAGGTAAGCGCTTCCCAGCTTTTCAAAGGGATTGTCCTTCATTTTATTACTTGCCAAACAATTTGCCGATCAATACCCCAGCAAATGCTGCAATGGCAGTTGATTTTAAAGGATTTTTCGTGATGTACTGTTTCGCGGCTTTCGTATAAGCTTCCACTTCTTGTTCAAGATGTTGTGCTTTTTCAGTCACATCATGGATAAGCTCTTCAGCATCGGCCTTCAATACATGGGCTTCATTCCGAATATCTTCCTGAATGTCATCCACAGGGTGTTTCTTGTTGGTCATGATCATCTCCTCTCGTTTTAAGGGTATTCAGAGAGGGTATCGGCGAAGGATAGGGGATCTTAAATGAATCTTATCTGGATCTACAGGGGGGCTGGGTTGATTTTTTTCTCTTTGACCCAGCTTCGGTACAAGCCGATACCCACGCCAAATAATATCGGTAATGCGACTAGCGTGACAGGGGTGGTGGGTGCAATACGGTTTCTGCTGGCATCAACATGAATATTGAACACCTCTTCAATCCAATGATCGTAAGAATTGTTGGTGACAGATATCTCATAGTGATTCATGAGGAAGAAGCTAATTAATAATCCTGCCCCACAGAGAACGCCAAGACCAATACTCCAAGAGAGGGGATATGTCGGTGATAGATTAAAATGAACAGTTTCTGCTTCGATATATTGATGTTTTTCTGTCATAGAGAAGAAGTCTTCTAAGGTGGAACGTAATACGCTCTCTAAAGGTGAGTTGTTATTTTTTTTCGCAGATTCCATTCCATCATGAATGCCTTTAAATACTGCTCGTCTTGATTTGGCTTGTTCAATGGTAGTCCATAGGGAATTAAATTCATTATCATTTTTTACTGACTTTTGGATGTTTCTTTTAATGGCTACTTTAAAAGATTCAAGTCGTTCGACATGGTAGTTGATGAATTCATCCCGTTTTGTCACGCCGTTAAAACATTTTTTATCATCGGTTCTATTTTCGTTCGAGAAATCCTGAAACGCGCTCATATATTGTTTTGCAATCTCATCGTTCTGAATAATAACATCCAGTTCCTCAGAAAAATAGACGGATTGCTTATCCAGTGGTGAGGTTCCTGCCATGACGATCTCCTCGTCAAAAATGGCGAATTTGGCATGTATTTTTCGTCTATTTAAATCGTCTCCAAAGACGTTCTCATAATAATTCCATCGGACTTCAATATTCTCGTGATAGCAAGGATCAGTTTTTTGAAAAAGGGATTCAAGTGATGATAAATTTGTTCCGCCCATGAATGGTTTTCTTTCTCGGCTATCATTGGCATGTTTTCCAATTAAGATCACCACTTTCACGCCTCGCGATGCAGCAAGTGAAAGCGCTTCTAAGATTTTGTGATCATTGATATTGGGTGTGCAGATATAAATATTTGTCTGAGCGTTTTGGATCACCTGGAGATAGGCCGAATGAAACGGGGAGCGATATTGCATACGTTTGAGAGGGGCCCGTGGATTCATTTTTTGAAAGGATCAGAATATTTTTGTTGTTATCATCCGTTTCAACAAATGTATCATGCATTTCATCCAAAAGGCCTTGACAGCGTTTTTTCTGTTTTTCAAATAAATTAAGCATTTTTTTCGCTAACTTATCATTTTTAATGATAATAGATGCATTGGCTTCAGTGTCGTGCCACCCAATATCCCAAGACATGATCTGTATTTGATCACCATTAATGAGATATTTTGAGTGGTGAGAATTAAAGAGAGAATGCACATGAGGCACAATCGTGAGATGAGTAGCGCTTTCTGTTCCAACAACAGGGTGTGCTTGTGCACGGGTAAAATATGCTGCAGGGCCAGTCCGATGATTGATAATGGCTTTCGTGTCGACCTTTCTTGAGATAAGTTTTTGAGCAATTGAATGCTTCCAATCGATGGAATACCAGTGAATATAGAGTGGATTCTCACCTTCAAGCGCTGCCTCTATCTGACGCTCAATCTGTTCCGCTGACGTTACAAGTCGATGTTGTGAAAGTGCCACATAACCCAATATTGCCTTTTGAAGATAGGGACTTTTTTGGGTTTTTAACTGGTAGTAAATGTGACAGCAAATAGTATCGGAACTGGTCATGTGTCAACTCTCTGTATCAATTTATTATCATTCTATCAGAACGAACGATCCAAACCAAGCTTTTGCCACCATAATAGCATTATTGCTTTAAAATCATAGCGTTATATTAATTCATTCCATTTCGCTCAAAACAGCTGGTAATTCAATTAGATAGAAAATCTTGCTTTATATATAAATTAGATTATTGACTAAAATGATGCATCCCGGTAGAGTATCTGTAGGCAGGGTGTATGGATGGGAGGACAATCATGCAGTTAGATAGACTGATTAGTGTGTTACGAGCACGCTTGGAAAATGCTAGGGCAGATTACGATGATAGCACAGTTATATCCAAGAACATAAGCAATGTATTGAGCGAACAAGACAATTCAAAGTTTTTAATGGAAGTTGTCATCTGTCATTTAATGCTCGCTATTGACGATAAAAATCATTCGCTTGATGTTGTGTTGAATCAGCCGTCCACTGAAAAAAAACCACTGCTTGATGAAGTAATTAATAACCTCCCGACATGTATTAAATCTGATTGCAATTTGAGAATAAAGTTTTTAAATACCTATTTTTCCTTTTTCAAGATCAATACGAAATGTGATTCGAGTCAAAATAAAGTTAACTATGTAAGTCATGCGCATATTGTACAGAATGAACGTAAGATAAGCGTATATGCTCAATTTATTAAGAACAATCTACAAGATTTCACAGATGTACTGGGTCAGTTGTGCCCTGATTTTTATATACTTAAAGGTTTGTTTAAAGAAAATAAAGGAGACTATCCGATATTCAATGAGTTAAGCCAGCTGTGCGAAGCGATAGCAGAGAAATCTCCGAACAAAAAGATGGATGTTTCGCTCATTCTAAATTCTGACGATGGTTTTGACAAAAAAGGACTTGAGTTACTTAAAACCATCAACAGTGAAAATGTTGATGATTATCCAGACCGTGCCCAGCAGATTCTTACCGCCATTGGAGACTCTCGTTTATCTGAACATGATAAAATTGAAATGACTCTTTCAGTGCTCCTATGTACAAATAAAACGATGTTGACTAAAGTATCAATTTTTCCTGTCTTTGATGATATTGAATATCTTCGAGATCTAATAAGAGACCATCTTCAATTGCTCCATACCTATCCTTTCATATTTGAGTTAAAAAATAAAAATGATGAATGCCTTTTCGAGTTATATGAATCCCGTAAACGTATACAAACGATTCCGAACACCCGTGAAATGGGGAAACTTATTGAAGTTTTTGAATTAAAATGCTTGGAGAAACTTACTGGAGTTTTTGAATCAAAATGCTTACGGCTACGTTCTTCTGGTGGATTTGAAATAAATAATGCAGAGATTGGCTGTCCCTATAAGTTTCTCAATAAAATGAGAAGATTTTTTCCAGGGTATCTTTGGAAATCACCACCTTCTTTTTTAGTTTCTCAGAAGGATATAATTGCCAATGAATTGAAAAAAGCATTCTGGTGCGAATGGAATAAAAATAATGTCGATAATAAAATAATGGCATTGTTGTTGCTCGAAGAGGCGATTCGACCGGATCCCGAGAATCCAACCGCTGTTGCAGCCGGCGAACCGAGCAATGTGATCGCGACTATTATTTTTTCGTCGAGGGGTGTGGGTTATAGACAAACGGCTGAGAATATTTTCAACTTATTTAAAGAACATCTCCATATATTACATCGAGCCCATACTGATGAACTGTCAGCTTGGATTAAATCTCATCCAAACACACTACGCGGACAGCTGATCCGTGCTGCGGTTGTAGCCCTCGAATCAGGCCAGTACGATGCATTTGATGGGGGATTTCCAGCGGCTTCGGGTGTGATCCATAAATTGACTCTCCTTTTCGAAGCTAGAAAAACGAAAGAAGCTACGCCAGCGGAATTGAAATGGAATCTACAAGATCAACACATCAAAAATAGTGATTTATAAAGAACCCTACTTGTTCATGGGACTATCGAAACATTTTGCTGATTAGGGTTATTCACAGGTTGCAGCAGGGAATTGCAAGACGACTATACTTGATTTTTATCACTCATGGATAGATGCGTATGAACCAACGTCATATCTTGCTACTTCTGCTGCTTCCCACGGTACTGTGGGCGGACGATCCCTGCGCTAGCTTATTGGCTGTACTGAATCGCCCTACGGTGGCCGATAGCGTATGTGCTGTTAAACCTGACCAGGTGATTCTGGAGGCGGGTGTGCAATATCAAACGCTCTATCCAGGTGAAGGCACTGCCATCAACTTGCCTGAGCTTCAGACCCGTTTTGGTTTGCCCGCAGGGAATGAAATCACCGTGCTTTTGCCTCTCTATGTTATACAGTATGGGTTGGATGAGCCTGTGCAGGGTGTTGGAGCGACCAGCTTGGGTTTTAAGCATCAATTTCCGGTGAGGGGACAATGGATCTGGGCAGCAGAAGGATTGGTCACACTTCCTTCTGGTTCAGAGGCCCTGGGGAGTGATGGGACGGGTGCGGCGGTAAATGGTATCGTGAATTACACCTTCAATAGTGCGCTTTCACTGGCTTTCATGTTGGGCGTAACGACGGCCACAACCTCTTCAAGTGCCGGCGGTGAGCGATACACCAGTGTTAACCCAGATCTCGTTTTTACATGGCAAATCAATGACGTATTCCAATGGTATGCTGAAGCGTATGGCCAAAGTAAAACCGGGCCACATCAAACGGATGGGTATAATGCCGATACGGGGTTTCAATACTTGCCTTTAGAATTCCTTGAATTAGATATAGAATATGGCCAGCGTATCAGCGGCGAACTCGGTGGGTTTCAGCGGTATATCGGCGTCGGTGGCGGGATACGGTTTTAAGCGTAACCTGTATACCCTGCCGGCGTTAATGCCAATAATCTCGTTTTATCCGCTTCCGGCAATGGTTGTGCTTCAATGAACGCACGTAAGGATTCGAGCGTTAATGCTTTGCCTCGAGACAATGCTTTCAATTGCTCATAAGGTGCTTCCAGCCCGTGGCAGCGCATCACTGTTTGAATAGCCTCAGTCAGCACTTCGGGATGATTGTTCAAATCAGTGCTGATTGCGTCGCGGTTGATGTCCAATTTACCCAATCCTCGGTTTAATGCAACCAAACCCAAGACGGTATGACCAAACACCACGCCGAGATTGCGCAACACAGTAGAATCGCTTAAATCACGTTGAAAACGAGATATGGGTAATTTATCACTCATGAATCGTGCCAGCGCATTCGCAATCCCAAAATTACCTTCTGCATTTTCAAAATCAATCGGGTTGACTTTATGCGGCATGGTGGAAGAACCGACCTCACCTTCAACAGGGCGCTGTTTAAAATAATTCAGGGAAATATAACCCCACATATCGCGCGAGCAATCGATCAAAATAACGTTTAACGCAGCAATAGCATCAAGCATTTCACATAAATGATCATGCGGTTCAATTTGTGTGGTAAAAGGATGTTGCTCAAATCCAAGCGATTCAATAAATGCTTTCCCTGCCGACGGCCAGTGAATATCGGGAAACGCAACATGATGGGCATTAAAATTACCGACAGCGCCGTTGATTTTTGCAGACACAACGACGTTGTTTAAGCGCTTCAAACCTTGCGTTAACCGATACGCAATGTTAGCGCATTCTTTACCGACCGTCGTCGGTGACGCACTTTGCCCATGCGTGCGCGATAACATCGGCTGATCAGCCCATTGTTTGGCAAAGTGTTCGAGTGCATCAATGATCGTTTGATAATGTGTGGTGAGCAGCGCGCGACCATCACGCGTCATGAAGGCATACGCAATATTGTTGATGTCTTCAGAGGTGCACGCGAAATGAATAAATTCTTGCGCATTTCTCAAGGTCTCGCGTGTGGCGAATTGTGATTTCATGAAATATTCAAGTGCTTTTACATCATGACGTGTGGTTTGTTCGATTTTTTTCACCGCAGCAGCATCTGCAATGTCGAATGAATCGCACAATTCATTCAGATAAGCTTTGTCTGATGTATTGACAGCACGCAAAACGGGCACATCCAGCGTGTCACATAAAAATAAAAACCAAGCCATTTCGACGCGGTAGCGATAGCGGATCAGCGCATATTCGCTGAAAACCCGACGCAGCGGATCGGCAATGTCTGCATAACGGCCGTCAAGGGGCGAAAGCGCTTGTATGTCCATCGTCAATATCCTCAATAGTGGCACCGCCCAAACAATGGGTGCCGTTGTAAAAAACAACCGATTGCCCCGATGTGACCGCGCGTTGCGGCACATCAAAACTGATTAAATATCGCCCGTTAACAGGGGTGATCGTACAAGCTTGATCTGCCTGGCGATACCGAGTCTTTGCCTGACACGTCATAGGAAAGGTGGGCGCTTCCCCGATCCAGTGTATCTCAGAAACCAATATTTTGCTGGTGAATAGGGAAGGATGATCACTGCCCTGTGCCACAATCAAGCGGTTATTCACCATGTCTTTGCGAACAACGTACCAGGGCAGTTCGCTCGCATCAGCCAGCCCGCCAATGCCCAACCCTTGCCGTTGCCCAAGGGTGTAATACATTAATCCTTCATGCGACCCTATTGTTTTGCCATCAACTGTCACGATATTACCTGGTTGGGCGGGAAGATAATCCTTCAAAAACGTTTTAAACGCGCGTTCACCAATGAAGCAAATACCTGTTGAATCCTTTTTATCAGCATTGACCAGCCCAGCAGCGCGGGCAATGGCACGCACGTCGGGTTTATGCATCTCGCCCAAGGGGAATATGGCTTGGCTGAGCTGAGCTTGTGTAAGCCCATGTAAGAAATAGCTTTCGGCCCTTTTGCAGATCGACAGCCTTGTGGAGCTCGAAGCCGCGCTCTGTTTCCTTGACGCGTGCATAATGGCCCGTGGCGATTTTATCGGCTCCGAGGGATTTGGCATGGTTTAAAAAGGCTTTGAATTTGATTTCCGTGTTGCATAAGATGTCTGGATTGGGGGTGCGCCCGGCTTGATAAGTGCTCAGAAAATGGGTGAAAACCCGATCCCAGTATTCTTGGGCAAAATTCACACTGGAGAGGGGGATGTCGATTTTATCGGCCACCCGCTTGGCATCGAAAACGTCTTGGGCAGAATGGCAATACAGGTCAGTATCGTCCTTTTCCCAATTTTTCATAAAAACACCCTGCACATCAAAGCCTTGCTGTTTCAGCAATAAAGCCGTTACTGACGAATCGACCCCGCCAGACATGCCGACGATGATGTGTAAACCCTGGTTTATCATGATAGCAGCAGTGTATCGTAAAGTGAGGGAGGGTTCAAGGTATGTTGATTTTTGTCTAACTTATAGGTTTAGTGTTATTTGATGTGCTTGGCACATCAAGGGCCCAGCATGCTGGACCCCTACAGTGGGTAGCCAGGGGGGGTGATATAAGCCCCTGTAACCTATTGATCTGCCGTTTCAGGCATGCGCGCATTTTCATCTACGGCAATAAACTGTGCGGTGATGTTCCGTGAGGCAAGGGCGCCTGCATTTTCGATCAACGCTTGTTCACTGATATGTGGACGAATGTTAATGGCATGAAGCCCTTTGGCGCAGTTGAAATTTCAAACTCGACCAGTTGGCCAGCTTTCAATGTTCTGTAACCGTCCATCATGACGGTGGAGAAGTGAGCGAAAATATCTTCGCCTTGCTCATCGATGGGGCGTACAAACCCATAACCCTTTGCATTATTAAACCATTTCACTGTCCCTATTGGCATACGACGTTCCTTCTAAATGCGATTACTCTAAAACCCGGCAGGATCATTCCGCCTCCCATTATTTATACACACGTTTTTGGAGGTCGTCAAGGTTGTGGATAACAATAACCCCTTCATCCTTGAATGTCGTAAAACAAATATGTTATCCTTTTTACCCAAATTCCCCAAAAATGGCCTAGACTTATAGCATAGATAGGAGAGTAGTATGTATGGACGATATGCTAGCGACATGGATGTGGCGGTAGTAGCAGAACAGACAAAAATGGCGCTCAGGCGCCCGCCGCTTTGGACAGTGTATTTAGTCAATGATGACTTTACACCCATGGATTTTGTGATTGAAGTGTTGCAGATCTTTTTCGATATGTCGCTCGAAAAAGCGCAACGCATCATGTTTCAAGTGCATACACAGGGGCAAGCCGTTTGTGCGGTTTACCCATATGATGTGGCTGAGACCAAAGTGGCATTGGTAACGGACTATGCGCGACAACACGAGTTTCCGTTGATGTGTAACATGAAACCGTGTCCTGGAGATGACGAAACATAATGAATAAAATGGGGTGCCACAATGCTTCACAAAGACCTGGAGTTTACGCTTAATCGCGCCTTTAAAGAGGCGAGAAACAAACGACACGAGTTTATGACAGTCGAACATCTGTTGCTGTCATTACTGGATAACCCCGAGGCACTCACCGTGCTGCGCGCTTGCGGCAGCGATACGGAACGTTTACGACATGAATTATCCACATTCATCGATGAAACAACGCCACGGATCCCATCCAGCGATGCTGATCGCGAAACGCAACCCACACTGGGCTATCAGCGTGTGCTTCAACGCGCCGTATTCCATGTGCAATCTTCTGGGAAGCCAGAAGTCACGGGTGCGAATGTCTTGGCAGCGATTTTCAGTGAACAAGAATCACAAGCCGTTTATTTCTTGAAAAAAGAAAACATATCACGTTTGGATGTCGTCAATTATATTGCGCATGGTATTTCCAAAGTGAATGAAGAGGAACCTTCTGAAGACTCTATCCACCATGAAGATGAGATGGGCATCGAAGACGCCTCAAACCAATCCCCCCTTGAAGCTTATACTTCTAATTTAAACGCGCGCGCAAAAACAGGTTACATCGATCCACTCATTGGCCGTGAAGAAGAGGTCATGCGTGTGGTGCAAATTTTATGCCGTCGCCGTAAGAATAATCCCTTATTGGTGGGCGAAGCAGGCGTGGGAAAAACCGCGATTGCGGAAGGCTTGGCCAAAATGATTGAAGATAAAAATGTACCTGCTATTCTCGAGGGTTCCACTGTCTATGCATTGGATCTTGGCGCATTATTGGCGGGGACGAAATACCGCGGGGATTTTGAAAAACGTTTGAAGGCTGTACTCAGTCAATTGAAGCGTGACAAAGGTGCTATTTTATTCATTGATGAAATTCATACCATCATTGGTGCGGGCGCTGCATCCGGCGGTGTGATGGATGCATCAAATCTGATCAAACCTTTATTATCGTCAGGTGATTTGCGTTGCATGGGTGCCACGACGTATCAAGAGTATCGCGGTATTTTTGAAAAAGATCGTGCATTGGCGCGCCGTTTCCAAAAAATTGATGTGATTGAACCTTCCGTTGATCAAACTTTTGAAATTTTGAAAGGCCTGAAAACCCAATTTGAAAAACATCATGATGTGAAATATTCTGTGCGCGCATTGAAAGCCGCCGCAGAGTTGGGTGCCCGTTATATCAATGATCGTTTCTTGCCAGACAAAGCAATTGATATCGTCGACGAAGCCGGTGCTTATCAACGTTTACTGCCCGCTTCTAAGCGCAAGAAAACCATCAATGTCAAAGAAGTTGAAGAAATTGTGTCTAAAATGGCGCGCATTCCGACTAAAACAGTCTCAAACAGCGACAAAGATGTCATGCGTCGTTTAGAACGCGATTTGAAAATGTTGGTGTTTGGACAAGAGTTGGCGATCACGTCTCTCGTGTCTGCGATCAAAATGGCACGTGCAGGCTTGAGCGATCCCAGCAAACCGATTGGTTCATTTTTGCTCGCGGGTCCAACGGGCGTGGGTAAAACAGAAGTCACTCGCCAATTGGCTCAATTATTAGGACTCAAATTATTACGTTTTGACATGTCAGAATACATGGAGCGCCACACAGTCTCCCGTTTGATTGGTGCACCTCCAGGCTATGTGGGCTTTGATCAAGGTGGGTTGTTAACCGATGCCGTGATCAAAAATCCTCATTCGGTATTATTGCTGGATGAAATTGAAAAAGCACATCCCGATGTGTTCAATTTATTATTACAAGTGATGGATAATGGTACACTCACCGACAATAATGGCGCACAAGCGGATTTCCGTCATGTCATCGTCGTCATGACGACCAATGCGGGTGCGCAAGATCTGGCCAAGCGTGGGATCGGGTTCACATCAAGTTATCATACGTCTGACAGTTTGGAAGCGATCAATCATGCGTTCCCGCCTGAATTCCGTAACCGCATTGATCGCATTATTCAGTTCAGCCAATTAACGCCGGATATCGTGGTGAACGTGGTGGACAAATTCTTGGTCGATTTGGAAGCCATGTTGGATCAAAAAGGCGTTTCCCTCGATGTCGACGATGCTGCGCGACTCTGGCTCGCTGAGAAGGGTTACGATGCTGCCATGGGCGCTCGTCCTATGGCCCGTTTGATTCAGCAAGAATTGAAATTGCCTTTGGCTGATCACATTTTATTCGGACAGCTCATGCATGGCGGACATGTCAAAGTGACTCGCCAAGGCGAGAAGTTATCGATTGAATGTGTCCCGAATGAAGTATTGGTCGAACAATAGAACGATGCGGTATTTGTAGGGGCGGACTATGTTGCACCCCTACAACACCAAATAAGCCCAACACGGGATTGCTCCTATCCATATAACCTGTTAGGATGAAATTATCTGACAGTTATTGGGAGTGTCTTTCATGAAAAGTATATTCAATGTCGATCAAATCATTGCAACAATTGGTAATGAGGCTGCCAAACTACTATATCGGAATGGTGACAACTATAATGCATTCCTTGGTATCTACAATGCAGGGGCGGTATTGAATGACAATACATCAGCCAGTAATATGCAAGCACCAATAAAGAATTTAAAAAACGCATTAAAAATCGCCTACAACGATGACAGCGATGAAGTTATCCGTCTGAAAATGGCGCACATCCTTTGTGATGCTATTCTCTCGGGTTTATATAACAACGATAATAGATCAACTTTTCTCGAATATGCGATACTTTATGGTTTTAAAGATGGGGAAAATGGTTTTGACAGGAAACCCGCATTCGAGGTGCTACTCTCCGAAATGGGCCTTTTCTCTTTTATCCCAGGAATGATGGTACATTTGATCACAAAGACTATCTCTTGATGGCCTTCGAAAACCATCATCAATCGCGGGAAGAGGTTCTTCCGTTGATGTTGAAGCATTATTGTGATCAGTTGACGATCGCTCGTAAGTTGTCTACTGAGTTAGTTGATAACCTAGTTATTGGTCAGGTTACTTTAGCAGTGAGCCACTTGAATAACGGGATCATTGAATCTATCAAATATGCCGTTACATTAGGGAAGAGTACAGATGAAAATGAAAAACAAAAATCCAAGGATTTGATTATGTTGCTTAGGCAATATGATGAAACGCAGGTCTTAGTGTCTAATCGTAGTAATAGCTGGCGGCATTATTCTATCAAAGATTATATTGCATATAATATAAATCCGAAAAATGTGGATCCTGAAGGAGTAATTAACACGTTTATTGGAAATACAGGTAAATCCACTGTGTATCAAGCAAAGTCTTCGATAGATAAAGGAGAAAATGGAAAGCATGCGATCTCCCCTGCTCAATGGGGTTGCGTGGCGGCATTTTTGGTGATTGTGGCTGTTGCCATCACCGAAGGTGCAATGTGGAATACCCCCATCCTCAACGAGTTTTTCCAATCAATACTGGGTGATAGGGAAGGGCTGCCCAACGAAAACAAACTGGATAATGGGAAAAAGGCTGGGTTATTTTTAGGTTCCATCGTGGGTGCGGGTGTGCTTGCAGGCGGCGCCGGATGGGGTGCTGCGAAGATGCGGCGTTAATTTGTAGGGGCGGGAATGCCCGCCCTACAATATTATTGCGCTGCGCGAGCCGCCGCGTCCTTGCTGGTGCCGCGGAAGATGATCCGGCCTTTGGATAAATCGTAAGGGGTCATTTCGACCACAACGGCGTCGCCTTGAAGGATACGGATATAGTTTTTGCGCATTTTCCCAGAAATATGAGCCACAATGGTGTGCCCATTCTCGAGCTGTACTTTAAAAGTAGTATTAGGCAGGGTATCGATTACCGTGCCATTCATCTGTATCACGTCTTCTTTTGCCATTAATATAATCCTTAAGATTTCTGGAACGGTCCCCCGTTCACCGATGTTCTAAAAACGAATGCGGGTATCATAACACCATTTTTATCATTTTAGACTATCTAAATACTTTTCGGCATCTAAAGCTGCCATGCAGCCTGTGCCTGCGGAGGTAATGGCCTGGCGATAGACATGATCAGCCACATCGCCCGCGGCAAAGATGCCAGGTTTGCTGGTGGCGGTGGCGTTGCCATCCAACCCAGTCTTAACCACAATATAGCCGTTATTCATCACAAGTTGCCCCTCAAAAATGGCAGTATTCGGGGTGTGGCCAATGGCAATGAACAGCCCGGGTAGCGTCAAGGTTTCGGTGGATTGGTCTTTGGTAGAGCGGATGCGTACGCCAGTAACCCCACTCGCATCACCCAAGACCTCATCGACCTCAAAGAAATATTTAAGAACGATTTTCCCTTCGTCGACTTTTTTCATCAATTGGCCGACCAAAATCTTTTCAGCCCTGAAGGCATCACGGCGGTGAATTAAAGTGACTTTACTGCATATATTAGACAAGTACAGCGCTTCCTCGACGGCGGTGTTGCCGCCACCAACCACGGCCACTTCTTTGCCACGGTAAAAGAAGCCGTCACATGTGGCACAGGCTGACACGCCTCGCCCCATGAAAGCCTGTTCGGATGGCAAGCCCAAATACCGCGCAGAGGCACCTGTGGCAATGATCAAGGCATCACACGTATATGTGCCATTGTCACCCGTGAGTTGATAAGGGGATTTTGAAAAATCGACTTGATGGATGTGATCAAAAATGATTTCTGTTTCAAAGCGTTCAGCATGCTTCTTCATGCGCTCCATCAGATCAGGTCCTTGCAAATGGAAGGCATCACCCGGCCAGTTGTCGACTTCTGTCGTGGTCATCAGTTGGCCGCCTTGAGCCATCCCCGTCAGGAGAACAGGTTTCAAATTGGCACGGGCTGCATACACGGCTGCAGAATAACCAGCAGGGCCGAACCGAGGATCAGCAGGGGAACATGTCTAGACATATCAATACTCCAATGTATTTAAGGCGCAACCCAAGCATCAAACGGGATCGTCAGTACTTTGTCTGCCACGCGGACTTGTAAAAAGAGGCGGTAGTAACCGCTTTTGGGAAACGTGATGTGGAACAGTAAATTGGGGCCGCCACGGGCATTTTCAGCGGTGATCTCACGCCCCATGGGGTGCGTGTGGACGATCTCAGTACGATCTTCGCTGAAGCCAATCAAGTGTGCAAAAGCTTGCATCAACGGTTCAAGGCCTCGGAACAATTCTCCATCCTTGTCTTTGACAGTGATGTTTAACATGGCGGGCACACCTGCGCGTAGGCCGGGCGGGTCAATCTCGGTGAGAAATGTGAACCCTTCCATCGCGACAGACGGCGTCATGGTGCCTTTAGTCAGCGTTTGAAAGACGGGACGTGTGACAGGACCTGATACTGAAATGCGATCACTTAAGAAACGTTGTACATGGTCGCTGTCTGGCGTGACATCTGCATAAATAACATAATCGCCACCGTGGAGCGGTGTGAAGGGGATGGTGAAAATAGCCAATTTATCAGGACGAGTAGACTCGGGATGAATATGCTGATAATCGGTGAGGCTTGTGTCAATCATCATGACATGAATACGTTGACCATGCGTGCGATCAAAATCAGTGTATTGTGCAGCGGTTCCATTTTTATTTTCCAGTATCAAAGTGAATTGACCCGGTTTATCCTGAGCAAGGTGTGTTCCTTGTACATGGGCACTGAAATCGGTATGTATAGGGGCAGGGGCAGGATGAGGGAGAGGGTCGACGTGAATATGTGGCTTAAGATCAGGTGATGGGGGTGAACTGACTTGTGGTTGTTTGGATTGGCACCCTATCATTGTGAATAGCAGTAAAAAAACCGTTTTTTTAAACACCGAAGGCCTCTCATTTGCTAGAATTCAAGTATTATATACTTATTCTAAATTTTCTCAACAAGGAATCATGATGAGGCGCAAACCCGTCGACAAGCAATCGAAATCCAGTCAAGGTTCTAGCCAACGCTTGGCCTTGCGCGTGCGCGAAGGGTTATTCATTTTATCATTATCACTCACGTTGTTTTTCACGTTGGCTTTATTCACGTTCCACCCTGACGATCCCTCCTGGAGTTCCAGCGGCGCATCCACGCTCATTAACAATGCGACAGGCCCTATCGGCGCATTTTGTGCAGACATTTTATTCAGTCTTTTCGGGGTCTTTGCATACGGGTTTCCAGTGATGGTTGCATTGGGTGCAACCTATTTATTCCTACACCGCATGGATAATGCGCAGCCGTTTGAGTGGTCACTTGTTGGGTTGCGATTTGGGGGCAGTATCTTGGCGTTAACCGCAGGCTGTACGTTGGCACATATTTATTTTTCAGATGTTTCATTCCCGTATCCTTCCGGCAGTGGTGGTATTATTGGCCAAATATTAAGCGATTTATTGCAACGCACATTACACATTGTAGGGGCAACGGTTTTATTATTGTCTTTGTTTTTAGTCGGGGTAACGTTTGCAACAGGTATGTCTTGGTTGAAGTTAATGGATTGGATTGGGCGAGAGATTCTGCGCTTCTTTTCTTATATCAATGCATCATATCAATCCTGGCGAACAGCGAAAGCCGCTTCACATCCGAAAAGCATGAAAGTCCGTATTGAGCCGCCCACCATGGATTTATCCGAATGGGTTGAAGCAAAACCAGCCAAATCTGTTTCTCAGGCAATGACTGCGGCTGAGCCCTTGGCCCGTAAACTGAAAATCGTCTCGAAAAAACCTGCACTTTTGCCACAAGTACCACTCTTCCGCGCAGTGCCAGAAGTGCCTATGCCGTCGTTATCATTGCTTGATCCCCCTCAAGAGCAGCATGAAGCCCAGTACACTGACGAGGCGTTGCGCGATATGTCGCGCCAAGTTGAAACGAAATTGGCGGATTTTGGCGTGGAAGCGCATGTAGTCGCTGTGCATCCAGGGCCTGTGATCACGCGTTTCGAATTAGAATTGGCTGCGGGTGTGAAGGCCAGTAAAATTTCAGGTTTGGCCAAAGATTTAGCGCGATCACTGGCGATTGTCAGTGTGCGCGTGGTTGAAATCATTCCGGGAAAACCTTATGTCGGTTTAGAGTTACCGAATGTGCACCGTCAAACCGTGTGCTTGAGCGAACTGATCGCGAGTGACGCATATGCCAAAGCTTCCTCTCCATTGAGTTTAGTGTTGGGCAAAGACATTGCGGGTGCGCCTATCGTTGTTGATCTAGGCAAAATGCCCCATTTGTTGGTTGCGGGAACGACAGGTTCAGGTAAATCCGTTGGGTTGAATGCGATGTTGCTCAGTATTTTATTCAAAGCCACACCAGAAGATGTCCGTTTGATTTTAATCGATCCTAAAATGCTAGAATTGGCGATTTACGATAATATTCCGCATTTGTTAGCGCCCGTGGTCACAGATGTGAAGGAAGCAGGCAATGCGTTGAAATGGTGTGTCGCTGAAATGGAGCGGCGTTATCAGCTCATGGCTGCGCTGGGCGTGCGTAACCTAGATGGTTATAACCGTAAAATTCGCGATGCTGAAAAATCCAGCAATCCCATTTCAGATCCTTTATTCCACTCAATTGATCCGGATGCGGTCGCACCGATGTTGCAAACCTTGCCTTTTATCGTGGTGGTGATTGATGAATTCGCCGACATGATGATGGTTGTCGGTAAAAAAGTGGAAGAGCTGATTGCACGTATTGCACAAAAAGCCCGCGCAGCCGGTATTCATTTGATTTTGGCGACACAGCGTCCTTCTGTCGATGTCATCACGGGGCTTATCAAAGCCAACGTGCCCACACGGATTGCATTTCAAGTGGCTTCACGCATTGATTCTCGCACGATTTTGGATCAACAAGGCGCTGAACAATTGTTGGGCCGAGGTGATATGCTGTACCTGCCTGTGGGCGCCGGCATACCGGTTCGGGTTCATGGTGCGTTTGTCTCCGATCAAGAAGTGCATGCTGTCGTCGAAGATTGGAAACGCCGCGGCGCGCCTGAGTTTGAAGAAGGTATTATTTCCGGTCATGGTAGCCCAGGATTTGGCGGGGGCGGCTTTGATATGGATGAAGAGCAGAATGACGTTGAGGCTGATCCACTCTATGATCAAGCCGTCACCGTTGTATTGGAAACGCGTCGCGCTTCTATATCGATGGTACAACGCCGTTTGAAAATTGGTTATAATCGCGCCGCCCGTTTGATCGAGCAAATGGAAGCAGCGGGGTTAGTGTCTGCGATGCAATCCAATGGCGGCAGAGAAGTTTTGGTTCCCAATCGAGGTGAATGAGTGATGCGAAGTGTGTGGTGTGTGGTATTGTGTTTTTTGTCTTTGTCAGGTTGGGCGCTCACGCCTGCGGACATGCTCAATCAACGGTTGTTATTGCTGCAAACCCTTAAAGCCAATTATATTCAAACGTCTGACGACATAACTTCTCGCGATAAAAAAGTGATTCAAGGCGACGTGGTGATGGAGCGTCCCAATCAATTTCGTTGGCGAATTGTCAAACCCTATCAACAAGAATTATTATCTGATGGTAAAAAGATTTATATTTATGATAAAGATTTGGATCAGGTCGTCATACGTCCCATCACCACGAGCGTGCAAGATGCACCAGCTTTGTTGTTGATTGGTGAAACAAGCGATGTCTCGAAAGATTTCATTGTGCGACATCATACACAGGGTTCCTATCAAGACATGTTTATTTTAACCCCCAAAAATGCCGAGAGCATGATCAAATCCATTGAATTGACCTATCAAGGTAGTGCTATTTTGTCCATGCGTTTTCAAGATACGCTTGATCAAGAGGTGAATATTCAATTCACAGATCTCGAGCAAAATGCGGATGTACCCCCCGATGCGTTTCAGTTTAAGGTACCAGACGGGGTAGACATTATTAAGGAGTAATATTTTAGAGGAGACAACATGCTAGACATTAAATTACTGCGCCAACACCCGGAACTCGTTGCAGAAAAACTCGCGAAAAAAGGGTTTAAACTGGATTTGGCGTTATTTGCTGAACTCGAAGCATCACGCAAAAGTGTGCAAGTGGCCACAGAAGCTTTGCGTCAAGAACGAAACGAAGTCTCAAAACAAATTGGCATCGCGAAGGGCAAAGGCGAAGATGCAACACCTTTCATGAAACAAGTTGCGGGTCTCGGTGATCGTCTTGCTGAAAAAGAAGCAGAATTAGAAAAACTCCAAACACGCTTACAAGATTTCCTCGATCGTTTGCCCAATATTCCCAAAGACAGCGTGCCAGAGGGTCGCACAGAAACAGACAATGTTGAAATTCGCCGTGTGGGTACACCTAAAACATTTGACTTTATTCCCAAGGATCATGTTGATTTAGGCGCAGGCTTAAAAGGCATGGATTTCGAAAAAGGGGCGAAAATTGCTGGCGCACGTTTTGTGGTGATGGAAGGGCCGATTGCCCGTTTGCATCGTGCATTAGGTCAATTCATGTTGGATGTGCACACAACTGAACATGGGTACACGGAAGTGAATGTCCCCTACTTAGTGAACAGCGAGAGTGCGTATGGCACGGCGCAATTGCCCAAAGCTGCTGAAGACATGTTTCGTATCGAAGGCGAAAAAGATTTATGGTTGATCCCAACTGCAGAGGTGCCTGTCACAAATATGTTGCGCGCTGAGATTGTTGACAAATCAGTGCTCCCTTTGCGGTATGTCGCTTACAGCGCCTGTTTCCGCAGTGAAGCGGGCAGTTATGGCAAAGACACGCGCGGTATGATCCGCCAACATCAATTTGAAAAAGTAGAATTGGTTGTGTTCACAACACCCGATCACAGTGATGCTGAATTAGAACGTTTGACAGGCAACGCTGAAACGATTTTAAAAAAGCTTGAGCTTCCCTATCGTGTGGTGGCTTTGTGTGGCGGTGACATGAGCGCAGGCAGTGCGAAAACCTATGATATTGAAGTATGGTTGCCTGGTCAAAACCGATACCGCGAAATTTCATCCTGCTCGTTGTTTGATGCGTATCAAGCCCGGCGTATGCAGGCGCGTTTTCGCGATACCAATGGTCAGGTTGAATTGTTGCATACTCTCAATGGATCTGGTTTAGCGATTGGCCGAACCTTGGTTGCCGTGATGGAAAATTATCAAACCAAAGACGGCGAGATCATTGTCCCCAACTGTTTGCGCCCGTATATGGGGGGATTGGAGAAGATTTCGTTGTAACCCATACCCCCCATTTCGTCGCCTGCGGTGACTTCATGGGGGGCTCCGCTTCAGACGACGGGGGTTGTTTTTTACAATACTCTTTAGGGCTTTTTATAAAGCGCAGGTGGGTTCACAAACAATTGTGTAAAATTCATGCAATTTTTAAACATGTATGTGAGTTCAATTTTGCGCTGTTCGAGTTTTGCTTGTTCATCTTTCAATTGCTTTTCCGCATCTTTTAAATTGCCAGCTTCAATGAAGTAACATTTTGAACATACTTTTGATTTCAACTCATCAGCATCTTTTTTTAACTCTTCCGCATCTTTTTGTAGTTGTTCAGCATCCTTGGTAAGCTGTTGCTCTGCATTTAGGTACCCTCCGCAATCATCTGATGCTCTTCCAAGTGTTTCAGAATAAGTGTTCTCTAGCGCAACGATATTTGTTGTGCCATTGCTCCTTGATCGCCAAAAACAATGCAGTGCCCCATCCAGCAATGAGTTGGACATATGTGAATAACTGACTAGATGTTGGTTGCTATCAACGTAAGCCTTTTGATCGGTTGCATTTTTTAATCCACCGAGCCACTCCAGTTCGACCTTAGTAGGATAGGCTGTGAGTTCTACTTTTCCATTTGTGAAGTTAGGATAGGCGGCAGGAGTCACGGGTGGCGCTTTTTGCCCCTTATACCCACACCATGGGCTTGCAGGGAAGGTGGGATAAGTTTTGGTTTGACTGGTTGCATAGGGAAAGCGCGCTGCGAAAGCCTCTTCAGCTGTCGCTTGCGCATTCATAGAGACACTGCAAAATAAAGCTGCAACAGAGAAGGAGATGATCAGTTTCATGATGTGATTCCAAAAAAATAGTGGACTTGTTGATAATAGTAGATGTGGTTGTGGAATATATCAAGATGGTTGATGTAACTTATAAAACAAACTATTTGCATTTGCTTTACCCAATCGGTATGATATCGGATACTGTTGAAAATATGTAGGATTTAAAATGTTTGCACTAACACGCTCATCATCACAAGAACAACTCTTTAAGCAACCCTGCTTGGATCAGCTGAGACAAAAAGGCATCAGACTTCAAGATAATCAGGTAAAAATATGTCAGCAAGCTATCGCAAAACTATTTGAAAGTCACCCTAATGGCATTGATTTTGCCATTTTAGATCAAAGTGAACAGATCCCTTATCCTTTGATTGTGATTAAAAACATGGTTTTTCTTGTCAAGGTGATTTCAACTCCCAATCCCTTGAGGCCGCACTCCCGTGTGGTGCCTCAGATGGCATTCTCCCTCACGACAGGGGAATGTTACTTTTTAAAAGTGCTCACGCCGAAGAATGAGAACGATGCGGATCCTGTGCGCATGGCCACGCGTGAATATAACCACTGTCAAGTGATTGGTTTGACGGTGCATTTGGGCATGTGTTACGGCGATACGGGGGTTACCTGCTACCTATTGCTGCCCTTTTACCCTGGAAAAGATGTGCAAGAACTCCTTGATATGGAGGGGCTCACTGTGAAGCAGGCTTTATTTATAGGCCATTATTTGTGTGTTTCCCTGGGTGAATGGCACCAAAAAGGATTATTGCATTTGGACATAAAGCCCGCCAACATCATGTTTGATGAAAAGACTGGGCATGTGAACATCACTGATTTTGAAACGGCGCTTAAAACGGGCACAGTCATTAATCAAAAGGACAAAGATGCTGATGGAGAGCTAGAAGAACCCGTTTGCTTCGGGACACAAGGCTATTTACATCCCAGACTCATGGAGGATTTAGCTCATGAGCGTGAGGTGAAATGTATCGAGGGACATGATGTTTATGCGGTTATTCAAACATTATTACGTCTGTTGGATTATGCGCTTAATCATGAAAGAAAATCTTCACAACTGACTGCCATTATGTACACAAAGTCTTATTTGAATGCTCAATTGCATGTTACACAGAACGATAGAACGGTAGTAAGGGGTGCATCAGAAATGCCTTCATTGTCATCATTGCAGGCAATGATGACGCGATTGAAGGTTGCATATGATGGGCATGGTGCCATGAATATGCTGACGCATGCATCTGGCAGTGGCTATGAATCTCCTCCTTTGCATCAACAAATCCACTTACCGTCGACAGGTTCTTTGCGCCACCGCGTATTAACGGTTACTGTGCCTGACTCGCTTTGTCAGAGTTCATGTGAGGACGCAAAACGGAGGGAGGGGCTTTTACGGCTGTCCTTGTCGCCAGTTCGGTTACAATCGGTAGGCTCCCCAGAACGATCGCCAAAATCAGTTCTGTGATGGGCGTTGACATCGGGATTTGTTGCGGGTTTTGAAAGTGAATCCGAAACTTCATGATGGCGCTGGTGAACATTACCGTGGCAGCAATGTACAACACAGCTTCGATCAGTGCGACGACACTCAATAACACCTCGCCCGCATTTTCAGCGGCAGGCCCGAGTGTGAGGTTGGATCCCACTGCCCATAAAGGGCTGCTGATCAGGATGAGAACAAAGATCGAGAATATTCTGACCATTTTTTAGCTCCTGCTAGGCGAATCGGGTCATCACATGCTGTGCACACATTTTCAGCCAATGGCTAATTTTTTGGCGCAAACGTTCTGGCAGGGAATAAGTTAGCAACAAGATGTGATGGGTTTTCAAATGTGATTGAATAAAATCATCACTCGTGCCAAGGCTGTCGATGAGTTGACGGGGCAGGGCGTCTTGGCCATACCAGTGTTCGCCCGTGGCGAGTGCGTCAATGTCAAGTTGTGGACGATAACGTGATACGAACGCTTTGAATAAAGACTGTGTTTCATCTAATTCTTCCTGGAACTTCTTCCTGCCTTCCTTGGTGTTTTCACCAAACATCGTCAGGGTGCGTTTATATTTGCCGGCTGTGTGTAGTTCAACATCGACATTGTGTTTATCCAGAAAACGGTGGAAATTGGGTAATTGTGCGACAACACCAATCGATCCCAGTACAGCGAATGGTGCTGCCATGATGTGATCGGCTACCACGGCCATCAAATAACCGCCACTGGCAGCGACCGTGTCGACGGCCACCGTCAGATGGAGCTTGGCCGCCTTCAAGCGCTCCAATTGTGCGGCGGCTAAACCGTATTGGTGTACCATGCCACCCGGGCTTTCAAGGATAAGCAGCACACGATCATGGGGGCGATGGTAAGACAAAATCGCAGAAACTTCTTCGCGCAAAGCTCTTAGCCCTGTCGCAGCCATGTCACCTTCAAATTTGAGGACATAGAGCAGGGGTTTTTTATTGGCGTTTTGCTCAGCTTCTTTTTTCTGTTGTTTTTTAAAAGCCTTGAATGCCTTCTTATCGAGCGCTTCCTCTGCAATACCCATCGTCAAGTCATCGTATTTGTCATTCAACGGTGTGATTTGCAGCACTTCTTGCATTTTGCGTTGTTTGAGAATGAGCCCCAAAATGGCCGCTGTCGTCGCCACAATGGCGATGACCAACGTGATGGTTTTGGCCACGAATAGACCCCATTGAGCTAAGAGTGTTAAGAGCATGAAGAACCTCGTCATTTATTGCACTCAATGTAGCAGAGAATACCCCTGGCAGCAAGGGCGTGTTATGGTCTATCATTTACAGAGTGTCAGTATTGATGAGGGAAAACATGGCATATTGTTTGAAAATTTTATTGTTGCTGATGGTGGGGTTGAATGTAGCACTGGCAGATAATCCGCCGCCTGAAGACGCGCGCCGCAGTTTGTATGTGTTTTACAAAAAAGGTGGCAAGTATTATGGTGCTGACGCGGGGATGGCGTATCCAGACAAATATTATGAATACCCACCCGGCGAGACCATGTATTATTGCAAAGACCCGCAAGGCGCCCCGAATAAGATTGGTCGGCAATGTTGTGGTCAAGTGTTGGATGGCGTCAGGGAAATTTTTGTGTGCACCGATTCGAGCTGCAAAGATGGCGAGTATGAATACCTCTCTGAGAGTGGCCGTCTAGTGGGTACCAGCGAGACAAGAAGCCAGTATGCTGACCCTCATCGTCAATATGAAGCCCACCTGACGCGATTGAGGGTTTGCGGGGAATAAATGAGTGTAGTGTGGTAGAATACCGACCATGCTGACAGTCAACCATCTAGAAATCCAACGCGAAGGGCGGTCTATTCATGCCCCCCTGTCATTCACCCTCAAAAAGGGTGAAGCTTTGTGGTTGAAGGGCCCCAATGGATGCGGTAAGTCTACGTTATTAAAGGCAATATTGGGTTGGCTTCCTCATGAGGGTGTTGTTTTGGCCCCTGATCATCGCATCACCTACTTGGGCCATCACACCGGGTTGCCTCTGCATCTTTCCGTTTGGGATCATTGTGCCCTTCATCCTGCTATTCCTTCATTTGATGAAAAAACTTGCCAGGCTGTGCTGGCAGCTCTTGGTTTGGAATCCCTCATCCACCGTCGAATCGCTACCTTGTCTGCGGGTCAAAAACAACGTCTGGCCTTGGTGCCCGTGATGCTCTCAGGGGCATCGCTCTGGTTGTTGGATGAGCCTTTCAACGCGCTGGATGTTAACAGCACCCTTAAGGTCAAAAGTTTGCTGAAAGGATATTTGCAAGAAGGTGTGGCAATGATCGTGGTGTCTCACGATGATTTGTCTGATTGGGCAACACAGGTACTGGACATGGGGGTGCCTGATGTCACAGTGTGAGTGCTTGCGTTCAGTGCGTCGTGAAATGTCTTTATTACGTTCACAAGTAGAGCAGTGGGCATTGCCCCTGTGTTTCGCCATCGTCATGTTGGTGTTGATGCAATTTGCATTGGATGAACCGACTTTATCAGCAACAGTGTTGCCCCGTGTGTACAGTATTATATTATTATTGGTGATGTTCCTTCTGCCAGAATATCTATTTAAGATGGATTATCACTCAGGCTATTTGCATCAATATGTGTTTTCGCCGATCGGGTTTTTTTATGCGATCGTGATCAGATTATGCGTGCTCGGTGTATGGATGGGACTTCCTTTATTGGGTGTTTTGATATTGTCTGTCTATACAATGCCCATATCATCCATGGTGATCTCTGCGGTGATTCTCAGTTTAGTGTTCCTATTACCTATTTTATTTTTATCGGCAGCTTTGTCGAGTGCGCTCACGATCACCTTGCCTCAAAGCAGTTTACTCAGCATAGTGATTCTGATGCCGCTATATTGTCCACCGCTGATTGTGGCGCAAAGCATGGTGATGCATGCACAAATGGGCGTGCCATTTTTATCTGAAATTTATTTATTGTGCGCCATGGCGATCGCTTCGTGTCTCGCATTGCCATGGCTCATTGTATTTTTACTGCGAAAAGGATTGGGGTAGGGCATGTGGAAAGCAATCAAATCATTGATGGTCTCAAAAAACTTGGAAAAGTTTTTAAGGATAATATCGCCTTGGATTGGGATGATTGCCTTTATATCATTCTGCATAGGAGCAGTATGGGGCCTTTTTCTGGCGCCCGCTGATTACCAGCAACAAGATGCGTACCGTATTATTTTCGTGCATGTGCCGAGCGCTTTTTTATCAATGGGTATTTATACCAGCATGGCGATTGCATCCTTACTGTTTTTAATCTTTCGTGTGAAAATGTTGGATAAATTTGTGTGGGCGTGCGCACCGACGGGCGCATTATTCACAGGGCTCGCTTTGATCACAGGCGCTATTTGGGGCAAACCGATGTGGGGAACTTGGTGGGTGTGGGATGCGAGATTAACCTCAGAGCTCATTTTATTGTTTATTTATTTGGGTGTGATTTTTTTGAAAGACGCGCTGCGCACGCAACATCAATCCATCATGCCGGCGCACGTCCTTGCTGTGATTGGTTTGGTGAATATTCCGATTGTGCATTTTTCTGTGCAGTGGTGGTACACCTTGCATCAAGGGCAGACGCTGTCACAATTTGCAAAACCTGATATGGCGCCAGAAATGCTGTATCCGTTACTTTTCTGTCTATTCGCTTTCGCCATGATGGCACTGTATATGATTATCCTGCGATTGCGCATTTTATGTTTAGAGGAACGTTTATGAGTGGTTATGCGATATATGTATTCAGCAGCTGGGCGATCGTCTGTGTCGCCATAGGATGGCGCATTGTACATGACACCCGTCGTTTGCGAACATTACAGCGCGAGGTGAATCATGACACCTAAACACAAAAAAAGAGGTCTTCAAATTTTGGCGATTTTATTGACAGCGGGAATAGGGGTGGCATGTGTGCTCATGTCCCTGAAAGAAAGTATTCAATTGTATTTCACACCGAGTGAATTGGTCGAGCAATCTCTGACAGAACGTCAAGTTGTTCGCATGGGTGGGTTGGTGATGGAAAACAGCGTGCGTAGAGATGAAGCATCGTTAAAAGTGCAATTTCATGTGACGGATGGATTGGCGAATTTACCGGTCTACTATGAAGGTGTATTGCCCGATTTATTCCGAGAAGGGCAAGGTGTGATAGTCAAAGGCACCTACAATCCAACGTTGGGGTTTCATGCACAAGAAGTATTGACAAAACATGATGAGCGTTATGTCCCGCGTGAATTGCAGCATACATTGCAGGAGGCGAAGTGATTCCATTCTTGTCTCATGTCTTGATGATCTTGGCCGTCGTGTGCGCTGCGCTTGGATTTTTGACGGGTGTTGCATCTTCGCGCCATGAACACAGCAAATGGGCGCCTTTATTTCCTGCTTTTTTCAATGGCATGTTAGGATTTGTGTGGTTTAGCGTTGCTTTATTGGTCTATGCATTTTTAATGCATGATTTTTCTTTGCGTATCGTGTTCGAGCACGTCCAAACCAATCTGCCTTGGTATTACAAATTAGGCGCTATATGGGCGGGGCATGAAGGGTCGATTGTGTTATGGTTGTTTGTGCTGACATTATGGAGTGCGGCATATCGTTCGCTCTCGCCACCGTCTTATTATAAAACGGTGTGTTTAACAGTGCTGATCACCATTCATTTGGCTCTTTTATTATATATTTTATTGGCCTCAAGTCCGTTCGACGTCATCACGCCAATTGTGCCAACGGAAGGGCAGGATTTAAATCCGTTATTGCAAGATCTTGGCATGATGTTCCATCCGCCTGTTTTGTATGTGGGTTATGTGGGCTTTGCTGTGCCATTCGCGATGGTGTTGGCCGCAATGATCACCAAAAACAATCATGCTATTGAAGGTGGTCTTTTTGAAAAAGTGGTGTTAACCGCATGGGGATTTTTAACAGTAGGGATTACACTTGGCAGTTTCTGGGCTTATTATGAGTTAGGTTGGGGCGGTTTTTGGTTTTGGGATCCTGTTGAAAATGCATCGCTTTTGCCGTGGCTGGTGGCTACAGCGTTAGTGCACGCGTTGCAAATGCCACACGATTCACGTCATCTTTCATCAGTGTATTTGTTAACGATGTGGGCATTTATATTATCCTTGTTGGGAACATTTTTAGTTCGTTCGGGTCTATTGAGTTCCGTGCACAGTTTTGCCAGTGATCCGAAGCGTGGCTTTTTCATATTGATGATTGTGCTGTTTTTTGTGATGGTGGGGCATTATTTTTATTTCAAGCATCAACCTTCGAAACAGAAGTCTTTGCCATCGCTGACGTCACGTGAATCATTTTTAACGTTGAATCAAATTGCATTTGTGATCATTGCATCGATCGTTTTCTTGGGCACTGTTTATCCTTTGATCATTGAAGCCATGGGGCTTGGATTTATTTCAGTGGGTCCGCAATATTTCAATCAAATTTTATTGCCGATTGGCACAGTGGTTGCTGTGTTAATGGGCATGTCTGCCAGCAGCCGTTATCGACAATCGTTATCTCTAAAACCGCAAATGGTGATGATGGCGATTGCATTATCTGCGTTTCTGTGGCCGCTTCCGTTCCAAATATGGGCGCGAGTAGGTCTTGCATTGTTTATTTGGGTGGTGTTGCAGACGGGCTATGATCTGTCGAAAAATGCTGTCACTATCAAAAGAGTTTCCATGCATTTGGCACACATGGGGTTCGCTGTATTTATTTTGGGCATTGCGATCAGTCAAACAATGGGAGTAGAGCAGGAACGTCGATTGTCTCCGGGTGATCACTTTGCCATGGCGGGCAGTAGCGTTCAATTGAATCGCTTTGACGATGTGTTTGGTCCGAATTATGAAGGCGTTCGAGCCACACTGTGGGTGAGCACACCGGGCCATGAGCCTATGATCTTGAAACCAGAAAAGCGTTACTATACTTTTCGGGGCATTGCCATTTCTGAAACGGCGATTGAAGGTAATCTCATGCGAGATTGGTATATTGCATTGGGCGAGCCATTGGCAGACAATGCTTCGCTCTTCCGCATTCACTATAAACCCTGGATGCGGCTGGTGTGGCTGGGCGGTTTAATGATGGCTGCAGGAATGTTTTTGAGGGTACTGAGGGGGAAGCATGCTTCATCTTGATAAATATATGATTGCGTTTTTTCTGATATTGTTGATGATCATGGGTTATCTGATGATGTCGGATCGGCCTGCTACCGTATCGGTTGGCAGATTAAATCAACCTGTGCCCGAGTTTTCGCTGCCAGACTTATCTCAATCGAAAACATTTCATGCAAATGATTTAAAAGGCCAATGGACATTGTTGAATATTTGGGCCAGCTGGTGCGCCCCGTGTAAATTGGAACACCCTGTGTTGATATCATTGGCGAAACAACAGTATCATATTGTTGGCCTTAATTTTAAGGATGAAGACCCCAAAGCCAATGCATTTCTGAAAGAGGGTGGGGATCCGTATGCGTTCGTGATTGTCGATCATGAGGGGCGTTTTGGGTTTGATCTGGGCGTGTATGGTGTTCCAGAAACTTTATTGATTGATCCCAAAGGTATTATTCGACATCGATTTGCTGGCATTTTAACCGAAGATATTTTTAACAAGGAATTTTTACCATTGATGCACGAGGGGCAATAATGCGTCGTATTTTGTTGATGGCCATGCTGTGCTGTTTATCATTCGTGGCAGCGTATGCCTCTGATCAATCTCGTTACGATGCTTTCACGCATGGTTTGCGTTGCTTAAAATGTGAGCATCAAAGCATCGCTGAATCCGACTCGGATTTTGCCAAAGACGTCAAAGCCTTTGTTGCCCAGGCCATTCAAGATGGTCGAAGTGACTCAGAAATCAAGGACATGCTGAAACAACGGTTTGGAGACCGTATTTTCCTTGATCCTCCTTTTCAGCTTAACACCCTGATTTTATGGTCCCTGCCTGCTATTCTTTGTTTGGTGGGGCTTCTGATATGGTTAAGGAATGCCCGCATACTGTGAGGCTGCAGTATGCCGCAGCCTAACATGCGCTAACCCTGCAATTTGCAACCACCTGTTTTATAAGGATATATAATGGGCTATCCCCCTTGCTTTATCACTCTGAAACCTGTTACACTGGCAATATGTTCCAAAGACTAGTTTCCTAACTAAGTTTGGGGGAGGGCTAAAGAGATGTTAATAAGGATTCTATCGATAAAACAAAGCATAATGCCATTAACGGCGTTAGAGCGCTTTATTTACGATAATAAACACAATGACAACAATTCCTTGCTCACATACTTCTATTTCTTGGCCTATGAAGACCTTGTACTCTCAGAAAAGAAGAAAGGTAAAACGTACCAAGAAATCGTCAAAGCCCTGCGTGGCGAAAACGCAAATAATGCGACTGAAAACACGCACTATAAAACCTTTATTTTTAACCTGAGCATTGCCTCCGTCGTGATGCTTATTTTGTCCGCATCAGCGGTCAGCACCAGCACGCTCATGGGCTTCATTGACGGAGCAGGGGCATATACCTATTTTGTTCAAACCTTCTTTTATGTACTTGCTGCGTGGGCGCAGTGGATGATTTTTCGTAAGAAAGTACCTCCTGTGTTGGCAAATTTTTTCTACTTCAGTTACACAAAAGATAAAGGCTTGGGATGGCATTACCTGAAATCCCGAAAATTGATCATAGATGATGGCCAACTGATTGAAGATACAGAGAGTGCTTCCCCTACATTCACTAAAACTCAAAGAAGAATATTGTACGTGCTTACCTTCTTCACTGCACTTTTATCTTTATCATTGGGGATGATTGTGCTCGAAAAGGGCGAGATTTTTGAAAAAATGCACTTGTCCGAGTTTTTTGTGAATACCTTCATGGGTGGCAGCTTTGCAAACCTCATGACCATTTTATGTGTGGTGTACATTTTCACGCACTTTGCCTTGTATATTTCATCAGCGATTGAATTGCTGCAGAAAAAAGATGGCATTGCTAAGATTTTCAACAATATTAAATATACGGGCAGTGCGGTATTGCTGGGTTTGTGTTTGATCAGCATGTTTGGACTGATCAATACCATGACGGCTCAAGCAAAGAGTACTTTCACGTTTTTTGGGATGAATCCATTCAACTCCAATGGCGACGTGGCTGTTGGTGGTGAAATCATTGCAATGATAGGGCTGTTTTCCGTGGTCATTGCACTCGGTCGAGTGATTTTCAATATCAAAGCAATGGATAACTTATATTGGGTCGTTAGGTTGGGCGCGCCAGAGCTTCGAACAACTCTTTGGAACGATTTTCAACAGCATAGGGCAAATTATGTTGTGGGTACCCTATTAACAGTAGGGTTCGCACTATGCTTTGGCTTGATGGGGTATATCGCAACACCCGATCAGCAACTGTTTGAACTCGCCGGCCCGCTCGTTCCTCAAGCATTGGCCACACCCCTCGGCTTGACAGTTGTTGCGACGCTGGCTGCCTGGGGGCTTTTCAAAGGGGGATCCCGGTTCCTGAAGAGTGATGAAGAACGTCAACAGCAAGATGGCGAGGTTCAACCGGATAAGCTGCGTCCCGATTATCTCTCCCCGACCGCTGAATTGCGTACGGGTCAAATGCTGGGCGCTATTCTGGTGAATGGCGCCACCAGTGGTGCTGTCTCTGTTTCTGGGATGGAAGTCATGATTGCTTTATACAGTCATGCACTGCATGGGACGACACAAGATCATGATTTCCACATCTGCTTGCTCGTTCTGGCGGGTATTGCTGGCGCCGTTGTATCATTTGCTTCTGCGATGAATGCGGTTGAAGTGAAAGACAGTGAAAAGGAAAAACATAGACCAAAAAGTCCAAGCATCTGATGAAGGCTTGACAGCACCTCAACCCTGTGCCACATTGTTGTCACCCATTCACACGAGGTGACTTATGCGTTCAATCCTGTTAATTCTCCTGACTGTTTTCACTGTCTCTGGTTTCGCTGCGAATAATACTCCATCCGCGAGAACGTTAGAGCTTACTGCTTCTGCTGACATGAAAGTTCCTCCCAATATTGCGTATATTAACATTGCCGTGACCACGCAAGCGATGACAGCAAAAGAAGCAGTCACTCAGAATGCCACGCGCATGCAAACAGTGGTAGATGCCTTGCAAAAAGCGTTGGGCACGACGGGTAAATTGCAAACAGGCAATTATCAAGTCACTCCTTCTTATCAATATGACGACAAAACGCGCAAGTCTTCATTGACCGGTTATGAAGCAACCAACCAAGTGCGTGTGCAAACCACTGATCTCAAAAATGTGGGCTCATTGGTGGACATCGCATCCAATGCAGGCAGCAACCAAATTCAATCCTTGCAATTTTCCCGCAGTGATATGGACTCTGTCACCACACAAGCAACATTGATGGCGATTCAGAAAGCGAAAGCCGACGCCGCGCAAATGGCCACGATGGCAGGCGTGACGCTCGGCAAAATCATGACGATCAGCACGATGAATAACGGTCCAGGGCCTTTGTACAAATCTGAACGCATGATGATGGCGGCATCACCGATGGATGCGAACACGCCAGTGATTCCAGGAGAGATCACGGTGTCGGGCGCAGTTGTCGTGACGTATGAGATAATGTAACTTGTAGGGGCGTTCCCTCGCTCGCCTCGTCATCCCGAATCTGCTCGGTGTTTGTTTCGGCGAAGGCTGCGCCCTTATACTTTACATACGATCAATTTTCGTGTAACTTACTCTCACTGCAACATTCTAAAAGGGATTTCTCATGCAAAGGATTGTCCGCCCAGCGTTTATGCTTTTAACATTGCTTCCATTATTGTCACAAGCTTCAGGTTTGCGCGTGCCGATCGACAATGGTTTGGGTGTCCCTGGTGCGGCAAGTGGCCCCGCCTTGGCAGAAGATGCCTCTACAGGTTTCACAAATCCCGCAGGTTTGGTTCGTGTCAAAGATCCTGAGTTGGTTGTCGCGGTTAATCCTGCATTCACATCGACTGAATTTGAAGGCATGGTGCGGGTGCATCCACCTGAAGAAGAGTTACCTAATGGCGATTATCTTGTCATCGATTCAACTTTTTTTGGCGATGCGCATGCAAAACTCAATGTGCCATTGTTGGCGATTCATTTTTCGTACCCGATCAATGATTGGTTGATTTACGGCTTCAGCTTAACCAATCCGTTTGGTCAAAGTGTGAATTATGGGGATGATTCGATTGTGGGTTCAACGGTCACCCACGGCATGCTCATTACTTGGGATATCGCGAATTCATTCGGTATTAGAATCACTGATCAGTTTTCGATTGGGGTAGGCATTGATGCGATTCGACTCGATTTTTCTGCAGAAAACCTCTATCCATTTGCGATTGAATTGCCAGAACCATTTCCTCCCGAACCGATCACACTTCCCAGCATTTTCTCACACCTCACCGCATCGGGTTGGAGTGTCAGCTGGCATGCTGGCATGTTGTATCAATTCAACAACAACCATAGTCGTGTTGGGTTTAACTATCGTCCCCCTGTCAACATGAAAGGCGATGGGGACAGTTACTCTGCAGTGAACCGATCAGGTATTCCTAATTTTGGTCCCTTGAATGACAATGATTTTGAGATTGAATTTGATCTACCCCCCATTTACAGTTTAGCGGTTTACCACCAAATTATGCCTCGCTTGGATATCGCGGCCAGTATGGAATATACAGAATGGGATTACTTCGATAAGATCAGTTTTCAAAATGTCGTCAATGCGGGTGATTTTGACGCACAGCAGGGTTACAGCAATACTTTTGGATTCGGCGGGGCTGTTTTTTACCAATGGACGAAGCAATTCCGCACCAGTGCGGGTGTCAAGTTTGATTTCAGTCCTGTGAATGATCAATACGTCAACGTAGACTTCCCTGATTCAGATGTGTGGGTCTTGGGCGTGAGTGGCGCGTATCAGTTTAATAAAGTCGTGCGCCTAGAAGTGGGTTATGCACATTCGTTCTTCCAGGAAGTGGATATCAATCACTATGATCCAGTCGCCTATATTAGAAATACAGGAACGGGACATCTCTATGGCGATATCATCAATACGCAATTGACGATGAATTTGGCGCCGGTGGTGAAGAAGTTTGATAATTTTAATGAATAATGATTTGTCAGAAACCCGCGTGGCGCCCTGGACGCTTACGCGGTTTTCCGAGATGACGATATCAAGAAAAAAGACGCCGTTTTACGGACGGGGGTGCATTTAAATTTTGGCACAACCCACACAATAACCCTAAAACAATCCCGGCACCCAGGGGAGCATACATCCAGTATTCATGATGGGTTTGCCTGAGAACGCCAAAATTGACATCATCAATTGGACGATATTCCCACTCACCATACATGCCGCACAAAATCGCCGTGACGACAAAACCTACGCTTAGCCCTAATGCTATTGAGTTAATGAAAGTGTTCTCTTTAGCTTCTTGGGATGATACCATGTTGACTCCTTTCGATCGCTTTGGCTATCTCTGCTTTCCGCTCTTCCGGTGTTTTTGCACGCAATGTCGATGCGGTTGCCGCTTCATGTTCCGCCATCACTGCCAATCGTTTAATCCGTGCCTGGATCCTTGACTTGGCTGCCAAAGTGCGCGCCTTCTGATCCGTTGAATCACGCTCTACAGGCACAAGGTCAATACAATTCACAGGGCAGGGCGGCAAACATAAATCACATGCTATGCACAAATCTGTGATAACGGTATGCGCAAGTCCTGACGCTCCAACAATCGCATCTGTTGGGCAAACAGCGATGCATTTGGTGCAACCAATGCAACTGTCTTCCCGAATGGAGGCGACGTGCGAGCGCATTATTTCACCCGCATCCCAGGCTGCGCGCCTTCATGAGGCTGAAGCAAATAAATACCTGAGCCTTCATCACCAGAGGCGGCCAATACCATGCCTTCAGACATCCCGAAACGCATTTTTCGAGGCTTCAAATTCGACACAACGACGGTGAACTTTCCAAGCAATTGTTCGGGTGAATATGCAGATTTGATCCCGGCAAACACTTGTCGTGTACCCATTGATCCCAAATCCAGCACCAAACGAACCAGCTTGTCTGCTTCTGGGACACTCTCTGCTTCAATGATTTTAGCAATACGCAAATCAATCTTCATGAAATCATCAATTTGAATTTCAGGCGTTGCAGGTGTGGGTGATGCGGGGGTTTGTGGGTCTTCACCCCCTTGTAGGGGCGCATGCTTTCGCCCGTGCGCATCAGGCGTAGGGGTTGTCACCGTAGGATTATCTTTCGTCATAGCCATTACCTCTGTTAAATCAATGCGGCCGATCATCGGTGCATAATCATGGATGGTGTGGCTCAGCATGGGATGCGTATGCCACGTGTGAAAATCAGTATTTAAAAATGCTGCTGCCTTTTGTGTGAGATCAGGCACAATCGGGGTTAAGTATAAGCTCAGCAAACGGAACGCGTTGATCGCCGTTGTGCAAATGTGGTGCAATGCAGTTTTATCCCCTGTTTTGGCGACTTCCCATGGCTTGGTCGTTGCGATGTAGGCATTGACTTCATCTGCCAAGCGCATGATCTCACGGGTGGCTTTCGCAAATTCACGTGTTTGATAATATCCTGCAATCACTTCGCTTTCCTGCGTGACAAGATTGATCAGCGTATGATCATAACTATCGCCCAACGTATTATTGAAATGTAATTTTAAGAATGGAGCACAACGCGATGCAATGTTCACATATTTGCCGACCAAATCGCTGTTGACGCGCGCCGTAAAATCATTGGCCTCGAAATCGATATCGTCCAATGTGGCGGATGATTTTGCACAGAAATAATAGCGCAGATAATTAGGGTTGAAACGCTTGAGGTAGGACGAGGCTTCAATAAATGTTCCGCGTGACTTCGACATTTTTTGGCCATTCACGGTCACAAACCCATTGGTGAAAATACCGGCTGGTGTATTGTAACCGGCACCCATCAACATCGCAGGCCAAAAAAGCGCATGAAAATATATGATGTCTTTGCCGACAAAATGATAAAGGTCTGCATGGCCAGGCTTGACCAGATTTTCAAAATCAAATTCGGGATGGGTTTTGCTGTAATGCATCATGCTGGAGAAATATCCAATGGGGGCATCCATCCATACATAGAAATATTTATCGTTTTCGCCTGGGATTTTAAAACCAAAATACGGGGCATCACGAGTGATGTCCCAATCTTGCAATCCTGCTTCAAACCATTCTTTCAATTTGTTGATCACTTCTTTTTGAAGGGAGCCTTGCTGCATCCATGTTTTCAAAGCGGATTCAAAAGCGGTGAGTTTGAAAAAATAATGTTCACTGTCTTTTTGAATCGGTGTGGCACCTGAAATGACTGACACAGGATCTTTCAGATCAAGCGGGCTGTATGTTGCGCCGCATACTTCACAGCTGTCACCATATTGACCAGGCGCGTCGCATTTTGGGCATGTCCCTTTCACATAACGATCGGGCAAAAACATTTTTTCTTCCGGGTCGTATGCTTGAGTGATTGTTTTTTTATCAATATGGTTTTTTGATTTTAAATGGAGAAATATCGCACTGGACAGTTCCTCGTTTTCGGGGCTATGCGTGGTGTGATACTGATCAAATTGAATGCCAAATCCATGAATGTCTTTCACGTGTGACGCATAGATCTCCCCAACCAATTCCTCATTGGTTTTTCCCTGTTCACGGGCTTTGAGCATGATGGGCGTGCCGTGCGCATCATCCCCGCAGAAGAAATAACAGGTTTCACCCCGCATGCGCAAAAATCGAACCCAGGCGTCGGCCTGAATCATGCTGAGCAGGTGCCCGAGGTGCAAAGGCCCATTCGCATAAGGCAGGGCGTTGGTGATAAGTTTTGTGCGTGTCATAATGTGATTGCCTTCTTGATGGATGCGCTATTGTAGTGCTAAACTCCCATACCTACAATAGGAGAGCGAGTGCCAGAGCCTGTACCACCCATAATTAAGTCTCGTACCGTCCAAAACGGCCTGTCACCCATTCCCGGAATTAAGAATATCATTGCCATTGGCTCAGGGAAAGGTGGGGTAGGGAAGTCTACCGTGACCGCCAACCTGGCCCATGCCCTGCATCAAGCCGGTGCCCGCGTAGGCGTGCTGGACGCAGATATCTACGGCCCAAGCCAGGCCATGATGCTGGGTGCCGGGGAGGTTCACCCAGAGGCTCTGGACGACAAAAAAATGAAGCCTATTGATTGCCATGGCATCCAAACCATGTCTATCGCTTATCTTTTAAACACACAAGACACGGCCATGATTTGGCGCGGTCGTTATGGTTAGCGGCGCCTTGATGCAAATGTTGCAAGACACCGTGTGGGATAACTTGGATTATTTATTGATTGACCTGCCGCCGGGCACAGGCGATATTCAATTAACCATGGCTCAAAAAATTCCCGTTGCCGGTGCGGTGATTGTCACTACGCCGCAAGACATTGCATTGTTAGACGCTCGAAAGGCTTATGCCATGTTTCGTAAAACCGGCATTGAGGTGCTGGGGATTGTGGAAAACATGGCGACGCACCAATGCAGTCATTGCGGTCACACAGAGGCAATTTTTGGGGAAGGCGGCGCCGCACGCATGTCGCGTCAGTATGATCTCCCCCTATTGGCGTCTCTCCCCTTGGATATTCAAGTGCGTGAACATATGGATGCAGGGAAGCCTTTTGTTTCCCCAGCATTTATCGAGATGGCCAATGCGGTGGCAGCGCGTTTGGCCTCGAAAAAAGAGAATTTTGCATCGAAGTTTGGAAAAATTGTGGTCACTGGAAAAATTGATCAGTAAGGAGAAATATATTATGTCGATTAAATGTGATGAATGGATCATTCGTATGGCTCGCTTGGGCATGATTGAGCCCTTTGAGAAAGAGCAAGTGCGTCGCGTGAATGGTGAAAAAGTGATTTCATACGGCGTATCCAGTTATGGCTATGATATTCGCTGTGCGGATGAGTTTAAAGTGTTCACGAACATCAATTCAGCGATTGTCGATCCAAAAAATTTCGATGAAAACAGCTTCGTGGATGTGAAATCCGATGTCTGTATCATTCCCCCCAACTCTTTTGCATTGGCGCGGACCGTGGAAACATTCCGCATTCCCCGCAATGTGCTGGCCATTTGTTTGGGAAAATCGACCTATGCCCGCTGCGGTATCATTGTGAACGTCACGCCGTTAGAACCTGAATGGGAAGGTCATGTCACCCTTGAGTTCTCAAATACGACCTCGTTGCCGGCAAAAATTTATGCCAACGAAGGCGTTGCCCAGTTGATATTCCTCGAAGCCTCAGAGGTTTGCAATGTCTCCTATCTAGACCGGGCAGGGAAGTACCAGGGGCAGATGGGTGTGACGTTGCCCCAGGCATAGGGTTCAGCTTGCTGGACCCCTGCAACACTGCGCAATTTTCAATTCACATTCCCACCTTCTGTGCTATCCTTACCCTATGTCAGTAAAATTAATATAAACAGGGGTTATAACAATGAAATACGCCATATTGCTCATCAGTCTTGTGTTTGGGGTCACTGTGCAGGCAGCCTCATCTACTGAGGTGCCCCTTGCTGAGGCCCATGATAATGATGCGCCTCCGGTCAAACTCGATATTCCTGGGCAAGAAAAGCCCCCCTTACTGACCCCCTATATCACATTAGATGGCAAGCGGGGAGAGCTGGTTAACCCTAATATCGGGGAGCCTTACGCCATCGTTCCACATGAGAATGAAGCCCCAGACCCATTGGACAATGCTGAAGAAACCAACACTGACACACAATGGGAATTGCTGACTTGGTAACATAAAATAATACAGGATAATAAAAATGATCTATCACTGGCAGGTTTATAAAGTTTTCTTTCAAGACACCTTGTGTGGGTATGTCTTTGCCGAAACTCCTGAGGACGCAAAAAACGCGTGGAAAGCCCACCAGGTCAAGGGAAAGATTCTCCCTGCCGATCGTTTCGAGGTGATGGAAGATGCAGAATTTTATCTAACGAGCCAGGAAGAGGGCGGGCATATCATTTTCTTGCATCCAGATGAATTGGTGGATCATGTGATTGAAGCAGAGCATGTGTTTGAGCCGTATGTCATTTGGAGTGGCTGCGCACTAAAATGATATTTTAACCCCACCTGGCACGCCACCCACACTGACTTTCCCATCTTTTAACTGCACTTTGCCATTGGCGAACCAGGTGATGACCTGGGGATATAATTTATGTTCGCGGGACAGCACGCGTTTGCGCAATGTTTCAGCTGTGTCGTAAGGTTTAACGGCTACTTCTGTTTGGGCAATGATTGCGCCGGCATCAACGCCCTCAGACACAAAATGGACGGTCGCGCCATGCACCGAGTCTTTTGCCGCAAGCACGCGGGTGTGGGTGTCCAGTCCCTTGTATTTGGGTAACAAAGAAGGATGGATGTTGATCAAACGGCCCTCGAACTCACGCACCAACGCAGGGCTTAAAATGCGCATATAACCTGCCAGTACAATCAAATCACATTGTAAGGCGCGCAATAAATGTGCGAGGCGTTCATTGAACGTGCTGCTGGATTCTTTTGGATAAGGTTGCAACACAAACGTGGGAATCCCAGCGGCTTCTGCGCGTTTTAACACGTAAGCATCAGGATTATCTGTGATCACGGCAGACAAATGCACCGGGCATTTTTCTTGCTCGATCGCATCGATGATGGCTTGAACATTGCTTCCGTTACCGGACGCTAATGCAATAATGTTATACATGAGCAACTTTCCCGACTACCCACGCCTTCTCCCCGGCCTTGATGCAATGCGCCACCACCGCATCGGCGTTTTTGGGCGAGACGACCACAATCATCCCAATGCCACAATTAAACGTACGCAACATTTCTGCTTCATCCACTTGCCCTTGAACTTGGAGCCATTTGAAAATCAGCGGCCATTCATCTTGTGAATAGGACAGTTGTGCGGTCAAACCTTCTGGCATGATCCTGGGAACATTTTCAACCAAACCGCCCCCCGTGATGTGGGCGAGGCCATGGATTTGACCTGCCTCAATCAAAGGCAACAAGGTCTTGACGTAAATACGGGTGGGCGCTAACAATGCTTCCTGCAAGGTTTGCCCGTTATCGAGTGACGTGGACAAGAATGATTTTTGTTGATTTAAAATATGGCGTATCAAGGAATAGCCATTGCTGTGCGGCACCGATGACCCCAAGGCCACCAGAACATCTCCTTCATGGATGGATTGCCCATCCAGGATGGCTGCCTTCTCAACCACACCGACACAAAACCCCGCCAGGTCAAAATCTTCATGCTGATACATGCCGGGCATTTCAGCAGTTTCACCGCCGACCAATGCGCAATCTGCTTGCTTCAACCCATCCGCAATACCTTTGATGACTTGCGTGGCTTGCAAGACATTGAGCTTGCCTGTTGCATAGTAATCCAGAAAAAACAATGGCTTAGCGCCACAAACGATCAGATCGTTGACACACATAGCAACCAAATCTATGCCAATCGTGTCCAATTTTTTGAGTCCAATCGCTAGGGCCAGCTTCGTGCCGACACCATCAGTGCATGAGACCAGGACGGGCGCTTCATAGCCTGCTGGCATCTCGAACAGGGCCGCAAAACCGCCAATCCCGCCCAGGACGCCTGGGCCTTGGGTCGCGCGCGCAATAGGTTTGATGTTTTGAACGAGGGCATTGCCGGCATCAATGTTAACGCCTGCGTCGGCATAAGTGGTCGGTTTGGTCATACGGTTCCCTTTTGCAAAGTTGAACCGGAATTATACCTTGTTTATCTGTGAAAGACACATTAGAATCAGTGGAGGAGGGCTCCATGTCTAAATTTATTCGTCTATTTCTCATCAGTTTTGTCGCCTGCTTTGTTGCCTGCGCAGACCCTATGTTTGAGACGCCCCATAGCCAGTCTAGTGACCAGCTCGATGCCGCTGCGCAGATGGGCATGCCCGACCCTACAACAGCCCCCTTGCCGGATCAATACACCGTTCGGGTACAGGTCACGGCACGCACCGATGAAGCACGTGACACCGCTTTTCAAACAGGCCTGCGCCAAGTTTACATGCAACTCACTGGGCATGCGAATCTCGACGATTATCCTCCCTTGAAAGAGGCCATCGCCCATGCATCGGATTGGGTTGAGCAGTATCAATATCAACAATCCGGTGAGCATTCGTTCATGTTAATTCACTATAATCCCACAGAGGTCAATGGTGCACTGAAGGAGGTAGATTTGTCAGCATATGTTGAACCTGCGCCAGGTGCATCGCATAACAGTGCGGGCTTGAAAGAGATTTGGTTGGTGATCACCGATGTGAATGATTTGGACGCTTATTTACGCGTGGATGCTTATTTGAATACCTTGCCCGGTGTCGACAATGTGCAAACATCTGAACTGAGTATTCCGAATGTCACTTTCCAATTCACGTTCGCGGATTCTGTGGATCGTTTAGAACAACTCCTCGATCAAGGGAATTTTTTGTCCCACGCTGACGAGGACGACGATACTACTCCTCCCATCACCCTTTATTACCGTTACAATAGCCCATGACCACGCAACTGACGCTCAGCGTTTCACTGCGAGACGACGCCACCTTTCACAATTTCGTGACAGATAATCACGCCTTGTTACATGACTTGAACGCAATGGCGCAGGGTACGGGTGAGCAAAGTTTGTTTTTATTTGGCCCTAAAGGCACTGGCAAAACACATTTATTGGAAGCCACTTTCATGGCGGCCCGTTCGGTGTCACGTGAAGCACATTTTTTGCCGCTCAATCAAAAGGGATTGGATGTTGAATGTTTGGAAGCATTAGAATATGCCGATCTCATTTGTTTCGATAATATTGATGCTGTATTGCAAGATCGCGCTTGGGAAGAAGCGTTATTTCATTTTTACAATCGCGCGAAATCGCTGGGTTGCCGATTGGTGTTTTCGGCCAACGCGCCGTTGAATGCGCTGACCTTTGCGCTACCAGATTTACAATCCCGTTTAGCTTGGGGGTTGATTTACGGTTTAAAATCCCCTAATGACGATGAACGTCGCGCGATTTTGCAATGGCGTGCACAGCAGCGTGGCTTGCGTTTGCCAGAAACCGTGGTGAACTATTTGATGCACCATTATTCTCGCGATGTATCTGAATTATTACTCGCACTTGACAAGCTCGATCGTGCTTCCTTGATGTTGAAGCAGGGGATTACATTGGGATTGGTCAAGTCGGTGTTGTTTTTGTAGGGGCGCCCCCGATGTTATTTTTGCTAATTCCATCAGCGCGGGGATCATCAGCGGTACCAAGTATGCTCGAGTTACTGGTGTTTGCTTTACGAAGAAGAGCACCTACGTCTTTCCTCTGTTTTTTTTCTTCTGGTTCATCCAACGAATCCCACCAATCCGTTACTAATTTACTCACCTTTCCACACACCGCCTGCCCAAACACCATGCCCAACCCCAACAAGCTATACGCCATAAAATACAGCGATTTGTGCCAATCTGTTGGGTTGTGCTCGGGGTTCAGCCCCATGTCTGTCGATACCCATCCTTTCATGTCCACATCGTACGACGACAATCCACCGATGACAAGGCCATAGACGGCAAGAGCCAAGAGGGTGGCCATTGCAGCATCAACAAAGAATGATGAGCGTTTATAGAACTTATTCTCAAATTCGTTATTGCTGATAGCACATCCGCCGTTCTTGCTACGTTGCACTGCTGACCGACTGTATTCCAGCCCTGCACTGTATAATACCGACAGAGACGCCAACAATATCAACGTGCCCACTATCGGATCGTCATTGCCCAAAAAAGCCAGGTTGTTGAAATAATCGAAGTCTTTGCCCATGTCATGATAGACAAAAGCATTGTGCGCAATCAGCCCGGCAGTACCGAGACCAAAGACCCCAGAGACAGTTTTGATGGTGAGTGTTGGCATGAAGAACCTCCTGGAATAAAAAAAGATATTGTCTTCTTGTAGGGGCGCAGCATGCTACGCTCCTACACCGCTGCGCGATTTTCTCGTCTGCTCCCAATGTTCACGGAAAAAGGCGAACTGGCCTTTCGGCACAATTCGCCCTTTCACAGCCGTTGCGCTTATCTAACGAAACAGTTAGCGGCTTCCTGGACTGCTAGAACTGCTAGAACTGCTGTTATGTTGGAGGAGAGAGGTACTATCAAAAGATTCGGCACGGGTTGCCACATCACTTTTAGGGATAGCAGCCCGCTTATATCTGCCGGGCACATAGCTTCCCAATAGATACGCCCCGATAGCTGCCATGGCGCCAAATACCGCAAAGTAGACAGCGACATCGACATTGTCATAAGCGTCGGTGAAGCCCATGTGAGACATTTTTTCCATGTGGTCAGTTGGGGTGCCCAAAGTGACCTGTTTCAGGCATGAACAGGGTGGAGAGGCCAACCGCTACGCCATACACACCCAATGTACTGATAGCTGCCATAGCAGCATTATAGCCATAGCGATAGACACGTTGGTCGAGAGTAGAGTTAGTGATTTTGCTGTGACCTTTGACGTCAATAATAACTCTGGCCAACAGGGCGATACCTGCAATGGCTGCTAAGCTCGCAACGATATAGTCGTCGCCACCCAGATAGTTGTAATCAGCATTGACGCCTTTATCAAGGATTTCAGCGATAATCAGTCCTGAGGCGGCCAAAAAGCCTGCACAGACCAAGCCTTGAAAAACAGGAGTCGCATACGCTACAGCTGATTTCACACCCGCTGTCACTGTCTGCTTCCGATCTTCAGAGAATAAATGGTAGGCTGTTGCATCAGCAGTTTCTTTCGTCGTTCTCATCATTCTCTCCAAATTTGTTGCCCAAAAGTAACTCCCATTCTAAAGAATGGTGATAGGTTATGTCAAGAGGGGGGATGAAAAATAGCGTAAAAAAAAGCGGGGTAGAACCCCGCTTTTCCTCAGAACAGACGTAAAACGCTTATTGCTGAGCGTGTTGAGCATCCTGAACTTGAACAGCTCCATCATTTTGCTCGAAGCTTTGGGGTGGAACGGCATCAGATGCTGGGGCAGCAGGAGCCGCTGGGGCAGCCGCAGGTGCAGCAGGTGCAGCAGGTGCTGCTGCAGGAGCGGACATCATGCTGTTGTTGTCCATGCTGTTAGCGGGTTGTTCATGTGAACCTTTGCAGCCTTGCAGCAAAACAACAGATAATGCCAAACCAGCAGCAACGGTTAATAATGTAGATTGTTTCATGATCTCTCCTCGAGGATAAAAGTTAAAAAGGCGGGTATTGCTCAATACACAGTATAGCTTAAGTTTCCCGTTGCTCAAGTAGCGCAAGCGCTATTTGAGCGAGGCGTTTTCCAACAGCAAACGCAATCGCTGTTTCATCTGCAGATAACGGCAAATTGCTTTGCCCTCCAGAAAAGTGTGATGGCCCATAGGGCGTCCCGCCGGTGGTGGTTTTATTGAGAGCAGGTTCGGTATAGGGGCATCCGACGATGATCATGCCATGGTGCAGCAGAGGAACCATCATGGTTAATAAGGTAGATTCGTGCCCAGCATGTTGGCTGGCGGCTGTTGTGAACACACAGGCAGGTTTGCCGGAAAGGGCGCCACTCGTCCAGGGGCCGCTGGTGGTATCTAAGAAATATTTCAGTGGCGCGGCCATATTGCCAAAACGGGTAGGGCTACCCAGGGCTAAACCGATGCATTCGTCTAGATCTTCATGGGTTGCATACACTGGACTGTGTAGGGGCGGGTACTCCCGCCCATGCGCCGTAGGCGCCATTCCATTCACCGCACATACCTCCGGCACCGTCCTGATCCGCGCAGAAACCCCAGGCACACTTTCGATGCCCGAGGCCACAGCTTCGGCCAAGCTTTCGGTCTCCTCCCAGCTCCGAATAGTACAATACCAAAATGTCGTGGGACACTCTTTACCTCTCGTACCTGAAGATGCGAATCCTGGCTGCCTCGTGCAGACCTCTCGCATCTTCAGGTACGAGAGGTATACTATACTTCCTGTGTAAAATCTTTTTCAACAATAAACCATAATAGGTTGAAACACAAGGGAGCTTGTTGCATGCAATGCCTATCTTTTAAAATAAAAGGCCACGTTCAAGGCGTTTTTTACCGCGCAGCAGCACAGAAAAAGGCCGAAGAACTGGGGCTGACCGGTTTTGCACGCAATGAAATGGATGGTACTGTATTTGTGGTGGCGTGTGGTGCCCCTGAATCATTGACTGTCTTCGAAGAATGGCTGTGGGAAGGCTCCTTAGGATCGGATGTCACCGGCGTGATCAAGTCGCCCAGTCAACTCGGCCCTTTTGATGATTTTCGTGTGATCAGATAGAAAAAATCCTGATATAATGGCGCTCTTTGTCGTTAACAAGAGTACATCCATGAAAACGTCTATGCGAACACATTATTGCGGCCACGTCACCCGTGCGCTGTTAGGTCAAACCGTGACTGTCTGCGGCTGGGTGCACCGCCGTCGCGACCACGGTGGCGTGATATTTGTCGACTTGCGCGATCGCGAAGGGTTGCTGCAAGTGGTTTTTCGTCCCGAAGACGCTGCCTTATTTCAACAAGCCGAAAAACTCCGCAGTGAATACGTGATCCAGGTCACCGGTGTTGTCAATGCACGACCTGAAGGTACGGTGAATGCAAATCTCCCCACCGGCGAAGTGGAGCTGGTCACCACACAGCTGAAAGTGTTCAACACCGCTGAAACGCCACCATTTCCATTAGATGGGTTTTCTAAAATCAGTGAAGAAGTGCGCTTGGAATACCGCTACATTGACTTGCGTCGCCCTGAAATGATTGAAAAATTCAAGCTGCGTCACCGTGTCGCAGAATGTTTGCGTGAATTTTTAAATGCTGAAGGCTTTATCGATGTCGAAACACCCGTGCTGACCCGTGCCACACCAGAAGGCGCACGCGATTACTTAGTACCGAGCCGCACACATCCTGGTTCTTTTTTCGCGTTGCCGCAGTCTCCGCAGATTTTCAAACAATTGTTGATGATGGCCGGTTTTGATCGTTACTATCAAATCGTGCGCTGCTTCCGCGATGAAGATTTACGTGCGGATCGTCAACCTGAATTCACTCAGGTTGATATTGAAACCAGCTTCATGAATGAAGAAGAAATCATGGTGATGATGGAACGCATGATCCGTCAATTATTCAAAAAAGTGATTGATGTCGATTTGCCGGATCCCTTCCCCCGCATGACATATGAAGAAGCCATGCGCCGCTTCGGCAGCGACAAGCCTGATCTGCGCAATCCACTCGAGTTGGTTGATGTCAAAGACTTGATGAAAGACGTGGACTTTAAAGTATTTTCCTGGCCCTGCACACGATCCCAAAGGGCGCGTGACCGTGTTGCGCTTGCCTGCATGCGATTTAAGCCGTAAAGAAATCGACGACTACACGCAATTTGTTGCACAATTCGGCGCAAAAGGTTTGGCGTATATCAAGGTGAATGCGATAGAAGACGGCGTAGCTGGTTTGCAATCACCCATTCTGAAATTCTTACCTGAATCCGTCGTGAAAACCATTTTGGAACGGTCGCATGCGCAAAATGGCGATGTCTTGTTCTTTGGTGCAGACACAGCGAAAATTGTGTCTGATGCACTTGGCGCCTTGCGTCAAAAATTGGCGCACGATAAAGGGTTGATGAAAGAAGGGTTCCATCCTTTATGGGTGGTGGAATTCCCCATGTTCGAGCAAGACCCCAAAACGGGCTCGTGGGATCCCTTGCATCATCCATTCACTGCACCAAAAGACGTGACGCCCGAGTCATTGAAAAAATCCCCCGGAGATGCATTATCTCGTGCCTACGACATGGTGTTAAATGGTTTTGAAATGGGCGGCGGTTCTATCCGTATTCATGAGCCTGAGATGCAATACGCCGTGTTTGAATTATTGTCTATGGGGATTGATGAAGCGAATGCTCGCTTCCATCATTTATTGCGTGGTTTAAAATCAGGTTGCCCACCCCATGGCGGCTTGGCGTTTGGCTTGGATCGTTTGGTGATGTTGATGGTCGGCGGCCAGTCGATCCGTGATGTCATCGCCTTCCCCAAAACCCAAACGGCTTATTGCCCATTGACGCATGCGCCTGCGCCTGTCGACGACGCTCAGCTGAAAGAATTGGGCGTGAAGGTGAGATAATGATAGAACAGCTATCACATTGATAAACACGGCGGACGGCTTTATTGAGATGAGCTGCCTGCAAAAAACAGAGGTGAAAGCGGAGCATATATACCAATATGTGAGCATTTAGACGGGGTTTTTTGCGCGAGATCAGTTAATAAGAGCCGTCCCTATCTACAAGGGGAGAATATACATGGCGGGTCATAGTAAATGGGCCAACATCCAACACCGCAAAAACGCGCAAGACGCGAAACGCGGCAAACTATTCACGAAATTCATTCGTGAAATCACCATCGCATCCCGTATGGGCGGCGAAGATCCCCTCACCAATCCTCGTTTACGCTTGGCCATAGACAAAGCCTTGAACGCGAACATGACGAAAGACGTGATCGCTCGTGCTATCAAACGCGGCTCGGGGCCCCAGGAGGGCGGTGATCTCGCCGAATTGCGCTATGAAGGGTATGCACCCGGTGGCGTGGCTGTTATCGTGGATACCATGACAGACAACCGCAACCGTACCGCGTCTGATGTTCGTCATGCGTTCACAAAATTTGGGGGTAACTTAGGCACTGATGGTTCTGTGGCTTATTTATTTAATCACAGAGGCGAGTTGATTTTTTCAGCGGAATACTCAGAAGATCAAATCATGGAAATCGCTTTGGACGCTGGTGCATCCGACGTGAAAGTGAGCGAAGACGGCAGTTTTGAAGTGGTGACCACGCCTGAAACATTTGAAGCGGTGAAAAAAGCTTTTGAATCCGCTGGCTTGAAAGCAGAACATGCTGAAGTCACTTTTTCGGCTGAATTGGCAGTGCCTGTCAGTGTTGAAGACGGTATCCGCGTGTTAAAAATGATCGACATGCTCGAAGATTTAGATGATGTGCAGAATGTATACACGAATGCGGAGATACCGCAGGAGGCTTATACTTCCTGATGGATTCCGGGTCGCGCTATGCGCGCCCGGGATGACGAAAACAAAAGGCGCCCGGGATGACGAAAACAAAAGGCGCCCCCTCCCAGTCTCGTCATCCCGGAAATTTTGCGTAGCAAAATTATCCGGGATCCATTGACCCTCAATGATAAATCGCAACAGAGCCCCAGATATAAACGCGCATGTTCTCAGACTTTTATTCCAGGATGACACGTAGCGAATTAAAGTGACAATACGCACACGCCAGCGCATCCGTTGCATCTTGTCGTGGTGCGCCTTGTACATTGAGCAGTCGGCAAATCATGGTCGAGACTTGCTCTTTAGACGCGTTCCCATATCCCACAATCGCCTGTTTGATTTGCCGTGCAGAATATTCATATACTTTAATATCATGCGTAAATGTAGCCGCGATCGCAGCACCACGCGCTTGGCCTAATTTAATCGCAGTGCCTGCATTTTCATGCATGAACACGGATTCTATGGCAAGCTCTGTAGGTTGATAGGTTTGAATCAATGTTTGAAGGCCAGAAAAGATCATGCGCAAGCGTTCAGGAAAATCATCGCCAGAGGCAGCCACTACGCCGCTGGTCACATAACGAGGCTTTCCCTGCTCGACACTGATCACACCGAAACCAGTGACGCGAGAACCTGGATCTATCCCGAGAATGGTGCGCATACGAAAGAGATTAGCACAGCACGATAAGAAAAGAAATTTTATGCTCAACTTGTGATACGCTTTGCATATGCGACGATTCTGCACAGGGAGCAAGCAACTTAATGATCACTTTTTTGAAAGGTACTCTCGCCCATAAAAAACCACCCGTCATCAGCATTGATGTGAACGGCGTCGGTTATGAAGTCTTGGTGCCCATGGGGACATTTTTTGCGCTGCCCGCGGTGCACGAGCCTGTGTTTCTGTTCACACACCACAGCATTCGAGAGGATGGCCAATCTTTGTATGGCTTTCTCACCGAACAAGATCGCGCCTTATTCCGTGAATTGATCAAAGTAAATGGGGTCGGCCCTAAACTGGGTTTAACCTTACTCTCTGGCATGGAATCCGCTCAGTTATTACGAACGATTGCGGATGAAAACATCACCGCCCTCGTGAAACTTCCCGGTGTCGGGCCTAAAATGGCGCAACGGTTAGTGGTGGAAATGAAAGACAAGGTCAGCCGCTTCGACGGGTTGGATGCTGTTGCGGTGGTGTCAACGCCTCACAAACAAAGCCAGCTGGATGAAGCGATGGAAGCTTTGTTGTCTTTGGGCTATAAACCTGGGGAGGCTAAAAGAATGTTGGATCAGTGCCCTCAAGATTTGAGCGCTCAAGATTTGATCCGATCAGCCCTGCGGCAAGGAGCTTAACGCATGATTGAAGAAGACAGACTGATTTCTCAAGATCCCTTGCCAGGGGACGATCTTGTCGAACGCGCCATTCGCCCGAAAACCTTGTGTGATTATATCGGCCAGGCACCGGTACGCGCGCAAATGGATATATTCATCCATGCTGCGAAAGGACGCGCAGAAGCCCTCGATCATACACTTTTTTATCGGCCTCCTGGCTTAGGCAAAACAACCTTGGCCAATATCATCGCGAATGAATTGGGGGTGAATCTTAAAACGACGTCTGGTCCTGTGCTCGAGCGGGCGGGCGATTTGGCTGCCCTGTTAACCAATCTCCAACCCAAAGATGTGCTATTCATTGATGAAATTCACCGCCTCAGTCCCGTGATCGAAGAAATCTTATATCCCGCGATGGAAGATTTTGCGCTGGACATCATGATAGGCGAGGGGCCTTCTGCCCGTTCCATCAAGCTTGAGCTGCCTCCATTTACGTTGGTTGGTGCTACAACACGCGCAGGTATGTTAACATCACCGCTGAGGGATCGCTTTGGGATTGTCCATCGTTTGGAGTTTTACGGGATTGATGAATTGACACAAATTGTCACTCGATCAGCTAATATTCTAGGGGTTCCCATTGATGAGCAAGGCGCGCAAGAGATCGCCAAACGTGCCCGAGGCACGCCGCGGATCGTGAACCGTTTATTGCGTCGGGTGCGTGATTTTGCAGAAGTCAAAGGGGATGGGTTTATCACCGATGGTGTCGCACAAGCAGCGTTGGAAATGCTAGAAGTTGATCATCGCGGCTTTGACATCATGGATCGCAAATTGCTGAAAACCTTGATCGAAAAGTTTGATGGTGGGCCGGTGGGGCTTGACAGTTTGGCCGCGGCTATCGGAGAATCACGCGATACGATAGAAGATGTGATTGAGCCCTATTTAATTCAAGAAGGGTATATGCACCGTAGCCCGAGGGGCAGGGTAGCAAGTACTTTAGCGTATCAACATTTTGGTTTGGCCGTGAAGGCTTAAAGGGAGAGGAACGGTATGTCCGCAGAATTATCTTTATGGCGCTTATTTGCTGACGCCAGTTTATTGGTGCAACTGATCATGGTGCTGCTGATGTGTTTGTCAGTGGTTTCATGGGCGTTTATTTTTCAATACCGCCGATTGTTGTCCTCTAGCAATGTAGAGTCTGTTCAATTTGAAGATGAATTTTGGTCCGGCAAAGATTTGCGACACATCTATGATCGATTGGTCGGTCACCGTGGTGTGCCCATGTTTGGTGCTGCTGCCATTTTCAGTGCGGGGATGCGCGACTTTCAACGTTTTCATGAGCAAGATTTGAATAAAAACGTCGCCGGCGAGCACATGGAACGTGCCATGCACATTGCGTTGATGCGCGAACGGGAACGTTTGCAAAAAAACTTGAACTGGCTGGCAACGATTGGATCGGTGGCTCCTTATATCGGATTGTTCGGCACAGTCTGGGGTATCATGAATGCGTTTATTTCATTAGGCGCTGTTCAGCAAGCCACATTAGCCATGGTGGCGCCGGGTATTGCAGAAGCATTGATTGCAACGGCGATGGGGTTGTTTGCAGCCATTCCTGCGGTGGTTGCGTACAATCGTTTCTCCAACCGCGTGAATCAATTGCTCGCACGTTATCAAACCTTCGCGGAAGAAGTATTGAACGTGTTGCTCAAAAAATTATTACAACGTGAAAAGGGAGCGTTCTAAACACCATGAGCCTATTAAGACAAAGCTTCACAGAAGACAAACCCATGTCTGAAATCAATATTGTGCCGTATGTTGATGTGATGTTGGTATTGCTGGTCATTTTCATGATCACAGCACCGTTGCTCACACAAGGTGTTCAAGTTGACTTGCCACAAGCGGCCGCGAGTGTGATCGATAAAAAGCAAGAAGAGCCCTTGGTTGTCACCGTGGATAAGATGGGTAATTATTTTTTAAACATTGCCACCAATCCGACAGCACCGTTAATGACGAAAGACTTATCCTTGCAGGTCGCTGCCGCTTTGAAACGCAATCCGGATCGTCAAGTGCTGGTGCGTGGCGATGAACAAGTGCCGTACGGTCAAGTGGTTTCAGCCATGGTCGTATTGCAGGAAGCCGGTGTGCCTAATGTTGGTTTAGTAACGAGCCCCATGGATGAAGACTAATCAAAAGGTGTCCACAGATTTTGCATTCAAGCGTGCGCTCACTCGCTCGCTGCTGCTGCATGTAGCCCTGATCATCATTGTTATCGCACGCATTGCGTTTCCCAGTGCACAATCGTCACGTCCTATGTCCGCATCTGTTGTTGTCAATCAAGACAATCCTACGCCCATACAGGCTGCCATGGTGGATGGGGAAGCGCTTGATGCGGAAGTCGCTCGTCAAGAAAAGGCAAAGACGGATGCGCTCGCTGCGGTGGCAGCAGAAAAAAAACGCATTGTTGAAGAACAAAAGCGCTTGGCTGCAGAGAAGGTTAAATTAGAGCAAGCAAGAAAGGCAGAAGAAAAACGTTTGGCTGAGATTCAGGCACAGAAAAAGGCGGCTGAAAAGGCACAAATCGCCGAAAAGAAACGTGCGACAGAGCTTGCTCAAAAAACCGCAGCGGAAAAAGCCCTGAAAGCAAAGATGGCTGCTGCCGAAGCTGCTAAAGCGAAGAAACAAGCTGATCTGGCAAAAGCATTAGAAGGTGAGCGTATGCCCGTGGTTGCCGATGCCGGTGCATTATCGGGCGACAGTTTGCGGGAATTGGATCGTTACAAAATGCTGGTTCAACAACAGATCATGCGCAATTGGTTTGTCCAAGGTGCGCCTGCCGCAGGTTCATCGACACTTTTATTTGTGCGCGTTGCCCCTAACGGAACCGTTTTAGATGTTAAGATTAAACGGTCGAGTGGGAATGACGCGCTGGATCGTTCTGCCATGGCGGCCGTGTTCAAGGCATCGCCCTTGCCAGTGCCTCAAGAGGCGGCATTGTCGGCCCATTTTCGTGAACTCAATTTAACGCTACGTCCAGACGACGTGGTTTCAGGAGGTTAATACCGTGCGCCACTTGCTTTTTCTATTCACGCTATGTTTCGGCTGCGCCCATGCCGCCATCGACATTGAAGTCACGCGCGCCATGGATGCCGCCATGCCTATGGCTGTCGTGCCATTTAAGCATGACGGTCAAGGTGCGACAAATGTGTCAGAGGTGATTGCACAAGATTTGTACCGCAGCGGTGAATTCAAACCCCTGGCAGAAAACAACATGGCACAAAAGCCTTCATCACCGGCTGAAGTTGATGTTGAGTACTGGCGTCGTTTAAAAATGGATGCAATGGTGGTCGGTGATGTGACCGAAGTGGGCGCAGATCGTTACCGTGTCCAATATGCTTTGCTCGATTTGTATCCTGCGGGCACGGGCAACAGCAAAACACCTTTGCTCCAAGAAGCGTTCACGGTAACAGGTCCGCAGTTACGCAGCATTGCTCACCATATCAGCGATCGCATTTATGAAAAACTCACAGGTCATAAGGGTGCTTTTTCAACCCGTATTGCCTACGTCAATGTGAAATGGCACAACGGTAAATTAGATGAATACCGTTTGGAAGTGGCTGATAGCGATGGTTTTAATCCACGTCCTTTGCTCACCAGCCGTGAGCCCATCATGTCGCCCTCATGGTCGCCTGATGGGAAAGAGCTTGCTTATGTGTCATTCGAGAAAAAGCGCGCACAAATTTATATTTCCAATGTCGCGACAGGGCAGCGCCGTTTAGTGTCTAAACAGCCGGGTATCAATGGGGCTCCCGCCTGGTCGCCGGATGGTTCTAAACTGGCTATCGTGTTATCCCACCAAAAAGTACCTAAAATTTACCTCCTGACCTTGGCAACGGGTGCGCTTGAGCAAATAACCACAGGTTCATCGATGGATACAGAGCCACGTTTTTCACCTGACGGCCGTTCTTTGTATTACACTTCCAATCGTGGAGGCGGGGCGCAAATTTATCGCATTAATTTAGCCAGCCGAGACATTGAGCGGATCACGTTTGAGGGCGATTATAATGCACGGGGAATTCCAACGTCTGATGGGCGTTCACTCGTGGTGGTACACCGTGAAAATGGGATGTATCAAATCGCGATTCAAGATTTGAAAACCAAACATATGTTGGTTTTAACACAGACCAAGCTCGATCAGTCGCCATCGCTGTCACCCAATGATCGCATGGTTATTTATAGCACGCTCGTTGGCAACAAACGCGTGCTGAGTGCCTGCTCGGTGGATGGTCGTGTGCGCTTGCTCATACCCGTTCAAGATGGGGAAGTGCAAGATCCGGCTTGGGGAACACGTTAATTATCAGTAAAGGAGCATAGAATGTCATTGAAGCAAATGGGTAAATGGGCTGTGGTGTTGTTGTCCGCAGTATTGTTGGTGGCTTGTTCAAACAAAGGCACAAACCGCAGTGGCGGGTCCCGCCATGGATGAAGATGCATCAGCCATCACAACAGGGGCCGGCGAAGGGTCTTATTGGGGTGAAGATTTGGCAGGCATGAGTGAAGAGCAACTCTTGCAACGCCAAGTATTCTACTTTGACCTGGATTCAAGCACCGTGAATTCAAACTACGATGGTGCAATCCAAGCACATGCTAACTACTTGAGAAGCAACCCCAATGCTAAAGTACGTTTGGAAGGTCACACGGACGAACGCGGCAGCAGTGAATACAACGTTGCCTTGGGTGAACGTCGTGCGAAATCTGTAGAAGCAATGCTCGTTTCTGACGGTGCCAGTCCTTCACAAATCGCTGTTGTGAGCTATGGTAAAGAGAAGCCCTCAGTCCAAGGGCATGACGAATCTGCATGGCGCTACAATCGCCGTGTTGTGATTGCATATGAGGCCAAATAAATGAAATTGAACGCCATACTGATTGGAATGGTCGTGATCACCATGGCAGCGCCTGCTGCCATGGCTGAAGCGATGGTCACCGCACCCATGAGCGATCGTGTCGATCGCCTGGAAAAAATGATGAACGCGCAGAGCGGTTATCAAATGCAAAAAGATTTGCAAGACATACGCGATGAAATTCAAAATTTACGCGGTATGCTAGAAGTACAACAGTTTGAAATACAGAAATTGAAAGAACGGCAAGAAGCATTGTCAGCACAAATGGGTAAAGGCACGGTTACTGCTGTCTCGCCAACCCCCACCGCTGCGCCTGCCCCAGCTGCGCCCGTGCCTGTTCCCCCCGAAGCTGAAACGAAGGCATATCAGTCAGCCTATGTGTTGTTGACGGAACAGAAATATAGCGCTGCCATCCCAGCATTGCAAGACTATATTAATGCCTATCCGAATGGTCAATATGTCGCGAGCGCCTATTATTGGTTGGGTGAAACCCAAACCATTGCCAATGATTTAGAGGAAGCCAAAAAGGCATTTCAAACCGTGATTGATAGATACCCCACATCGCCTAAAGCCGTCGATGCTTTGTTAAAATTAGGCATGGTATATGAAGACGCAGGTCAATACGATAAAGCCCTTGAGTTGTTTCAACAGGTGCTGACAAAATATCCGAACACGCCGCAAGCCCGTTTGGCGCAAGATAGAACGGTACAAATTCAAAATATTAATCGATGACCACACTGCGTATCACTGAGATATTTTATTCATTGCAAGGGGAATCCAGCACTGCTGGTTTCCCTACCGTGTTCGTGCGCCTGACAGGTTGCCCTTTGCGCTGCGGTTATTGTGACACGGCGTACGCGTTTACGGGCGGCGCCAAAATGACGTTGGATGAAATTCTGAGTAAAGTCGCGAGCTTTAATCCACGGTATGTGTGTGTGACGGGCGGTGAGCCGCTGGCTCAAAAAAATGCTTGGCCGTTGATGCAGATGCTTTGCGATGCGGGATATAATGTGTCATTGGAAACAAGTGGTGCACTATCGTTAGAGCACATTGACCCGCGCGTGATGATTGTGATGGATCTCAAAACGCCAGGCTCCCATGAAGTTGACCGGAATTTGTATAGCAACATTGACCTGCTGAAAAAGACTGATCAAATCAAATTTGTCCTAACGGATCGAGGAGATTATGAGTGGGCGAAGCAGATGCTTCATGAGTACGGGTTGCCTCTTCGGTGCCAGATCTTGTTTTCTCCCAGCTATGGACAGCTGTCGCTGCAAGATTTAGCCGCTTGGATCATTGAAGATAATCTGCCTGTTCGCTTCCAGGTTCAGCTTCATAAGGTGATTTGGGGGGAGATGAGGGGGGTGTGATTCACTTCTTTTAAGTAACGACCGGCATTTGCAATGGGTATGGGATTTAGTGATAATTATTTCGAGATACCCCCTTGCATTTCCCACAAAATTCAGTATGATATGCAAGTCAACGATGGGTCGTTAGCTCAGGTGGTAGAGCATCGGACTTTTAATCCGCTGGTCGATGGTTCGAGTCCATCACGACCCACCAAATTAAATACAAAAACAACGAGTTACAAAGTCTTGCTAACATTCTTAAAACATATTTTTATGATAGAATGTTGCGCACAGATTAAACCATCATTTTATACATTCACAAAGGGTTGCTGGTTATGCGTCAACAAAGTATTTATACAGCCTATAGTGATAATATCGCTCAAGCAAATAGGGGCAATGCAGAAGCACAAAATTATGTAGGACTGGCCTATTCTGCTGGAAAAGAAGTACCGCAGGATGAATATAAAGCTTTTGAATGGTATAAAAAAGCTGCGGACCAGGGCAACATGGCAGCACTATATAACTTGGGTGGGCAATATAAACGAGGGCGGGGCACAGCTAGAGATTATGACAAAGCATTAGACTGTTTTAGACGTGCGGCCAGCATGGGTTGCAAGGATTCAAAAGTTGAAATAGAACATACCACAAAAATGCGTGATGAGGAAGAAAGAGAAAAACAAAGAAGACTAGGTATGTTTTCCGCGCCGCCACCACCTCCCGCAGCGCCATTATATTTAATCAATAAAATTGCTGTGATCGATTATAAGAGTTTGGCTATTACCCCAAATCCGCTGGGCGAAGGTTCATTTGGTATCGTTTACCATGCCAAATTTCAACATCAGGATGTTGCAGTTAAGAAATTAAAGTTACAAGTTTTGGATGAAAAAACCAAAAAAGAATTTATATCCGAAGCTGAGATAATGGATGGTTTGCGTTCTGAGCATGTCATTGGCTTACGCGGTGTATGTATTGAGCCTTATTGTTTAGTGATGGAATATGCAGCGCATGGATCACTGGATAAATATTTGCAGAATAACCAAAACCTAGAATGGCCTAAACGTTATCAAATTGCTATTAAAATTGGCGAAGGATTATCATTTCTACATAAACAAAAACCAATTATTTTGCACCGTGATTTGAAAAGCATGAATGTATTACTAGATGCAAATTATTCACCGAAATTAACTGACTTTGGTTTGGCTAAATTAAAACTTGAGTCTACAAGTAAAATGAGTGTGGGAGCAGTAGGCACACCTGCCTGGATGGCGCCGGAGTTGTTTTCAGATGATCCTAAGCACACCATTACTGCCGATATCTATAGTTTCGCAGTTATCTTGTGGGAGATTGCAAGTTGCAAAATACCTTTTGCAAATCTTAATGCGATGCAAATCATGTTTGCAGTTGCGAATAAAAAACGTCCTGATTTTGCAGAAAATAGCTGTTCATCAGCATATCGCGATATCGTGGTAAATGCTTGGATTCAAGAGGCTGAAAGAAGAACACCGCTTGACAAGATTGTGAGTGATTTGAAAAAACTGCAAGCAGGAAATGAAGATATACCTCAATCAATCACTACAAATTCAACACCAAGCGCATCTAGCTCTATAGGATTGGCGGGTGCTGCAAGTTTGATTTAGCAGGTAAATAATGTTAAAAAATAAGTCTATCCTAGAAAACCGTCGTTTGCGCAGAGAAATTGCGTTTAATCAATTTTTGCATGAACTTAAAAATATTTTGCCAAAAAATATTCAAATAAAATGTTTTATCAGTTATGCTTGGGAAGATAATTCTACTCCAGCTGGAAAAGCAAAAAATGATAAATGCCAGAATCGATTAACTAGAATTAAAAATGATCTAGGCATACTCGGTGTTGATGTATTCTTTGATCTATATGATATGCATGGTGCCATGAAGCTCAGAATGGAGCAAAGCTTGGCAAGCAGTCACTTCGTGTTTTTAATTGGCACTCCGCGGCTAGTTGAAAGATTGAATAGCGTCCCACTAACCAATGCTGCATTTGAATATCAGCATATCAAAAATAAATTACTACTAGACAAAGACTGCCTGCTTCCTCTTTGCTTTGAGGGTGATTTTGGGAAAGCATTTCCATCGGAGGTGTGTTGCAATTTGATACGCGATATGCGTGACGAAGATTCGTATGAAATGATGATGGCAGGATTGAGCAATCCAATGGGTATTATTCCAAATATATTTGGGATACATAACCTGAATGCCAACGACACTATCAAGCTGCTCTATAAAATAGCTTGGGAGAAATTAGCAACAGCTTTGCAACTTATAGATATTGAGATAAAGCCAAGATCTGAGGTTGATGCAAAGATCGTCATTCCTTACCACGATATTCGATTCAAAGATGGTGCGGCCGTCAGTACGCAGCAAGTGTATTGCCAGGGTACATGGCATGGCCATGATGTCACTATTAAAACACTGCCTATCCCTTCAGAGGACATGAAACAGGAGTTGATCCGCGAAGCCCAGATCATGGGACAGTTATATCATCCTAATCTTAGGCCCTTTTATGGTGTTTGCTTAGATCCAAATCATGAATGTCTACTTTATAAACCAATGGAATCTGATTTAAGTACGTTTTTGCAGGAAAATCCATTCTTAACCCTGCTTGAGCAAAAAACATTAATTTTAAATTTATTAAATGGCATTTCCTATTTGCATAGTAGAAATATCATTCATCGCCATTTAAAGCCTGCCAGTGTATTGTTTTCAGAAGGTAGATTATATATAAGTGATCTAGGCTTTGCAAAGGTGCAATTCAGTGACAGTGTCAGTAGCATTCATCAATTACCTGAAATAAATGTAGCGCAAGCACCTGAACTTTTTTTATCCCAAGATGTGACTGAAAAAATAGACATTTATAGCCTTGGCTGGATTTTGTGGCATATTTTAACGGGTAAACCATGGCCAAATACACATTCGTTAGCGTTAAAAAAACAATATCCAAATCTAGATGATGTTCCGAGTCAATGTCGCGCATTGGTTGAACAATGTTGGTGTGATAATCCGAAGGCTAGGCCTACCATCATGCAATTGCTTCAACAGTTCGAAGCAGTTCAGCATGATAATCCAGCAGCACTTGATAATCTTCTGAGAGAAGGACAAGTACATGAGTCAGCATCACGGTATCCATTAGCAAGAGAAATATACCTTATAGCAGCGAGACAAGAGCATATTAAATCAGCTTACTCATTGGCTTTATTATACCTCAATAGTTATATTCCGATGAATCAGCATGAAATGCTGCATTATTTAACTAAAGCTTCAGAGCAATATTATCGTGCACAATATAATCTTGCTAGAATTTATGAAAGAGGCGAATTTGTTACAAAGGATATTAGTCGCGCTATTGTTTTATATCAAGCAGTTGTTAACAATCCCCAGTCGATGCCTGATCTGATAACTGGCGCTAGAAAAAAGGTCGAGTCCCTTTCTGTTTTGGTCAGCACAGACAATACACGCGTTTTACAAAATTTGACATTGAAAAAATAATTTCTATTTATTGATAGGTTGTGGCAGCCTTGTCCTAGGGCATAAGTGGCTGTACCCTGACAAAGTGGTTACGGGTGGTTTTACTGTGAGGAAAGATATCGCAACGCATTGATTTATATAAAGACTTGAGTGGATTTCTCTGCTGTCCCTTCGTAACACAGTACCACTTGATTATATGGCTTAATACCATTCGTCAATCTGCGTAATCCTCTGTTTTTATTAAAAAACTATCCTTTTTTCTTTGCATACCTCTTGCTTTTTATGTAGAAAGCTTGATACACTGTGGGTATTGAATAAGCTAAGGAGCTTGCTTTATGGGTGCATCTGTCAATCCTTGGGAACATTGGCTACTGGCCAAGCAGCATAAGCATTTCATTGAAAAGCTAGAAGAAGCAGTGCTGACATATAATAGTAAAAACGCGCGCACGAAAAATAGTCCCTTGTTAACCTATCTGTTATTATTGCCCTATGAGGGTGAAGTTTTATCAGCCATCGAATCAGCTAAAAAAAATAACCCTGGAGATTCGAACGGTGCTGCTCAAGATGCGTATAGTAAAATAGTCGATGTGCTTTTAAGTGATGAAGGTGGAAAAACTGTTGACCACCATTTTAAACGACGCGCTGTATTGCACTCTTTGGGGTATGTGGTGGTCATCTTGATGATGATAGGTACCTCGGGCACCAATTCATCCAGCATGTTCAATTTTTTGATTTCAGACGAAGTGGGCGTTGAATTTGGCGCTTATGAAAACATTGTCAAAGCGTTCTTGTATACCACATCGATGATGGCCCAGTGGATGATGTACCGCAAAGCGGTGCCGGACATGATGAATAAAATTTTCAGTGCACCTCATGGAGAGTGGGGGTTCTTGGAAACGCGATCATTGGAATTTGCACAAAATGCCAATAGGGATGGGTATGAGCTTAAGTATAGGCCGAAGTCCTGGGCAATGAATGGGGCTTGGTGCGAGATAGTCAAAATCAGCAAATATTCAAGTTAGAAGATAAAATCAAAACCCCGTTAGGTGTTTTAACCAATACACAGATTAAGGTTCAAGAGGGTAATTTAATAGTAAAAAAACAAACATCCGATTCAAAAACTGGCACTCATTCTGCTTCCGCTCAAGAGTGGGTGTTTGACACGAGCAATATGTCTGATAGTGCTACAGGCAACATTGACATTGATGGGCGACCTTATTCGTATACTTATGACCAAAAAAAGCTCACCATTACTGCTCCCATCAATATTAAGACATCACGCAAGAATGTCGGATCTTTTGTTGAAAATATTCGCATTGATGAAAAAACTGCCAGGTTTTACGGAATCTGGGAGGAAGAGCAAGTAGCTGCCGATGAGCAGGGGAAAAAGGGTGCTCAAAGGCACGTGCCTAATCAAATCAAAATTGGCACAGAAACATATCAAATCACAAAATTTGAGGTTGACGAAAATTATCTGAGCATTGATGTGGATTTATCCAAGCTGCCTCATCATGGCAGTCGTAGATGGCTGATGTATGGCTTATCTGCATGTACATTTTTAATGGTCGTGTCATTGGGGATGTTGATTCTTGAAAAAGTTGCGAAACTGCTCGAGAAGAAGAAAGAAGACGATGGCTTGTTTGGGTTGTCCGAAGACATATCGTTTGGTATTGGTGCCGCGCTTGCTGGTTTGATTGGTTTGGGTGTTGTGTTTCTGTGAACCAAAGTTCTGCGTGAAAAATTTAAAGAAAAAGAAAAGGAAGAAAAGCGAGATATGTTATTGGCTGCGCTCATGCAGCTTAAAATCGAATCTCAAAATAATGACTCTACGCCAAATAATTCTAGCAATGATAAACCTGAAAAGCCTGCCTCAATCGGAAATCTTTTTCATCAGTTTTTTGTTCCCACTGAAAAAGATGCTAATAACGAGGAAAAGACGAATTGGTTCGTTGTCTTCATTGTAGGCGTTGGTTTGATCTCTTCGATCATGGCGCAGACCAAGAATACGTTTGGCCTTATCGATGGTTGGGCAAACGATCATTCGCTGCTGCCTAATACGGGTGAGTATGACCCCATCGATACCACGGAAGATTTTTCTGCTTGGATTATTGTTTTCTTCTTCTTATTTGTGATCACCGCACCAGGTTCTCGATTTATTTTTAGCTGTTTTTCGCTCACTAATTTATTCAAGCTGATGTCTGCTCTGAAGACCGAAGCAATGAAAGAGGATGTGATTAAAAAAGAGCTTACTACCTATAAAGTGAACTATGCTGTTGGCTGTACGTTGATGGCAGGTATCCTGGCAGTCTTCATCGCCTCACTGATTCATGAGGATTTGCAAAAACCGTTGACAAATGGTCAACATGGCTGGATGACAGGCAATGATCACGGCATGATCACCCCGACTGGCTTGGCTATTTTGGGCGCTGTTGTTGCTTGGGGGTTGTTTAAGTGGTTCAGGCCGCCTATTAAACCACTTGATCCTTTGCTCAATCTGAAAGATTCCTCTGATTCACGTACAGGTCAACAGGTGTTTGCTGCGATAGTGAATGCGTTGTCATTCGGTGCCATTGGCGGTGGCGGCATGATTTTCTTCTTCGAAGATGTGCTGCATATACCTTTTTGGTTTGATAATGATCATATTGATGCGCCTCATGCTGCAGAATGGATCATCAAAATAGGTTCTTTTTTGGCGATGGTAACGCTCGGCCTCGCATCATTAGCAACCAGTATGCAGCCGGTGAGGTTGTCTGAAGCTAAGAAACCTGGAAATGATGGAATGAAACGAAATGAGAGTATAATCATTGATAGGGTCTAGCTTCGCCGCGGGGGTAAACTTTTTCCCCGTGTATTGAAGACGCGCCCCTACTACGGTTACGCGAAATCATCCACCGCAATCACCTTCATTCTTGCTTCATCCGCCTTTCTCAATGACACACATTCTGCTTCATTGATGATGCCTGCGTCTTTGGCTAAATCATAGATATTGCAGAGATGATCTTCAGGCAACTGCCCAGCCTTGACAGCTTGCGCAATGCGTTTTTCAATGGGTTCCACTTCAATGCATTGAAGTAAAGTCTCTTGCACTTGTGTATACAAACTGTTCCTGGCTGTTAAATCACAGGCAGAAGCGCATAATCGTGTGCGGGTATCATTCGGTGTGATCAGCATGCGCGCAATCAAATGTCCCATTTTATCGTTGGGTAATTGTATGCGTTGACCGTAAGGGAATATCAATATATTCATGATCCAGGCGATAGGACGCACAGGAAAATTGGTGAAAAAATCTTTTAGGCTTGATTCCGCGCGGGATAGAGTGTAACGGCAACACCAGTGTAATAGGGGAATATCGGCAGAGTGTTCGCCTTCATCATGAAAACGTTTTAATACCGCACTGGTTAAATATAAATAAGACAACACATCCCCTAGGCGCGCAGAGAGTTTTTCACGGCGCTTTAATTCACCGCCTAAAACACCCATGGCCATGTCAGTGGTGAGCGCGAGGGCGGCACTCAAACGGGTGATGTGTTGATAATATCGTTGCACAGAATCATGTGCCTTGGGCTGGGTGATTTGCCCGCCAGTGAACGACAGTGCAACGGTGCGCACCATGTTGCTGAGAATATACGCGGCATGCCCAAAGAATGCATTATCAAATGCGCGCAATCCCGCTTGGGTATCAGGGTTATGCACCGCTTTCATTTCGGCCAATGCATACGGATGGCAGCGCAAGGCGCCTTGTCCAAAAATGATCATGCTACGCGTGAGAATATTCGCGCCTTCAACAGTAATGGCAATCGGCATCGCTTCATAGAAACGTGCGGCAAAATTATTTGGACCCATGCAAATGCCTTTGCCGCCCAGTACGTCCATCACATCCATTGAGGCTTTGCGTGCTAATTCTGTGACATGATATTTACTGATCGCGCCTGCAATCGCAGGCTTTAATCCAAGATCGATCGCGCCAGTCGTCATCACACGGCAAGCTTCCGCCAAATAAGTGTATCCACCCATACGGGCAAGCGCTTCTTCAACGCCTTCGAAATAGCCAATTGGTAATTTAAATTGTTGACGAATGCGGGCATAACCACCTGTGGCCACAGTGAGTGCTGCAATGGGTCCAGAGGATACTGACGGTAATGAAATCGCTCGGCCTGCCGACAAACATTCCATCAGCATGCGCCAGCCTTGACCGGCCATTTTTTCTCCGCCGATAATACAGCTCAGGGGGACAAAGACGTCTTTGCCTTGCGTCGGACCATTTTGGAAACACGCATTGATAGGGTAGTGGCGACGACCAATCGTAATCCCGGGTGTGTTGGTGGGAATGAGGGCGCAAGTGATCCCGTAATCCGTTTTATCGCCGAGCAAATGGTCTGGATCATACAGTTTGAATGCAAGCCCCAGAATGGTGGCAACAGGCGCAAGCGTAATATAACGTTTGTCCCAGTTCAATTTGATACCGATGATCTCTTTGCCTTCATATTGGCCGCGTGTGATCACACCCGAATCAGGGATGGCGCCAGCATCTGATCCGGCTCTGGGACTGGTTAACGCAAAACAAGGTATTTCTTCACCACGGGCGAGGCGTGGTAGATAATAATTTTTTTGTTCTTCAGTGCCATAATGCATTAAGAGTTCTGCCTGCCCGAGGGAATTCGGGACAGAAACAGTGACACCTGCTGTCACGCTCACAGCAGAAATGCGTGTGATGATTTCTGCATGCGCAAATGCAGAAAAAGCTTTACCGCCATAGCTTTTCGGGATGATCAATCCAAAATACCCATGCTGTTTGAGGTGAGCCCAGATCGCGGGGGGGAGATCGAGTAATTCTGCGGTGATTTCCCAATCATTCACCATGGCGCACAATTCTGCAACAGGCCCATCCATGAACGCTTGTTCTTCTTCGGTGAGGACGGGCTTCGGGACATCATATAAATGTTGATAACAGGGCATGCCACTCATCAACTCGCGTTCCCACCAAGTATCGCCTGCATCGATGGCTTCTCGTTCAGTTTGAGAGAGCTCAGGGAGGATTTTTTTAAAGACATGAAAGAGCGGGCGCGAAATGAGCTGTCGGCGAACGGGCTTGGAGGTGAGCACAGCAACAACGATGGCGACAGGGCCTAGGACAAGGAGCCATTCGAGCAAAGGGGCTTGCTTGACATTCAAGCCATCGGCAAGCGCTATCAAGAGTGCAATCCCAAAGAGCCAGAACGGTTTGCGGTGGTAAGCCACCAGACCAAATACAATAACCAGGGCAATAATAGCAATCAGTGACATAGCGCATCCTCCTTGTGCTTTATCATTGTACTTCATAATGAGGAAAATGATAGCCCCCTTGTAGGGGCGGGTACTCCCGCCCATTCACGAAGCGCCGGGGTTGCTCCGATCTCATTGACACAGTTCAAATAATAGTTCATCATACGCCCATGACTATCCACCTTACATCCGCAGCAGCTGCGCATATTAAAACGATCATGGCGAAACATCCAGAAGCCATGGGGTTTCGTTTGGGTGTTAAAAAAACAGGTTGTTCGGGATTCGCCTACAGTGTGGGCATGGCCGAGAATGTGGGGCTTGAAGACAGGGTCTTTGCAGAGCACGAGGTGAGCGTGGTGGTTAACAAGGGCGATTTGGGCAAGCTTGACGGAACTGAGATTGATTTTGTCACTGAAGGACTGAACCGCCACTTTAAGTTTCATAATCCCAATGCTGATCACTATTGCGGCTGCGGGGAGAGTTTTACATTAAAAACATCTGAAGGAGATGACCATGCCGATTGAACGTACCCTTTCTATTATCAAACCTGATGCCGTTGCTAAAAACGTGATTGGGAAAATTTACAGCCGTTTTGAAGACAATGGCCTGAAAATTGTGGCTGCTAAAATGGCACGGCTCACCCGCCAAGATGCGGAAGGCTTTTATGCCGTGCACCGTGCGCGTCCCTTTTTTAATGCCCTTGTGGAATTCATGATTTCTGGCCCTGTCATGATTCAGGCCCTCGAAGGCGAAAATGCCGTTTTGAAGAACCGCGAATTAATGGGCGCAACCAACCCCAAAGACGCTGCGCCTGGCACGATTCGTGCGGATTTTGCCGATTCAATCGATGCGAACGCAGTGCATGGATCGGATGCTGTGGAAACAGCCGCGGTGGAGATTAAATATTTTTTCAAAGATGATGAAATCGTTCGCTAAAACTTTGCTATGATTGTGTGAGTGTTCTTTTTAAAACAGCGAGGTGCAATAATGGCACAAGGATTTGAGCAAGTGATGGGGCCCGGCAAGCGCTTACGCGCTGCGCGTGAAGCGTTGGGCAAGAAGCAAGAGGATATCGCGCAGGAAATGCGCCTACATCCTGATGTGATCAGACGCATAGAGGCTGATGACTATGACAGTCAAATGCCCCTTGTCTTTTTCAAGGGTTACTTGCGTGCCTTTGCCGGCCTTGTTGGCGTGGATCCGGAGCAAGTGATCATTGAATTCACGCAGTTGGGCCTGATTGACCCTGTTCGAGCTCTGGCAGAACGTAATAATCCCACGAACAGCAAATTATCCAGTTTCCAAACAGAAACCCACAAGAATCGCTCCTTCATGCTTTGGGGTATATTGGGGGCTTTGGTCTGTGGCATGTTGGGTTTCATGTGGTTTCAGTACGAAGATACGCCTGTTGAGAATCAAAGCATTGACGTTCCGGCGCCACAGTCATTTGCGCCTGAAGAGGTAGCTCCCCATGCGCCTATGGTGCCAGCCCAGATAGAAGTACAAGCGCCAGCTGCTCAAGCCAGTCCTGCCGCTGTTGAGGCACCTAAGGTCAATGAAGCGCCCGTCCGCCAGGCTCCAAAAGCAGTTACGCCGAAAACCAATGCACCGCGGGTTGAGCAGAACGATACATCCGAGGATGAGATGTTATTCTAAGTCGAGGTTTTTCATGAAATTTCAAGCCGTGCGTGGTATGCACGACATTTTGCCTGATGAAGTGATGCGCTGGGCTTATGTTGAGGAAATCATTCGTTCCTTGATGGCAGGTTTCAATTATCAAGAAATCCGTACGCCCATTGTCGAACCAACTGAACTGTTCTTAAGGACGTTGGGCAACACGACGGACATCGTCGAGAAAGAGATGTACACTTTTGTGGATCGTAATGAGGACAGCTTGACCCTTAGGCCAGAAGCCACAGCGGGTTGCGTCCGTGCAGGTATCCAAGCGGGATTATTGCATAATCAGATCCAGCGTTTGTGGTACATGGGTCCGATGTTTCGTCATGAGCGTCCCCAGAAAGGGCGCACCCGCCAGTTCCACCAATTTGGGATGGAAGCATTTGGCATGACTGGCCCCGATATAGACGCAGAAATCATTCAAGCCACGCAAACACTTTTTCACAAGCTCGGGATATTGCCATCCCTGAGGTTGGAAATTAATACATTGGGTTTGCCTGAAGAGCGTAAGGCTTATCGTGCTGCACTCATCACTTATTTTACTGCCCATCATGATAAGCTTGATGATGAGTGTCGTGAACGTTTGCATAAAAACCCCATGCGCATTCTCGATTCCAAAAATCCGGATGTGAAACAACTGTTGCAAAATGCCCCAAAACTCATTGATTACCTGGGCGAAACAACGATCAGACACTTTGAAGGGCTTCAGCGCTTGCTGACAGAGTTGGGGATTGCTTTCACGGTCAATCCTTGCTTGGTGCGCGGCCTTGATTATTATGCGCACACCGTGTTCGAGTGGATCACAGATGCCTTAGGTGCTCAAGGGACAGTGTGTGGGGGCGGACGGTACGATGGTTTGGTTGAACTGCTGGGTGGGAAATCAACACCTGCCATGGGGTTTGCATTAGGCATGGAACGGTTGACGGGTTTGTTGCCCGAAGTGACCATCACAGCAGCGCCCCATGTCTGCGTGTTACCTGCTTCAGAGACAGCGGTTGCGCCGGCGATGATCATGGCGAATCAGTTGCGCAACATCCCGAGGCTGCGTGTTGAAACCCTGTTGGGAGGAACCAACGTCAAAAATCTCTTTAAACGTGCGGATAAATCGGGTGCTTTGTTTGCCATGGTCATAGATGACGAAGGTTTAGCAGAAAAGACTGTGATTTTAAAAGCATTACGTGATAACATTGACCCAGCCCGTTGGCCTATGGATGAAACCTTATTGGACTTTTTAAGGCAGCAGATCACTGTGAACTAGGATGGAAAAAATGCTCGACAACCTTCAAATTGATGATAATACTCCCGCACGCGTTAAGGCTTGGCTCGATAAGCATGGGAAGAGCTTGTGGATAGCGTTGGGTTTGGCAATAGCAATCACACTTGGCTATCAGTTCTATGAAAAGCAAATGATCCAAAGGGATGTTGCGGCTTCCAAGCTGTACAGTGAATACCAACAAGCCCTCATGAAAGGCGATGAAGAGCCCCTGGCCGCTAGCTTCAAAAAGTTGCGCGAAGATTATCCAAAAACACCTTATGCTTCTGCTGTGGCCTTACTAGAAGCATCGCGCGCAGCGTTTGACCAGCATTATGAAGATGCCGAAGCAACTTTGGGTTGGGTCCGTGCCAATGGCAAAGACTTTGCAAGACCGTTGGCCACATTGCGTTTAGCACAGTTGAAGTTTGAACAAAAAGATTATGACGCCGCGTTGGCATTGCTGCAAAGCATGTCTCTTCATTCTGCCAGCCCCAATGGTGCATTTATTGCGGGTGCTGAAGAATTGCGGGGCGATATTGCCATTGCGCAAGGCGATACGAAACAAGCTGCCATTCATTATGGTGAAGCATTGGCAGCCTATCAAGGGCAAGACTTTAATAATGTATTGCTTGAAATGAAAACGGAGACGTACCGCTAATGATGTCTTTCAAACGTCTCTGGCAATGTGTTGCCCTTGCTTCTGTGTTGTTGTTGGTTTCGTGCAGTTACTTGCCGAAGGCCTCAACCAGGCCGCCTAAATTTGTGCATCAGGTCGCTTTCGAATCACTTTGGAGCGCAGGTGGCTCGCAAGGTTTGGGTGACATTCAAATGAAATTGTACCCAAATTTCGTGATGCACCAGGGTCAGCAATGGTTGGCCATTCCTGATTATCGCGGAGTGATGGTGGTGGTCGATCCCTTCACCGGTAAGCGCATCTGGCGCTCCAAAACCAAAATGCCTTTCAGCAGTGCGGCCGGTGAAGATGATAACGCCATTGTGATGGGTTGTTCGAACGGGCAGGTCGTTGCTTTGAGCAAGGAAGACGGTGAAGTATTGTGGACCTCACAAGTCAGCTCTGAGGTGTTGGCCGCGCCGCGCGGTGATGCTGATGCGTTAGTGGCTTTATCGATTGACAGCCGCTTACATGGTCTCGATGCCCATACGGGTAAATCATTATGGACATACGATGCCACTCCAACGGCGCTCACGTTGCGTGGTGCCGCGGATCCGGTGATCATAGAAGACATGGCCTTTGTGGGTTTTGCCAATGGCCAGGTGGGCTTATTCAAATTAATGACGGGGCAAGTGTTGTGGCTGGAGGCGGCAGCTCAACCCCGTGGTAAAAATGAGATCGATCGCATGGTAGACATTGACGGCACAATCGCACGTGTTGACAATATGGTGTACGTTGTGACGTTCCATGGTAATTTGCTCGCGATCGATTTGCCGAGGTTAGAGGTGGTTTGGTCGCAACCCATGTCTTCTTACGTGGGGTTGACAGTGTCAGGAAATGATCTGATCGTGTCTGATGCGAGCGACAATCTGTATGCGCTTGATCGCATGACAGGTCAAACCCGCTGGAAGCAAGATGAATTAAACGGTCGTTATATCTCATCCCCTGCTATCTATGAACAGTATGTGGTGGTTGGTGACGTGCATGGATATTTATTTGCGTTTTCATTGAGTGATGGGCAACTGCTTGGGCACAAACATACGGGCGATGATATTCGGGCACCGATTTTGGTTGATTCACAGGGCGTTATCATTCAAAACCACACCGGACGTGTACAGAAGTTTAACATTGTTCCAAAGGATAATTAATGTCAGCGCCGGTCATTGCGATTATTGGGCAGCCCAATGTGGGCAAGTCTACTTTGTTTAATTGTCTCACGCGATCACAGCAAGCGCTGGTACATGATATGCCCGGCGTCACGCGGGATCGACATTTTGGCGAAGGTAAAGTCGGCCCGTTTCCTTATATCGTGATTGATACTGGCGGGATCAGTGGCCAAGAAGAAGGCATGGATTCCATGATGGCTGGTCAGTCTTGGTTGGCTGTCATGCAAGCAGATATTATTTTATTTTTGGTGGATGGGCTTGCCGGTCTTACCCCCAATGATCATTTCATCGCAAAAGCATTACGTCGTGTTGATAAACCTATTTTTTGTGTTGTGAATAAAACGGATGGCCGCGATGAAGTGACTGCCATGTCTGATTTTTATGCATTCGGCTTTAAGCATGTGCATGCGATTGCTGCGAGTCACAACCGCGGCATTAAACCGTTGATGGATGCGGTGTATGAAGTGGTTGTTGAAACATCGGGCGAGCCAGAAGCCGACTTACCGCCTCGCGGCATCAAACTGGCCATTGTAGGTCGCCCGAATGTGGGCAAGTCAACGCTAGTGAATCGCATTCTGGGCGAAGAGCGCGTGATCGTGTATGACCAACCAGGCACAACCCGCGACAGCATTTATATTCCTTTTGAACGTGCCGGTCAAAGTTATACCATTATCGATACTGCGGGGGTGAGACGCCGCAAGAACATTGATGAAGCCGTTGAGAAATTTTCTGTGGTGAAGACATTGCAGGCGATTGAAGATGCGCACGTGGTGATTTACATGATTGATGGGCAAGATGCCTTGACCGATCAAGATTTGAGCTTATTGGGTTTTATTTTAGATGCAGGCCGTTCTTTGGTGGTTGCAGTCAATAAATGGGATCATCTCAGTGAAGAGCAACGTGTCAAAATTAAAACCGCGATTGATCGCCAGCTTGAGTTTGTGTCATTTGCAAAATTGTATTTTATTTCTGCTTTACATGGCAGCGGAGTAGGGGTGTTGCTTGATGCAGTGAACGAAGCGTATGCCTGTGCAACAATGAAGTTATCCGCCTCGAAGCTAACACGCATTTTACAAAAAGCGGTGTTTGCACATCAACCGCCTTCTGTGCATGGTCGCCGGATTAAATTGCGCTATGCACATGCCGGCGGGCATTTGCCGCCTATCATCGTGATTCATGGTAACCAAACAGCGGATGTGCCTATCACCTATCAACGCTATCTTGAAAATTATTTCAGGGCTGCATTGAAAATGGTCGGAACTCCCGTTCGCTTTGTGTTCCAGCAAGGCGAAAATCCATATGAAGGCCGGAAAAATATTTTAACACCCCGTCAGTTGAAGAAACGGGCACGCTTGAAGCGGTTTACAAAGAAATAATTGTGCCAACTTGTAGGGTACCCTTGCTTCAGGGGTAATATATGCATCAATGCACTGAACGCTGAAAGCGCGACAGAAATGATAAAAACAGGACGGATTACCTCTGATTCTTGGATTTCATGTTAAAATCCCCCCACAGCCCAGGAGGATAAAGTGAGTCAACATCATATAACCAGCCTCATGGGGAATAGTCCCTTTGTCATTTCCGCAGAACAAGTCTTTCAATATACGAAATCACACGATATTCGTGTGGAAGATTTTTTGAATGAACTCATTCCTTACGCCCAGACACGTGCACTGCCCACGATTTCTGGTTTTAAAGTCGGTGTGGCTATATTGGGGAAGAGTGGGGCAATCTATCTGGGTGTGAACCTCGAGTTTCCTGGCATGCCCTTAAATGCCAGCATCCATGCGGAACAATTTGCCATCACATTGGCCAGGGCGCATGGCGAAACGGGAATTGTGTCCATGGCGGTCTCAGCAGCACCCTGTGGGCATTGTCGACAATTTTTGAACGAAATAGGGCATGATTTTCAAATAGTGATTCCCCATGTACCAATGCAATGTTTATCAACATTGCTGCCCCAAGCGTTTGGCCCGCAGGATTTGGGGTTTGTGGGTAATTTAATGTCGCCTGTAACAACTCCTATTGTTGAATCTCAATCTTCGCTGCTGCACACGAAAGCGATTGAAGCTGCGCTATTGTCATATGCCCCTTATTCACGGTGTAGATCTGGCGTTGCAATACAGTTAAAAACGGGTGAAATTTATCAGGGATCTTCTCTTGAGAACGCGGCGTACAATCCCAGCGTGCAGCCCCTTCAAGCAGCGTTGATTACGTTGATCGCTGATCAACGCGCATATGCGGAAATTGAAGCGGTTGCCCTGGCGGAGCAAAATGATACCATTATCAGTTATTGGACAGTGACGCAGGAGATATTACGGGGCATTGCGCCCGGGGTTCTGTTGTCAAAAGTTTTTTTGTAGAGGTGCCCCGGCCTTTTACTCAAGGCCGTAGGCCTTTAAGCATTTCTTATCCAGGGTAGGGTGAGTGTGCCCCGGTCTTTGCGAGGGTAATGACAATAAGGCCGCAAGGCCTTTAAGCATTTAGCCTAGGGTAAGATGCGTCTCGGCGAAAGCCGGGACGCATCGCAACCCTAGGAAATGTATGAGAGAATGCATTGAGCACTGAAGGTGCGAAAGACATGCTCGGCAGTTACGCGCTTTCAGCGCTTGATATGTTTTACCTTTCTTACCCAGGGTGAGGTGTGCTATGCACACCTCACCCTGGGCTAAAAACTTAAAGGCCTACGGCCTTTTACTCAAGGCCGTAAGGCCTTTAAGCATTTAGCCTAGGGTAAGATGCGTTCCGGCGAAAGCCGGGACGCATCGCAACCCTAGGAAATGTACGAGAGAATGCATTGAGCACTGAAAGTGCGAAAGACATGTTCGGCAGTTACGCGCTTTCAGCGCTTGATATGTTTTACCTTTCTTACCCAGGGTGAGGTGTGCCCCGGTCTTTGCGAGGGTAATGACAATAAGGCCGCAAGGCCTTTAAGCATTTAGCCTAGGGTAAGATGCGTCTCGGCGAAAGCCGGGACGCATCGCAACCCTAGGAAATGTATGAGAGAATGCATTGAGCACTGAAGGTGCGAAAGACATGCTCGGCAGTTACGCGCTTTCAGCGCTTGATATGTTTTACCTTTCTTACCCAGGGTGAGGTGTGCTATGCACACCTCACCCTGGGCTAAAAACTTAAAGGCCTTGCGGCCTTTTACTTAAGGCCGCAAGGCCTTTAAGCATTTCTTATCCAGGGTAGGGTGAGGTGTGCCCGGTCTTTGCGAGGGTAATGACAATAAGGCCGTAGGCCTTTAAGCATTTAGCCTAGGGTAAGATGCGTCTCGGCGAAAGCCGGGACGCATCGCAACCCTAGGAAATGTATGAGAGAATGCATTGAGCACTGAAAGTGCGAAAGACATGTTCGGCAGTTACGCGCTTTCAGCGCTTGATATGCTTTACCATTCTTACCCAGGGTGATGTGTGCTATGCACACATCACCCTGGGCTAAAAACTCAAAGGCCTACGGCCTTTTACTCAAGGCCGTAGGCCTTTAAGCATTTAGCCTAGGGTAAGATGCGTCTCGGCGAAAGCCGGGACGCATCGCAACCCTAGGAAATGTTTACGCCTCATCGCCCCATGACAACGTGCCACCGGTTTGGTATTCCGTCACGCGTGTTTCGAAGAAGTTCTTTTCCTTTTTGAGTTGCCGATCAGTTCACTCATCCAAGGGAATGTATTCTTCGCTTGCGGGTATTGTTCAGGCAATCCAATTTGTGCTAAACGACGATTCGCAATGAATTTCACATATTCTTGGAAAACCGAAGCATTCAGGCCCAAAATGCCGCGGGGCATGGTATCAGCCGCGTATTCACATTCCATTTCAACACCTTCACGGATCATGGTTAAAATTTCCGCTTGGAATGCGGCCGTCCATAAATGTGGGTTTTCGATTTTGATTTGATTGATCACATCAATACCGAAATTCACATGCATGGATTCATCGCGCAGAATGTATTGCAATTGTTCAGCGGTGCCGATCATTTTATTACGGCGCCCCATAGACAGTATTTGTGCAAAACCAACATAGAAGAAAATGCCTTCAAACACGATATAAAATGCAATCAAGTCGCGCATCAAGCGTTGGTCATTTTCCGGTGTGCCTGTGCTGAAGTGTGGATCAGACAAACTTTGCGTGTATTTCAATGCCCAATTGGCTTTGCGTGCCACAGAGGGAATTTCATGGTACATGTTGAATAAACGTGATTCATCCATTCCCAAGCTTTCGATGATATGCTGATAAGCGTGCGTATGCAATGCTTCTTCAAATGCTTGGCGCAGCAAATATTGACGGCATTCGGGATTGGTGATGTGACGATACACGGCCAATACCAAATTATTGGCGACCAAAGAATCTGCAGTAGAGAAAAAACCAAGACTACGCTCAATGATCATGCGCTCATCAGCCGTTAAGCCATTAGGATCTTTATACAAAGCAACATCAGCACCCATGGGGATTTCATTGGGCATCCAATGGTTGGCACAAGCATCAAGATATTTTTGCCATGCCCAATAATACTTAAAAGGCACGAGTTGATTGAGGTCCGCTTTACAATTGATGATTTTTTTATCGTCAACTTTAGGCGCCTCAACATTCATTTCGATGGCCTCAAGGCCGGTGGCCCTTTTATGAGGGGCCGCTTGCATATTGATTGGGTTCAGACTTGACATAATATTTCCTTTTACTGACAGGCTTCACAATCGGGATTATCGATGGAACAGGCTTTAGGCGCGGCATCCGTGCTTTGCAGTTTAACAGCATTTAATGCGCTGTCGGTAACTGTGGATTTTTCAGCGTTGGTGGCGCCCAGACTGCGTAAATAATAAGTGGTTTTCAAGCCACTTAACCATGCATGCTTGTAAATGGCATCAAGTTTTTTACCTGACGGCTCAGCCATATAGAGGTTGAGTGACTGTGCTTGATCAATCCATTTTTGACGGCGTGAACCGGCATCGACTAACCACTTCGGATCGAGTTCGAAAGCGGTGGCGAATAGCCGTTTCAAATCATCAGGAATGCGATCAATCTGTTGCACGCTTCCATCATAATATTTCAAATCGTTGACCATGACATTGTCCCAGAGCTTACGCTTTTTCAATTCTGCCACAAGATAGGGATTAACAACAGTGAATTCACCCGACAAGTTTGATTTAACAAACAGGTTTTGATAGGTGGGTTCAATGGATTGTGAGACACCACAAATATTGGAGATGGTTGCGGTTGGAGCAATGGCCATGGTATTGGAATTGCGCATACCAACCGTCATGACGCGTTGGCGTAATGTGTCCCAATCCAAACGTGTTGACGTATCTTGCTTCAAATATTGTCCACGGCTTTGCGCTAATAGTTTGATGGAATCGATGGGCAGAATGCCTTTGCTCCACAATGAACCTTCGAATGTGGCATACGTACCACGCTCTTCAGCCAAATGTGTGGACGCTTCAATCGCATAATAACTGATCAATTCCATGGATTCATCCGCAAACTGTACCGCAGCATCACTCGAATAAGGAATGTTCAATTGATACAATGCATCTTGGAATCCCATGAGTCCTAAACCGACAGGACGGTGGCGCAAGTTAGAGCGACGTGCTTGGATGACCGAGTAGAAATTGTAATCGATCACGTTATCGAGCATGCGCATCGCCGTGCGAATGGTTTTCGCTAATTTCTCGCGGTTCAACGCACCATTTTCAATGTGTTGTGCCAAATTGATGCTACCGAGATTGCACACAGCAATTTCATCGATCGATGTATTGAGTGTGATTTCAGTACACAAATTCGAGCTATGTACCACGCCAACATGCTGTTGTGGGGAGCGCAAATTACACGCATCTTTGAAGGTGATCCAAGGATGTCCCGTTTCAAACAACATGCCCAGCATTTTACGCCACAATGATAACGCAGGAATGCGTTTGTAATTATCAATTTCACCCGTTTGTGTTTTGCGTTCATATTCAGTGTACAGTGATTCGAATGTATCTCCGTATGCATCATGCAAATCAGGCACTTCATCGGGAGAGAAGAGAGTCCATTCTTTGTTTTCAATCACACGTTTCATGAACAGATCAGGTACCCAGTTGGCCGTGTTCATGTCATGGGTGCGACGACGTTCATCACCCGTGTTTTTACGCAATTCTAGGAACTCTTCAATGTCCAAATGCCATGTTTCGAGATAGGCACAGACAGCCCCTTTGCGTTTGCCGCCTTGATTGACCGCAATGGCGGTTGCATTGGCCACATTTAAGAAGGGGACAACACCTTGTGACTTACCATTAGTGCCTTTAATGTGCGCGCGCATGGCACGAACAGGCGTCCAGTCATTGCCCAAACCGCCAGCATATTTTGATAACAATGCATTGTCACGCATGGCATTGTAAATGCCGGATAAATCGTCTGGTACCGTCGTTAAGTAACAGCTGGATAATTGTGGGCGCAATGAACCTGAGTTGAACAATGTGGGTGTCGAGCTCATGAAATCAAAGCTGGATAAGAGTTGATAGAACTCAATCGCTCGTGTTTCACGCTCTGTTTCATTCATCGCCAAGCCCATCGCGACACGCATGAAAAATATTTGAGGCATTTCAAAGCGAGTGCCACGGTGGTGGATAAAATAACGATCATAGAGCGTTTGTAGGCCTAAGTAGGTGAACTGGAAATCACGCTCAGGTAACAATGCATCAGCCAGACGATCCAGATCAAATGTGAGTAATTTTCCATCCAATAACTCGAGGGCGACAGCGCGCTTGAGATAAGCTTTGAAAGCCACAGGGTAAAGATCTTTAGCAGTATTCAAACGGCCATCGTGGCTGATTTCGAGGAAACCCAGTGATTCTGTGTAGAGATCACGCAATAACAAGCGCGCAGTGACAAAGCTGTAATTAGGTTCCTTTTCAATCATGGTGCGAGCACTCATGATGGCGGCTTTATACACATCGTTGAGTGAAATGCCTTCAAAAATATTGCGTTCTGTTTCAGCGTAAATATCTGCTGCTGAAACTTCGTTCAGACCCTCGCAGGCATGCTGAATCATGCTATGAAGTTCAGTTTGTTGGAGTGAGACCAAACGGCCATCAGGCATGGAGACATGTAGCATATGCTGTTGGTCACCTTGAGTCACCAGGGCAGCCTCACGCTCGCGTCGTCGTTCTTCGCGGTAAAGCACGTAAGCACGGGCAACCTTTTGGAGACCTTCACGCATGAGTGCAAGCTCAACTTGATCTTGGACATCTTCGATGTGAAGTGTGCCATCACTGGGGGCGCGGCGCCAAAAGACTTGCATGATGTTTTTAGTAAGTCTGTTAACCGTTTCCACGATCCGTGAGGAAGCAGCAGCATTGCCACCTTCAACTGCCAGGAAGGCTTTGGTGATGGCCACGCTGATTTTGCTTTCATCAAATGACGTGATTTTGCCGTTGCGCTTGATGACACGTAGTTGCCCTGGGGTGATGGCGATTTCAACGCCGCTGAAGTTCTCTTCCCGAATTACGTTCGGTGGGGTGGTGGATGCTGTTGTTTCTGTTTGAATAAGTTTGTCTGACATGGGTTCTTGCCCCTCCAATGGCTATATGCTTGTGGTTCTAAGAAAGCTGAAAACACAATATGTAGATATTTGTTTTGCTCCCTATACAAGATAGCGTGGATTTTACCAGAAGACAAGTCGATTGTGTGTGGGTATGATGTGGATAAAGTGTGTATATTTCTTTGGTCATTAAAATCTTTAGACATATCTGAATCTTGCTATTTTTATGTGTGAAAAAATTTTTTTTGGGACCAAATCCAAGGGTTTTTTAATAATGAATTTTGAGTAACTTACTTACTTTTTGGATTGGTTATTTTTTTTGTATGGAGATCAGCGAGATGCTCAATTTTTGTTTATTTTTTGAGCAGTTTTTTAAGGGAGTGCGTAAGTTACTCACAAAATATAGGCAGTTGGCTTTGTTTTTTTATGGCACTGTCTTTCATGTTTTTTAACCCATTGATATTTTGTAACTAGTTGAAATATATAGATATAAATATTGATTATTTTTTGAGCATCTGGCTCGAGCCCTTGATTTTCGTGGGTTTACGAAATATGTTCAGTGATTATCCACACAGTTATCCACAGATTCTGGGGATAAACGTGTCAGCGTCTCAAACGTGTGTAGCGCGATCTGGAACCCATGTCGATAATGAGATTTTCTTGTATACTGTCCCCTCTACCTAGGAGCGCTATTATGACCACTGAAGATATCATCAAACAACAAATTGCTGACAATCCTATCCTGCTTTACATGAAAGGGACGCCTGATTTCCCCCAATGTGGTTTTTCTGGTCGAGCCGTCCAGGTGCTTCGTGCTTGTGGGGTGACTGAGTTTGCCCACGTCAATATTTTGGAGAATCCGGATATCCGTGCGACGTTGCCAAAAATGGCGAATTGGCCCACCTTTCCCCAACTGTGGGTGAATGGCGCGCTCGTCGGTGGCAGCGATATCATGGTAGAAATGTTTGAGAGTGGGGAGTTGCAGGGATTGCTGAGGGAAGTCAAATGACATCACCCCTTATGAACACTTACCAGCGTCTGCCGGTGGCTTTCACGCACGGAGAGGGCGTTTGGCTCTACGATACGGCTGGGCGTCGCTACTTAGACGCGATGGCGGGCATTGCGGTGAATGTATTGGGGCATGCCTATCCACGCTTGGTAGAAACGATTTGTGATCAGGCCTCCAAGGTGCTTCATACATCGAACATCTACGAGATCCCTTATCAAACCGAGCTGGCTCAAAAATTGGTCGAGTTATCTGGTTTGTCTCAAGCGTTTATTTGTTCGACTGGGGCAGAAGCCGTTGAATGCATGATCAAGCTGGCACGTAAATATGCCCATCAACAAGAAGTACGCGACCCGGGCATTATTGTCATGCAGAACGCTTTTCATGGCCGTACCATGGCAACCCTATCGGCCAGTGGCTCGCGGCGCGTGCAGGCGGGTTTTGAGCCGTTGGTGCAGGGGTTTGTGCGCGCACCTTTCAATGATCTGGATGCCATTCGCACCATTGCCAAGCATCAGAAGAATATTGTCGCGGTGATGCTAGAGCCAATTCAAGGGGAGGGCGGTTTACACGTGCCTTCACCGGCGTATTTGCGCGGCTTACGTGAGATTTGCGATGAGAATAAATGGTTGCTCATGATCGATGAAGTGCAATCCGGCATTGGGCGCACCGGCAAAATGTTTGCTTTTGAACACGCAGGTATTCAGCCGGACGCGATCTCATTGGCGAAAGGATTGGGCGGGGGTATTCCGATAGGCGCTTGTGTGGCAGGTGGTCGTGCGGTCGATTTATTTTCGCCGGGAAACCACGGCTCAACGTTTGGCGGCAATCCATTATCGTCTCGTGTGGCATGTGTTGTGCTGGATGAAATCATTAAAAACAATTTGTTAAAGAACGTTGTTGAAGTATCAGATTACTTTTTCAAGCGCTTGAATGAAGCGCTGCTCGGGCACCCACACGTGAAAGATATTCGGGGTCAAGGATTGTGGATCGGGATTGAGATGGATGCACCGGCACGCCCGTTGCTTCAGAAAGGATTGGATGAAGGGATCCTATTCACTGTGACGGCAGAGACCGTGGTGCGCTTGGCACCGGCGCTGATCTTTGAAAAATCGCACGTAGATTATTTCGTCGAACGTTTCGTCAAAGTGATCAGCGATTGAGATCAAGGCCTTGCTGGTTTCTGTAAACACTTGTAGACTGTACGCAATCATTGGTATAAGGAACCTATCATGTTTGAATTGCCCCCATTGCCCTACGCGCAAGACGCTTTGCAACCGCATATTTCTGCTGAAACATTGTCTTATCATTATGGTAAGCACCATAAAGCTTACGTTGACAACCTGAATAAGCTCGTTGCAGGGACACCTTTTGAAGGTAAAACCTTGGAAGAGATCATCCGTTCTTCTTCAGGCGGCATATTCAATAATGCAGCACAGGTTTGGAATCATACCTTTTATTGGCATTGCTTAAGCCCGAATGGGGGTGGCGAGCCTACAGGGGCTGTGGCCAAAGGGATTGAAGAAGCATTTGGTTCATTTGCCGCTTTCAAAGAACAATTCACCCAAGTTGCTTTGACCACGTTTGGATCAGGCTGGGCATGGTTGGTGAAAGGGGATTCGGGCAAGCTAGAATTGATCAGCACGTCCAATGCGGGTACCCCCATGACATCTGGCAAAACAGCATTGCTCACCTGCGACGTTTGGGAACATGCTTATTATATCGATTACCGCAATGCGCGTGCGCAGTATGTGGATTCTTTCTGGAAATTGGTCAATTGGGATTTTGTGAATGACAACCTTCATAGAGCCTAACAGCATTCGAGACAAAATTGCGTCTTTGAAAACCCGTGCGGAAGACATTCGGGGGTATCTTTGACTTTGACAATCAGGCTGAACGCTTAGAAGAAGTGAACCGCGAGCTCGAGGATCCCAAGTTGTGGGATAGTCCCGAGCGCGCGGAAGCGTTGGGCCGCGAGCGTGTGGCGCTGTCTGCGGTGGTGGATGTGATCCGCGGGTTATTATCCGGCCTCGATGATTGTCAGGGTCTCTATGAAATGGCTCTCGAAGAGAATGACAATGACATGTTTGAGTTGCTTCAATCCACATTGGCAGCACATGAATCTCATCTTGAAAAACTTGAATTTCGGCGCATGTTTCCAGGTAAAATGGATCCGAACAATGCATATGTGGATATTAATTCGGGATCAGGCGGTACAGAAGCGCAAGATTGGGCAGAAATGTTGTTGCGCATGTATTTGCGTTTTGCCCAATCTAAAGGATTTGAGGCGGAATTGGTAGAAGCCTCTCCGGGTGATGTGGCCGGCATTAAGAGCGCGACAATCCATGTGAAAGGACCGTTTGCTTTTGGTTGGCTTCGTACCGAATCGGGGGTGCACCGTTTGGTGCGCAAATCGCCGTTTGATTCGGGTAACCGTCGGCACACCTCATTTGCCTCCGTGTTTGTGTCACCTGAAGTGGACGATGATATCGACATTGAGATCAATCCGGCTGATTTACGTGTCGACACTTACCGCGCAAGTGGTGCAGGCGGTCAGCACGTGAATAGAACCGATTCGGCGATCCGCATCACCCACGAGCCGACGGGGATTGTTGTACAATGCCAATCCGATCGTTCGCAACACAAGAACCGTGCGCAAGCCATGAAACAATTGAAAGCGAAATTGTATGAATTGGAAGAAATGAAACGTAAGCAAGAGCAAAATTTGGTTGAAGCCACGAAATCTGATATCAGCTGGGGCAGCCAGATCCGTTCCTATGTATTGGATCAATCGCGTATCAAAGATTTGCGTACCGATGTGGAAGATACTGATACAACGGCTGTCTTGAATGGGCGGTTGGATCGGTTTATTGAGGCGAGTTTGAAATCAGGGTTGTAGGGTGGCTGGCGGGAGTACCCGCCCCTACAAACAGCGGGGAATATGTAATATAGAGGATAATGTCAATGACAGAACAATTAGACACACAAAACCAACACGATCTCATCGCCGAGCGTCGTGCAAAGTTGGCGCATCTGCGCACCCAAGGGCAAGCGTTTCCCAACGATTTCACACCCAATGCTTTTGCAAATGATTTGCATCAAGCGCATGATCAAGCAGAAGGTGAGGCATTGGAGGCTAACCATATCGCTGTGAAAATAGCAGGCCGCGTGATGTTGCGTCGTCTCATGGGCAAAGCAAGTTTTGTCACGATTCAAGACATGACTGGGCAAATTCAAGCGTACATCAAAGCCGATGCATTGCCTGAGAATCAATATGAAGCTTTTAAGAAATGGGATTTGGGCGATATCGTTGCGATTGAAGGCACGTTATTTAAAACCAAAACCGGTGAGCTATCCGTTAAAGCGGATAGCATTGCCTTGTTGGTGAAAGCCATTCGTCCCTTACCCGATAAATTTCATGGCCTGACAGACACAGAGGCAAGGTACCGTCAGCGCTATTTGGATTTGATTTCAAATCCTGAGACACGTGAAACCTTTGTGATCCGAAGTAAAACCATTTCTGCGATCCGTGAATTTTTGGTGCGCGATCGTTTCATTGAAGTGGAAACGCCGATGATGCAAGTGATGCCCGGCGGCGCCGCCGCAAGACCTTTTGTCACGCATCACAATGCTTTGAATATGGCGCTTTATTTGCGTATTGCACCGGAATTATATTTGAAACGCTTATTGGTTGGCGGATTTGATCGCGTCTTTGAAATTAACCGTAATTTCCGTAATGAAGGCGTTTCAGTTCGCCACAATCCTGAATTCACCATGCTTGAATTTTATCAAGCGTATGCCACCGTTGAGGACGGCATGAATGCGACAGAAGCATTGCTTCGTCACGCGGCGCTTGCCTCGATGGGACGTTTGGAATTTGAATATCAAGGCACTGGATTGGATTTTGCAAAACCTTTTGCACGTATCACCGTATTTGATTCAATTTTAAAATATAACCCGACCGTCACAGCACCTGAATTAAATACATTGTCAGGTGCAAAATCTATCTGTGAAAAATTGGGGATTGCATTCAAACCGACAGATGGTTTGGGTAAATTGCAAATTGAAATTTTTGAAAAAACGGTTGAGCACCAATTGATCGAACCGACATTTGTGACACAATATCCTGCTGAAGTCTCTCCTTTGGCGCGTGCAAACGATCAAGATCCTTTCGTGACCGACCGCTTTGAGTTGATGATAGTTGGCAGAGAGCTCGCCAATGGTTTTTCTGAATTAAACGATCCAGAAGATCAGGCGGCGCGTTTCATGGCACAGGTCAAAGCCAAAGAAGCTGGCGATGATGAGGCCATGATTTATGACGAAGATTTCATCACAGCGTTAGAATATGGTATGCCACCTGCATCCGGTGTTGGCATCGGGATTGATCGTTTGGTGATGTTATTTGCGAATGCGCCGTCTATCAGGGATGTGATATTGTTTCCGCACATGAGGAAGTCTTAACAATACACGCTTTCGTCATTCTGGGTACGTGCAGCGTGACCCTGAATGACGAGGTGCTCAGGGGAACCCCTACACTACAACACTCATTAAATACAAACGTTCATCCCAATAGTCTAATGCATTCACAATCTCACCTTCGTCTTCTTCAGGCAATGTGCCTGGCGGAAGGCTGATCACCTCGAGTTGTTTATTCAAATGCCCACGGTAATGCATGCGTGCCACTACTTCTTGGCCGACGAAACACCCTTTCTCAAATGAGACGGCATGCAAAGGAATTAAATTAATGTAGTGCGGTAAAAACTTTTCGCTTTGTTCCAAACCAATCCAGGGGATGCGTGCATCCATCAATGCTTTTAAAAATTCATCAGACAGTGAAGCCGGGCCGGGTTCTTTGAAAATGCGTAATGAAATGCCGCGTTCTGGTTGAATGTAAAATATCACCGCTTTTTCATCTGTTTTCACGTGATAGAGAGGGTATGTTTCAGACGTTGAAAGTTCACCTTCCACTTTATAATCCTTGCTGATATCAGTTAAAGCAGCTTTTGAAAACGCAATCACTTTTTGAAGCTTTTGTAAAAATAGGGGGATTGTATCTTGCGGCATGATCAACCAAAAACCATCAGGGCGTTTGACCACGAACATCAGGGCAATGACTCGTCCTTTGAGATTTAAATAGCAGGAAAGTGCACCTTGAGTGTCAGTGAGTGACAATATGTCTGCACTGAGCTGGCCTTGTAAAAATTTGCCAGCATCAACGCCGCTGCAATGGACTATGCCGTAGGTGAGTGTGTTCATGATAGAATGATTTTAGCATAATGCCCATGCGAAAAAGGAAGAAAAGTGGGTTATTTCATGATTTTAATAAATGATTTTACTTTTCTATTTGATAAATATAACACTAAGTGATATACTCAGAATGAACATATATAAGAACAAGCCATTCATAAAATGGCAGAAAAAACAATGGATTAATGATGAAGCTTTATATAAAGCTGCCATGGAGCTCTTGTCCGGTATGTATGATGCAAGATTAACGGGTGTTTTATATAAAAAGCGGATCCCTGTCTGCGGTCGTGGTAAGCGAGGAGGGGCAAGGACATCATCGCCTATCGGCAGAATGAACATGTATTTTTTTTATATGGTTTTTTGAAAAATGAATTAGACAATATCAATGATGAAGATAAAAATGCTTTAGAGAATTTAGCAAAACTATATCTTTCAATGTCGACTAAAGATATAGAGCAGGCACTTAAGAATGGTGATTTACAGGAGATTTCTCGTGAAATATAAGAGTCGAATCTGTGAGAGCGTGCATCAGGCAGCTCAAGATCTGCATCAATCTGGCTTGTTAGATGTTAAAACCATGCGTGAATTTGATGCAATGTGTATTAAACCTGCAGAACCTTTATCAAAATCTGCCATTAAAAAGATCAGACTAAGTGCTAAATTAAGCCAGCCTGTTTTTGCGGCTTGTTTGAATGTAAGCCCCTCTGCAGTGAAGCAGTGGGAAATCGGTGAAAAAAGACCTGGTGGAGCAGCCCTCAAGCTACTACACCTTGTGCAAGATCACGGCATAGATATTTTATTCTAAAAAATAAGCACCCGGCATCACCGGGTGCTTATCCAATATCCATTATTGCTTCAGTTGTTGGTAGATCAGTGCAATCAATGTCGCTAAGATGCACACGATGACAATACTGATCAATTGAACGACGACCATGCTGATGGGGATCATGATGCCAACAGCTGGCGTGAGTCCAAGCACAGCTAAAATGCTACCTAATACAGCGCCTGTCAAGAGAAATAGCAGTATAGGTAACAACATCGCAATCATGATACGGATACCATTCCCGTGGGTCATGTGCCATATGTCACCCAAGCTTTTCTTTTCACCAATGGCAATGCTGGGGATTAATGGAACCAGGCGCGATAAGAGATAATAACTGCCTAATCCATATATCACGAAAGCACTCGCTATTGCTGCGACAGGATTGATGAATCCTATAGCAAAGTAGCCTATGACAGCAGGGATACCAGCACCAATTGCTGTGATGATATTCAATAAAATCAACCAAATCACTGTCCAGGTTTCACGCATTGCTCACCAGAGTTTACCTGGTTCGCCAGTCAGCGTGATTCGGTAGGCGATATTACCTATCCAAATTACCAAAAGCAGCTGAATGAGCGGTATAAGCCCCATCAATCCCATGCTGGCTGTTGGCATCATGCCTGGTACGGGTTCCATGGGTACTGGTTGAAAGAACATGGGGATAAACGATGCGATGAATATCGCCAAAGGAACGGCTATTCCCTTTAAATACAGAGGGATATGTCGAACGACCCTAGACAGAGCGTCTGTAAAAGTACGCCAAATTATCAACTTAGTTATCATGATAGCCTCCTTAATATGTAAGCTATTTAAATAATTATAGTATGTTTCTGGTTATTTGCTCACAAATTCGGGTATACTGTGAGTCCTTTTCAGCGAAGTATGAGGAGTCAAGGTGGTTCATCCCGAGAGAGTCCGTTGGGCATGCCGTCGCGGCATGCTAGAGCTTGATATTTTATTATTGGGCTTTTATGACGGCTGCTATGCCACCCTCCCAGAACCCGTCCAGCAGCAATTTATTGCGTTGCTGGAATCCCCCGATCAAGACATAAATCAATGGTTGTTATCCTATGAAAACGCACCTGAATACTTTCAGTCCATTTGCCAACGCATCGGCGATTTCCATCGATGCCATACACATTAAGCCATCGCCGACGTTCAAAGTGTTGGCGATTGTGATGGGCATCACGGCCTTGTTGTTTGGGGTATCGATGCCGATGTCGCCTGCTGGCTTCCTCGCATTGGCATATTTGGGGATAGTTGCCCTCATTTTTGTGTATACGCAATATCATGCTATTCACACTGTTCGCAAACAACATAATGGTTTGTTTTTCATAGAGAGCCGCACCAGGATGTGGAATGATATGCAATTGCAGGGCAGCAGTATATCGACACCTTTCGTGTGCATATTATATTTTAAAGCAGATCGTGCGTGGTTTTCTAAACCAGTCGTTGTGTGGGCAGACAGTGTCCCTACAGATGTATTTCGTCGTTTAAGAGGTTGGTTAAATTGGTCAATATAATGCCTGATTGGACGCTGGTGCGTCGTGTGCAGGAGGGTGATAAACGCCCATTCAATCTGCTTGTCTCAAAATACCAACGTCGTGTTGAATCGATCGTTCGTCTGTGGGTCGATGATCCGAGCGACATATCTGATATTGTCCAAGAAACATTTTTACGTGCGTATCGCGGGATTGATGGATTTCGTGGAGACAGTGCATTTTATTCATGGTTATATCGCATTGCGCAAAACGCAACGAAGAACTTTTTGATCGCGCGCGCACGACTGCCGTTGCATTGTGATATTGATCAATGCTTGTCTGATATTGGATTGTACGAATCCGGCTCCCCAGAACATTTGTTGATCTGTGAAGAAATCGAAAAACAAATTGCCAAATCCATGGCAGCTTTACCGATCGAACTCAGGAAAGTGATCATGCTTCGGGATAACGAGAATTTATCATATGATGAAATGGCAGCGAAATTAGGCTGCCCAATTGGAACGGTGCGCTCACGTTTGTTTCGTGCGCGCGCCATGATTGATCAAGCGCTGAAGCCATTTTTAATGGGCTGAGTTCAGCGCAAGGTTATTTATTTGAACGCTTGATGAGTTTCCAGTGGGAAACCCGTATCCAGTGTCGAACCATCGTCGCATGTGAAGGCATTGATGGATTGAGTAATGTCATTCATATGTTTGTGAAAATCATTTGATATATCATCAATGTCTTTGTTGATCTTGATAAAGCCATCTTTGGCTGTGATCAGATTTGTATTATATTCCAAGAGTGATTCTGAAAACATTTTAAAACGTTTAAGAAAATAAAGTGTCTTATCTTTTGGAAGGTTTGGTGAGGCAATATCTGCCGCGATTTCTTTACCAGTTCTTTCCAGAAGTGCTTTATTGGCCATTGTGGATTTAGGATGGCTGGCGACGTACATAAGCAATTTTTGATATTGATGACATTTTTTATGCCAGGCACAGTCTGTCTCTTCTATCTTTGTGTTTTCAAGAAAGTACATGACGCTGCGAAATTGTTGTTCAATATATTGCTGCTCGTTTAGCCAATGCACATAAATGGGGGTTAACTGTTCAATGGCACTCTTTTTTGTTTCTTCAAGATCCCTTTTTATATCATATAACTTTTGTAGCGCCCCATTAGTTGCATCTGAAAATCTCACCATGATATCACCTCGCTCTATTGAGAGTTTGCAGGGTACCATAAAAGGGTTGAATATGCAAGTTATTTATCCAGCCTTGGAAAAGGCTTGAAGGTAACCGATATGCATGGTCATCCGCTAAGACCCTGATTAATATAACGCATAAAGGCCAGAGGCCTGATCCCAATAAATTGCTAAAGGGTCGCCTCTCTCGTGCACAGCGCTGCTCCGCTGATGCATATAGAATCTGTGGTGGTATACTCCTTCCAGCGCCAAATGCGGCAGAACGCTGCGCTGCCATCCGCACATACAGCCGATTGGCCTTCAGGGATATTGTCGCAGGAAGGGGGGCTGTTGTCGTCACACACTGCAGCGGCATAGGGTTCTGTTAACCGTGGTAATGCATGAGCCGATGTGGTAACAGTGAATAATAAAATAAAGATGGGGGTCAATGTGTTCAGCATGATCGTTGTTCCCTTTTACACGCGTTTAAGATAGACATGTTCAATCCCATGGTTCGATCCTTTTTGCAATATTAATGGTGCGCGATATTTATAAGGCAAAATATTGTTGCGCAAATTGGGTGCGTTGATGCTTTCCCAAATATGATCCGCAAATGTCATCGCCTCTATATCGCTCATCAACGTGAATTGATGAAAAAATAGGTCGGGCTTCCCTTGCGCTTGTTCGCGAAATGCGCGAAAGCGCTCAAGAAACCATGATTTAATGATAGCAGTTGGAGCGTCCACAAAAATATTAAAATCGATAAAATCGGACACGTATAATCGCTGGGTTGCCGCCACATCCGGTATTTGTAAAATATTCAATCCTTCAATGATTAAAATATCAGGTGTGTGAATGGTGTCAACTTTATCGATGATGTCATACACGGCATGGGAATAGGCGGGCACCGTGACGGTTGGTTTGCCGGATTTTAAATCACTTAAAAATTGTAGAAGGGCGGGACGATCATAGCTTTCTGGAAAACCCTTTCGTTCCATTAAACCCTTTTCCTCTAATATTCGTGATGGGTATAAAAATCCGTCCGTCGAGACAAGGGAGACTTTGGGATGATTAGGCCAGCGTGTGAGTAAGGTTTGTAAAATACGGCTTGTGGTGCTTTTGCCCACAGCCACGCTACCCGAGACCCCAATGATGTAAGGCAGTTTAGGGGCTTGGCGGTGTAAAAATCGGCTGGTCGTGGTATGCAGACTTTGTGTTTCTGTGACATATAAATTGAGTAGGCGCGAGAGGGGGAGATAAATGTCCTCGACCTCAGAGATGGAGACTGACTCATTAAACCCTCTTAACGTGGCGAGTTCGTCCTCTGTGAGTGATAACGGGGTGTCGCCGCGGTATTCGCGCCAGTTATCGCGCGAAAAATGCATGTAGGGAGAAAGGATGGACATGAGCGCCTCGTTTGAATGACTTGATTGATTATAACCCATGATTTAAATTTGCTCATATACCTTAAAAAGGTATACAATACACCGATCTTTTAGGACTTTCAGGAGGAACAGCCTATGTTAATCAATAGAGTAGCCAAGTTTTTATATGTCGCCTTATTGTTGGTGTCGGTTCAGCTGTTTGCTGATTTGCCTGACTTCTCTCGTTACGCGGAAACCTTGAGTCCCAGTGTTGTCAATATCAGCACAACCCGGGCCTCAAAAGGTGGGCATGCTGGTCCAGAGTTAGATGAATACAATGAAATCATTCAGCGCTTTTTGGGGCCACAATTTCGCATTCCTCAAGAGAATCTGACCAGAACGTCCAGCCCACTCCTTGGGTTCTGGGTTTATCATTTCTGAAGATGGTTATATTCTGACGAACAACCACGTCATCAAGGATGCCGATAGTATTGTCGTTGGTCTTAGCGATGAGATTGATTATCCCGCCAAAGTCATTGGCACGGATCCTACCAGTGACTTAGCTCTGCTTAAAATCGAGGTGAATCGGAAGTTGCCGGTGGTTAAATTTGGGTCATCTGCTGATTTGAAAGTGGGTGAATGGGTGTTTGCAATTGGTTCGCCATTTGGGTTCGATTACAGTGTGACTCAAGGGATTGTCAGTGCAAAGGGACGTGGTTTGCAAAGCGATAAATATGTCCCCTTTATTCAAACCGACGTGGCCATAAATCCAGGCAGCTCTGGGGGTTCCTTGTTTAATATGAAAGGGGAGGTTGTTGGGGTGAATTCACAAATCGTCTCCCGTACGGGCGGTTATTTGGGCTTGTCTTTCGCCATTCCGTCTGATGTTGCAAAAGATGTGATTCAACAACTCAAGGCCAATGGTAAAGTGGAGCGCGGTTGGTTGGGCGTTTCCTTTCAGCAAATGGATAAAGACTTGGCTGAATCCTTTGGGTTGAGTCAGCCCAAGGGCGCCTTGGTGGCAGATGTGATTGATGACAGCCCTGCCGCAAAAGCGGGTCTTAAGAATGGCGATATCATCATGACGTTTAATGGTCATCCCGTTCCTTCGGCCAATGAACTGCCTCACCTGGTCGGGTTTACCAAGCCTGGTACCACGGTGAAGATGGATATTTTGCGTCAAGGCGTCAATAAGACAATCACTCTTAAGGTCGGGGCGTTGGCTCAGGAAGAAGAGCATACACCTTATCAAGAGTCTAAAAAGATGAAGATGAATATTCTGGGTATTCAAGCCCGGGATCTTTCCTCAGACGAGAAGAAACAGCTCGAGCTGACGGAGGGCGTCTTGATTGAGGCCATTGGTCGTGACAGTCCTGCTGCTTATGCGGGTCTTCGTCGCGGTGATGTGGTCTTTATGATCAACGGTGTAGTACTGAAGAGCAAGGAAGATTTCGATAGGGCAGTGGCGGGTGTCAAGCCCAAGTCACTGGTATCGATACTCATGGGTCGTCGTGACCTGGGACAACGTTACCTGGCCATTCGGTTACCATGAAGAACATTAGAAACTTTTCAATCATTGCGCATATTGATCACGGGAAATCGACGCTCGCCGACAGAATTATCCAACTCTGCGGCGGGCTAGAGGCCCGTGAAATGCAGGATCAAGTCCTGGATTCCATGGACATTGAGCGCGAACGTGGGATTACCATCAAAGCGCAATGTGTATCGTTGAATTTCAAGGCGTCTGATGGCCAAGTTTATTTATTGAATTTTATCGATACACCTGGCCATGTTGATTTTTCTTATGAAGTGTCCCGATCGCTGGCAGCGTGCGAAGGCGCGCTGTTGGTGGTCGATGCCAGTCAGGGTGTTGAAGCTCAAACTGTTGCTAATTGCTATACCGCCATTGAGCAAGGGCTGGAAGTGGTTCCAGTATTGAATAAAATTGATTTGCCTCAGGCGGATCCCGAACGAGTCAAGTTTGAAATTGAAGATATTATTGGGATAGAGGCAACTAATGCCACGGCCATCAGTGCAAAACTTGGTTTGGGGATTCAAGAAGCACTCGATCTACTGGTTACGCGTATTCCTCCGCCTGTTGGCGATCCAGAAGCCCCTCTACAAGCATTGATCATTGATTCTTGGTTTGATACATATCTCGGCGTTGTGTCATTGGTGCGTATCAAGAATGGCGTCTTGAAAAAAGGCGAAAAGATCCGTGTCATGTCAACAGGAAAAGCCTATGATGTTGGCACCGTGGGGATTTTCACGCCGAAGCGCAAAGAACGCGATCAACTGAGCGCGGGTGAAGTAGGTTATGTTGTCGCGGGGGTGAAAGAGGTCACGGGCGCACCTGTGGGCGATACGCTCACGTCTGCGGTTCATGGAGCCACAGAAGCCTTGCCCGGTTTTAAAGTGGTTCATCCACAAGTTTATGCGGGTTTGTTTCCTATCGATTCAACCGATTATGAAGATTTTCGCGAAGCATTGTCTAAGCTGTGTTTGAACGATGCATCGCTCGTTTACGAACCTGAAACATCGACAGCATTGGGCTTTGGTTTTCGCTGCGGCTTTTTAGGGTTGTTGCACATGGAAATTGTGCAAGAACGGCTGGAGCGTGAATATGATTTGGATTTGATCACCACACCGCCGACGGTGGTGTATGAAATTGTCACCAATGCGGGGGATATTGCTCACATTTCTAATCCTGAAGATTTACCTGAATCTGGCAGCATCCGTGAGTTCCGCGAACCCATCGCCACGGTGAATATATTGGTGCCGCAGGATTATCTTGGCAACGTGATCACGCTGTGCATTGAAAAGCGTGGCGTGCAGAAAAAAATGCATTACACCGGGCGTCAAGTATCGCTCACGTATGAAATCCCCATGAATGAAGTGGTGCTGGATTTCTTTGATCGATTGAAATCTTGTTCGCGCGGCTTTGCATCATTGGATTATCATTTTGCTTATTTTCAGCCCTCTGATTTGGTGAAGCTGGACATCATGATCAATGGCGAGAAAATTGACGCCCTCGCATTGATTGTGCATCGTAGCATTTCGCAATCACGAGGACGGCAATTGGCTGATCGCATGAAGGAACTGATCCCGCGTCAAATGTTTGATGTGGCGATTCAAGCGGCCATTGGCGCGCAGATCATCGCGAGAACCAACGTGAAGGCTTTACGGAAAAACGTTTTGGCAAAGTGTTATGGGGGTGATATTTCACGAAAGAAAAAATTACTCGACAAACAAAAGAAGGGTAAAAAACGCATGAAACAAATTGGTCGCGTTGAGGTGCCGCAAGAGGCTTTTCTTGCTATTTTAAAGGTGGATAAATAATATGTATATGGATTTTGCTGGATTATTATTTGTACTGGCTGTATTAAGTACGGTCATCGTGGTTGTGGATACGTTGTTTTTCAGAAAGAAACGGGGTTCAGGTAAAATGCCTTGGTTGTTGAGCCTCGCCTATGAACTGTTTCCAGTATTCATCATTGTGTTTTGTGTTCGTACATTCGTGATCGAGCCTTACCGAATCCCATCTGGCTCCATGAAGCCTACTTTGCTGGAAGGCGATTTTGTTTTGGTCAATAAATTCAAATACGGTTGGTATTTTCCGGTGATCGATAAACGGTTATCTTTAGGCACAGATCCTGACAGAGGGGATGTGGTTGTATTCCGTTACCCCCCCAAGCCGACTGAAAACTTTATTAAACGCGTGATAGGTTTGCCGGGCGACGAGATTGTTTACGTCAATAAAGAGCTCACCATTAATGGAAAACCAGTTCCAAAAACATTCATCGAATCTGATTATGTTGATCCTGTCGATGGCAGTCCTTATTTTGTCCGTATGTACAAAGAGGATTTGATGGGTGTTAAACATGATATTTTTGAGCGTCCTGGAGATGGACTCACATTTTCAGGTAAAGTCCCTGAAGGTCATTATTTTGTGATGGGCGATAACCGTGATGACAGCGGAGACAGTCGCGTGTGGGGTTTCGTGCCCGATGCGCTGATGAAAGGTGAAGCGTTTCGCATTATGATCAGCGTAGATACAAAACAATTCAATATGCGCTGGAACAGAACGGGGGATGCGATTGAGTAAAAAATCCATTGAGCCTAAATCATTGTTGCCGCTGCAAGCGGCCATGAGATACACATTTAATGACATTGAATTATTGAATGTTGCTTTGACACATTGCAGTGCGGGCGCTAAAAATAATGAGCGATTTGAATTCTTGGGCGATTCTTTGGTCAACTTAGTCATGGCTGAAGCGTTATACAAAAAATTTACGCGCGCCTCAGAAGGAGAGCTCACGAGGCTTCGTGCAATGTGTGTTCGTGGCGAAACATTGGCAGATGTTGCTGATCAATTTAATCTTGGTGATTATCTGAAATTAGGCGTCGGTGAATTAAAAAGTGGTGGCGCAAAACGACCATCTATTGTGGCTGACGCCCTAGAAGCCGTGATTGCCGCAATTTATTTGGATTCAAATTTCGACACGATGAAAGCACATGTGTTAGATTGGTACGGTCCGCGGCTCGAGAGTATGTCACTCACCATGAACCAGAAAGATCCTAAAACACAACTTCAAGAATGGCTTCAGGCACACAAACAGCCACTTCCCAAGTATCTCATTGCTGCGATTCAAGGTGAATCTCACAATCAAGCATTTGTTGTCACTTGCATGATCGAATCACCCCCATTGACAACAGAAGGGCGAGGCGAAAGCCGTCGCAAAGCAGAACAAGAAGCTGCTGAAAAGGCCTTGGAGTTATTAAAAAATGAGCCATAAACAGTCAGGGTATGTGGCGTTGGTCGGGCGCCCGAATGTGGGGAAATCTACATTATTGAACTGCATTCTAAAACAAAAACTCAGCATCACATCGCGCAAACCTCAAACAACGCGTCACCGAATTTTGGGTGTCAAAACGGAAGGTGATGCACAATATATTTATGTTGACACACCAGGGCTTCACCGCGGCGGTGGCAGAAAAATCAATCATTATATGAATAAAGCAGCATTGTCAGCATTGGGTGATGTCGATGTGGTGTGCTTTGTTGTAGACGGTATTTATTTCAATGAAGGCGATGCATGGGCGCTCAAGCAAGTCAAACGGGCTGACAAGCCGACAATTTTGGTGATCAATAAAACAGACACCTTAGAAGATAAGGATATTCTGTTGCCGCACATTGAAATGCTGATGAAAGAATATGCCTTTAAAGCCGTTGTGCCCGTGTGTGCCAAAAATGGAAAACAAGTTGAGGTATTAGAAGAGGTGATTAAATCCTTGTTGCCTGAATCTGATTTCTTTTATTTTCCTGAAGAAGCGATCACAGATCGTGATGAATATTTCCGTGCCAGCGAAATGATCCGTGAAAAACTGATGCGCACCCTGGGTGAAGAATTGCCCTACGAAGTGCATGTCGCTATCGATAGCATTAAGAAAGAAGAAAGTATTGTTCATGTCAATGCAACATTGATTGTTGCGAGAGAAGGGCAGAAAGCGATTGTGATTGGAAAGGGCGGTGAGCGCTTGAAATCCATTGGCATGGACGCGCGGCTAGATATGGAGAAAATGTTTGGGAAGCCAGTGATGTTGCGTTTGTGGGTACGCGTCAAGGATCGATGGGCAGATGATGAAAACCGGTTAAAAAAATGGGGTTATGATTCATGAAGCCTTTCTATGGGCAAGAATCGTATGTGATTCATTTGCGTCATTACAGTGAGACAAGTGTCTTATTGACGTGTTTCACTGCTCGCCATGGCAAAATTAATTTATTGGCTAAAGGTGTTCGCACACCAAAGTCCCCAATGAAAGCATTGCTTCAGCCATTTGTGCCATTGCTGATTTCATTTCAAGGACGTGGTGATCTTAAATATCTCAAACACTGTGAATTACATGGAGATTGGCAGGCTTTGAATGGTAATCGCATCGCCTGTGGGTTATATTTGAATGAACTGCTTTATTGGTTGTTGCCGCCAGGCCTCGAGCATCATGCTTTGTTCGATGTGTATCAACAGACATTGATTGCATTAGCGCGGTCTGATAATCATGGTCCTGCATTACGTATTTTTGAAAAACATTTATTGGATGAATTAGGCTATGCGTTGACGTTGACGCATGACATCGATGGTTTAGCAATTATTCCCACCATGCGTTATACTTTCTTGCCTAAATCAGGCGCAAGACCTGTTCACCACGAAAGTGCTCGCGGTATTTTAGGGAAAACATTGTTGGATTTAGCACAAGATGATTTGTCTGATCCGATCAGTGCGAAAGAATCCCAGATTTTATTGCGACCGATGATTGAACATTTGCTGGATGGTAGACCGATTTTGTCGCGGGCAATTTGGGTATGAATTTTAGAAAAAATCGCGCAGCGATTGTAAGGGTGAAGCATGCTGCACCCTTGATGTGCAAAGCACATCAATCTTGAAATCGCATACATTAAGGCATGTTGCGACTGTACACCTAATGATGCAACAAAGCCTTTTCAAGGGAGGCGTTTTTTAGGAGGAACACATGATTATCGGTTTAGGCACAGATCTCGTCGACATACGTCGCATTGCAGATGTGTATGCACGGTTCGGCACGCGCTTTGTTGCACGGATTTTATCGCCCTCTGAGCAAAGTGCATTTGCTCTGCGTCGCGACCCAGAAGTGTTCCTCGCCAGCCGGTTTGCGGCCAAAGAAGCCATTGCCAAGGCTTTGGGGCAAGGGTTCCGTGGCGGTTTGTCCATGCGTGATATTGTTATCCAAGCCAACGACCTCGGCCAGCCATACGTGATCTACGAAGGGTTCGCCCTGACGCTAGTTCAACAAAAAAGGATTAAAAATACATCCCTCAGCATTTCTCATGAAAAGCATTATGCCACCGCCGTGGCGATTATGGTAAACTCTCCCTCCAGGGAGGATTCATGGACATAGCATCGATACAACGTGAAACAGACGCTGCTTTGGCTGCCATTCAAGGGGCAGAGGACTTGAATGCGCTCGATCAATACCGGGTTCATTATTTGGGTAAAAAAGGCGTTTTCACAGATCTCCTTAAAACCTTGGGCACATTACCCCCCGAAGAACGGAAATCCTTCGGCGCCGTTGTCAATCAATCAAAATCCTTGCTGACTGACGCCCTGGATGCGAAAAAAAGTTTATTAGAAGCCCTGGACCTCGATGCATCACTCAATAAACAGGCATTAGATGTGACCTTGCCAGGTCGAAATACATCCGTTGGCGGTTTGCATCCTATTACATACGCCATGAATCGCATTGTGGGTATTTTTGAACAATTTGGTTTTACGGTTGCGACTGGTCCTGAAATTGAAAACGATTTTTATAATTTTGAAGCCTTGAACACGCCGGCTGATCATCCTGCACGCGCCATGCATGATACCTTTTATTTTTCTGAATCACATTTATTGCGTTCGCACACATCACCCGTTCAGGTGCGTACCATGCATGAAGGCAAACCTCCGTTTCGGATTATTTCGCCTGGCAAAGTGTATCGTCGAGACAAAGATTTAACGCATGTGCCCATGTTTCATCAGGTTGAGGGTTTGTATGTTGATAAAAATGTGAGCCTAAGTGAACTGAAAGGACTGTTACACACATTCGCACAACGTTTTTTTGAAAAATCACTGGATATTCGTTTTCGTCCTTCTTACTTCCCTTTCACTGAACCTTCATTAGAAGTAGATATCAGTTGTGTGAAATGTGAAGGCCAGGGTTGTCGCATTTGTAAACAAACAGGTTGGCTAGAAGTGTTGGGCGCCGGCATGGTTCACCCCAATGTGTTGAAGGCAGCTGGCGTAGATGCTTCTGTGTACAGCGGTTTTGCCTGGGGCATGGGGGTTGAGCGCTTGGCGATGTTGCGATATGGGATTGATGATTTGAGGTCGTTGTATGAGAATGATCTCCGCTTTTTGTTCCCGGATAAACTGTCAGGATAAGCTGAAAGGATAAGGCGTGACAAGATCATTAAATAGGGTTTGGAAAGTATGAAATGTAGCATCAAATGGCTGAAAACATGGGTCAGTGCCACTGTGTCTCCCAAAGTGTTGGGCGATGTATTAACGGCTGGGGGTTTAGAGCTCGATAGCATGACGGTTGTTGGCGATGACCACTGGATTGAATTGGGCGTCACGCCGAATCGAGGCGATTGCCTGAGCGTGCAAGGCGTGGCACGAGAAGCTGCTGCACTGCTTGAAGCAGAATTTATACCATTATCAATTGATCCGGTGGTGCCCTCTGTATCTGACACGTGGCCCGTGGTCGTCAAGGACAGTGCTGCCTGTTTGCGCTATTTCAGTCGACGTATCACTGGGGTAAACGCGGCTGCCAAAACGCCTCAGTGGATCTTGGAACGTTTGCAGAGCACGGGTATGAAGAGTGTATCCATCGTCGTGGACATTGCCAATTATGTCATGATGGAATTAGGGCAACCCTTACATGCATTTGATGCGGCGATGCTTGAGGGCACAGTGTGTGTCCGTCAAAGTAATAACGAAAAAATCACTTTGATTGATAATAGCACTGTGACACTCGATGATAAAACCTGTGTCATCGCTGATGAGAAAAAAGTCTTGGCGATCGCAGGTGTCATGGGTTGTGCCGACAGTGGTGTCACGCCACATACAACCGATCTGTTGATTGAAAGCGCATTTTTCTTGCCCTCTGCGGTGCGAGGTCGCGCGCGACAATACCGTGTGAGCAGTGATGCGGCGATGCGTTTTGAGCGGGGTGTAGACCCAACACTTGCGGAACGCGCACTCGAACGCGTCACGGCGTTAATATTGGAAGCAGCAGGCGGGCATGCTGGGCCTGTTCAGCGGATTGAAGCAGCCGCCTTACCTTCTTCTGTTAAAACTGTTCTGCCGATGTCACTGTTAAAGTCTCGATTAGGTATTGAGATAGATATATCAACAGCAGCCTCGTTACTGAAGCGCCTTCACATGGTTTGCGACGTGAAGGGTGATGCAATAACGGTGGTTCCGCCTTCATTCCGTTTTGATATTCAAATTCCTGAAGATTTAGTCGAAGAAGTCGCGCGGGTATATGGCTATGATCGTATTCCTGAAGCGTTACCTCCGATTGTCCCCGCTTCCACGGCGAGCGAGTCGGCGACTCCACTGGGGCGCCTGAAAGACGTGCTGGTTGATCGGGGATATCAAGAGGTTATTACCTACAGTTTTGTGGATGAATCGCTTCAGCGGGCATTGTTTCCCTCCGTCGTGCCCATCGCATTGTTGAACCCTTTGTCCCCCGATATGGCTGTGATGCGCCATAGTCTTTTATTAGGACTGCTGCAAACAGCCCTTTACAATCAGGCGCGCCAAATAAATAGCATGCGGTTGTTTGAAGCAGGGCAGTGCTTTGATGGCGGGCTGCCTGACGTTCGTTTTGAAGAGCACCTTGCCTTGCTGATATGTGGTCAAACCGAAGGGTTTTGGCAACAGCAAAAGCCTCGCTCTTATGATTTTTATGATTTAAAAGGGGATGTGGAGGCTCTGTTGTCCTTCAACCCTAAAGCAACCCATTTTGTGCCGACAGATCACCCTGTATTGGCCCGGGGCAAGCGGCGGCCATTGTCCAGGGCGGGCATACCATTGGGGTGTTGGGTGCGTTGCATCCTCGATTATTGAAAACATTTGATCTGCGGGGTCCTGTGTTTGTATGTGAATTATCGCGTGATCCTCTGCTCCATGGACGTACATTGCATTTCGCGGAAGGCTCAAAATTCCCAGCCATACGCCGTGATTTGGCAATTGTGGTTGATAATGCCATATCCGCCGATGATATATTAGGGAAGGTGCGCGCTCTGGGCGGCGTTATATTGACGCATGTTGAGATTTTTGATGTCTACCAAGGGGAACACCTTGAAAAAGGTAAAAAAAGTGTAGCTTTGGGCTTGATTTTACAGCATTCTTCGCGCACTCTTATAGATGACGAAGTCAGTGCAGCGATGCAGGCTGTGATTCACGGGTTAAAGCAAGCATTTGGGGCCATTGTAAGGGAATAAACCATGTCCACTACCACGACGATAACGAAAGCAGACATTGCTGAAATGCTATGTAATAGCTTGGGCTTTAATAATCGTGAAGCCAAAGAAGTTGTCGAGATTTTTTTTGAAGAAATACGCGAAGCCTTGGAATCAGGGCATGAGGTGAAGTTGTCTGGTTATGGCAACTATACACTGCGCGATAAAAACGAGCGTCCAGGTCGCAATCCCAAAACAGGGGTGGCGATTCCTATCAAACCGCGCCGCGTGGTCACATTCCATGCCGGTCAAAAGTTGAAGGCGAAAGTGGAGGCCTTGGAGCGTAAGGATGGTCATTCCTGATAAACGCTATTTCACCATTGGCGAGGTTAGCACGTTATGCGCGCTGAAACCCCACGTATTGCGTTACTGGGAACAGGAATTCGACGTCCTGCGGCCCAATAAACGCCGCGGTAACCGACGTTATTATCGCCGCGAAGATGTTCTGATGATCGAGCAAATCAAGCACCTTCTTTATGAAAAGGGATTTACCATCAGTGGAGCTCGTGCCCAGCTGATGGAAGCAGCCCCCATTGTTTCCCCCTCACCCGTTGGCACAAGTCACCAGGCCATCAGGGCGCTCTTGCATGAGGCTATCAATATCCTTTCTTAGCCATAGATCTGCTGAAGTTCGCTTTTTGGCCTTGCAAATATGCTGAAGTTCGCCTATCATCAGTTATATTGGTCTGGAGTTCCACTAAATGGCTAAGGTCATATTCTCAGGTTCCCCCGGTGAAGCTAAATTGCTCTCTAAGCAATTTTTGCAGGGCAAGCTCCGTCGTATTTATCATGGAATCTACACTGATGATTTAGATGAACCTCTTGAAGAGATTGTGCAGAAAGAATGGATGTTTATCGTTTCCCACATAGTTTCACAGGGCATTTTAAGCTTTAGGACTGCATTTGATTTAAAACCGATCCCTTTTGAAAAGAAAGATGCTATTGTCTTCATGACCAGCACATACACAAAAACCATTAAATTACCTGGTTTGATCATCAAGGTTCTTAAGGGAAATTATCGTGATTATATTGAACCAGTGTCCCTCACGTTATCGAGAAGCAGTGAGCCACGAATGTTACTGGAAAACTTGAGCAAAGTTAATCTCAAAGCGTACCATGGTATTAAAACTGTTGCTCATGAAGGTGTGGAGCGCTACCTGACGCGGGTGATGAGGGGCAGGGGGGAAGCAACATTGAATCGCATTAGAGATGATGCAAAAATTGTTGCCACCGATTTAAACCTCAATTCAGAGTTTAAAGTACTGAATCAAATTATCAGTGCATTATTATCAACTCGTGAAGATGCTGATATTCTTAAAACGCGTTACGCGAAAGCAATCGCTAAAAAAGAGCCATATGATGAAGGGCGAATCAGATTATTTGAATCGCTTGCACTGTATTTAAAACGTTGTCATTTTAAAAAAAGATCATATGAATATAACAAAACAACCTATAATTATCTGTCTTTTTTTGAATCATATTTTTCCAATTATATTGAAGGGACGCGGTTTACGATTGATGAGGCTGAGGATATTGTTTTTAATAAAAAAGATATTATAAATCGCCATGCAGACAGCCATGATGTCTTGGCGCTTTACTATTTAACGAATGATTTTTCACAAATGTGCATTACACCCAGAACGCCCGCTGAATTTTTAGAAATTTTGCAGTCAAGGCATGAAATCTTAATGCAGGAACGCCCCGATAAGTTTCCAGGCGAATTTAAGAAAAGAGCCAATATTGCAGGTAATACTTATTTTGTGCTCCCAAGTGAGGTGGTTGCCACTTTGACATTAGGGTTTGAATTGTATGCCCAACTTCAGCCCGGGTTGGAAAAAGCGCTTTTCATGCATTTTATGGTGAGCGAGGTTCATCCATTCGAAGATGGGAATGGTAGAATTGCTAGAATCATGATGAACGCAGAGCTGGTACAGGCGGGCTGTTTTAAAATCGTTATTCCTACTGTGCACAGAGATAATTATATCAATGGGCTTAGAAGGGCAACCAGAGATCACCATTTTCAAACATATTGTAAAGTTATTGATCAAGCACAAGCTTATACCACAACGATTCCATGGATCAGTTACCATGATGCTAGAGATAAGCTTGAAAGCGATTGTGCAAATCAAGCGCCCGATGATGGGTTGCCCATTTTCAATCGAGCTTTAAGACAGCTGGAAATGTCAGAGTGCCCTCCTTAAAAACGCAGGACTTCTTCTTAGCAGTGTCACCAGACGGTCCATCACTGCCATGGCATCTTACGGGGTGGCTGCTTGCTTAAGCATAGCCAGGCAACTGCCATACTTATATTTTTCACACTGATCTATTCATAGCAAGTATCTTATCGAGGAAACATTGCCTGTTTGGTTGCTAAGGAAGGGGATAAGATGGTTATAGGTCATCAGTATTCATACCCCCTCTACCCAAATGGGTTGAAAGCGGGTATGATCTGGTCGCTAATTGGCTTTTATCTATATTTTGAGGAGACTTTGAATGTCAAATACGAACGATATCGAAAAACGCGTGAAGCAAATCGTTGCTGAGCAGTTAGAAGTAAACGAATCAGATATTTCCAATACGTCTGAATTCGTGACCGACTTGAAGGCTGATTCGCTTGATACTGTTGAATTGGTCATGGCTTTTGAAGAAGAGTTTGGTGCTGAAATTCCTGATGAAGAAGCTGAGAAATTGAAAACCATTCAAAACGTGATTGATTATATTTCACAACGCGCGAAAGGGTAATGGCTGAATAAGGGGGTATACACCGTGTCAAAAAGACGAGTTGTGATCACAGGACTGGGAGCAGTTTCTCCATTGGGGAACGAGGTCGAACAGATCTGGAAAAACATACTGGCTGGGCAAAGCGGTGTCGCCCCTATCACATCTTTCGACGTCAGCGAGTATTCCACACGCTTTGCTGCCCAGGTGAAAGACCTGGATACTGGAGACTTGATTTCCAAACAAGACGAACGTCGCTTTGATGGCTTTATTATATATGGTATGTATGCCGCAGCCCAGGCGATGAAAGATGCTGGTTTGGTGGTCACAGAAGAAAATGGTGGGCGCATGGGCGTTGCCATTGGTTCAGGTATTGGTGGGGCATCCGTGCTAGAAGGCATCTGGGATGCCATCGAGCACCATGGTCCTCGCAAGGTGAACCCATTCTCCATTCCTGGCAGTATCATCAATATGGTCGCTGGGAAAGTCTCGATGATGTTTGGGTTACGCGGACCGAATATCAGCGTTGTCACAGCCTGTACAACAGGAACACATAACATTGGTGCTGCTTACCGCATGATTCAATATGGTGAAGCCGATGTGATGTTGGCCGGTGGCGCTGAAAAGGCAATCACCCCATTGGGTTTAGGCGGCTTCTGTGCAGCCCGTGCCTTATCGACCCGTAACGATGATCCTACCCATGCATCCAGGCCATTCGACAAAGACCGCGATGGTTTTGTGATGGGTGATGGCGCTGCTGTGCTCGTGATGGAATCACTGGAACATGCCCAAGCACGTGGCGCAAAAATTTATGCCGAAGTCGTCGGTTATGGCATGAGTGCTGATGCGTATCATGTCACTGCCCCGAGTGGTGTCGGTGCGATAGAATGTATGAAGAATGCGTTGCGTGATGCAAATTTAACAACAGCTGACATTCAATACATCAATGCACATGGAACGTCAACATCAGTTGGTGACAGCACCGAATCTCAATCAGTCGAAACCCTTTTTGGTGAACACGCCCATAAACTGGCCATGAGTTCTACCAAATCGATGACAGGGCATTTATTGGGTGCTGCCGGTGCGCTAGAAACCATGTTCGTGGTATTGGCAATTCGCGATCAAATCGCGCCACCTACTACCAATTTAGATCACCCCAGTGAAGATTGTCGTTTAAACTATGTGCCCAATGTGCCTCAACCCATGAAGATTGTTGCTGGAATGAACAATAACTTCGGGTTTGGGGGTACCAATGGCACGTTGATTTTGAAAAAATTCACAGCCTAAAATCGATAGCCACCATGGATGAGGTATGGCATGTCTAAAAAGCGGATTTTTAATCTGGCATGTTATCTCATTGCATGCTTGCTTATTTTTCTCTCCTATCAATTGTATCAAGGGCTTTTTCGCCCCATGACATTGCCTGCACCTGACGTTATTTATGAATATCCAAAAGGGATGTCCGTTAAAATGATGTCAAGAGATTTGCAAAAAAAGGGCTTCATCCGATCCGCTCCATTGTTTGAATGGTATATCCGATTAACTGGCAGCGACAAGCATATGCATGCGGGTGAATATGAAGTGTATTCTGGGATGAGCCCAAACGCCTTGATGATCAAAATGCGTAAAGGCGAGATTTTCATGCATTCATTGCGTGTGCCTGAAGGGGGGACTGTACGAGAGTTGATTGAAGCGATCAAAAGCGATCCGTCCATTCAGCGAACACAGCCATTTGACGACAATGTATTGACCAAAATGGAAGGGCTATTGATGCCTGAAACCTATTTTTTCCCGAAAGGAGAATCAGATGTAGATATCATCAAACGCGCCCACGAAGACGCCATGCATTATGCAACAAAAATATTTGAAGAGCGAGATCCAGCCGTTCCCTTTAAAAATGTGTATGAAACATTGATTGTGGCATCCATTTTAGAAAAGGAAGCAGCCATTCCAGAGGAGCGCACGAAAATTGCGCGCGTTATCATCAATCGACTAAAATTAGGCATGCCGCTTCAAATGGATCCCACTGTTATCTATGGCATGGGAGAATCATACAAAGGTAAGCTCACCAAAAAAAACTTGCAAACACCAGGTCCCTATAATAGCTACTTAAATACAGGTTTGCCTCCGACACCCATTTGCTTTCCCTCTAAAAATGCCGTATGGTCAGCAGTACACCCTGTTGATGGGAAGTATTTGTATTTTGTGTCGCAAGGTGATGGATCGCATGTTTTTTCTGAAACCTTAGATGCACATAATAAGGCCGTGGTAAGATATGTCAATCGTGTTAAAAAGGAAACCAAACCATGAACACAGGAAAACTCATCACGTTAGAAGGAATTGAGGGCGTTGGAAAATCCACTGTTCAGTCTTTTGTGATTGAAACCTTGGAGAAGTCAGGGAAATCAGTGGTGCGTACTCGCGAGCCAGGTGGCACGCCTTTGGCGGAATCAATTCGACAATTGGCAGTGAAGTCTAACAGTGAGTCTGTTCACCCCGATACGGAATTATTGTTGATGTTTGCTGCACGTGCTCAACATGTGCATCAGGTTATATTTCCTGCGTTGGCTGAGGGGAAATGGGTTGTTTCAGATCGCTTTATAGATGCCAGTTTTGCTTATCAAGGCGCAGGTCGAGGTTTGGACATGACACGGATTTCATTGCTGGAAAAAATGGTGCTAAAAGATTTTAAAGCGGATTTAGTATTACTGTTAGATGCGCCTGTTGATGTTGCGATGCAGCGCGCAAAGGCTCGCCAATCCACCGATCGTTTCGAAGCTGAATCACATGCCTTTTTTGAGCGTGTCAGAAAATGTTATTTAGAACGCGCTGCTGCTGATCCTTCACGTTATGTCGTCATTAATGCAGCAGCGCCATTAGATCAAGTCAAAGCCCAGATTCAATCGAGTGTGAGCGATCTATGATAAACGAATATTCATGGCTAGCGTCTCATTGGCGTCATATTCAACTAGGCAATCTGAAGACTTTTCAACCATTGATGATATCGGGTGCTGAAGGAAGAGGGCAGTGGGCTTTGGCTCAACATGTCGCTAAGGCTTTCATGTGTGAGCATCATGAAAAACCGTGCGGGTTCTGCCCATCATGCAATGCGTTTGATTCAGGCACGCATCCCGATGTTTGGATGTTGAAAGATGAGGATAATGAAACCATTTCCATCGACATGGCACGTTTATTAGACGAGCACACACATCAAAAACCCATGCGTATCGATGGCTGCCGGTTGGTGTTGATTGAACATTTTGATAGGGCAACGACTGCTGCGCAACAATCATTGTTGAAAACATTTGAAGAGCCTTTTGTGAAAACGGCGATTGTCCTTACTTCGCGCAATGCTGAGCGCGTGATTCCAACGATCAGGAGCAGGCTTTCCGTCATTAATGTGGCACCTGTTTCTCGGATCGAATTTAAAAGTTGGTGCGATATGAATCGTATTGAACATCAAGATTGGTTGTATGATTTGACGGATGGTTCTCCACTTTTATTGAAAAATCTTGATTTAAATAAAATGAATGCGTTAAGGTCAGCTGTCGAAAATGGAGATCCGAATATCCTCGCATTAGCTAAAACTTTTAATCGAGATGTTTTATTTTCAATCGTGTACCATGTATTAGCAAATCGTGCGCAAGATTCTCTTGATATCAAAGATTTTCAGCGTTTAGATCAATGGCAAGCTTTATATCAAGAGGCTGGGATGTCGAAGGCGATGAATTGGGATTTATCTGTAAGGTCGATATTATTGTAGGCTTCCCGGTTGACCATGCGCCTAAGCCGCGCTCTGCCAGGCGCACGGGCGGAAATATCCGCCTCTACATTTATGGAGGGCAATATGCTCATAGACAGTCACTGTCATTTTCACCTTGTTCCAGGATATCCTGAGAATTTCGAGGAATTATATGCACGCGCTAAATCAGTAGGCGTTTCTAATTTCTTGAATGTTGCTATATCTATCGATGATCATGAGACATTACTCACCTTATCAAAGGACAAGGATATATGGATTTCTGCGGGTATGCATCCGAATGAATCGCCTGGAGAAAATTTCGATCATGATCGCTTGATTCTTCAGGCATCTCATCCGAAAGTGATTGCCATCGGTGAAACTGGATTAGATTATTATCGTCAAGCAGGTGAAGAAGATTTAAGCTGGCAACATGCCAGATTCAGGGATCATATTGCGATAGCCAAACAGTTAAAGAAACCATTGATCATTCACACGCGCTTGGCGCAAGCTGATACATTGAAGATCATGCGGGAGGAGAATGCAGGAGAAGTTGGTGGTATCATGCATTGTTTTACTGAAGATTGGGCTATGGCAAAGGAAGCATTGGATTTGGGTTTTTATATTTCATTTTCAGGTATTGTTTCCTTTAAAAATGCAAATACCGTGCATGAGGTTGCTCGGAATGTCCCTGCTGATCGTTATTTGATCGAAACAGATTGCCCTTATTTGGCACCCGTGCCTATGCGTGGAAAAACAAATGAACCGTCTTATGTTCGATACGTTGCCGAAGCATTGGCTGAATGTCGTGGTGTGCCGGTTGAGACTGTTGAGATGGAGTCGACAAGGAATTTTCAGCGGTTGTTTGCAGCTTCATTGCATCGTTAGCTGTAGAGGGGTGCAGCCATGTGCACCCCTCCACCCCTTTAGATCTTCACAGTGAGCTGCACACCCACCAAGTCCGCATGTGTGGTCACATTGCCAATGGCGGTATTGACTGGATTGGTTTCTGAAGAAAGATCCTTGTCAATCGGTGCATTGACTGCCCAAATATGCGCGTACGCTAGGTCGGCGCTGAGCCATTTGATTTGCTGCGGCATCACGCGAATACCTGTACTTGCGATCCAACGATTGGAATCTGGTAAGCGTAGATCTCTGTCTGCATCGACAGTGGGAGATTGATCAAACCCTCCACCGACTTTCACCATCACCGTGGGGTTGATTTGATACCGTAACCCTGCAAAGGCGCCCCAACTGTTTTTGAAGTTTAATTCATCAACACTGGTACCAGTGACATGGACAGGCGGTTCAGCAATCGGCAAAACCACCGACACATTTTCCAGTTCCAGTTGAGATACAGTTGACCAGTGAATGTAGCTCACCGTGCCCAAGACAGTCCACTTATCATCAAATACATGTACACCCGCCAAATCAATCATCCAGGGGAAATTAATGTTACCGCTGACATCACTGCTGGCTTGGCCATAGGTAGGATCTGTGTAAATGCTATCGCCTTCGAAATCATGGTCAAAATGCGAACGGAAGTTAAGACCGACACGTGATTTCTCGTCAATGATGGCCAATGCACCGGCATGCCAACCCCAGGCCCAGGAGTTTGCTGTGTTTTCTGAAAAGGCGTCTGTCTCAGTGTTAGGGATATAGCCTACGTGGTAATTGGTAGCAGTAGTAATATCCACTGTCGCATACTCAGCATCAAAGCCAACACCTAATGACAACCAGGGCACCACACGATAGGCAAGGCTAGGCCCGATGTTGTAGGTTTTCAGATCAGACAAAATGGCTTGATAACGCACAATAGAATCTTCAGGATAGTGTGTGGCCAGGCCAAAAGGAACCGTGAAACTGATCCCGGCCGCTATTTTATCATTGAATTGATGAGAAATATGGATGGCCGGTATGGTACGACCTGTCCCGCCTTCTGCTTTGCCAGAAGCCTCGTATGGACCTGTTGTGACGGTTCCATCAAAGTTAAAGTTGGTATTAACCCAAACACCACTGACCACAATTTGCGTGCCCGGTAATAATGTTAAACCCGCTGGGTTGTAGTAGTTCGTGCTGGCATCTTCAGCAATGGCTCCTGCGCCAGCATAAAATTCACCCAGCCCCGATGCATTTTGCTCGTGGAGCATAAAACCAGAAGAAAGAGCGGTTTGTGAGAAAGCGAGAAGGGTGCCTGCAGCCCATAGGGTGGCGAGGCGAGATGGGGTACGATAGTAGATCATATGAAACACTCCCTGTTCAAAAATGGATAACCGCAGATAGACTATCAGGTTTTTTAAACTTGCGCTAGGGGGCTTGATTCTGTACTGAATTAGTACTAATATAGGGCCTGGTTGTTACCTATGAGATGTTTATGCTTCGAATCACACGATTAACCGATTATTCTACACAATTATTAACTCACATGGCGGGCGCACCTGAACAGGTTTTCAGCGCTAAGTCATTGTCAGATATCATGAAAATCGGCCAGGCGACCACGAGCAAGATTTTAAAAATGCTTTCAGCACGCCATATTGTGCTCGCCACCCGCGGGGCAGAAGGCGGCTACCGATTATTGAAAGATCCGACAGGCATTTCCCTGGCAGATATCCTGGTTGCAATGGAAGGCCCTGTGGCCTGACGGAATGTGCCATGCGGGGCCATAACTGTACTCAGGCCCATGATTGCCAGGTGCAGGGGCATTGGCAGCGCATTAACGATGTGGTGATGGCTGCCTTGAGTGAGGTCACGTTGGCAGATTTACTGGTATCCCCAGAAAACAACCCTTTTATTATTCGACCAGCCGATATACTCAACAGCTTGCGAAGAGGCGCCGTATCATGATTGAAGCATTCACCACACAAGAATACCAGCATGGTTTTGTGACCGACATTGCTTCCGACAGCTTGCCACCTGGGCTGAATGAAGAGGTGATCCGCGCTATTTCAAAGAAAAAAAATGAACCAGAGTTTATGTTGGCATGGCGATTGAAAGCCTATGCGCATTGGCTAACCATGACAGAACCCAAATGGCCCAATGTGAATTATCAGCCAATTGATTTTCAAGAAATCAGCTATTATTCAGCGCCAAAATCCAATGAAAATCGTCCGAAAAGTTTATCTGAAGTCGATCCAGAATTATTGCGCACCTATGAAAAATTAGGTATCCCATTACGCGAACAAGAAATGTTAGCAAATGTGGCTGTAGATGCTGTGTTCGATAGTGTATCTGTTGCAACCACTTTCAAAGAAAAATTAAAAGCACACGGCGTGATTTTTTGCCCATTTTCAGAAGCGCTTGAAACACACCCTGAGCTTATCCAGCAATATTTGGGTACTGTCGTTCCATATGCTGATAATTACTACGCAGCACTGAATTCGGCAGTCTTCAGTGATGGTTCATTTGTTTATATTCCCAAAGGCGTTCGATGCCCCATGGAATTGTCAACTTATTTCAGGATCAATGCCGCCAAAACAGGACAATTTGAAAGAACTTTGATCATCGCTGAAGAAGGTAGCTATGTCAGCTATTTGGAAGGGTGCACGGCACCGATGCGGGATGAGAATCAGCTTCATGCAGCAGTCGTTGAATTGGTTGCCATGACAGATGCTCAAATAAAATATTCAACTGTGCAAAATTGGTATCCAGGTGATAAAGAAGGAAAGGGCGGTATTTACAATTTCGTCACAAAACGTGGCGACTGTCGAGGTGCACGTTCAAAAATTGCTTGGACACAAATTGAAACAGGATCAGCCATTACATGGAAATATCCAAGCTGTATATTGCGAGGAGAATCCAGTGTCGGTGAATTCTATTCTGTTGCGTTGGCTAACCATGCGCAACAAGCAGATACTGGCACAAAAATGATTCATCTCGGTAAAAACACGACAAGTACAATTGTATCAAAAGGTATTTCAGCAGGTCGAGGGAAAAACAGTTATCGTGGATTGGTCCGTATTGCGCCGACAGCTGAAAATGCAAAAAACTTTACGCAATGTGATTCCCTTTTAATTGGTGATCAATGTGGTGCTTATACATTTCCTTATACCGAAGTGTCTAATCAAACTGCAGAATTAGGTCATGAGGCTGCAACAACGCGGATCAGTGATGATCAATTGTTTTATTGTATGAGTCGAGGTTTAGATCAGGAAAATGCAGTTTCCATGATTGTGAATGGATTTTGCAAAGAAGTATTCAAAGAACTTCCCATGGAATTTGCTGTTGAAGCAAGAAAATTGCTCGAAGTCAGTTTGGAAGGTTCCGTGGGTTAATTAAACAGTGGGAGTTAAAATGCTGGTCGTTAAAAATTTACATGCATCTATTCAAGGAAAGGCCATTCTGAAAGGTTTTGACTTGACCATTCATACGGGAGAAGTGCATGCAATCATGGGCCAAATGGTTCAGGTAAATCTACGTTTTCAAATATTCTTGCCGGGCGTCCCGGTTACGAATTAACGGAAGGTGAGATTTGGCTGAACGGTGAGCCTATTCATTTATTGCCGCCGAACGAGCGAGCTCAGAAAGGCATATTTTTAGCCATGCAATATCCTGTGGAAATCCCCGGCGTGAGCAATGTGAATTTTATGAAAGCGGCACTCAATACAAAGCGAAAGGCATTGGGTTTGCCAGAGATGGATGCAATTGATTTTTTGAAAAATGTTAAAGCAAAGCTGAAACAATTGGATATGCCGGAAGCCTTGTTGTACCGAAATGTGAATGAAGGATTTTCGGGTGGAGAAAAGAAAAGAAATGAAATTCTGCAAATGCTTGTTTTAGATCCTGCGTTGTCAATTTTAGATGAAATTGATTCTGGATTAGATATTGATGCATTGCAATCGGTGGCAAAGGGTGTGAATCTCATGAGGGATGCATCTCATTCATTTTTATTGGTTACGCATTATCAGCGTTTATTGAATCATATTGTGCCTGATTATATTCACGTTTTTTCAGATGGCAAGATCATTAAATCCGGGGACAAATCATTGGCTTTGGAGCTCGAAAAGACAGGCTATGCCTGGATTGAACAAGAACAAGCGGAGCGCGTATGATCATTGATCGGATCAGACAACAAGTTCTAACACAATGTGCTGTATTCCCTGAGTCAGCCTCAATGCGTCAATCTGCGTTTGAGCAATTTCATGCGTCAGGATTGCCAACGATAAAGCATGAACAGTGGAAATATACTTCATTGCGTGAACTTGATCAGTTTCTATTTCTAACGGCTGAGAAGTCATCAGCTGATGATTCCGTTGTTCCCGCATTGCCCTTCGAGACAGCTGGTCAATGTGTGTTTGTGAATGGATATTTTATGCGAGCCATCAGCCGATTGCCTGAGGGTGTTAGCGTTGAAAATATGTCGCTTCAGTCAGTACCTTCTCATGCCTTTTCATTGATGAGTGCTGCGGCCAGTGCGGAAAGTTTGCGCATAGCTGTTGTCGATAATATCTCGATTGACAAACCTATTGATTGTGTTTTTCTCTTCACGGATATTGCAAAAGATTGTGCGACGCATATGCGTCTGAATCTCAGCATAGGCAAGCAATCGAAAGTTAATTTCATCTGTCGCTTTGTTGGGCAAACTGAATGCTCTTATTTGTCTAATAATGACATGCATATAGATTCGGGAGAATCATCAGAGGTCAATATTTACCATCTTCAGACACATTCTCGAGCAGCATTTCACATTGAGCGATTATCTGCTTTCCTGTCTGATCATGCTGTTTTGAATGTTCATTCTATGTCATTGGGGGCGAAGTTGGCTCGCATGGATGTAGACATATGCTATCAAGGAACTCAAGCGGAATCTCAAGTATGCGGCATATACCATGTTGATGGTCAACAGCACGTCGATTATCATTTAAATGCTGATCATATCAGTCCACATTGCAGATCAGAGCAACATGTGAAAGGCTGTGTTGATGGAGACGCAAGAGCTGTGTTTAATGCCCGCGTAAGGGTTCCGAGGCATTCTCATCATTCATTATCGGAACAATCCCATCATGGATTGCTCTTATCAAGACGAGCACGTATAGATGCAAAACCCGAGCTGGAAATTGATTGCGATGATGTACAATGTCGTCACGGCGCGACTGTTGGTTCATTAAATCGTGACGCGTTGTTTTATCTGGTCTCTCGGGGTATTGAAGAATCACAAGCGCAATCCATGCTTGAGCTTGCTCATGTGGTGAGTTTGTTGGAGAAAATAAAAGATCCTCAGGTTAAAGATTACATGCAAGATCTGATCAGGGGGCGGAATGGATAATCTGAATATTAAAGATCAGTTTCCCGCTTTGAGGCAGTCAGTCTACGGAAAACCTATCGTTTACTTGGACAGTGGCGCAACGTCACAGAAGCCACAGTCTGTTATTGATGCGATGCAGCATTATTACGAGCACGATAATTCAAATGTTAATCGCGGCGTACATGCATTAAGCCAGCGCGCAGATAAGCTGTATGATTCAACCAGGCAAAAAGTTAAATCCTTCATTCATGCGAAAAATATCGAAGACATTATTTTCACATACGGCACAACGGATGGCATTAACTTATTGGCTCACTCCATCGGTGAATCTCTTAATAAGAATGATGAAATCATATTAACTGAAGTAGAGCATCATGCCAATATTGTCCCTTGGCAAATGCTGAGAGATCGAAAAAATATTACTATCAATGTGGTTAAAGTGCTGGATAACGGATTGCTCGATATGGATCATTTTAAATCATTGTTGTCTGATAAGACAAAAATTGTCAGTGTGTCGCATATCTCAAATGTCTTAGGTATTGTCAATCCTATTCACGACATTATCCAATTGTCTCATCGGCATGGCGCCAAAGTGATCATCGATGCGGCACAATCTATCGCGCACGAAATGATTGACGTTCAGGCACTTGATTGCGATTTTATGGTTTTCTCAGCACATAAAATGTATGGGCCTACAGGTGTTGGCATATTGTATGGCAAGAAGGAACATTTGATTGCGATGCCACCTTATAGAGGCGGCGGTTCTATGATCAATGAGGTCACATTTGACAAAACAACTTATGCAGCATTGCCTAATAAATTTGAAGCAGGCACTCCACCCATTGCTTCGGTGGTTGGGTTAGGAGCTGCCATTGATTTCATTCAATCTGTTGGTATGGAAAAAATTCAAGCACATGAAAAAATACTCTCTGATTATTTGTTTCGATCATTAAGTGATTTAAAAGATGTTCACATAATTGGGGAATACCATGATCGCGCACCCATTGCCTCGTTCACCATGGACAATATTCACGCCCATGATGTTGCGACCATTTTAGATCGTCAAGGCATTGCTGTGCGTGCGGGACATCATTGCGCCATGCCGCTCATGAACCGATTCGGTGTGTCCGCAACCACCCGTGTTTCAGCTGGCATTTACAATACAAAAGAAGATGTAGATGCCTTGCTCAATGCTTTGCAAAATGTCAGGGGAGTGTTCGCATGATAGATGTCAACGATTTATATCAAGAAGTGATCATTGATCATGGGCGTCGTCCTCGCAATAAGTCTGTGATGGAAAACCCTTCATGTCAAGCGTATGGCAAGAATCCTTTGTGTGGCGATAATATTACTGTTTATGTCAAATTAAATAATGAATTGATTGAATCAGCCACATTTTCAGGCGATGGCTGCGCCATATCCACGGCATCGGCATCATTGATGACGGAAGTGATCAGGGGTAAAACCATTGAAGAAGCCAGAGCGATATTTCAATCGTTTCATCAAATGCTTACTGTTGATAAGGTAGAGCTGGATGAGCATCTTGGTAAACTTCATATTTTAGCTGGCGTTCAGGCGTATCCTGCGCGTGTGAAATGTGCCACATTGGCTTGGCATACGTTGGCACATGCGCTTGATCATTCTGAGTCCGTGGCAACAACTGAGTAGGTGAAGTATGGAAGGAACAGTATTATCAGTCGTCAGAGATTGTGATGCCTTATTGATTCCCAATGGCGTTCCTGTCACGCTCCGTAAGGGCGAACAGGTGATGATCACGCAAGCGATTGGTGGAACCTATACTATTTCTGTTCAGGGTAATTTAGCCCGACTAGACGCAAAAGATGCCGATGCATTGGGGTTGGATGTTGATCTTCAATCAACAAACTCCTTTGTTATCCCTGAAGAATTGACAGATGAAGCTGTTTGGGAAGTGCTCGCCACCTGTTATGATCCGGAAATCCCAGTTAACATTGTTGAGTTGGGTTTGATTTATAAAGTCGACGTAGACCCAGCAGCAGGTAATATTGCGATTGAGATGACACTGACAGCGGCTGGTTGTGGTATGGGGCCCGTATTGGTCAATGACGTTCGTTCACGTTTGCTAAAAATTCCCCAAGTGAAAAATGTTGATGTAGAATTGGTGTTTGACCCACCCTGGAATCAAGGGTTGATGTCAGAAGCTGCTAAACTACAATTAGGATTTTTATAAATGACAGATTCGATGCGATATATCGGTGAATGCGTGATTCCAGTGCGCTGGGGGGATCTGGATACTTACAGCCATGTCAACAATAGCCGTTTTTTTGAGTATATGACCGAGAGCCGCGCACAAGTGCTGTCCCACATTATCAAGCCATCGGGCGATCTGCAATTTGTGTTAGTATACACTCAGTGTTCATTTAAAAAGCCGATTTTATATCCCGGCAATGTGCTCATTAAGCATTTTGTCAGCCAAGTTGGCTATACCAGCTTTACCATCGTCTGTCATCTACTGTCAGAAGATGGGCAGACCCTGTATGCTGAAGCAGAGGGAAAGCTGGTGTGTTACGATTCCACGAAGCAAAAACCGGTTGAAGTCCCATCATCGCTCCGCGATCTACTACGTTCTTAAACATCATCAAGAGGTCCCTATGTCTGCACACAATCCCATGCAATCCCCAGAGATTTTTGAAAAGGCAAGCTGTTTGTACACCATGACACAAGTGGATGAGGCCTTGAATAAAATTGCCAAGCGAATTGTAACGGATTATGCCGACAAAAACCCATTATGCTTGATGGTCATGGTGGGCGGTTTTGTGTTTGCAGGTCAATTAATTCCCAAGTTAAATATACCACTCGAAGTTGATTATTTGCACGCCACGCGTTATCGCGGCAAAATGGAGGGCGCTGATGCCATCCATTGGCTCGCGCAACCGACAACCTTGATCAAGGATCGCCATGTGTTGATCATGGATGATATTCTGGATGAAGGGGTGACACTCGCAGAAATCATCAAATATTGTGAAGCGCATGGTGCTTTATCCGTTAAAACGGCCGTATTAGTTGATAAAGATGTGCCTAAACTCGGCGTTAAGAAGGCAGATTATGCTGCGCTCCGGGCGCCGGGTGTCTATTTATTCGGCTATGGTATGGACTGCCAACATTATTGGCGAAATGCACCAGGGATTTATTCATTGTAGGAGTTTGAACGAGTATCAATGAGAGCCTTCTACAACAAAAAAGGGACTTGAATTCATTCAAGTCCCTTTTCTGGGTACAACTATTTTAAACAGTTTACTTCTTCACGGTAGGTGGCGCAATGTCATCGGGATTGAATTGTCCGCTGACGAAATTCACAGGGAGTGTCTCCGTTGTGCCATCGATGGTGTAGGCCCATGTATTACCTGCATCTTGACTCGTGATCAAGAAGGGATAAAAAACACCACCAACAGATTCACTGGCGTAACTCCCTCCTGCGGTACAGAATGACCCTGTGCAACTTGTTTGGTAAAGGTTCGCAAAACCAAAGTCTGTCGGTGGATTTGCATTGATGGTGGTGTAATCAATGCTGTAAGCGACACTGCTATCAGAGAGCGTGAATGTAGCTACCAATGGGTAGCGATGTCCATCCGTGCTGCTGTAGTAGTAACCGCTGGCCACACAGGTTGTTTCTGAGCAAGATACACCATCAAAGCTGCCTCCGCCTGCAAGACCGCCCTCTTTCGAGTCAAGTCCATAGAGGTTAGCCGAATCAATGGCAATCGCCCAGTTGCAGTTGCTGGCATTGGTGCAAGGATAGTCATCACTGATAACTGCTGTGACCAGATAGGGATATATATTGAAAGATGAATCGCTATAGTTTCCAGCCGCCGCACACGCAGTGTCACTGCAACTGACGCCGTTAACGTTACCACCATAACTAAAATCCCAATCAGATGGTACAACTGTCGATGGGGAGCTGCTGTCGATCATCAGGGACCAGCTTTCCCCACCGTCAAAGCTCATGTACACGATAGGTGGACCATATGTGCCCCCCACGATACAGGTATCGTCTATGCAGCTTAAGTCACTCATTCGCAGACCCGGGTAGTCGTTTATATCACTCGGGATCTGTGAGCTGATATCTGGGTATGTCCAGTTCCAGGTGTCGTCGCTGTAGGTGCTGTAGGCAAGGAGAGGGTAGTTACCACCAGAGGTATTAAGATATGTCCCTGCTACCAGACAGGACGTGGAGTCTGTACAACTGGCGCCAGTGATCTCTGCATCCGCCTCAGAGAGATTGATATCGGAGGGTGCATTGAGCGAACTGCTGATCGTCAAGTCCCAGGTTACGCCACCATCATTACTGATGATTGCTAAAGGATATTGGTTGCTGTCAGTTGACGTATATTCCCCACCCAGCATGCAAGTGCTGCCTGAGCAGCTAGCGTCATAAAAGTTGCCATTAAAGTCTGCGTTATAGTCTGAAGGCAAAGCCGGATTGCTGCTGTCGAAAGTATAAGACCAGCTGACACCGCCTGCAGTGGATGCTACAAAAGGATAACTATTTTCATCAGTGTCGATGTAGTAACCCCCCGCTACACAGTAAGATCCAAAGCAGCTGTTTGCCCAAATACCTTTCTGATTAGGGTTGGTAATATCATATTGGTATGGCAGTGGTGTTGTGGTATCGTCCAAGACGTAGCTCCAGTCGTTGCCGCCATCGGTGGACAATGTCAGGAGAGGGTAATAGTTTTCGTCGCTATCTTCGTAATATCCACCTGTGACAGCATAAGGAACGTACGTACCCGTTACGTCTGTTTCTAGTGTTAGCACCAGTGGAAGTTGGGCGGTATATTCACCAGATGGGGTGACGGTGAGTGTCCAATCCAGTTCACCAGGGAAGTTGGGCGCAAAATCAAGCACGATGGTGCAAGTATCGCCTGCAGCAAGGGTGCCGGATAGGGGGCATGTGCCGGATCCATCAAATTGAACCGCTAAGGCATCACCGATGTTATCCACTTCGGTGAGACTGAGCACAATGTTTACATCATTAACATCATCGTTGTTGATGATAGTATAAGTCGTTTGGCCTGTGGTGGTAGTGGTTAAAGGAGATGGCGTGGGTTCAATGGGTGTTTCAAAAGCGACACCGCAACCTAGCATGCCCGCAGCACACATCATTGATGCTTCATCAGCAGCTTGCGCAGAGAGTAGACATGAGAATGTCAAACCGAGCGCTCCGATCCTTCGTAAGTTAATTTGCATATATCCTCCTTGAATAATGTCGATTCGACATACAACCAGTGTAGCGGAATTTATATTTTTTTGTTAAAAATGCGCAGTAAGGGAAGGGCATTCAAGCGATCGGTTTACACTAAAAAAAGGGACTTGAATTCATTCAAGTCCCTTTTCTGGGTACAACTATTTTAAACAGTTTACTTCTTCACGGTAGGTGGCGCAATGTCATCGGGATTGAATTGTCCGCTGACGAAATTCACAGGGAGTGTCTCCGTTGTGCCATCGATGGTGTAGGCCCATGTATTACCTGCATCTTGACTCGTGATCAAGAAGGGATAAAAAACACCACCAACAGATTCACTGGCGTAACTCCCTCCTGCGGTACAGAATGACCCTGTGCAACTTGTTTGGTAAAGGTTCGCAAAACCAAAGTCTGTCGGTGGATTTGCATTGATGGTGGTGTAATCAATGCTGTAAGCGACACTGCTATCAGAGAGCGTGAATGTAGCTACCAATGGGTAGCGATGTCCATCCGTGCTGCTGTAGTAGTAACCGCTGGCCACACAGGTTGTTTCTGAGCAAGATACACCATCAAAGCTGCCTCCGCCTGCAAGACCGCCCTCTTTCGAGTCAAGTCCATAGAGGTTAGCCGAATCAATGGCAATCGCCCAGTTGCAGTTGCTGGCATTGGTGCAAGGATAGTCATCACTGATAACTGCTGTGACCAGATAGGGATATATATTGAAAGATGAATCGCTATAGTTTCCAGCCGCCGCACACGCAGTGTCACTGCAACTGACGCCGTTAACGTTACCACCATAACTAAAATCCCAATCAGATGGTACAACTGTCGATGGGGAGCTGCTGTCGATCATCAGGGACCAGCTTTCCCCACCGTCAAAGCTCATGTACACGATAGGTGAGCCATATGTGCCCCCCACGATACAGGTATCGTCTATGCAGCTTAAGTCACTCATTCGCAGACCCGGGTAGTCGTTTATATCACTCGGGATCTGTGAGCTGATATCTGGGTATGTCCAGTTCCAGGTGTCGTCGCTGTAGGTGCTGTAGGCAAGGAGAGGGTAGTTACCACCAGAGGTATTAAGATATGTCCCTGCTACCAGACAGGACGTGGAGTCTGTACAACTGGCGCCAGTGATCTCTGCATCCGCCTCAGAGAGATTGATATCGGAGGGTGCATTGAGCGAACTGCTGATCGTCAAGTCCCAGGTTACGCCACCATCATTACTGATGATTGCTAAAGGATATTGGTTGCTGTCAGTTGACGTATATTCCCCACCCAGCATGCAAGTGCTGCCTGAGCAGCTAGCGTCATAAAAGTTGCCATTAAAGTCTGCGTTATAGTCTGAAGGCAAAGCCGGATTGCTGCTGTCGAAAGTATAAGACCAGCTGACACCGCCTGCAGTGGATGCTACAAAAGGATAACTATTTTCATCAGTGTCGATGTAGTAACCCCCCGCTACACAGTAAGATCCAAAGCAGCTGTTTGCCCAAATACCTTTCTGATTAGGGTTGGTAATATCATATTGGTATGGCAGTGGTGTTGTGGTATCGTCCAAGACGTAGCTCCAGTCGTTGCCGCCATCGGTGGACAATGTCAGGAGAGGGTAATAGTTTTCGTCGCTATCTTCGTAATATCCACCTGTGACAGCATAAGGAACGTACGTACCCGTTACGTCTGTTTCTAGTGTTAGCACCAGTGGAAGTTGGGCGGTATATTCACCAGATGGGGTGACGGTGAGTGTCCAATCCAGTTCACCAGGGAAGTTGGGCGCAAAATCAAGCACGATGGTGCAAGTATCGCCTGCAGCAAGGGTGCCGGATAGGGGGCATGTGCCGGATCCATCAAATTGAACCGCTAAGGCATCACCGATGTTATCCACTTCGGTGAGACTGAGCACAATGTTTACATCATTAACATCATCGTTGTTGATGATAGTATAAGTCGTTTGGCCTGTGGTGGTAGTGGTTAAAGGAGATGGCGTGGGTTCAATGGGTGTTTCAAAAGCGACACCGCAACCTAGCATGCCCGCAGCACACATCATTGATGCTTCATCAGCAGCTTGCGCAGAGAGTAGACATGAGAATGTCAAACCGAGCGCTCCGATCCTTCGTAAGTTAATTTGCATATATCCTCCTTGAATAATGTCGATTCGACATACAACCAGTGTAGCGGAATTTATATTTTTTTGTTAAAAATGCGCAGTAAGGGAAGGGCATTCAAGCGATCGGTTTACACTAAAAAAAGGGACTTGAATTCATTCAAGTCCCTTTTCTGGGTACAACTATTTTAAACAGTTTACTTCTTCACGGTAGGTGGCGCAATGTCATCGGGATTGAATTGTCCGCTGACGAAATTCACAGGGAGTGTCTCCGTTGTGCCATCGATGGTGTAGGCCCATGTATTACCTGCATCTTGACTCGTGATCAAGAAGGGATAAAAAACACCACCAACAGATTCACTGGCGTAACTCCCTCCTGCGGTACAGAATGACCCTGTGCAACTTGTTTGGTAAAGGTTCGCAAAACCAAAGTCTGTCGGTGGATTTGCATTGATGGTGGTGTGATCAACGGTGTAAGTGACGCTGCTATCAGAGAGCGTGAATGTAGCTACCAATGGGTAGCGATGTCCATCCGTGCTGCTGTAGTAACCGCCGGCCACACAGGTTGTTTCTGAGCAAGATACACCATCAAAGCTGCCTCCGCCTGCAAGACCGCCCTCTTTCAAGTCAAGTCCATAGAGGTTAGCCGAATCAATGGCAATCGCCCAGTTGCAGTTGCTGGCATTGGTGCAAGGATAGTCATCACTGATAACTGCTGTGACCAGATAGGGATATATATTGAAAGATGAATCGCTATAGTTTCCAGCCGCCGCACACGCAGTGTCACTGCAACTGACGCCGTTAACGTTACCACCATAACTAAAATCCCAATCAGATGGTACAACTGTCGATGGGGAGCTGCTGTCGATCATCAGGGACCAGCTTTCCCCACCGTCAAAGCTCATGTACACGATAGGTGGACCATATGTGCCCCCCACGATACAGGTATCGTCTATGCAGCTTAAGTCACTCATTCGCAGACCCGGGTAGTCGTTTATATCACTCGGGATCTGTGAGCTGATATCTGGGTATGTCCAGTTCCAGGTGTCGTCGCTGTAGGTGCTGTAGGCAAGGAGAGGGTAGTTACCACCAGAGGTATTAAGATATGTCCCTGCTACCAGACAGGACGTGGAGTCTGTACAACTGGCGCCAGTGATCTCTGCATCCGCCTCAGAGAGATTGATATCGGAGGGTGCATTGAGCGAACTGCTGATCGTCAAGTCCCAGGTTACGCCACCATCATTACTGATGATTGCTAAAGGATATTGGTTGCTGTCAGTTGACGTATATTCCCCACCCAGCATGCAAGTGCTGCCTGAGCAGCTAGCGTCATAAAAGTTGCCATTAAAGTCTGCGTTATAGTCTGAAGGCAAAGCCGGATTGCTGCTGTCGAAAGTATAAGACCAGCTGACACCGCCTGCAGTGGATGCTACAAAAGGATAACTATTTTCATCAGTGTCGATGTAGTAACCCCCCGCTACACAGTAAGATCCAAAGCAGCTGTTTGCCCAAATACCTTTCTGATTAGGGTTGGTAATATCATATTGGTATGGCAGTGGTGTTGTGGTATCGTCCAAGACGTAGCTCCAGTCGTTGCCGCCATCGGTGGACAATGTCAGGAGAGGGTAATAGTTTTCGTCGCTATCTTCGTAATATCCACCTGTGACAGCATAAGGAACGTACGTACCCGTTACGTCTGTTTCTAGTGTTAGCACCAGTGGAAGTTGGGCGGTATATTCACCAGATGGGGTGACGGTGAGTGTCCAATCCAGTTCACCAGGGAAGTTGGGCGCAAAATCAAGCACGATGGTGCAAGTATCGCCTGCAGCAAGGGTGCCGGATAGGGGGCATGTGCCGGATCCATCAAATTGAACCGCTAAGGCATCACCGATGTTATCCACTTCGGTGAGACTGAGCACAATGTTTACATCATTAACATCATCGTTGTTGATGATAGTATAAGTCGTTTGGCCTGTGGTGGTAGTGGTTAAAGGAGATGGCGTGGGTTCAATGGGTGTTTCAAAAGCGACACCGCAACCTAGCATGCCCGCAGCACACATCATTGATGCTTCATCAGCAGCTTGCGCAGAGAGTAGACATGAGAATGTCAAACCGAGCGCTCCGATCCTTCGTAAGTTAATTTGCATATATCCTCCTTGAATAATGTCGATTCGACATACAACCAGTGTAGCGGAATTTATATTTTTTTGTTAAAAAATGTGTGGCACGGGAAGGACATCTATGCGATCGGTTTACACTAAAAAAGGGACTTGAATGAATTCAAGTCCCTTTTCTGGGTACAACTATTTTAAACAGTTTACTTCTTCACGGTAGGTGGCGCAGCGTTATTGGCATTGAACTGTCCGCTGACGAAATTCACAGGGAGCGTGTCCGTTGTGCCATCGATGGTGTAGGCCCATGTATGACCCGCATCTTGACTGGTGATCAAGAAGGGGTACGTATTTGGTTCATGCAGCTCGCTTGCATAATATCCTGATGCAGTACAGTAGGGCCAGTTTGAACAATTGATATCTGTCAGCTCACCTCCAGAGTTATCATTATAATCTGTCGGCATATTAGCTTGAATGGTGCTGCGATCAACCGTGTAAGCAATGCCAGTATCTTCACCGGCGAAGGTGTAAGTAATGGCTAGCGGATATTGGTTTCCGTCCGTTTCGCTCACGTAGGTTCCAACGGCTATGCAGGTGGTTTGTGTACAGGATACCTCATTTAGATTAGTGCCAAATCCCGAACTGTCCCAGTCCGCAAAGATACTACTCGAGTCAATGGTGATGATCCAGTTGCAGTTACTGGCGTTGGTGCAAGGATATGCATTGCTGATAACGGCAGTTGCCATATAGGGCCAATTATCGTAACTATCGTCAACATAAGTACCAGCGACAGCACAGGCACTCTCGCTACAATTTACGCCGTTAATGTAACCACCAGCCCTGAAATTCCAATCAGATGGTACGACTGTCGATGGGGAGCTGCTGTCGATCATCAGAGACCAGGCTTCTCCGCCGTCAAAGCTCATGTACATAACAGGTGGTCCATAATTTCCTCCCGCGATACAAGTAGATTCATAGCAGCTGAGTGCTTCAAGGGATAAAAACTTCCCGTCAAGATCGCTGGGTATCTGCGAACTGATATCTGGATAAGCTGCCATGTCCAAGCATCGTCGCTGTAGGTGCTGTAGGCAAGGAGTGGATAGTACCAATCATTGGTATTAGTATATACCCCTGCCACCACACAAGACGTAGCGTCTATACAGCTGATGCCGTTCAAGCCGGCAGTTAAGCAACTCTCAGAGATATCGGGAGGTGGGTTGAGCGCACTGCTTATGGTTACGGCCCAGGACAAGCCTCCATCAGTGCTGATGATGCCCAACGGATATTGCTCGCCGGCGGTTAGGGTATATTGTCCTCCCAGCATGCAAGTGCTGCCTGAGCAGCCCACGGATACAGGGTTGTCTGAACTACTCAGGAAATCGAGAGGTATTGCGGCGCTGCTGCTATCATACGTATAGGACCAGCTGCCGCCCGCATTGGATGCCGCAAAGAGGTAATAGTTGTCCCCATCAAAATATTGCCCGCCTGCCACACAGGTGGAGCCCGAGCAGCTGGTGCTCGTAATGCCATACTCAAGGCTCGAGGTTGGGTCATAATTATTGGGTAATGGTGTTGTGGTATCATCCAGGAAATAGTTCCAGGTGCCACCGGCATCGCTCGACATTGTCAGGAATGGATAGTTACCCCCATCGGTATCTGTGTAAAAACCACCCGCTGAAGCATAGGGAATACCTATGGTACTTTCAAGCGCTAACGTCAGCGGACGTTGAGCGGCATAGCCGGTTGGTGTGACAGTGAGATTCCAGTTCAAATCACCCACGACGGTAGGCGCAAAATCGAGCACGATGGTGCATGTTGCGCCTGCCCCGAGTGTACCGGATTCAGGACATGTCATGCTCTCATCAAATTGAACAGCATTAGTGTCATCAAGACTGTCAATTTCAGTAAGATCCAGTGCAATATTCACAGCATTGACCTCATCGTTATTGACGATCGTATAAATTGCTTGTGTCGGTGTAAGTGGTGTTAAAGGTGATGGTGTTGCTTGTATGGGAGTCTGGAAAGAAATTCCGCATGCTAACATTCCTGAGGCGCACATCATTGATGCTTCATCAGCAGCTTGCGCAGAGAGTAGACATGAGAATGTCAAACCGAGCATTCCGATCCTTCGTAAGTTAATTTGCATATATCCTCCTTGAGTAATGTCGATTCGACATCCGAAAACTCTAGCAGTATTTTGGAATGATTACCACAAACAGATGTTGCATATTTTGATATTATCGTGAATAATCGTTTCCTGTTCAGGATGGACTGTAGGGGTTCTTTTTTTATGTACCGTTTCTCGTTGTGTTTCCCTTACAAAAGCATTTTTTTTGTATTGGCACTTACTCATTCGACATTGTTGCAAGCAGCGCTTGAACGATCATCGAGTCTTGACGCATCCTCGCAGACAATCAATCAGGCATCACTAGAAAATTCGCAGGAGTATACGGAAATTTTCTACGAGGTGAGTGTCAACGGATACAATACCAATCAAATATCATTGTTCGTTCAAGATAAATCCGGCAATCTTTTTATTCGTGAAAGTGATTTAGCAGGTTACGGATTTGAACTCCCTCAAAGGGAACCCTTGGTTCATGAGGGAGTGGCGTACTATCCAGTATCATTGTATGTTCAAGGTGCATCTGATATAGATCCACAAAACTTGACCATTAATTTATCTGTGCCACCAGATAAATTCAAGAAAAACTATTTTCAAGCAGACACGCGCGAATTTACAACGGCTACCCAACCTGATTTGGGTGGGTTTTTTAACTATGATGTATATGCGCAGCAATATACTGATATCACCGCGGTCAAAGCATTGTTCGTCCCTGGTGTTTTTTGTGCAGCAGGCACCGGCACCAGTGAGTTCTTAAGTACATACAACAGTGAATTCCAAGAGTCCAGCGTCGTTCGTCTCAATACCACTTGGGAAATTGATTACCCTCATTCAATGACCAGTTTATACTTGGGAGATTCCTATACAGCAACTGGTTTATGGGGAAGTTCAGTTGGCTTTGGTGGCATTCAATGGGGAACGAATTTCGGTACACAGCCCGCTTTTATCACGTATCCCTTGCCCGGCTATGAAGGTCAAGCCGTTGTTCCTTCGGTTGTAGACCTATATACGAACAATGCATTACTGAATAAAGAATCGGTACCACCTGGCCCATTCGCCATCAATGAAATCCCAGTTGCCAATGGTTCTGGTACCCTCAATGTAGTAGTGACTGACATGCTGGGTCGTCAACAAACCATCAGTATCCCATACTACCTCAGTACGTCACTCATGAAACCAGGTTTGCACGATTACTCAATCGATGTGGGTTTTATTCGTGAAAATTTCGGCAACGAAAGCAATGATTATGGTCAGTTCATGACAGTGGCTACCGACAGGGTAGGGTTGAATGACATTCTCACTGCAGAGTGGCGTTTTGAAGGCTTGCTGGATCAGCAAACAGTGGGTGCTGGCGCAATCTATTTATTGGCGGATTGGGCCACCGTGTCAGCTTCTACAGCTGTGAGCAACAGTGAGTTTGGGGGAGGAGGGTTGCTTGAGCTGGGCTTCCAACGTCAGGATCAGGATAGCATCAGCTTTGGGTGGAACGTCACGACCACCTCTTCGAATTTCACTCAAATCGGGTATGGTGAAAATACTGTTGCACCTTCTTTTCAGGGGCAGTTCTTTGCGGGGATTCCATTATGGGAATGGGGTTCATTGGTAACCAACTATGTGCAACAGAACAATCGTGGTGTAGGTCATACAGGTTTTGTGACGGTTAGCTATAATAGAACGTTCTGGAATACATGGGCATTAACACTCACCTCATTGACGCAGGTATCTGGTGAAGCTCGAGATAACAATGCAGTATATTTGTCATTGTCACGTTTATTTGGAGAGCGCACGACCCTCAATTTAGGGGGTAATGTCCAACAAGGCAGTGATGCCCAAGGCACCATTCAAGTTAACCAATCTCTCCCACTCGGTCCTGGTTGGGGTTACAATTTATATGCTGGAACAGGAGACCCTGCTAATTATCAAGCCAGCCTGAGCGGACAAAATGATATTGGTACAGCGACAGTTGGTGCCGCAAGACAAGCTGATGAAATGGGGTACCAAGCATCCATCTCTGGTGCCGTTGCAGTGATTGACAACGACTTTTATCTATCACGTCAATTGGGTAGCAGCTTTGGTGTTGTCGAAGTGGCAGGCTATGAAGACATTCGTGTTTATAACTTCAACCAGGTTGTCGCCACCACGAATAGCAAGGGTAAAGCCTTTATGCCAAACTTATTGCCCTATCAAAGTAATAAAATTGCCATCGAGCCAAATGATCTACCGATTGGTACAGAAATTAAATCGGCTGAAACTTATATTATTCCTTACTATCAAAGCGGCTACCTCGTTCATTTTGCAGTTGAATCTCATTACAGTGCGATAGCGCGTCTGGTGGATGTGCATGGTGTTGCATTGCTTGCGGGAACTGATGTACAGTCAGCCGACACGGGTCATCTCATGATGGTGGCTGATAATGGAGATGTCTACCTTAACAAACTCGTGAAAGGACATAATGCATTTAAAGCTGTGGTGAATGGTAAAGAATGCCAGTTCTCAATCGATTACATTGTGAACCCAGATGATGAAATTCCTGATCTTGGAACGATTGTGTGTCATGAGTAAATGTTTTTAATGAGGATGTTTATATCATATGAAAATGAAACAGTTAATACGTGTGTGTGTTTGTTTATGTTCATTGAACGTGCCGCAGGTTTTCGCTTTGAGTCAGAATACCTCGATCATGAATCAAGTATCCGTCAGCGCCATTTGTATGGTCTCTGCTGAGGATATGCAATTTGGCATTTATGATCCCACCAGTGGCGCCAAGGTAAATGCCACAACAACGATCAGCGTGACCTGTGTTAATGGGGCGGTCTACAATATTTATTTAAGCGCAGGGCTTCACTCCGGCTCGAATGTGTTGAATAGAAATATGCAGGGGGCAAGCAGTGGAGAATTACTCTCCTATCAGCTCTATGGCAATGCATCCATGACCGGACCCGTCTGGGGAGATGGCAGCGTAGGTACAGATTACCAATGTGGTATCGGCACAGGCGCACAATCACAATATACAGTTTACGGAATGATACCGAGCGGACAGTCTACTGTGCCGGTAGATAATTATTCTGATGTCATCAGTGTGACTGTCACGTACTAACTTTCGGAGGGTCAGATGTTTTGCGATAAGAAAAGTTATTTGCTGATATTATTGTTTCAACCGGTAAATATTCTCTTTGCCTGTACACTCGATGTTTCGTCGGGCGTGAATTTTGGATCATACAATCCTTTCAGCAGTGGTACCAATGTAAGCATGACTCAATTGGAGGTTACATGCCCAGAAGGAGGTTCATCTGCTTTCACGCTCACCCTTGATACAGGGAGCAGTGGAGAATTCTCAGATCGCACCATGATAAGTGGCGACTTCACGATGAATTATAATATTTATATCGATCCTGCGTACACGACAGTTTGGGGAGACGGGACTTCCGGAACCGGTTTGGTGAGCGATGAGGGTTCGGATTGCGTCACTGGTTGTCAATACACTGCCTATGGTTTAATTCCGCCTAATCAAACTTCTGTCGGTGTGGGGTCGTATGCAGACACAGTGAACGTGACACTTAGTTTTTGATCTAGAAATGTTCGCTAAAAAAATCCTTGCAATATTCAACTTTTTTTGATATATTGCGTTCGTTGTTTGGTATGTGCATGACAAGGAATGTGATGAGCAAGCAGTGGATCCGCAGAGTTGCGCAAGGGACAATACTTCTCTATTTGTTTCAAATAAGGACCGCCACGGTGGCATTGGCAAATTCAACAATGGTGCCAATTGGTCAGAATCCAGCCGAAACTCCTAGTCAGACAGCGCTTTATCTTGACTCTGACATGGCAGGATTATCTGGCCCTATTTCATTCGGCGTTGAATATGACACATTAGAAAAAACTATTTTTAACGCGCAATTTGTTCAGTCACTTAATAAAAGTTTTGCTATCGGTATGCTTGGTGAATACGGTATTAATCAATACCGCTTAAATGGAACGGCAGGTTATCAACTTTATTCAAGCGGTGCCATTAAATTAGGCGCTGAATATTTAAGTCAAGTGCTTCCTTTCGAGTTCGATTCAGGCAGTATTGATGAGAGGGTTTATCAGGCTGCATATGGTGCGCGTTTTCAGCACAACTTGAATCAGCGTTTCCTACAAAATTTGAATGTAGGTGCTTATTGGGCGCAAGCTCCTAATCAACATTTGTCTTCTGTGAATTTCATCTCCCATGAATTAGCCTATATCAATCAGCGTCATATTGTGGGCGCAACCAGCCAAGGGCTTGATCTGGGAACAACGCTCCGTTTATCGCCGAGCACTTCATTAGATGCAACATTGTATTATGATGATGTGAGCTACAATCATAAATTAACTGATGATAGTGATGATGACGATAAAAGATTAGGAGCAGCGCTGCAACTTAATCAATTGATCGGCGATAACATGAAGTTTTCGATTGCTGCTGAAAATCGTGCTATTTACGACACTTATGATCTTGAGCTTGCATACAAGCCTTCTTTTGCGCAATCTTTCGGGATGGAAATCATTGCCAATGCGCAGCGTTTGATTTCAAGTAATGATACGCCGAACAGCAATACTTATGGATTGAATGTCAGCTTTTTAAGTGGAAAATCTACTTCGATTCCTCCTTACACTTTATCTGGTGTATTTGCTCAGCCTGATCTTGCGCAATGGGTAAAGACGCCCTCCATTTATATGGATCGAGTTTTGGCGATCTCAGAAGAGACTACCACGTTGGCGCCTATTAAGCCTGTCATGCTTGATAACGCTGCACCTACGATCACCTCTATTACTCCGAATGCGGGTCCGTTAGCAGGGGGGACTGTTGTGACGATTGCAGGAACCAACTTAACGGGTACCAGTTCGATTGCTTTTGGAGGCACTGCCGGAACTAGTATCAGCAGTAATACCAGTACAAGTGTTAAGGTGACTACGCCGGCCATGCAGCGGGGGCTGTCAATGTTGTGCTCACTGCCTCTGCAGGGACGGTCACTGACACAAATGGTTTTACTTACGATGCAACGCCGACAGTGACTGCAGTGAGTCCCGCATCTGGCCCAATTGCGGGTGGCACATCTGTGACGATTACAGGGACAGGGTTTTTAACCGCCACCGTCGTTAAATTCGGTAGTACTGGGGCAACGTCACATACAGTGAACAGTGATACAAGTATCACTGCGACAACACCGGCGCAAGCAGCAGGCGTCGTGAATGTTGTGGTTACGAATAGCACTGGCTCAGGTACATTGACGAATGGGTTTACGTATGACACAACACCAACAGTGACAGCAGTCAGTCCCGCATCTGGCCCGATCGCGGGCGGCACTTCTGTGACGATCACAGGGACGGGATTTTTAACCACCACTGCTGTTAAATTCGGCAGTACTGCGGCATCATCTTACACAGTGAACAGTGATACGAGTATCACTGCGACAACACCGGCGCAATCAGCAGGCGTCGTGAATGTTGTGGTTACGAATAGCACTGGCTCAGGTACATTAACGAATGGGTTTACGTATGACACAACACCAACAGTGACTGCGGTCAGTCCCGCATCAGGCCCAATTGTTGGCGGCACTTCTGTGACGATCACAGGGACAGGATTTTTAACCACCACTGCTGTTAAATTCGGCAGTACTGCTGCAACGTCATACACCGTCAACAGTGATACACAAATTACAGCGACTGCACCGGCACATGCTGCAGGTGTGGTGAATGTTGTAGTCACGAATAGCACTGGCTCAGGCACATTAACCAATGGCTTTACCTATGATGCAACGCCGACAGTGACTTCCATTTCGCCCATTGCAGGACTCCCTGCCGGCGGAACTGTTGTGACGATCACAGGGACGGGATTTCTAACAAGTACAGCTGTTAAATTTGGTAGTACAGCAGCGGCATCATTCACGGTGAACAGCGATACACAAATCACAGCAACATCTCCTTCAGGCACAGATGGTACAACAGTGGATATCACTGTGACGAATCCATCAGGAACTAGCTCGACCTCTAGTGCAGACAAGTTTACTTATCAGAATGTGCCAACAGTGACAACATTGTCGCCTAAAGCTGGCTCTATTGCAGGTGGTACTTCAGTGACGATCACGGGCACAGATTTTTATAATTTGAGTGGGGCGGCAGCGGTTAAGTTCGGGGCAAATAATGCCACAAGTTATACGGTGAACAGCGGTACACAAATCACCGCAGTAGCACCTGCTGGTGTGGCAGGGGTAGTGAATGTGACGGTCACAACACCTGTGGGCACAAGCAGTACTGGCGCTGGAAATCAGTATACATATGATGCCACACCGACAGTGACAGCGGTGAGTCCCGCATCAGGTCCAATTGCGGGCGGTACATCTGTGACGATCACAGGGACAGGATTTTTAACCACCACAGCAGTTCAATTTGGGACAACAAATGCAACGTCATACACTGTCAACAGTGATACAAGTATCACTGCGACAACACCGGCGCAATCTGCAGGTGTGGTGAATGTTGTAGTCACGAATAGCACTGCTTCTGCCACATTAACGAATGGTTTTACTTATGATGCCACACCGACAGTGACTGCGGTGAGTCCAGCATCAGGCCCGATTGCGGGTGGTACATCTGTGACGATCACAGGGACAGGATTTTTAACCACCACTGCTGTTAAATTCGGCAGTACTGCGGCAACGTCATACACAGTGAATAGCGATACACAAATTACAGCGACATCGCCGGCGCAATCTGCAGGCGTCGTGAATGTTGTAGTCACGAATAGCACTGGCTCAGGCACATTAACCAATGGCTTTACCTATGATGCAACGCCGACAGTGACTGCCATTTCGCCCATTGCAGGACTCCCTGCCGGCGGAACTGTTGTGACGATCACAGGGACGGGATTTCTAACAAGTACAGCTGTTAAATTTGGTAGTACAGCAGCGGCATCATTCACGGTGAACAGCGATACACAAATCACAGCAACATCTCCTTCAGGCACAGATGGTACAACAGTGGATATCACTGTGACGAATCCATCAGGAACTAGCTCGACCTCTAGTGCAGACAAGTTTACTTATCAGAATGTGCCAACAGTGACAACATTGTCGCCTAAAGCTGGCTCTATTGCAGGTGGTACTTCAGTGACGATCACGGGCACAGATTTTTATAATTTGAGTGGGGCGGCAGCGGTTAAGTTCGGGGCAAATAATGCCACAAGTTATACGGTGAACAGCGGTACACAAATCACCGCAGTAGCACCTGCTGGTGTGGCAGGGGTAGTGAATGTGACGGTCACAACACCTGTGGGCACAAGCAGTACTGGCGCTGGAAATCAGTATACATATGATGCCACACCAACAGTGACAGCGGTGAGTCCCGCATCAGGTCCAATTGCGGGCGGTACATCTGTGACGATCACAGGGACAGGATTTTTAACCACCACTGCTGTTAAATTCGGTAGTACTGCTGCAACGTCATACACCGTCAACAGTGATACACAAATTACAGCGACTGCACCGGCACATGCTGCAGGTGTGGTGAATGTTGTAGTCACGAATAGCACTGGCTCAGGTACATTAACGAATGGGTTTACGTATGACACAACACCAACAGTGACTGCGGTCAGTCCCGCATCAGGCCCGATTGCGGGTGGTACATCTGTGACGATCACAGGGACAGGATTTTTAACCACCACTGCTGTTAAATTCGGCAGTACTGCGGCAACGTCATACACAGTGAATAGCGATACACAAATTACTGCGACATCGCCGGCGCAATCTGCAGGCGTCGTGAATGTTGTAGTCACGAATAGCACTGGCTCAGGCACATTAACCAATGGCTTTACCTATGATGCAACGCCGACAGTGACTTCCATTTCGCCCATTGCAGGACTCCCTGCCGGCGGAACTGTTGTGACGATCACAGGGACGGGATTTCTAACAAGTACAGTTGTGAAATTTGGTAGTACAGCAGCGGCATCATTCACGGTGAACAGCGATACACAAATCACAGCAACATCTCCTTCAGGCACAGATGGTACAACAGTGGATATCACTGTGACGAATCCATCAGGAACTAGTTCGACCTCTAGTGCAGACAAGTTTACTTATCAGAATGTGCCAACAGTGACAACATTGTCGCCTAAAGCTGGCTCTATTGCAGGTGGTACTTCAGTGACGATCACGGGCACAGATTTTTATAATTTGAGTGGGGCGGCAGCGGTTAAGTTCGGGGCAAATAATGCCACAAGTTATACGGTGAACAGCGGTACACAAATCACCGCAGTAGCACCTGCTGGTGTGGCAGGGGTAGTGAATGTGACGGTCACAACACCTGTGGGCACAAGCAGTACTGGCGCTGGAAATCAGTATACATATGATGCCACACCGACAGTGACAGCGGTGAGTCCCGCATCAGGTCCAATTGCGGGCGGTACATCTGTGACGATCACAGGGACAGGATTTTTAACCACCACAGCAGTTCAATTTGGGACAACAAATGCAACGTCATACACTGTCAACAGTGATACAAGTATCACTGCGACAACACCGGCGCAATCTGCAGGTGTGGTGAATGTTGTAGTCACGAATAGCACTGCTTCTGCCACATTAACGAATGGTTTTACTTATGATGCCACACCGACAGTGACTGCGGTGAGTCCAGCATCAGGCCCGATTGCGGGTGGTACATCTGTGACGATCACAGGGACAGGATTTTTAACCACCACTGCTGTTAAATTCGGCAGTACTGCGGCAACGTCATACACAGTGAATAGCGATACACAAATTACAGCGACATCGCCGGCGCAATCTGCAGGCGTCGTGAATGTTGTAGTCACGAATAGCACTGGCTCAGGCACATTAACCAATGGCTTTACCTATGATGCAACGCCGACAGTGACAGCGGTCAGTCCAGCATCAGGCCCGATTGCCGGCGGAACTGTTGTGACGATCACAGGGACAGGATTTTTAACCACCACAGCTGTTAAATTCGGCAGTACTGCTGCAACGTCATACACAGTGAGTAGCGATACACAAATTACAGCAACATCGCCGGCACAATCTGCTGGTGTGGTCAATATTGTTGTGACGAACAGCACGGGCTCTGGTACTTTAGAGAATGGGTTCACATATGATGGCATACCCATAGTAACTGCTGCCAGCCCATCATCAAGCCCGATTTCGGGAGGCACTTCTGTGACGATCTTAGGGGCGGGGTTTTTAACCACCACCTCTGTTCAATTCGGAAGCACAGCGGCAACTGCATATTCGATTAATAGTGATACACAAATCACAGCGACTGCACCCGCACATGCTGCAGGTGTGGTCAATATTGTTGTGACGAATAGCACAGGTTCAGGGACGTTAACAAACGGATTTACTTATGACGGTATACCCACAGTGGTTTCCGTTTCACCGATAGGCGGTTTGCCTGCAGGCGGTGACATAGTGACGATCCTGGGCACTGGATTTTTAACAGCTACAGATGTTGATTTTGGGAGCAACGCCGCGACATCATTCACAGTGAACAGCGACATACAAATCACGGCAATAGCGCCTCCGGGTACGGCAGGCACGACGGTGGGTGTCACAGTGACAAACCCTTCAGGCACAAGTGCTGCTACAAATTTTATCTCTAACACAACCGACTACACATACCAAAATCCGCCAACGATCTCCTCTGTCAATCCACCGGCAGGTTCAATTGGTGGGGCAACATCAGTGGTCATCACCGGATCAGGCTTTTTAACAGCATCATCTGTTGAATTTGGAGGGCTCAATGCAACCTCATACACGATCAACAGTGATACACAGATAACTGCCATTACTCCCGAACATGCTGCAGGAGCAGTCGATGTTGCGATCACGAATATCATTGACACAGGCACCCTTACCAACGGTTATACTTATGATGATACGCCATCTGTGACGGGTGTGAGTCCGAATGCGGGATCTTCTCATGGTGGAACAGATGTTGAAATCACAGGCACGGGTTTTTTAGATGAAACAGCTGTCTATTTTGGTGACACGCTGGCAACAGTGACTTCTAAAACAGACACCACCATCATGGTGGCAAGCGCGCCGCCTGGAACAGGCACGGTTAACATCACCGTGGTTAATAGCAATGGGACGAGTGCCATTTCATCCGCAAGTGTTTATACGTATGATGATATCCCAGTTATTACCACTGTCAGTCCTCCTGCAGGATCCAATGCAGGTGGCACAGTCGTGCTCATCAAGGGCACAGGGTTTTTAACGGCGACATCAGTTCAATTTGGAGGCATCGATGCAACCTCCTTTACAGTAACAAGTGATACGCGAATCACTGCCATTACACCACCGGGCACGAATGGTCCAGTGACAGTTTCTGTCGACAATGTCACTGGAACAGGGAATTCAACCAATGCTTTTACATATAATTCTTCTCCAAGCATCACAAGCTTGAGTCCCAACGCAGTTCCTGCCACCGGAAACGTGAGCTTGACAATCAATGGGACAGGATTTATTGCAGGCACAACCGTTTATTTGGGAAGCAATTTAGTGACTCCTGCATCAATGACGGAGACCAGCATAGTGATTGACAGCATTCCAGCTGGGACAGGTGCCGTTTACGTTACCATTGCGAATGCTGATGGAACAAACGCCATTTCAAACGCTGCAAAATTGTCATATGTGCCTGTGGTGACTGCGATCACGCCTAATGTAGGCAGTGGCGCTGGTGGGACAGTGGTGACAATCACAGGGGTAGGGATGAGCAATGCCTTAGACGTTTATTTTGGCGAGGATAATCCCGGTACGGTGTTGACGAATACTGATACAGCAATCATGGCAGTTGCACCTGCTGGCACGGGTCAAGTCGATATCACTGTGGCAACGGCCGGAGGAACGAGCCCAACAACTTCAGCTGATCAGTTTTCCTATCTTCCTTTGGTGACTGCAGTGACGCCAAATGGAGGGCCTAGCACAGGTGATCAATCTGTTGTGATCAGTGGCACAGGATTTTTAAGCGCGACGGATGTGCAGTTTGGTTCTGTTGCAGCTTCTTCATTCACTGTGAACAGTGACACACAAATCACAGCGATCACCCCTGCACATGCGGTGGGGCAGGTGGGCATCACCGTCACGAATGATGTGGGGTCCTATACGTTAGCCAATGCGTATACTTTCGATACGGTTCCTACTATCACGGCACTTAATCCGCCAGCCACTTCTATTACGGGTGGAACCTCTGTATTGATCACAGGAACAGGTTTCACAACGGCTTCCGCAGTGAATTTTGGCACAACACCTGCGACATCATTTGTGATTCACAGCGATACACAGATCACGGCCATTGCGCCGCCATCAACCGCCCTGCTGATCAATGGCTCAACCGTGGTGAATGTTACTGTCACGAATAGTTCAGGAACAACACCCGAAACATCGGCCAGTGAATTCACTTATACTGAAGCGCCGACCATCACATCGATTTCACCTGATGCCGGTTCTGTTGGGGGAACAACACCTGTCATGATTATCGGCACAGGATTTTTAACGGTATCAGGTGCTTCAGGTGTGCAATTTGGTACTATCAATGCAACTTCATATACTGTGAACAGTGACGATAGTATCACAGCGATCGCTCCTCCACAGTCGGCGGGGGCTGTGACACTGACTGTGACCAATAGCGTAGGTTCAGCAACCTACAGTAGTTACACATACAATAATACGCCTTCTGTGTCTTCTGTGAGTCCTTCTGGTGGGTCGCTCAATGGGGGAACTGCAGTCACGATCACCGGAACAGGTTTTACCTCTGGTACCACTGTATATTTTGGTGAAGTAGAAGCGGTCGTGCAGTCCAGCTCAGGCACAACGGGCATTGTGGCGACTGCACCAGCAGGCACAGGCACAGTGGATGTGACAGTGTCGAATAGCAATGGCACGAGTGCGACTTCCTCTGTCGATCAATTCATCTATTATGCTGTTCCAGTTGTCACGGGTTTGAGTGTCAACTCGGGTCCAGCAGCAGGAGGAACATCGGTCACAATTTCAGGTAGCGACTTCACAGACGTAACAGATGTGAATTTTGGGGATCAACCTGTAGCATCATTTACGGTTGTCAATGACAGCACCATCACGGCAGTCTCACCGTCGGGTGCGGGACCTGTTGATGTTCAAGTGACAACACCTGGTGGAAGCAGTGCAATCAATCCGAATGATGTCTTCACTTACAATGCCCCTTCAATTGCTTCACTCAGTCCTAATGCAGGTTCGCCCAGTGGCGGGACATCTGTGAGCATTCAAGGGGTTAATTTTACACAAGCAACGAGTGTGACGTGGAATGATACAAGCATTCCGTTCACATTCATCAGCGATGCTCAAATAACTGTCATCAGTCCCGTGGGGCAAGGGCAGGCCAGTGTGACCGTGAACTCAGCTGGGGGTACTTCCGCTCCAGTGTTGTTCAACTACGTTCCGTCCATTGCTTCTATCGCACCCGATTATGGCAGTACATCAGGCGGAACAGAGGTCACATTAATGGGGGCAGGATTTACTGCGGGTTCTGTCGTCACCATCGGAGGTAAATCTGCAACAGTCCTGAGCGTTTCAAGTGATGGGACAACGATCACAGCGATTACGCCTCCAGATCCAGCAGGGCAGGTGGGTGTAACAGTCACTACTGCAGGTGGTACAGCAAATTTAGTGAGCAGCAGCCTTCCTACTTGCCCTTCAACCAAAAAGGGTGCACGCACCCATGCGCTAGCTACTACACCTCAAGAGCGTTGCAATGCGAGTTTAGATAACTGTGGCATTGTTTTTACAAGTACACCAACCACACCCGATAATTTGAGTACAGCCAATTGTACAAACCCTATCCAAGTTACCTATTCCATCGAAAATCAAGGTATAACGGATACGGTGATCAATGTCGACCTGGTGAATAATGATTCGTTAGGGCAAACGGCTGTGATCATCGATAACGCTTCAACCTGTACGGATGGGCAAACCCTAGATGCACTCGCTTCTTGTAACATTGTATTAGATTATCAGCCCTGTGAATCGGGTAGCTTGAACCGCGATCTAACCATTACGCCTAGCAGTGCACAGTGGCCCATCACTGCCTCCTTGGAAACCACGGTAGGCACCTCCGCATTTGTCTATTGCCCAATTTGAAAAGTTGACTTTCTGGATTCTTTGGTTATAATTTTAGTAACTAAAGCATGACAGGAATCTAACAATGAAAAAGTCAATATTATTAGTTATCTTTCTTTCAATTTTCCCGGTGCAAATATTCGCTGCCAGTTCAAATACAACCTTTTTGGTGCAAGCAGTTGTTAAACCGACTTGTTCAATCACTGCATTGCCGCTTATTTTTGGTCAGTATCATCCTACCGATACGAAAGATAAAAATACCAATGAGACAACATCTACCAATGCAGGTTTTATTTACGCTACTTGTGTGAATGGCACGCCTTACACGCTCACACTGAATGCTGGCCTATATCCATCCACTCCTAACAACGTGAACACGCGAAACATGAAAGGTGGCATGCATGGCGCTTTACTTCCATACCGGATTTATCCAACAATACAATTGAGTGGCCCACAATGGGGTGATGGAGATAATGGCAGTACAGTTGTATCAACAAGAGCCACAGGTATACAACAAACAATTGCTGCATATGGTGTTGTTTCTCCTTATCAAACAAAACTGCCATCTGATACTTATACCGATACGATCACGGTAAGTGTGCTTTATTAAAAAAATTATTTACATAAATCTTCTTGTAAAGCGCGAAAATAAGCACTATATTTTTTTATATCCCGAAAGGGCATCTAAACTTGTAAAAGGAATTTTATATGAAGAAACTTCAATTATTATCTGCAGCAGTACTGAGCGTATGTGCTGTGAGTGCGTTTGCTGAGACATTTTTGGTAACAGCTACTGTCGGAAGCACATGCGTTTTCAGTGCGCCCACACTGGCATTTGGAACATACGATCCAGTTGATAGCGAATTTACCAACGGTTCTACTGTCCTGTCTGCAGCATGTACTAATGGTGCAGCATACAATATTTCACTGGATGCAGGTCAAAATGCAGGCACCCCGGGTGATGTCACAACCCGCAATATGCTTGGTGAAACGACATCGGATCTTCTCGCATATAATCTTTATCAAGATAATATGTACAGCGAAGAATGGGGTGATACGGTAGGTACCAATACAGTGTCTGGTACAGGTTCAGGTGTTGATCAACCTTATACAATCTATGGTCAAATTGCCGCAGGTCAAACAACAGTTGAAGATGACAGCTACTCTGATACCATTACAGTAACTGCGACTTTCTAATGTTTAAAACGGAAGAAAGTCACTCCGAAAAAAGGGGTGACTTTTTCCCGAAATTGTTGTAGACTGTGCTAAGGATATCAACCGTGAACAAGGAGTGTTAAATGGTTAACCATCAACTCAAAAGAATGTTAGCAGGCGTTGCGGCCGCTTCCATGTTTTTTTATGCGGCACAGGCCGCGGCCGAAACTTTTTTGGTAAATGCTGCTGTCAATTCAGCATGCGTTGTTAGCGTGCCAGATCCATTGGCTTTTGGCGCGTACGATCCTGTAGATGATACTGCACTTTCAGCGCAGACGGATATGTACGTTACATGCGTAGATGGTACTCTTTACGGCATCTATTTAAATGCTGGTCTTAACTCCGACTCAGTGCTCAGTCGCAATATGATTGGCGGAACTTCCAGTGATTTACTTGGCTATGAACTTTACACCACATCCACATTGAGTGCCAGTGTGGGGTGATGGGACTGTGGGTACTGACTATCAATGTGGCACAGGCACAGGCTTGCCACAAACGTATACCATTTATGGTCAAGTTCCTGCGGGACAGACATCTGTGGTAGATGATAGTTATTCAGATACGGTTACAGTTGACGTTGTGTTTTAAGTTGATTTAAGTAGGTGTTGTTATGTTACGTGTAAAACATTTTTTTGCTTTTGTTTTCCTTGTTGTACCTTGCATGCTCTTGGCCGCAGAAGTTCATATTAATCCTGTCAGGCTGAAGTTTGAGCCGGGCCAAACGATTGACTCGTTCAAAGTGGTGAATGCGGGTAAGGATCCTGTGTTGTTTCAATTGAAGGCATTCAAATGGACGCAGGAAGAAGGGAAAGATGTTTACACCGATACGAAAGACATAATCTTGAATCCACCCATTGCCAACATTGCTGAGGAAAGTTATCAGTTGGTGCGCGTTGGTCTTCGCGCGCCACTGAATCCCAAAATTGAGCACACCTACCGTGTGATTGCAACGCAGGTTCCTTCTAAAAACAAGACTGATTCTTTTCAGGTCGAGACCCTTATTCGCTTTAGCATACCCGTTTTCATTGAACCGAAAAACAAAATCGATGATTTGAGTATTGATACAAAATCTTTGCCTAATGGTGATTTGGAATTGCATATTAAGAATGCTGGCAATCGTCATATTCAAATCACGAATATCGATTTTTACCAAGGTGAGGAAAAACCTTTGGAAACCACGGTGACCAAAGACAAATTTGTTTATTTGCTTCCAGAACAATCTAAAGTCTGGCCATTGAAGTGGAAAGAAGTGAAGGGTGCGAAGGAAGTGGTGGTGAAATTGCAAACAGATCGCGGTCCGATCGAGAAGCCAGTGGTCGTGACGGCATTGTAGGTCGGCTTTCGCCGGGGTAAATTCCTATTTAATCCACTGTCCGGGCGCCCGACAGTGCGCCCGAACAATGCCAAAGGTTACACAGCTTATTGCGGTATAATCGTGAATTTAAGCTCAGTGAAATCACTCTTATGGGCATAATTAAACACAAGCTCACAAATCGCAACATTATCGATGGTACCGTCGGCATTTTTTGTGCAGTTCATGCTGGTAAGATTGCTTTTTTCCGGGGTGTCAGACATGCTGATAATATAGGGAACACTTGCTTGCTGCAGGATAACAGCAATTGTACCGAGAGCTGCAGGTTTAATCACAAATTCTTTACCAGCTTCACCAAAGGCATATGTGCCATTTACAGTCCCAGTTACTGCATGCGTATTACTGTTTCTCATATAACAGTCGTGTTGAGCATTGTTGCTCGCGGTAACTTGACAAATATATTGAATATTGTATGTTGAAGTCGTCGACGTTGCGGGTTGTGCCTGCTTCGAATAAGCTACAGAACCAAATAACAATGTTGTCGACGCGAGTATCAAAATAGATTTTTTCATAAAAGGCTCCCATAGTGAAAATAAGCCTTATTGTCTAACATTAACTTCACCGACAATAAGGCCTTTTTAAGATTATTGCGGTTTAACCGTAAACTTAAGTTCGGTAAAATCATTGACACTGTTATAATTCCAGGTAAGTGCGCAACCGTAAGTTGCATTAGTTTCATAGTGACCGTCGCTGATTTTTGTGCACTGGGCACCAGATACATTTGGATCATAGTCAAGATAAGCTTCTTCGGGGCTGGCAGCCATTGTGATCACATATGCACCTGTTGTCACTAGCGCCGCCGAAATTTGACCGCAGCAGGTTGATGCGGGTGGTTTAATCACAAACTCAAGACCGTCTTTGCCAATGGGATAAGTGCCATCGACAGTTGCATTTGCTTTTCCACTCTTCTTCGTAGAATAACATTTGTGTTGTATGTACATATTGTCTTGAGCGTGCACGTTCGTATAAATAGCGCAGACATAATCAATCGCTGTTGCTGAATCCGAATAAGCTACAGAACCAAATAACAATGTTGTTGACGCGAGTATCAGAATAGTTTTTTTCATAAAAGGCTCCTATAGTTAAAGCAAGCCTTATTCCCTCGCATACAATCACAGGGAATAAGGCTTTTTGAGATTATTAGGGCTTAACCGTAAATTCAAATTTGGTCAAATCACTTGCTTTCGCAAATGTCCATAGTAAGAGACACATCCCGTCGTTACCTGTGACACCTCCATTAGTGACTAAAGCATTTTGAGCGTTTTTGGGGCATGAGTTTGCAATCGAGAGCTCAAGCTTGCTTGCTGCTGACTTAGACATTGTGATTGGATATGCCCCCGTCGCCGACAGGCCCACATAAACAGAAGCGCTGCAGCTGTTTTTGGCTGTACAGGTGAAAGCGGGGGGCGCAATCACGAAAGTCTGACCCTGAGTGCCAAGGGTCAGGCTGTTAACATCTTGCGTGCCCTGCGCGACACCTTTTTTGTTCGTACTGTAACATGGATATTGTGACAGTTTTGCAGCGGCATTATCAATAATAGAGACGTAGCAGTCATAGCCGATTTTTGCTTCAGTCGCTGAAACCGTTGTTTGTGACGTCGAAAGTGAGTAAGCTGTAGAGCTAAAAATAAGCGCCGTGGACGCGAGCATCAACATAGATTTTTTCATAAGAATACCCTCAGGGTGGATTGAATTATCATAATTATAGCTGAACAATTTCACCCGTAACGGATTGAGTGCTATTTTGTTATTGTCTAAAAATGAAATAAACGGCACCAATCATGCATAATCCTGCCCACAAATAATCCCATTTTAAGGGCGCATTCATATAAAACAGCGCGAATGGGACAAAAACGGTGAGTGTGATGCATTCTTGCAAAATTTTGAGCTGAGACAAATCCATCACAGTGTAGCCGATACGATTACCTGGTACCTGAAAAATATATTCAAAAAAAGCAAGGCCCCAACTGAGCAGTGCAGCGATATACCATTTATTGCCGCTTAATTCTTTGAGATGCGCATACCAAGCAAATGTCATGAATACATTTGAGATCATTAACAAACCGATTGAATAAATGTAAGGATGCATTTTATTTCCTGATTATTTGCCTTTAAACCATGGGATCAGCATAGATGTTTTACGTTGATAAGCCGCGTAATCACTGCGATGCTCTAACGCTTGAGATTCACTGAAAGGGATGCCCGTCATTTTCCATAAAAAAAGCAACATGATCGCTGGCAGCACCCATGTCAAAATCGCATTGGGTGCACCCCATGCTATGAGTGGGTAGGTAAACCAGTGTAACCATTCAAAAAAATAATTAGGATGACGAGAGAATTGCCACAGACCGATCTGACAAGTTTTACCACGATTTTCCGGATTTTGTTTAAATGCATGTAATTGTTTGTCCGAAATCGTTTCTCCCGCAACAGCCACTGTCCAAATAATCACAGCAAGGATATCATGCCATTGCCAAAGAGGCTGCAATCGATCAAAGACAACGAGCAGCGGTGCCATGAATAGCAGCACAAAAAGACTTTGCGCTTGAAATAAAATAAAAAACATGAGATTTGCCCTATTGCCCATTTTCTTACGCATCGTTTGATAGCGCGTATCTTCACCCTCGCCACTCAGTATACGTGCTCTGAATAAATACGTACCTAATCGTAATGACCATATCAGTAATAATATCGATGCAAGAAGCCCAACGCCCATATCACCATGTGTAGCGAGCGCAAGATAAACGCTGGAAGCACCCATGCCATAAGCCCATCCTACATCGACAATGGTTGCATTGCGTGTAACAACTTGATATAACCACAAAACAGACATGAGGATGAACATGCCGATGAATATGTTAACCAATGGAATGATCATAATGTCGCCTATAATCCGTGTATAACTAAGGTCATGTTTATTGCATCAAAATGTCGTTGCTAAGCAAAACCCATCTCCCCATGTGAACCAATTCGGTGCTTGTGATGTAACGATTCGCCATCACGACAACTCCTTTTTGCTGATTGGGGATAACAGCAATATAGGCACGAAAACCACCAGACGCACCTGTTTTTTCCATCAACGCATTTCCATCAAATATATCACCTTTAGTGTAGGCATTCGCTGGAAAGGCTCGCCCTTGATTTTAGCAGATAATAATTTAGTTTTGTTTTTGACAGGATCTGGGTGAATAATCCACGTTAATCCTTGTTGGAAACGAGTGGTTTGAACAAAAGTGGTTTGTGTTAATTTCATCGCATCAGCAATGTATGCAGGCGTACCGGGTAATCGCAAAGCAGCTTTCAAGAACAGTGCCATATCGCGTGGCGTTGATTTGAGCGCACCTGTTGCTGGGAATATCCAATCGCTGTTCGGCGGTTTGATCCACTCTTTCATGTTGCGTCGTGGTGCTGGATTGCCCGCCATGTTGTATCCTTGTGCATAAAAGGACAGCAAGCCATCAGGAATCATTGCGTTACTGGTGCGCATGCCGAGTGGATGTAAAATTTTTTCAGCATATAAATCATAAATCGATTTTTGACTTTCCTTTTCAAGCGCATAACCTATCAGCCCTAAATTGACATTAGAATATAACCAGGATGCGCCTACCGATGCAGGATTCTTCCATGAGGACAAATACTTCGCCAATTTAGTTCTTGAGTTAATGCTTCTTGGAACATTGAAAGGAAGGCCTGAAGTGTGTGTGGCCAAGTTTTCAAGCGTGATTTGATTGAATTTATTGCGAGACGATGGAGTGATGTCGGAAACATATTTTGTCACGGAATCGCTGAGTTTCATGCTGCCGCTATTGATTTCTCCCGCTAATAAAACAGCCGTGAAAATTTTGGTAAGAGAGGCGATCTCGAAAATGGTGTCTTCTGTGACTGGTTTTTTATTCTCCCTGTCGGCATATCCGAAAGAGTATTTTTTGATTTTGCCATTGTCGTAGACAACAATGGCTGCCCCAGGAATGCCATTACGTTTCATCCAGCTTTTGGCTTTATCTTCTAATGAGGTTGCTGCCTGTCCTGAGAGGATCCCCATAAAACATAAGCACAGCGTTAGAAAAGCAATTTTAAAACATTTTGTTCTCATATCCATTCCTTTTTAATTTAATACTTCCATATCTTCTCGAATACATTCTTGGAACGTTTTGTCAATCGTATTCCAATCTACAATATCTACTTTGTAAGGCAGGTCTGATTCTTCCAGATCAAAACAGATCGCAGAAAGCAGTTTGATTGGAATGGGTTCTCCGTTCATGTCAATTGCCAGGTCGAGGTCAGAATATTTTTTTGATTGTCCTCTTGCGCGTGATCCAAATACCCAAATACTTGTTCCTTTCGGCAGATGATGATGCAAAATTTTTTTAACCAATTCAAGATGAGAAGAATTCATCGCAATCATACTTCACCGATTCTTGTGTTGAGTGATGCGAGAAGGTATTCTGCTTCATTCAAAAATGATGGAATACTCTGAAAAACTTCTATTGATTTTTTTTCATCATACGTATGGCTGGTAATACTTCTCTCATATCGAAATCGTGTCCATTGTTCTACATCCGACAGTAATAATTCACGCTCGCAGCCTGTTCGAATTAAATCTTTAAAAGACATCGATTCGATTTCTTGTGGATGAGGGGAGGTCATTTCAAGATAACGCTTCAGCATTTTGCATGAAAGCTCATAGGTAAATTCAAATGCCTGAATAGCTGCCGCACGCAACTGCCGTGTCAGCCCAGGATCTGCTTGTACTGTCTCTGAATGGTAATAGGCGAGACTTTGCTCCATTTGCTTGATGGCTCGCGCCAATGATGATGTGTCTAGTTTGTACGGTCTCATAGTCCCTTATCCCCATATATTCCCCATGAAGTATACCGCATATTTTTCTCCTTGACAGGCCTTAGCGCTTAACCTACTATTTGAATATTGTTTCAATAATCAAAAGGGGTGCAGTTGTGGCTCAAAGGGGTGGTCGGCGGGAAGGGGCGGGGCGGCCTGTGGGGCGCGGGAAGTTCGGGTTAAGCCCGACGCAGTCTATCCGCGTCCCAGTCTCCCGGGTGGACGATATTCAGCTGTTACTTGAACATAAGCACGGCATCCCCTTGTACGGTAGTAAAGTTCCCGCTGGCTTTCCTGCGCCTGGGGACGACTATATTGAACGTTATCTCGATTTAAACCAGCAATTCATCAAGCACCCGGCAGCTACCTTTATGGTTATCGCCTCGGGGGATTCGATGACGGGTGCGGGCATTCAATCTGGTGATCTGCTGATTGTCGACAGAAGCCTAGAGGCTCGGCATGGCAAAATCGTGATTGCAGCCATAGACGGGGAATTAACCGTGAAACGGCTGTCGCAAATAAATGGGCGTTTACAACTCATGCCCGCCAATCCACAGTATCACCCGATGGATATCACTGATATGCACGAATTGGTGATTTGGGGAGTTGTCACCCACGTGATTCATACGCCGGAGTAAATATAGTATGTATGCATTGGTCGATTGTAATAACTTCTATGCATCTTGCGAACGGCTATTTCGCCCGGATTTAATAGGAAAGCCCATTGTCGTCTTATCAAGTGGCGATGGCTGCGTGATTGCGCGCTCAAATGAAGCGAAAGCGCTCGGCGTTGAGATGGGTGAGCCTTATTTTAAAATCAAACCATTTTGCATGAGCAAACATATTCATGTGTTTTCATCGAATTTCACGCTTTACCGGGATTTATCACAGCGTGTGATGTCTGTGATTGAGGATGCCTGGGAAGAGGTTGAAATATATTCTGTCGATGAAGCATTTTTAAATTTATCAGCTTTGCCGCCTGATCGTCACGAATCCTTTTGTATCGATCTACAAAAAAAGATTTTCAAATGGACAGGCATTCCCACCTCGATTGGCTTGGGCGCGAGCAAAACGTTAACCAAAATATCAAATCATGTCGCTAAAAAATGTTTGAAAGTGCCTGTGTTTAATGTGATGAACGAGCTTGATTGGCTGAAGAGAATCGATATTGGCGATGTGTGGGGAATAGGGCGGCAGTGGCGTAAAAAACTGATGTGTCAAGGCATCAATACTGCATACGATTTAACACAGATCGATCCGAATCAATTGAGGCGGCAATATAATGTGGTGATGATGCGAACGGCGATGGAATTAAATGGCGTGTCTTGTTTGGCGATGGAGCAAGTAGAAGAGCCGAGAAAATCTATCCTATCATCCCGTTCTTTCAATAAAATGGAAACAGAATTGGATGTGCTTGCGCAGGCCGTTAGCATGCATTGTGCATCCGTTTATGAGAAATTGCGTCAGCAACGATCATTGGCAAGGCATCTCAGTGTTTTTTTGCGCACGAATCGTTTTCGGGAGGATTTGCCTCAATATGAACAATCAGCCTCCGTGCGTTTTATTGTGCCAACCGATGATATAAGGGTGCTCACCCATCATGCCAAACAATGTTTGCGCGAGATTTTTAAGCCCGCTTTTCAATACAAAAAAGTAGGCGTGTGGCTGGATGATTTATCAGACAACAGCATTATTCAATGTGATTTATTTCAAAAACAAGATGAGGCAAAAGAGGAAGAAACCGCCGCATTTTTATCTATTTTCGATAGCATCAATAAACGGTACGGTAAAAATACTGTGCGATTGGCTTCAGTTGGTTTTGATAAAACCTGGGATACGCAATTTGAGTTTAAGTCGCCTGCTTACACAACGCGCTGGGCTCAGTTGCCTGTGCTGAAGAACTTGACTTAGCCGCATCATACATCCATTTTCCCCAGATCGCGAAAGCAATGAATGTGAGCGACGGCCCAATGGTATAGCTGCCAATAAACCATTGATCAGTATTACCCCAAAGCGCAACGGCACCACTGATCAATGCGCTGGCTGTCATTTCGGCGGACCAGAGGTGATCGACTTTTCGCCATAAATGCGGATTTTGAGGTATTGACGACGCGATCGTATCATGGATGCGCGGAAATGCTTGGACCAAATGTGCAGAACCCCACCCCAACAGTGGTGTAGCAATGACTGGCGCAGCTATGCACAGCCAAGAAGCCCATTCTTCTAAAAAGTCGCTGTGCAGAACGTCTTGTTGAGTGTATAAAAGAGATAATCCAATGATGATTCCTATTGAAAGACCGATCAGTGTCCATTGTTTTATGCGTGTATGTTGAGATGCTTCATCCTTAAGATGAAAATATTTCGACAGGGCGCCTGTTGCATCGTTTGGAATAAACGATTGCACAAGCGGAGGTACCGTTTGGTCGTAATAGGACGCATAAAAAGATCGTGCAAAAAAGGCAAGTCCCATGATCAGCCCAGATCCGACTTGCGAATACTTATAAAAATCTTCATCGACTAGCATCGCAGGCAAACCAAATACCATTAAAATAAAAAATTGAACGTATAAGACAGGGTGAATGTCTTTTTTCAAAGCTTTCATGGCCAGCAATTGGATGCCGAGCGCCACCATGGTAGATATCATGGTTTCGATGAGGCCGTATTCAAAATACAAATAAACAGCGAGGCCGACAACGACAAGTTCGTAGGCAGTGGCAGCCAGCATCCCCCAGAGAATGGCCTTTTCTTGCTCGGTCAGCGTGGTATCTGTCTGTATTGGTTCTTTAGGTTGAGTCATGCCCCCAGGATATACCAGCCATAAAAACTTGTCAATAGGTCATATAAATCAATAGGATACAATGATATTTTAATGTATTGATTTAATTCCATTATTAGTTGATTGACTTGTTCCGGCTTATTGCAGTATGATTCACAATAACGTGAAAATCATGCAGAATTGCAGGGGCGAAGCATGCGGGCATTTTATCAATATGTTGTCACAGGATCTGAAAATTAATACGTTACCCAAAACAAATCTATTAGGCCTTGATTTAAAGAACATGCGCGCCTTTTTTGAATCCCATGGGGAGAAGCCATTTCGTGCGCAACAAGTATTGAAGTGGATCCATACGGCAGGTGTTCAAGATTTCAATGAGATGACCAATCTCAGCAAAGTATTGCGTGAAAAATTAGCTGAAATTGCCGAGATCAAATTACCGACAATAGCGCTTGAAAAACGCGCGGATGATGGAACGTACAAATGGATCATACAATTAGAAGATGGGAATTCGATTGAAACGGTATTCATTCCATCTGCCAATCGCGGGACATTGTGCATTTCATCACAAGTGGGCTGCATTCTGAATTGTGATTTTTGTTCTACCGGTAAGCAAGGCTTTAATCGGAATCTCACCACTGCAGAAATTATCAGCCAGCTTTGGATTGCTGTGCGCTCATTATCAAAAACCAATGGCATGCATGATCATGCCGTGACCAATGTCGTGATGATGGGCATGGGTGAGCCGATGTTGAACTATGATAATCTCATTCCTGCACTGAATTTGATGCGAGATGATTTTGCGTATGGTTTATCAAAATACCGCGTCACTGTGAGCACCTCTGGCGTGATTCCCGGCATGGATGCGCTGAGCAAAGAATGTGATGTGGCATTGGCGGTGTCTTTGCATGCACCCAATGATGAGCTGCGCGATAAATTAGTGCCGCTCAATAAAAAATATCCGCTTAAAGATTTGATGCTCGCATGTAAAAACTTTTTCAAAGATGAGCCAAGACGTAGTGTCACAATGGAATACGTGATGTTGGCGGGCGTGAACGATCAACCAGAGCATGCACGACAGCTTGTGAAGTTGTTGAGTGATGTTCCCTCAAAAGTGAATTTGATCCCTTTCAATCCTTTTCCCCATACGATTTATCAACGATCTGATGACGATACGATTGATCGTTTTCAACATATCCTGTCTAAAGCCGGTTTTGTGACGACCGTCAGACGCACGCGTGGCGATGATATTGATGCAGCTTGCGGGCAGTTGGTGGGGCAGGTCAAAGACAAAACACGTCGGCAAGAGCGCTATTTGAAAGCGCGACTAGGCATTGAGCAGCATAATGAACATTCTCGTTGACGCTGATGCGTGTCCTAATCAAGTCAAAGATATCATTTTTCGCGCATCTATTCGATTAAAAATACAAACGATTTGTTATGCAAATCATGCAATCACCATTCCGCGCAGCCCCTTTATTAAACGTGTTCAGGTGCTGGGTGGTTTTGATGTTGCAGATCAAAAAATCATTGATGTCTCTCAACCTGGTGATTTAGTGATCACCGCTGATATTCCCTTGGCTGCAGCTGTGATTCAAAAAGGAGCGCATGCACTCAATCCACGTGGGGAGATGTATACAAAAGACAATATTCACGAACGTCTTGCGGTACGCAATATCATGGACGGTCTACGTGGGGCAGGGCAGATAACAGGCGGCTCACCGCCGTTAAATAAGCAGGATCAGCAGGCTTTTGCCAATGCATTGGATCGGTTTTTGATGAAAGTATAGTAATAAATCCCAAGTACCTTTGTCTTACGTCACATATTACGGTATACTTTACGGCATGGGCATAGATGATCTGTGGTTTTACGGTTGTCAGTTGATTACGGCTCGTGGCGATTTCAAACTTTTTCATAAATACTGCAAACTTGATATATGATAACATTCAGCATAGACGGCATTTCAATTGAAGTGCATCTCAAGAAAATGAAAAACATGTCATTGCGTGTCTGCGCGCCACAGGGCACCGTGAAATTATCAGCACCCTTGCATAGCTCAATGACATCCATTCGTCGTTTTGCAGAAATGAATATTCAATGGATAAAAAAACATCAATCTGCATGTCAATCACAATCGCCGGAAGCGGTTTATCATTATCACTCCGGGGAGCGACATGCTTTTTTAGGTCAAGAATATGTATTGCAAGTCAATGAACGTCTCAAGCGATCACAAGTTCATTGCATCGATTCTGATTACATCCATATATTTGTTTCAAAAAACTCTACGATATTGCATCGCCAGAAGGCACTGATGCAATTTTACCGCCATCAATTAGAAGTGAAAATGACACAATTGTTACCGCACTGGGAAGAGATGATTGGTGAGCGTGTCTCGCATTGTCAAATAAGGCAAATGAAATCGCGTTGGGGCACATGTCACCCTGTTAAACGCAATATTTGCTTGAACCTCGCGTTGATAAAATACCCACTTGCTTGTCTTGAATATGTGATTGTGCATGAATTGGTGCATTTGTTAGAAGCTTCTCATAATGCACGATTCAAGTCATTGATGGATAAATTCATGCCTGACTGGCGAGCACGAAAAAAACTTCTCGAGTCTAACTAACTTACGTTATATCCGCCTTGTATTTTAGGCACATTGCATGTAATATTGCAGAGTGTTAAAGGATTTCAGGGGCAATACAATGCATACACGATTTCTCATGGCGACAATATGTCTCAGTTTATTCGCCACACCTGCGATGGCCTACATTGACCCGGGTTCGGGCAGTGCCATTTTGTCAGCCCTGGCTGGGTTATTGGTGGCATCAGTGATGGCTGTCAAGGGGTATTGGTACAAAATAAAATCCCTATTTGTGAAATCTAAAAAAAAAGAACCCGAGAAAACAACCCCACAATAGCCTGTGATGTTTTCTTTCTAGGAGCAGGACGACCTGTTTCTGGAGAGAAGCCATCTGCCCTCAAAGAAATCGGCATCCAGAAGCGTGCGTTAGATTGGCAGATACACAGTTTGTCCGTATTGCCTCAGCCCAAAGTTCATTTTTTAGGCGGGTATCATATTGATGATATTATTGCTGCTTATCCACAATTGCATTATATCGTTGTACCGGAGTGGCAGTCACATTCAGTGCTCCATACACTTTTTCAGGCACCCTGGCGCGCCGCCACAACCATTGTTTCCTACGCAGATACCATTTTTCGACCGGAGGTCATTCGTCAAGCATATGAACAAACGGCTGATGTTGTTTGGGTTTACGATGCACAGTGGCGACATCGTTACGACAACCGTGATCCAGAAGATATCAAGCGCGCAGAGGTCATGTCTATTGACGGTCAAATAATGGAATTTACAGGACTGCTAAAATTTTCTCCTCTTGCAAGTCAATACATGATCGATTTGAATGAACGATGGGTTGGACAGCATTTAACGGATTTGCTCACATTTCTGTCAAAAAAGGGTTTCAGCATTCAATCGATCAATGCTGAAGGCGCCTGGACTGAGTTCAATTCCCCGAAAGACATCGCGCATTTTATTTTAGGTACGAAAGCAGAAACCCTCAGCCGTCTATCTCCACTTGTCAAAAAGTCTGTGATTGGTGAGCAATGTTGCTTCACTGTGAAAGAATGGCTTCAGAAACCCAATGACATTATTTGTGAAATAAAAAAATCCTTTCATGATTCACCAATCGTTATTCGAAGCAGTTCTAAATCTGAAGACAATTGGTCAAAATCAAATGCAGGTTGTTACACCAGCATTCTTAATGTGGATAGCGGAAATTATCAAGATGTTTATGTCGGTATTGAAAGTGTTGTGGCATCGTATCGATCTGGTGAATCTTCTCATTCAGATCAAATTCTCATTCAATCTTTTTTATCAGACGTTCAATTTTCGGGTGTCGTATTTACACGTGGACTTGAAACAGGTTCACCTTATTATCGCATCAACTTCGACGACCAATCTTGCTCGACAGAATCTGTCACTTCTGGTCATGGCGCACATCTGAGAACCGTATTGATTAACCGCGATCAAACGTCATCTGTCGTTGATATTGCGCCAGAGCTGCCGCCCGTTGTCGGGGCTGTTCGTGAGCTCGAAGTGCTCTTAGATTATGATCGCTTTGATGTGGAATTTGCCGTTGATAAACGTGGCACTGTGCATATTTTTCAGGTGCGTCCAATCACAGTGGATCACAGCAATTATGATATCAGCGATAACGATATTGCTGACTCTCTTCATCAAAGTAAAAAGCTTTTCCAGACACTTCAGATTCCTACTCCATTTATGTTAGGAGAAAAAACATTATTTGGCGTTATGCCCGATTGGAATCCCGCAGAAATTATTGGAATCCGCCCAAGACCACTGGCTTATAGTCTTTATCGTTTCCTGATTACAGATGATGTATGGGCAACGCAACGTGCACAGTTCGGATACCGTGATGTTCGCCCGCAGCCTCTTTTGGTGTCATTTTGTGGTCAACCTTATGTTGATATTCGAGCCAGTCTTAATTCATTTATCCCAAAAACAGTGAGCCATGATTGTGCCAAAAGACTTGTCAATGCATACCTGTCCATTCTGAGCACTAATCCACACCTTCACGACAAACTTGAATTTGCTGTTGCCTTTACAGTGTGGACACCAACCTTTGAGCAGGAAGCTAAAGCAAGATTAACGCCACTGGGCATCACTCACGATGAGATCATCGCGTTGTCAGACGGATTGAAAATCCTCACCCGTCAAGCGTTAACACGACTTGATAATGACATATCGAGCTTAAATCAACTTGAGGAAAGAAGAAAACTGATACTGGGTAGTGATTTAGAACCGCTCGACAAAGCCATTTTACTGTTGGAGGACTGTCGCCAATTCGGTACACTTGCATTTGCTCATGCAGCTAGAGCAGGTTTTGTCGCTATGAGTTTTATCAATAGTCTTGTGAGAGCGCATATTTTATCTGTTGAAGATAAGCAGGACTTTTTGAATGCCATCAAAACTGTGGCTGGCGAATTTGAAGAAGATGCATATCAGGTCGCAAATGATCAGTTAGATGTTAATGTTTTTTGCCAGCGATATGGGCACCTCAGGCCAGGAACATATGAAATTACACAACATGCGTATTGGGAGGAAGCTGAACGGTATCTATTGCGTAAAACAAAATTGATTCATGAGAAACCGCAACATAAACAATTTATTTTTTCAAAAAATGCTGAATATGCAATTCAGACAGTATTGAATGATCTGGGATCGCCAATCTCTTTCTCGTGCTTTGTGAATTATTTGATAAGCGCTATCAAATCACGCGAGTCTGTCAAGTTTGAATTTACGAAAAATCTGAGTATTGCACTAGACCATTTTTCTCATTTTGGAAAACTTGTAGGGCTTTCGCGTGAGTCAATTTCATATTTGCAGTTCGATGAGTTTAAGCAAATAAGATCAGGTCAATTGAATGTATCGATGATTCAAGAGATTGTTGATCAACGTCGTAGAAATGCGAAACTGACTAAAATGGTTGAGCTGCCACAACTGATTGTTTCGGAAAATGATTTTTATTGTTTTGAGCGAATGACCTCTCAACCTAATTTTATCACCACCATGACGGTGACTGCCCCGGCTGTTTCACATGATAAACATGACAATCTTCGCGGGTCGATTGTCTTGGTTCCCCAGGCTGATCCAGGATATGATTGGCTTTTCTCGCATGGAATAGCAGGTCTCATCACACAATATGGTGGGGCAAATTCCCATATGGCCATTCGCGCAGCTGAAATGGCAATTCCTGCTGCGATTGGTGTAGGGGATAAATTGTATGAAGAGTTATGTCGATCAAGTTTTCTGCATTTAGATTGTGGTCTGCAACAAGTACGGGGATTATCATGAGCAAAAAAATTGGATTCACCCAAAGAGTCACAGTGGTAGAGCAATACCATGAACAAAGAGACAGTTTAGACAGGCGCTGGTGGCAAGTAGCTGAGGCATTGGGTTTTTTTCCTGTTCCTTTAGCCACTTTGTCTGGGTCTTTAGCAGCACCCTATGCAGAATCATTAAATCTCTCAGCCATTTTTTTCACAGGCGGTGATGATGATGCGACACGAGATGTTTTCGAGTTTGCGTTGATAGATTGGGCGATCAATAAAAATATTCCCATCGTAGGATTTTGTCGAGGCATGCAAACATTGAATCGATATTTCGGCGGTACGCTTGTTAAGCTGGCTGGACATAAACTCACACGTCATGAAGTTTTATTCAGTAATGCGTGGGCAGAGGATCACGCAAGAGACGTCAATAGCTATCATGACTTTGGAATGTACCCGGAACAACTTTCTAGGGTCTTGGTGCCGACAGCTATCCATAAGGATGGTTCCATCGAAGCTTTTATTCATCCTGAATACAATATTACAGGTATCATGTGGCACCCAGAGCGTGAATCGACAAAAAGCGAAGAAGACATCGCATTGCTCAGGAGATTAATAGCATGACACGCGCGATTATTTTAGCAGCGGGGCAGGGGACACGATTAAGGCCTTTAACAAATAATCGACCTAAGTGCCTGGTTCCTTTTTTAGGGAAATCTCTTTTGGCTTGGCAATCTGGTGTTTTGCAAGACTGTGGCGTGAAAAATATCCATGTTGTGGGAGGGTATTGCGCTGATCAGATAATGCATCACGGCTATGTTTGTTCTGTTAATCCGCATTTTGAAACAACCAATATGGTTGCAACTTTGTTTTCAGCGATGGATTACTTGAAAGGTGAGGATGATTTGCTGATTTCCTATGGTGATATCATATATCAATCAGAAAATTTAAAAGCTATTCTTGCATCAGATGCTGAGATAAGCATTATGTGTGATATTGATTGGAAATCTTATTGGTCACTTCGATTTGAAGATCCGCTGTCGGACGCTGAATCATTTAAAATGGATGAGGATGGTCTCGTGAAAGAGCTCGGTAAGAAACCAGCATCATTCAACGATATTCAAGGGCAATACACAGGGTTGATCAAAATCAAAGCAGGTCGAATCCCTGAAATGATCGATTTCTATGAACGATTAGATAAACAAGCAATTTACGACGGTAAACAATTTGATCAAATGTACATGACAAGCTTTCTTCAATCATTGATAAATGCTGGATGGAAAATCAAAGCTATTCCTGTTAAAAATGGCTGGCTAGAAGTTGATTCTGTCGATGATTTGAAACTGTACGAGCAATTATATGCTTCAGGAGATTTAAGTGAGTTTTTTTCGATCAATCTTTGATATAGCGACATTCATGCAATTGCCTAAATCTAGGCGTCGCATTGTTTTTTATTCCGAGGGGAAATCAAATTGGCCGCACTTGGAAAGCCTATTAAGATCATTTTTGATCCTAAGTGATATTCCTGTTTGCTATATCACGTCAGGATTAGATGATCCCGCATTTGAGGTTGATCATCCAAACCTGACCATTTTTTACTTGGACGAAGGATTTCTCAGGAACTGGTTATTCTCTAATATTGATACAGATGTCATGATCATGACGATGCCTGATTTAGACAATTTTCAAGTTAAACGCTCCCGATACCCTGTTCACTATGTTTATGTTCATCATGCATTGGTTAGCTGCCATATGGTGTACCGTCCTGGTGCTTTCGATCATTTTGATACTATTTTTTGCGCAGGTCCTCATCATGTTGATGAAATTCGCACTTTGGAAAAACTGCATCAGTTGAAGCCAAAAAAATTAGTTGAACATGGCTATGGAAGGCTAGATGCTATTTTAGCAAATGCACAATCACACAACATTATGCCAGAACCAAAGCATATATTGATTGCCCCCTCGTGGGGGCAGCATGGCATGATAGAAACTATAGGTGATCAAGTGATTGGGCAGTTGCTGAAGCATGGTTATAAAGTCACATTGCGTCCGCATCCCCAAACTGTCAAGTTTTCTTCCGGAATTCTAAAAAAGATTAAAGAGAAATATGCCAGTAATCTATTATTTTCATTTGAAACCAATATGGCTGATCAATCATCATTGCATCTTTCATCGTTGATGATCAGTGATTGGTCTGGCGCGGCACTGGATTATGCTTTCGGTCTTGGTAAACCTGTGCTTTTTTTAGATATAGAAAGGAAGATCAATAATCCGAGATACACTGATCTGGCCATTGTTCCGTTCGAAGATTTTATACGCGAAAGAATCGGAGAAATTGTCCCATTGGATAAACTCAATGCGCTGACAGAATATGTAGAAAGGTTGCTTATCAACAATCATTTGGTAGAAAAAATGACTATCATGCGTGAATCTCATGTATTCAACATCCATCAAAGCGGCCAAAAAGGTGCTCGCGCCTTACTGGAGATACTCACATGAGAAAAATATTGCCTATTATTTCAGCAGGCTTATTCTTGGCATTTGTGATTTGCATACAGATGCCTGTAGATATCTATATAAATAATATAGACGAGTTTTCCATCCCCTTAAAATCACTTTGTTATACATTGGGTATTTCATTTGTAATTCTCTTTCTCATGGCCTTTTTGCCTGCCATCATTCCTTATTCAGGATTTCGAGATCGCTATTTTGCTTTTTTAGCGATGTTTGCAGTACTATGCTGGATAACAGCAAATTTTCTCTTCGGTAGTTATGGCGCATTTGATGGCCGCGGGTTGTCGATTGAGCCATTTTCAGTCAAATCAATTGTTCAAGCTTCCATTTGGATTATTATGCTAATATCTGCCATTATCTTTTGCAAAAAGATACACTTCGTGATGTATCAGGCAGTGACGGGTTTGTTATGCGCAGTCATGATATTCACTGGATTTCAAGTTATCAACAATATAGATAAACTCAACAGGCGTCAGTATCAATCAAACTTTATGCCAGAGGACTTTGCCACATTTTCAAAACACCAAAATATTATCCACATTGTGCTTGATGAGCAACAGTCAACTGTGATTGAGCATTTGATTGAAACTGATCCATCGTTCATTCAACATTTGTCTGGATTTATCTTTTTTCCAAATACAACGTCTAATTATCGCTCAACTAACATGGCTATTCCAGCGATGTTGACTGGTGAGGTTTATAAGAACAATGGTGATAAAAATCAGTTCCTCGATGATGTCCTTAGTCATAATCCACTGACGACGCAATTAGAGCAGAGTAATTTTTCAACTTCGATATATACAATGGGTTATTACTGCAATAAATCCCACATTAAAAATTGTATCTCGCAACCAGAGCTATCCCCGGATAAGAGCGCGTTTTTACTTCTCGATTATAGCCTTTTCAAAGCAGTGCCTGACATACTTAAACCTGTCATTTACCATGATGACCACTGGATAATCAGGCGATATTTCGTCAATCCGAGCCATGAAACAACACTCGGCGGCTTGAATCATTTGGCATTTCAATATTTTAATGATCAATTCTCAGTTGACGATATCAACCCAACCTATAAATTTTATCATTCGATGATCACCCACAGTCCAGCTGTCCTTGGTAAGGATTGTGAATTGCGTATCACAAAGGCCTCTCGAAGAGGTTTGATTGGTAAAACAGACCAGGCCCAATGTGCTTTCAATCATATTGATTCATTGTTGGAAAATCTGAAAAAAGCGGATATTTATGATAATTCGTTGATCATCATTTCATCTGATCATGGCTCAAACTATCTATCTGAATCGCAGAAACAAAATTTGATACAGACTCCAATCAGTCAGAAACATTATTCAACTGCACTCGCGACACTTTTTATCAAACCATTTCATTCAGCTGGGCCTATGCGCACATCGAATGCACCTGTCTCACTCAATGATATCCCGAATACAATATTGGCTGCCATGAAAATGCCACTATTAAATAACGGTAAAAATATAATCGCACTACAAGAAACTGACAAAAGGGTAAGAGAGTTCATTTTCTATGAGTTTGATGAAACCTATTGGGGAGACAGTAAGCTTCCACCTTTGACAATATATACGATTGATGGTGATGTACGTAATCCACAAGATTGGATTTTAAAATGTTCGGATTTGGGTGGTATTTCATGCGACCAATAGCTTTTTTGACTTTATTTTTTTACTTGATTTTTTCAGGTGTTGCTCAAGCGAATGATTTGGTGCAATCCTCAGCGCAATATGATTATTTGTGGCCATGGTTGGCTGTGGTGTGTCGCGCTATTGAAACGGCTTTTATCGTATTAGGCGGATTACTCAGGAATCATTGGGGTATTGCTATTATTGTTTTGGCAATTATTTTTAAAGTCATTTTTTTACCGCTACAATTCTGGGTCGAAAAGATGCAACGCACGAACGATCACTATGCAGCGATTTTAAAATCGAAGCTTCACGAGATCAAAAAACAATACGATGGGGAAGAAGCACATCATCTCATCATGGCTGAATACAAAGAATTAGGTATCACCCCTTTTTATGGCATGAAACCCATGATTGGCCCTGCTGTGCAATTACCTATTCAGGTCGCCATTTTTAATGTCTTGTGGAAAATGCCTGAGTTGGAGGGGGCTTCACTTCTTTGGATAGAGGATCTGTCCTTGCCTGATCCTATCTTGCCTTTTGTGATGACAGCCGTCTCAATGTTATCAACCTTTTTGATGAAAAAGACAAACGAAAAATACTTTTTATATGCGATGGCCATTGTTTTTCTGGTTTTGTTTTATCCCTTTCCGTCTGCCATGGTATTGTTTTGGACCATGATGAATATATTAGCGTTTGTCATGAGTGTGATCATCAAAGTGTAGGGGTGCATTTTTCACGTTTACAAACTAATCAGGGTTATCGAAACTAAGCATTCTGTTATTTACGTTATATGCAAATATCTCTGCATAACGTCCCCAGTCAATAATCGTGGACATGGCACGCTTAGCTTTTTTCGAATCTAAATATTGTTGAAGTTTGTTAAGAATATCTTCCTCTTTAATACGATGATTTGGTGCGTCATCAATGGCATCTTGGATATACTTTGCAAGGGGAACAAATCGCATCAAATGGTTGGCAAATGCTTCCTTTTTGCTTAAAATATCGGCATCAGCAAAATCAGACCCCGCTTTAGTCAGTGCGATATTACCGTCCGTGATTTGTGCGAAATGAAGAATATCGAGCATTTCAATGATGGGGAATAGATCTTCGATGTCCATTTTAAGTGAATCACTCAGATCTTGCAAGTGATAAGCCCCTTCATGATTCGCGAAGGCGAGTTCTTCAATCAATCCAGTGAGTGTCGAGACTTCAACATCAGGCAATGGATAGCCTATCTCAATGGTTTTATGCTGATAAGGTCCAAATGCAACACGACTGACGTCCTTCTCAGGAGATGTCATCATGGTATAAATTTCGTCGATCAGTTCACGCATTTTAGGATCTTGTGGATTTCGTGGATGCGGAAAATCGACGTCAAGTTCCGCGCGAATAGAAGCAGGATCACTGTTGAAAATAATAATACGGTCAGCCATTGTTGCGGCTTCAGTGATATCATGTGTGACCAATAAAATGGATTTCATCGGTGTTTTCTTTTCATTCCATAGATCAAGCAAATCTGATTGCAAGTTTTCAGCTGTCAGCACATCCAATGCTGAAAATGGTTCATCCATTAAAAGCAAATCAGGATTGACAACCAAGGCACGTGCGAATCCAACACGCTGTCTCATGCCGCCGGACAATTCCTTTGGGAAAGCTGATTCAAATCCGTCCAGCCCAATCATGTCAATGGCTTTCAAGGCGCGTTGCCTGCGCTCTTCACGTGGAACACCTTGTGCTTCTAATCCTAATTCAACATTCTGTAATACCGTTAACCATGGCATCAACGCAAAATGTTGAAATACCATGCTGATGCCTGGCACAGGGCCCTTAATCGGTTGTCCACGATAATAGACATCACCGCTTGAAGGAGGAATCAAACCTGCGATGACCCGAAGTAAGGTAGATTTTCCAGAGCCTGATTTTCCGAGTAATGCGACAATTTCGCCTTGGTACAATTCTAATTCGATATTATTCAAAACCAACAAAGGCTTGTCATTTGGCTTTGGAAAAGATTTGCAGATGTTATGACATTTGATGATGGAAGTATTCATTGCTGCTCCTAATTTCCGCGAAACCGTTTTTGAGTGTAAGTATATAAGCGTTGCCAGAATAAGATGTTGAACGTGACAACATAAATACTCATCACGCCAATCCCGAGTAAAATTCTATGAAAGTCGCCACTGGTGGTATATTCTGTAATATAAGCGCCAAGACCTGTCGCGACTAATTTTGTGTTTCCCCAACTGATCACTTCAGCAACAATGCTCGCATTCCATGCACCGCCTGCAGCTGTTAATGCACCAGTCACATAAAGTGGTGCAATGGCAGGCAGTGCCAGTCGTTTCCACCATAGCCAACCCTTTAAGCCGAAATTTTCACTCATGTCATATAAATCGCCAGGAATGCTCGCAGCGCCCGCAATCACATTGAATAAAATATACCACTGAGTCCCAATGATCATCAGCGGAGAAGACCAAATATTGACATCCAAATGATATTTAACAATGTAGATCACGAAAATAGGAAATAATAAATTTGCTGGGAAGGCTGCCATGAATTGCGCAATCGGTTGTACAATTTGACGAATGCGGGGTCGCATGCCGATCCAAACACCTATCGGCACCCATATAATGGATGAAATGATGACTAACGAAAAAACACGGAGGGCAGTGACTCCCCCCAATTGAAAGACATAGCTTATTTCTTGATAGGAGATGGTTTCTAAAATATAGTGACTCATTCCATAGAAGCCAATTAAGATCACGGAGAGTGGTGCTGCAATGCCAAGGAAGGTAAAGAATATTGAGCTTGATCGCTGTAGTTTTTCTGTTTTATATGATTCTTTTTGCCTGATAAAAATAGGCATATTGATAAGAGCATCACTGATGATAGACAAACCTATGCCGAATTTCTGAAATAATCGGCTTCTCGTAAACATCGAATACACCCAAGATGAAGCGGCGTGCTCCATCGTATTTTCATCTGTTTTAAATTTTTCAGACCATTTGATTAAGGGGCGAAAAATAATCTGATCATATATGATGATCACAATAAACATAGCGAGAATTGCATAAAAAACGGCCTGGATATTAGCTTCATTGATGGCTGCGCCAATGTACGAACCTATTCCTGGTAAATATATTTGTTGATTAGAGACAGTGATTGCTTCAGCAGCAACCACAAAAAACCAACCGGCAGACATTGACATCATCATATTCCACAACAGCGGAGGTGTTGCGTAGGGCATTTCTAAACGCCAAAATCGTTGCCAAGGTGATAAACGATAAATGTCTGCGGCTTCACAGAGATCGAGTGGTACGGTTTTAATGGATTGATAAACACTCAACGCTGTATTCCACGCTTGGGAGGTAAAAATGGCGAATATCGCTGCACATTCAGGGCCCGAGCAAACTGTTTGGAAAAAGCCAAATAAATCCAACCACAGTGATCGATAAATATCCCAAAATGGGAATGGATTGTAAAATATCAATCGCGGGTATAATGATTCGTTCGGCATATCGAGATTTTGCTGCTAATAATCCTGCTCCCAAACTGAAGAGGAGAGACAATATCATGGCAAAAAACATACGCAATACAGTCCGTAATGCGTACTCGGGAAGGGCGCTTGGATCCAAGTTAATGGGCAGTATTTCACCCAAATGATAGGGCATGGCCATTTTGGCTGCAGATTGGGCTAACAAAACAAATAATGAAAAAATAAGGACGAAAATCATCAAATCCCATAGATTTGGCCTATAGGATGCCGGCAGAGAGGGAAAATGATAGTGTTGCTGTTTCGCCATTCAAAAATTATAGCATTGATGGACGATTTTGCTTATTTCCTATATCTGTTAATAGGTTAATCAGGGCTGTTTGGCCGGATTCTTTTGCTAAGGTCAGCGGGGTATCTCCCATCGCGTTCGTTGAATGTGCCAATGCTGGGTTCCTTTCTAGCAGCACCTGAATAATTTGCAAACGAGCCGAAAGAACATCATACTTGTTGAGCGCAGACGATTCATTCATCAGATAAAATATCGGATTGACGTTAGGAGGAATTTTTGAAATAAATTCATCCACTTCTGCAGGTGACAGATGCGTTTTACGACCATACGACCATAGGACTGGCATAAAATACTCCCCAAAAACAACAAGGGCTCATTTGGAGTGTAGCATGGGGTGGGGAAATGTGCATCGAAGCAGAAAGTATAGATTGTTAATAGGTCATTTATTGCAAATCAAATAATAATGCCTGAACGGTTCGTATCCTATCTGTCTCTGGGATCGGGTAGGTTAAATATAATGCTTTGTTTCCTTTCAATCGATATTGTTTGGGTTTTGTCTGAATAAGTGTCAGTAAAAATGAAGTATTCAGCTGAGGGTTTTGGCCAAACTCAATATATCCTCCTTCATTGCCAATTTCAATTTTACGCACACCTATTTTTTGTGCGGTCAAACGCATTTTGGTGATCATGAAAAGATTTTTCAAAGGTTGAGGCAATAAACCAAAGCGATCTATCATTTCAATTTGCAGTTCATCAGTGGTCTCGTTATCCGGACAGGATGCAAGTCGTTTGTAAAAGATGAGACGAGTATGAACATCTGGCATATAAGTATCTGGAATGAGAGCAGGAATGCGCAAATTAATCTCAATTTCCTCTTTTTCGAGAGATTCCGCGCTGATCTCTTTACCAGATTTAATGGATTCTACAGCACGTTCCAGTAATTCAGTATACAATGTGAACCCAATGCTTTGCATGTGACCGCTTTGTTCTTCCCCGAGAATTTCTCCTGCGCCTCGGATTTCCAAATCATGTGTAGCCAGCATGAATCCTGCGCCTAAATCTTCTAGGGATTCAATGGCCGTCAGACGCTTTTCTGCATCGCTGGTGATTTCTTTTTCCTGTGGTGTAAACAAATAAGCATACGCTTGATGATGAGATCGTCCCACGCGGCCGCGCAATTGATGCAATTGTGCGAGACCAAACATATCTGCACGTTCTATAATAATAGTGTTTGCTGTGGGAATGTCGATGCCAGTTTCAATGATTGTTGTACAAACCAATACATTGAAACGTTGATGATGAAAATCAGCCATGGTTTTCTCGAGATCACGCTCTCGCATCTGGCCATGTGCCAATTCAATTTTGGCATCAGGCACCCATCGTCTGAGCATGTCAGCAGTTCTTTCGATCGTTTCAACTTTATTGTGCAAATAATAAACCTGACCTCCACGCAAGACTTCTCGCAAAATGGCCTCTTTAACGATTTGTTCGTCAAATTCCCTGACAAATGTTTTGACGGACAACCTACGCTTAGGGGGAGAGGCGATGATCGACAAATCTCGGATGGTGTGCATGGCCATGTTCAGTGTGCGCGGAATGGGCGTTGCAGTGAGCGTGAGTACATCAATGCTAGAACGAATTGATTTCATTTTCTCTTTTTGACGCACCCCAAATCGATGCTCTTCGTCAATAATGATCAGACCCAATTCCTTGAAATCAGATAAATGATTCAACAGGGCATGAGTACCAATCACAATATCAGCCTTGCCTTCTTTAATTTGATCGATTGTTTTGAGTTTTTCTTTCTCGCTTGAAAATCGAGACAATGAATAGATTGTGATCGGGAAGTCGGCGAATCGATCTTTGAAAGATTCATAGTGTTGCTCTGCGAGCAAAGTTGTTGGCACTAGAATAGCTACCTGTTTTCCGCTGTGCGCTGCAATGAATGCCGCACGCATGGCGACCTCAGTTTTTCCAAAACCCACATCACCACAAATCAACCTGTCCATGGGTTGAGGAGACAACATGTCAGTGATCATTTCCTGAATGGCTCTGGATTGATCAGCCGTTTCTTCAAACGGAAAACTATTCGCAAAAGCCAGGTACGTGTCATCTAGTGGTTTATGCGCAAAGCCAGACTTTGCTTTACGCAGTGCATAAATATTCAATAATTCAGCAGCCGTATCCCTGATCTTTTCAATGGCCGCACGCTTGGCATTATCCCACTGCTTTGTGCCCAAACGGGTAAGGGGAGCATGATCACTGTCGAGACCACCATACCTGCTGATCAAACCCAACTTTTGAATGGGCACATAAATTTTATCTTGATTTGCATACTCTAGCTGTAAAAATTCACCGGGAACGCCATCGATGGTGAGCGTTTTTAATCCCAAATATCGCCCAATACCGTGCGTTTCATGCACAACGGATTCACCAACTTTCAGTTCGACAAGATTTTTAATCACCCATTCAGAGGATGTTTTAGTGCCTTTGGTTCTCGTTTGGCGCACATGTTCGCCAAGCAGATCTTGTTCTGTGATCACCAGCAGGTGATTTTGATTGTCAATATAACCTTGTTCAATGGGAGCCGCGCTGATATATCGTCCTATCGGGGCATTCACAAAGTCATCCCAATGTTGAATGTCAGTGAGATGGAGCGACAAAGGCTTGAGTGTTTCGTGCAGTGTTTCTCGACGACCTTTTGATTCGGCAGAAAATAATATCTTGTCTTTTGAATATTGTAAAAGAAAATCAGACAGTTTTTGCAAAGGATACTGCTTCTGATGTTCCAGTTTGAGATCAGGTAATATTGAGTATTTTCCTGTTTCATCATTACCTGACTTCAAGTGAATTGATTTTCTAGAATTTACCTGAGCCAATAGTGCTGAGGTTGAAAAGATGATTTCACAGGGTTTCAAAATAGGCATACTCATATCATGCGAATATTGCTCATATCGTTTTTCGGTCTCACGAAAATAATCATCACATCGCTTGGCCAGATCATTGATTTTGATGATGAGGCCATTTTGCGGGAGGAAATCAACGAGGGATGTCGTTTGATTGAAAAAAAGCGGTAAGTAATATTCAATGCCGGCAGGTGCTTGGCCTTTTGAAATACTTTCATACACGCGACATTGCATCGGATCACCAGAAAATCGTGCACGCCAAGCACTGCGGAATTGCGAGGTGGCTTCGTCGGTGAGCAGAAATTCATGGGCAGGCAACAGTTCGAAAGCATCGATTGGTGCATCAGAGCGTTGCGTTTCTGGATCAAAAAAACGAATCGTGTCAATGTCGTCATCAAATAAATCAATACGAATGGGGCGCGATGACCCCATGGGATACAAGTCTAAAATGGACCCACGAAGGGCATATTCACCATGCTGATAAACCTGGTTGACAGCCCGATAACCGGCTGACTGCAAGCGTTCACGAAAGGGGATAATATTGAGCTTCTCACCCTGCCGATAGACATGGCTATGAGCACTCACAAAATCAACGGGGGGTAAACGATGCATCAGGGTGCTGGCCGTCGTGAAGACCACTCCCTTGGTCAGTTGGGGGAGTGTAGACATGACCTTAAGCCTGGCTGAAATGATATCTTCATGGGGCGAAAAATGGTCGTAAGGCAGGGTTTCCCAGTCTGGGAGAACCATCATGGGGAAGTTGTGCCCGAGGTAAAAGTGGCATTCATCTTGAATCCGCTGCAAACTGGTGCTTTCTTCGACAATAACCAGTATTGGAGCATTGGCTTGGGCAATCAATTCGCTGAGCTTTAAGCCGAGAACAGCGGCAGGATAAGTATAAATCATGGCAGCATTTTACCACTATTTTTCGTCACGCACAAAGCATCCGTCCCAAGGTGCTGTGATCCCCACATCCTTCATCGCTTTGATACGGTCGACATATAATTCATAAAGCTTATGACCCGGGAATGCCTGGTTCAATGCTTCAAAACCAGCAATAGCCTGATCCCATTCAGCTTGGAAGTAATGATGCTGTGCTTCCGTCAGCATGCCCAATTCCGTTTTAATTTCGGACGTCAGTTGATCCCGCATGCAAATAGGTTCATAAATATCAATCGCATCGATTTTGCCTTTCACCTTGACACGGTCCAAGTGACGGCAGACAACCTCTCCTTTGCATTCCTTGAGCGTATGTTCACTGATGATAAAATAAGTGCCATAGAATTTGGTGGAACTCTCAAGACGAGATGCCAAGTTAACGGAGTCTCCCAAAACGGTATAAGAACGTCTATACTCTGATCCCATGTCGCCGACGTTCATTTTACCTGTGTTAATGCCGATGCCAATGTGCAGATCTCTCACGCCAATGGAGTCAAAATTTTCCTTTAGCGTTGTTGCTATACGCAGCATTTCAAAGCCTGTTTTAACGGCATCAAGCGCATGATGGGGATTCTCCAGGGGGGCGCCCCAGAACGCCATGATCATGTCACCTACATATTTATCGATGGTACCATTGTGTTCAAAGATTGATTTTGTCATGGGTGTAAAGAAATCATTCAAAAATTTCTTGAGTACGGTGGGATCCATGTGTTCACTGATGCCGGTAAAGTTGCGAATATCTGCAAATAGGACAGTCATTTCACGACTTTCTCCTTCAAAACCATAATTTCTGTTGGAGTCAGACATTTTTTCAACTTGTTCAGGTGGAATGTATTGACCGAACATGTGTTTGAGCTGTGATCTCTTTCGGGTTTCAAATATAAAACCATGCATCAATGCGAACACAGTGATCAGAAAAATATTCAATACTGCTGAAAAAAATGGTAAATATAAATTAAGGTGATCCCAGAGCATATCGTCTAAGTAGAGTAGGGCTGTCATGCACACCATTGGTATAAATATGGTTAACCAAACGGGCATGAATGGGAGCAAAACTGAAAACACAATGCCGACAAAAATAATGAGAGAAATCTGTGCGCCAATTGCCCAATCAGGTTTGTAGGGAAATTTACCTGATAGCAATGTATCAGCAACTGTTGCATGAATTTCAACGCCAGGAAATGAGGTTTCAATGGGGGTAGTATGTAAATCCCCCAAACCTGCTGCAGACGTTCCTATAAAAACAATTTTACCATGAACAAATTTAGGATCATTTTTTCGAGCAAAAATATCTTCAGCCGAGACATAATTATAAATATTCTGCAGATTTCTATATGGAATTAATACCTGTCCACTTCCATCAGTGTGTATTTTTCTGGTGCCAAAAAGAATATCTGATAAAGAAAAATCATTACCAATATTCACCCAATTTAATTTGATCTCATTTAACAATAAATATTGTTTGACGGCACTCAACGCCAATGATGGATAAATGGCATTTTGATATTCGAGCACCACAGGGTAGTGGCGAATGACGCCATCATCGTCTGTCAAGGTGGTGACAAAACCGGTGCTCTGTGCGCTTGCCGCCAAAACCGGTGTTATACCGATATAACCGCTCATTTCACGCACAAACACATGGTCTATTTTGTCAGGCGATAAAGTTTCAAGGGGAGGTGGTAATGTGCCAATATGTTGACCCTTTTCAGCCGTCAAGATATAACCAGCCACAACGTCAGGCGTGGCAATGGCCTTGGCAAGCGCGTTATCGTGATCATAGCTTGGCTTGATGCCAATCAAATCATGAATCGTTTCAGGACTCAGTGTATGACTCGGCGCGCGTTCAAGAATTGAATCTACCATGTTTTTTTCTGCTTCCGGAAAAACAATGTCCATGGCAATCACTGCTGCACCCTGTTCTCTGAGAATGTCTATCAATGTGGCAACCGTATCCCGTGGCCATGGCCATCGCCCCATTTTGTTCATGGTTTCATCATTAATATCGACGATCATGATATTGCTTTCTTTAGGTTTGTTTTGAATGATATTAATACGCATATGCATGTCGTAAAAGAGATTATTTAAACGCTCGCGTACTAAGCTTGCGCCTGGATGTTGTGTGGTATCGAACCAAAGTACGCCAATCGTGATAAACAATCCAAGCAGGATGGGCTGCATTTTTTGTGAGATTTTATTTAAAATCAACTTATTGTCTCCATTAGATCCATGAGCTACACTATTTAATAATAGCTGTAAATGTCAAATTGGAACAATCATTTGGGGAAAAATTGTGTCTAAGAATATTATTCAAATAACTGACATGCATCTATTTAAAGACAAGGATGGCACATTATTGGGCATGAAAACTTGGGACAGTTTCAATGCAGTGGTGTCCCTTGTAGAGCAACAGCATCCCAAGCCTGACGTTATGTTTTTAACCGGTGATTTGGCACAAGACGAAGCCATCCAGACATATCAAAAATTAACAGATCGTTTGCATATTTTTTCTTGCCCCAAATATGGTATTCCAGGCAACCATGACAGTGAAGATCACATGTTAACCGTTTTTCATGAAAAAAATTTACAGGAAAATAGACAGCTGGTGATCGATAATTGGAATATTATTTTGCTTAACACACAAAAACGTGAAGCTGTTGAGGGACTTTTAACCGATGATGAATTGACTTTTTTGAATATGACACTGGGCAATTATCCTGAGCATCACACACTCATTTTTATGCATCATCCGCCTGTTAAGGTTGGATCCGAATGGCTTGATAGATTGATGTTAACGAACTCGGATGATTTTTGGACAATGATAGAACCCTTTCATCACGTGAAGGGCATTTTCTGTGGACATGTGCATCAGGAATTTTACACTGAAAGCCATGGCATACCAGTCTATACTTCACCTTCAACATGTTTTCAGTTTTCACGCCAGAGCAAAACATTTGGGCTGGAGCAAATCATGCCAGGGTACCGTACGATCACCCTTCGTGATGATGGTACTTTTGAAACATCAGTATTCCGTGTGAAAGATTTTGAACTTCATCTGGATTTATCATCGGGAGGATATTAATTGAAATACATCTTCGCGTTGCTGCTTTGCTTGATGTTCTCTATTGCCTTTGCCGATGCCCAGTTATCTGCCGGTAAAGTGATTGCCGCAGATGGTGACGTATTTGCTAGTAATGGGGGCGCCCCCAAGAGGCCATTAAAACGTAACGATGATTTTTTTTCTAAAGATGTCATCACGACTGGGGAAGCTGCAAGTGCATCTCTTCGTTTTGTGGATGGCACATTGGTCGAGCTGCGTGAAAAAACTTCTTACAAAATCAGTGACTATCATTACACCGAATCGGAGCCAGAGAAGGATTCTTATTTCATTGAGCTTCTTTATGGTGCATTCAGAACCATCACGGGGGAGCTGGGCAAGCGTAGCCCTACTGCTTATCAAATCAAAGCTGAAACCACCACATTAACCATTCAGGGAACAGCTTATACCCTGGGTATTCAACAGAATGTGGATGCTTTCATCGAAGAAGGGGCTGTCAATTTAAAGTTACCCACTGGACAAGAGGTTCGTCTTGATACTGAACATCCAGGGATAGAAGTCACGCCTAATGGCCAATTTACACGTACATTCAGCATGCCTGCGAGCTTAAGCCAAGGCTTTAAACCAGGGGGATTCAACCAACTGAGGCAACAAGCGGCTGCGGCTGCACAAGCGGGTTCTAAAGGTGTATTTATCAAGGGTGAAGGCCGTCAAGCACCCCCTAAACCACCGCCAGGTGAAGGGGTCTGCAAGGCGTCATCTTCTGGGGCTTGAGCATGGACGTAAGAGGACATGTCTTATTTAGGCAATTTTATTTCAAGACAAAAACCTTTTGGCTGTAAATTATAGGCTCGAATGGTTCCACCTAAGCGCTCAACAATCCGAGAAATAATGGCAAGCCCTAAACCACTGCCATCGGCATTTTGCCTGGCAGCATCTCCTCGATAAAGCGGTTTGAAAATTTCTAATAACATATTGTCTGGCACGCCAACACCCATGTCTTTGATATTGATCGTCACTTCCTTGTCATTTTCTTTCAATTCAATTGAATAGGGTGGCTCGCCATATTTAATGGCATTATTGATACCATTCGTTAAAATCCGGTATAAACCGATTGGCTGCGTTTTCAAGACGATATCTGTGATGCCATGTGTATCAAGATGAATGATTTGAGATGACAATCGATATTTATTCGCAAGTTCTTGGCAGAACTCATTGAGATGAACCCAGTCAGATGTTTCCTGAGTCGATGCCGTGATAAAATCGATGAATTGTTGTTGCATTTTGGTGATCTGCTCAATTTCTTCTTTCATTGCAGTGACGGTATCAGGTGATGCGCTCGATAGCTCTGCCAGTAATTGCAAACGTGTCAGCGGAGTTCGTAGATCATGTGAAATGCCGGCGAGCATGAGTTCGCGTTCTTTGGCCAACGCATGATGATTGCGGATCATTTGGTTCACACTTCGAGCCAAATGCTCTATCTCTTCTGAACCTTCTTCTGGCAGTTGAGAGGGGATAATGTTGAGGCCAAAATCGTCAAGACTTTTCATGATTTTTTCAAGCGGTTTGTTGATGGTTCTTGCCGTGAAATAACTGCCCAAAAATATGATCAAGAGAATGATAAATTCTTCAGCATGCGCAATCGTTATCGAGTGTTTTTCAACAGGTTCCTGTGGTATTGTTAACCATTGGTGGCTATTGTCTCTAGATGGCGTGTATAAAATATATAGAATGTTGGGCTGGGCCTTGTCTTCATAGAGAGAAATTTTAGATTTATGGGCTTTGTTGAAATCAAGCGATATCTTTTGAAGAATATCGTTCTGCGCAGGAAGCACGTGCGCTGTCGGATGCGCTACAATTTGAATGCCATAAGTTTCCAGTACTTTATCGATGTGCAATACAGACGAATTCGTGGCGATATAGCTGATGACGGCTTTCAAGACTTGTGTTGTTTTTTGTTGCGCCAGTTCTTTTGCATGTTGCCTTGAGAAAATGGTGGTTAAGGCTGCATTCGCGAGCAAAATGAATAAAATGAGCGCTACAATTCGAGTTGAAATCTTTCTCGGCATAAAACTTCTCATGAACTACTTTTCCCCCTCCGGGATAAATACATAACCTTTGCCCCACACTGTTTGAATATGTTTGGGGTGAACAGGATCTCGCTCGATTAATTTTCTCAAACGGGATACTTGTGTGTCAATGGTGCGATCGTTTGGATCAAAATCTTTTCCCCTTGCCAGGTGCATCAATTGTTCGCGCGAAAGGGTTTGATACGGGCGCATCACCAATGCCTTTAACAATGCGAATTCCCCGCTCGATAATTCCATTTCTACGCCATTCTGGGTTAGCGTCCTTTGGGCTAAATCGACCTCCATGTTGCTAAATGAAATCACATCGTTTGTAGGAGCGCCAGGAATCTCAGTTGGCAGGCGCCTTAAGATAGCACGAATTCGCGCCAATAGTTCGCGTGGATTGAATGGTTTGGGTAAATAATCATCAGCACCTGATTCCAATCCAAGGATCCTTTCTTCCTCATCAGATTGGGCTGTGAGCATTAAAATGGCTGGAGAGGAGGGCTGTTCACGCAATCGCCGGCATATCTCAATCCCACTTTCGCCAGGCATCATGCGGTCTAGGACAATCAAGTCAATGTGTTCGCGCTCTAAACGCTTGTCCATGGCGGCGCCGTCAGGGGCAGTTGATACCTCAAAGCCTTGATCTTTAAGGAAACGCTCCAGCAGACGGCGCAATTTATCGTCATCATCGACGACAAGGATATGGTGTTTAAGTTCGTTCATGGCTATATTTTAGCTGCTTTTTCACTGGTGATTTGAAAAAAATAGAGTATATTTAATGCAATGAGTCTCATTTTTCCTTTTGGAGGATTACTATGTCTATGAAGAATACTGTATTAAACACCGTGGTATTGGCTAGCCTGTTGGCTGCTAATGTTGCTATCGCTGCGACAGCAGCTGCTCCTGCTGCAGCGCCAGCCCCTGCCGCTATGGCACCTGCAGCAAAACCCATGATGTCGGATGAGCAAATGGCTGATATGCGCTCAACCAAAATGGCGAAGCGTATGCAAGAAGAATTGAAATTGACAGACGAGCAAATGAAGAATGTTAAGGGTGTTTTCAATGACATGCTCATCAAAGCTGAAAAAGCTCGCCATGAAATGGAAGCTGATACTAGCAGCAAGCTGAAAGGCATTTTGACGCCTGCTCAATACGAAGAATGGCAAAAAGTGCGCCAGGAACGTATGGAAAAGCGTATGAAAAAGCATGAAAAGATGATGAAGAAGCATGGTCAAGATGAAGATGACATGATGTAAATGATTCTTGTCGCGTCATCCCGGGCGCGCTTAGCGCGACCCGGGAGGATGAAGTGATCAACGATAACAATCCGGCTTCTTACCCGCATTCCTTGCTGCTTCATACTCAACTTCTGCTTTGGGCATCCAGGCTTCAAACTGTCTGATTCTATTCTCACTGTTCGGGTGGGTTTGTAAAAACTCCACTTTCTTGCCAGATTTCTCGGCCATCTTTTTCCATAACGTGATGCTCGCTTTGGGATTAAACCCTGCTTCAGCCATATAATGTAAACCCAGCTCATCCGCTTCAGATTCCTGCGTCCGTGAGAAGGGGAGGAGAATGCCCAATTGAGCCCCTGCGCCCAGCAGGGCAGCTGTTCTGTCGGGATTGGATGTCCCCGCAGAAGATGCAATCAGGTTGATGCCCAGTTCCGTGGCCATTTGAGTCGATACCCGCTCATTCCCATGTTCAGCGACCACGTGTGCCAATTCATGGGCCATGACCACAGCCAATTCGTCCTGGCCACTCACCAGCTCAATCATCCCAGTATTCACGCCAATTTTGCCGCCAGGTAGGGCAAATGCATTGGGGGATTCATCAATGAAAACGACGACTTCCCAGTCTTTGCTGGGGTAGGGAGGGGGTAAAACGGGTATCAGGGCATCAGCGACACATCGAGCGAAGGCTTGATGGCGCTTGTCAGGGTCAATTTTACTTTCTTTTTTGAGGGCCGCGAAGCTTTGTGCCCCCATACTATCCATTTGCTGAGCCGAAATGATTTTTATTTGCGAACGACCCGTTGGCGAGGTCGTGCAGCCAAATAAAAGTAGAGTGAGTATGCAGGTCTGTAACAATCTCGTTTTCATACCGGGAATATAACATATTTTATAAAAATGGGTATAGCATCTGCATTTTCTCTATGGTATGCTCGAAGTATATATTGCGTTGAGAAGGGGAATCATGATGAAGACTGCCGTACGTGTTGTGGTGACTGGGGCTGCCGGCCAAATCAGTTACAGTTTGCTGTTTCGTATCGCGCATGGCGATATGTTGGGCAAAGACCAACCCGTGATTTTGCAGCTCTTGGATCTTCCCCAAGCCATGAACGCCCTCCAGGGTGTCGTGATGGAATTGGTCGATTGCGCCTTTCCCCTCTTGGCTGGCATTGTTGCGACCGACGATCCGGCTGTCGCCTTCAAAGACGCTGATTATGCGCTGATGGTTGGCGCACGTCCGCGCACCAAGGGCATGGAACGTGCTGACTTGATGACGGCCAACGCTGCGATTTTCAGCGTTCAAGGCAAGGCTTTGAATGATCATGCTTCACGCGATGTGAAAGTATTGGTTGTCGGCAATCCTGCGAATACGAACGCCCTCATTGCGATCAATAATGCACCTGATTTACATCCACGTCAAATCCACGCGATGATGCGCTTGGATCACAACCGCGCCTTGGGACAAATCGCCCAAAAAACGGGTGTGCCTGTCAGAGACGTGAAAAACGTCATTGTTTGGGGCAATCATTCTGCCCTGCAATATCCTGATTTGTTTCATGCGACCGCAGCGAGTAAACCCGTGTCTGGGCTTGTCGATCAAGCTTGGATTGAAACAAATTTCATTCCTACTGTTCAAAAGCGCGGCGCAGCCGTCATTGAGGCACGAGGTGCTTCAAGCGCGGCAAGTGCAGCCAACGCTGCCATCGATCACATGCGTGACTGGGCGCTGGGCACAACGCCCGGCACCTGGGTCAGCATGGGTATTTATAGCGATGGTAGCTATGGTATCCCTGAAGGGCTCGTATTCGGTTACCCGTGTACGTGTACCCAGGGTGAGGCCAAGATTGTTTCTGGTCTCGAGATAAGCGCTTTTGGACAGGCCCGCATAGATGCAGTCCACCAAGAGCTTCTAGATGAAAAAGCGGCAGTTGCCCATTTGATCTAAGTTTAAAAAGTTTAAAAATGTTTGGTGAAGGCGGTGTGTAATGACCACTCAAAATCTGTTATTTGATATATTTATTTTACGGAACAATCCTTCGAGGACTGTATATTATTTCTTTGACCACGGCGATACCTACGCTTTAACTTCGTTGCGTTTTTGGCCGCAGGTTATATTTCATAAGCGTCTACCTAATCAATATGATGCAGAACACATTGGGGAAGCTCATGGTGCATGGGCTGGGCCAACTGCTCTGACAGTGCTTCTTGCACTAATGATTTTTATCGCATACAAATTCACTCGCGACGAGAAAAATTTATGGATCAAGAGCCAGCTGACAGATGAGTTCCTATTGGCTTATTATGCGATGTATTTAGATGATGATGGGGCATCATACAAAGCATTCGACAAAGGAGATTCAGAAGAGTTACAAGAACAGCATAAAATGTTGCGTGATTTAATTGATCTCCACGTTGAGGATACAGAACGAAAAGAAAGGCTAAAAGCATTCGCAACGAAATTCAGAGGGGTTATTACTAACACAGTAAAGCATGATGAAAATCAACCTGCTTTTGACAAGAATAAATATGAAACCAAAGAAAAAATTCGTTGGTACTTTGATGGATTGGTTAACAATATAGCTATTCCTTTTGCTTATTCGCACTGGTTTTTCTGGATGATCAGCACGGTGATTCTTTATCAAGTGATAGAAGGATATTGTGATAATCCAGATAATCCTGAACGCTCGAATTTCTCAGGAGCATTTTCAGAAGATTTATTGGGTAATGAACGCCTCTTATGGACACAATGCATGATCGGTATCGTTGTGGCCATGGCGGTTTGGTATTACAGTAAATATAAAGAGGATGAAGAGCGCGAAAAACTCCTAGGCAAAGAGGGCCACACAAATTTCGTTAAAGGTCGAGGGTTGCTGGCGCTTTTGGCACCATTTATGTATTTTACAGAAGACAAATTTTTGGAAGCAAAAAGGGCTGAAGAAATTGAGCAATCTTATAAAGACAAATATGATGCATTACGTGGTCTTTACCAAAAGAATAGGACAATTCTGGATGTAAAGGATGGGGCACAAAATGATGAAATTTCAGTTGTTGATCCGCTCATTGTTGAAACAAAATGTGTCAAAAAGGCGCTGACAAAATTTCAGCTACAGACAGAATTCGAGAATTATACTCAACATACACGCGGGCTAACTGCAGCGACAAATGCATTAGGTACGTTTCTGTTGTTCAATATCGTTGCGTGGCCAATCATTGTCTTCGCGACGGCAGGATGTGACTCTGATCTTGACGATGCATCTTCACAAACAATCACATTCTTTGTCACTGCATTATTTGCAGGAATTTATACCAAATACAAGGATGATGATTTGGTCAAAGAAAGAGAGCGTGTCCGCAAAGCTATCAATGAAGAAAACTTCAATCCTATCGACGTCATGGATAAACAAAAAGAGAAAACGCCTTGGGATTTCTGGTGGAAAGACAAGAAGAACTTCCATTTTGGTTGCTATTTCGTTATCGGTCGTTTGGTAGGGAACGGTGGATTCCTTCTAACCCGTATTTTGTTCATGGGCGGCGGCGGTAACGTGCTAACTGGGGCTTTGATTGACCAAAAGTTTGAATCGAGACCGCTTGATCGAGGCATGGAAGATCATCATTTCGATGACAATTTGTTGTTAATTGGATTTGTTGTCACGGCGATCATGATCACGCTGAACATGTTGCAATACCGCAAGCGTACCGAGCTCAGTGAAATCAGTGCTCATTTGGACGATGTGACGCTTGAAAAGAAAGCGCCTAAACTTTCTATTTAACCATTTGAATATTAATCCAGGGTTAGGCGAATGCCGAGCGCACTATAACCCTGGGTTTGATTAGATTAATTATTTTTCAATTTATAATCATTCGCATCCGACAATATTTCCTTGCGCTGCATATTTTTATAATATTCACACATTTGCAATCCAATCATCAGCACTGTGGCACACACACCTATCAAAAACAAGGGGTCATCGAAACAACCATGTTTCATCAAATCTTTCGAATCGGTCAAATGCCCCTTAAATAGTTCGCCAAAATCCACGTTACCAATACCGCCTGAAAATAACGTGCGCGTTAACAAGAACCCGCCTGATCCTAAAATACCGCCGATAACAATGTAAATGAATTTATGTGTATGTTCTGAATTTTTGAACCAGAAGGTTAGTAAATTGTTTTCTGCGGATGTTTTGCTTTTTGGGCAATAACCAGAACGAATAATAACTTTGCAAGCTTCATTTTCTTGCGTCAAATCGCGATATTTAATCGTTGCGCATAGGGTTGCAAAAGCAACGGACAGTAAGAATACAGTCACATATTCCTCGGCCAGTTCGGAATCTACATGGAAACCTTCTCTAAAAAATACTGCGACAGGCCAAATGGCAATATGGATCAGTAGGAAATTGCTGATAAAAGAATTGGTGACGCTAAGTGCGCGTGAGTAGCCAATGGCTTTATTAAATTCTGAAATATTTTCTTCAATATACTCTTTGGTGATTTTGACAGTGATGTCGCCATGTGTTTCCTTAGGCGTCAGCCACCATTTTCTCAGCGCTTCTTGCTGATTCTTCATTTTGTTTTCATTGGCTATCTCATTTTCACTGGGATGCTTTTTCAGTAATAGAATTGCTGTTGCAACGACAAAGCCAATCACTGCCTGAACATACAAAAGTCCTTCGTGTCCAACCAGCTCTTTTGTGAATGCGCCGCTCAGATCTTCATTATCAGTTGTGTATCCATCAATTGCTTGGCATAGCACAATGGTGGTGGCCATCCAGAATAGCCATTGCGCATAAGCAAAGTGAACGATATAATCGTAAGTGTTTTTCCAGCGTGTTCTGCCTATTGTGGGATTGTCTTGCCTTTGATCTGGATACTCTTTAGCGAGAATATCTAATATAGCCGCACGGTTAGCTTCACCAGTTGCTTTGTCACAGATAAGATCATTTCTTTTTTGAAAATCGCTATCTTTCTTACTGAGTGCCGATATCAATCTTCTGATTTCAACAAGATTGTTTTCTAATACTTTATCTCTCTTGTCGTTTGCGCTATCATAACCCAACACATAATAAGTCAATAAAAATTCATCTGTGAATTGCTTTTCAATCCACAGCTGTTTCTGATCTTTATTAAACTGATAACCAGTCCATCCAATAAAACCAATCAATGCAGTCGCGCCTACCCAGCCCAATACAGCAGCAAGCGCATTATCCTCGATTTTGGGGTGATCATACCCATTCGGTAAACGCAGGCAGAAATAAAATTGAAATAGGCAGCGCAGCGAGGTGGCACCATAAACGTCAGCACCATTCAGGAAGTTATCGGCGGCCATCACGACATTGTTTTGAGCAATAAAACGAGTGAATAGGTCGTCAGAGTTGGCGGCCGCCAGATTCAATTTATCATCGTTTACTACTACCATATCAGCCTCACTTGGCATGATGAAAGTCTCATGACTATTTATACCATTTTAACCAGTTGAATGTCAAACATACATTAAGATTCAAGTCCAATGTATTGATATCATTATCTTTTAGGGGCTTGACAGCCTTGGGCAGGGGAGGGTACGATAGAAGGATGGACAAAAGACATGTTTATATCGCCAAACAGCCCGATTGCCGGGGGTATATTCCTTATACGGACGAGGAGAATGCCGTTTGGCACACGCTCTACGAGCGGCAGGTGCCTATTGTGGCGCCCAGAGCCTGCCAGGCCTATTTGGATGGTCTAGAAGCCCTTAAATTGAGTCCAGATCATGTTCCCCAGTGCGCGGAAGTTTCCAAGGTATTGGCGCGTTATACGGGCTGGTCTGTGGTTCCTGTTAAGGCACTGATTTCTTTCGAAGAATTTTTCACTCTTTTATCAACACGGCGTTTTCCTGCGGCGAGCTTTATACGCATACGTGAAGAACTGGATTATTTGCAAGAACCCGATATTTTCCATGAAATATTTGGACATTGCCCAATGTTAATCAATCCCGATTTTGCGAAATTCACAGAAGCATTTGGGAAAATAGGGTTAAAAGCTGGCAAGCATGACCGGGCACGATTGGCTCGTCTATATTGGTTCACGGCAGAGTTTGGATTGTTTCAGGGAAATGAACAACATAAAATTTATGGCGCAGGCATTTTATCGTCTAAATCCGAAACAGTTTATGCCGCGGAACATCCGTCACCTCATCGCGTTCCGTTCGATTTGCTCACGGCGCTGCGCACGCCATATCGATATGATATTATCCAAACACTGTACTATGCTATTAATGATTTTAAAACATTGTATGAAATGGTCGAGCAAGATTTATTGGGTTTGTTGAAGCAAGCGAAGCTGATGGGCGATGTCGAGCGGGATCTGGAGAAGCCGGAGATAGAGGATATGCGATCCTGTTAACCGCTTATGGAGGGGGCTATATGAAATGCATCGGCTGCGAAGGTGGCGTGAAACCATTAACACTCGAAGAATCAGTTGCAAAAAAAGCAGAACTACATGCTGATTGGGTAATCTCATCAGACAATACCGCCATCTCGCGACGCTTCGCATTTAAAGGGTTTCGTCAGACCATGGAATTTGCCAATGCAATTGCCTGGATAGTGAATCGCGAACAACATCATCCTGATTTAAAGTTAGGCTACGATTATTGCGAAGTGACTTTCACCACGCACGCAATCAAAGGATTATCTGAAAACGATTTTATTTGTGCTGCAAAAATCGATGCATTGTTCTCATGAATCAATCATACTGGATAGTATCGATACCTACCTGCACATTCTTCACCAAGATTTTGCACTTATTTCCACGCGGATCTTGAAAGGTGAAAGTAACTTTAAGCGGTGCAATCATGACTTGATCGGCGGGTTTGAATCCCATGCCGCCTGAATAAGGATTTCCCAAATATATTTTGATAATGTTTCTGCCATTCTTTGGCCAAGCCATGGAACCATCTGCTGGCACAGTAAAATTATCGACGCTTTGTGGCACAACAAAGCCTGCACCGCCTTCGCGCAGTGTCACAAAAAAACTGCCAGGCGTGGGATCTGTTTTCGGAGAATCGGTCATTTTATTCGCAGCAACCCCTATGAGAAGTAGATCTTGATCCGAATGATTGATGACTTCAGCAAATATCGAAGCAGGATAGGGTGAACGCGGCACTATTTCAGCGGCAACGCCAACGACCTCAAGCTCATCCAGGTAATGACAATTCGGATAAGCGGCAAGTGACGCTGAATAACAAATCAAGATGAAAATGAAATGTTTTAGCATTCCCCACTATTCCCGAACAGGTATGTTATTAGCGGACAATTGACAATCATCTGCAAAGGTAAAGGTAAGTGAAATTTCATCACCTGGATCCGGTCGATCCCGGAAGCGTCCTAGAAAGATATGGCTTTTACCAGGTCTGAAAGTATATCTTCCGCCATTGGCATGTAAATAAATCTCCCCAAGGGGCTGTAACGTGGCGGTGGTTCCTTTAACATCCCCACCAGGTCCAAACATATTGATATTATCAGCAGTAGGATCAGAAGTAGACACGTTGGTCAGGGTGTGTGAATGGTAATCTCTGTTAATGATGGTGATGTAGGCCACTAAAGACATGGGATCTCCTTCAACTGGCCGCGCATAGCCATGCTTGAATTGTATATCCATATCATTACAATCTGCCGCAAAAAGAGATATAGGCAGGAGGAGGGCGGCCAGCAATGTCTGCATTCTCATGTTAGGATCCTTATTGAGGGGTTCAGGCTTATTTCAGTATAGACGATGACTTGATTTTTGACAGCCCATTTGTATGCTATGCTTCTTTATAGGAATAAGCATCAAGGATGAGGTCAATGAATCTACGCATCACTTTTATTTTACTCAGTTTGGTCTTAACTGGCGTATCCCATGCTGGGCCGTATGTTGGCGCTGTCATGGGTTATGGGGTGGTAGACATGACGCCCAATGTTAGCTTTGCCATTCCCCAAGGGGACATCAGCGCGGATATCCAGGCTGAGTTATCAGCCAAAGATTTTATTATTGCGCCCTTGGTAGGATACAATTGGTCTTGGGGAAGGTTTGATCTGGGCGCTGAATTTCAAGCTTTTTGGACCTCAATTAAAGAGGATACCAATCGCGGAAGTCCCAGCAGTGGTGAAGATATTTCGCTCAGTAATGAATACGTTTGGCTTTTACGGCCAGGTTATCAGATATTTCCCAATGCGCCACTGCTTTTATACCTGAATGTTGGCGCAGCCTATACCAAAATAACAGCCGCACCAGGCACGCATCAAATTCAGGCTATTAATTTTGATGAACATGTTTGGGGTTACAAAGCAGGTCTTGGCGCCGGATATGAGCTCACCACGCATCTAATGATCCGCTTCGATTATATTTTTTCGCAGTATGAAACTTTGACCCACACGGCGCCGCAATATGGTTTAAGCAATAAACCAGTGCCTGTGACGGCTGAATTTCCTACTACCCAAAGCCAATACCTAATTGGTTTAACCTACAACTGGTGACAATATGAGATATCAACGATCATTATTCTTATTTGCAATGTTGCTCAGCAGCTCGTTGGCTCAGGCATCTGTTTATGCTTCCATCGGTGGCGCTTTAACTGAAGGCAGTTTACGCTACAGCCAGGTAAATTCATCAATGACACAAACAGTAGGCCAAATCAATGGCGCAGGACAACTGGGTATTGGATATGCTGATCATTGGGGTGATTTTTTCTGGGGAATTGAAACAGGCGTTGAATTTCAGGGCTTCAATGCTGAAAAAGTGACTCATGTGAATGGTTCTAACCATCCGGGAACAGCCATTTTATCAACCCGCTTGAAAGATGATTATTATTTCCATTTCAAACCTGGATATATTGTGAATCATGCTTTTGTATTTTATGCCTTGATTGGTGTTTTGGCTGGGGAATTCAGCTATTCCGACGTGACGGGAGATATTGGCAATATCCCGGTTCCACATATGATGAAACTCGCATAGGATACCGTGCTGGTTTAGGCATGTCTAATCTTGTGGAAGATCATTGGGAGTTTCGCTTTGAATATACGTACAATGGTTATGCGTCTATTGATTCAACGTTAGACGATCAGCATTCGGGACTTCCAGTTGATTATACGCGTTCCAATATTACACTCAGTCAACTGCTGTTTGGGGTTGCATATTATTTCTGAGTGCTTCCCAAATGCGCTTTGACAGAGGTCCCATGGGATGCAGATTATGTCGTATCAATGAAATAGGGATTTTGTGATCGCGGTGGCCGCCTATTTGAATCGGCACCAAATGCTTTGTTCGTATTTCTTCAATGATCATATGTTCAGGCAAATATCCCCATCCCAGTCCTTGCATGATGGTACTTTTTTTCAAATAAATATCTGTCACAATCCATTGATTCGCATCACTCACCACGCCGTCAGATATTTTTTGACTCATTTTCGCGCTGTCGCTTAAAATGATTTGTCGATAAGGTCGTAAAGCCCGCTCATCGTTGAAATGAATTTTCGGTAAATAATCCTGCGCACATACAGGAATCATATTCACATTCATAAAAGGCTCGGCATATAACTCAGGATGCGCGCTATGTAGAGGCATGATAGCCATATCCACATTGTCTGATAATAAACGTTCACGTCCACCTGACAACACTTCCGTGTATAAGACCAATTCGGTATTCGGAGAATATTGCTCCAGCACTTCATTGGCAATATGAACGATCTCATTTGCAGGGCAAATAATATCTAACGCAATTCTGACATAAGGTTCATTCGTTTTCCCAAGCTCCATGCCAAGTACTTTAAGTTGTTGCATTTCATCAACAGCCCTGCGTGCGTGCTTGACAAAAATACTCCCTGCCGATGTGAGCGTTGGCCGATAGGTGTCGCGTGAAAATAATTGAATACTCAGATCATCCTCAAGCTTTTTAATGGCTTGAGTCAAAGCGGGTTGACTGCGGAAAGGGCCTCAGCAGCTTGTCGATAGCTACCCTCATCAACAATCTTAATAAAAACAATGAGTTGATCAAGTGTCATAGGTGTCCTGATTGTAATTTATAATCATGTTCATTGTAATATAATATTATTAATTTATCAACATCCTCGCTATAGTCCCATTGTCAGGTCTATCACAAGGGGATACAAGATGAATAAGCGATTATGGGGAAGCACATTTATCGTTGCAGGTATGGCGATTGGAGCCGGCATGCTGGCTATCCCCTTGGCCACAGCACAACTGGGCTTTATGAATGGCCTCGTACTGATGTTCAGCTGCTGGGGATTGATGATGGTCTCAGCGCTGGTCATGCTTGAAGTCACCTTGTCTTTTGATAAAAATAAAAACAGTTTTAGCCAAATGGCAGCAATCACGCTTGGAAAACCTGGTAAAATTATAATGTATATTTCTTTTTTGAGTTTTATATATGCGCTTATTTCAGCATATCTAACGGGTGGTGCATCTATTATCAGCAACTCAATCAGCTATTTGTTTAATATCTATATGCCAAACGAACTGTCTGGGCTATTGTTTTTAATTACATTAGGCAGTTTCATCTATGTCGGCACGAGTGCTGTTGATAAAATCAATTCATTTTTATTCGCAATGCAAATGATTATTTTTTCAGTCTTACTCACATTATTTTCACCTAATATTGATTGGATGTTATTACTTGAAAGTGAAAGCACATTGCTATATTTGGCAGCGCCAGTTGTTTTGACCTCGTTCGGGTTTCACACCGTGATCCCTTCATTAGTAACCTACATGGGCGATGATGCAGCGAAATTAAAGTGGGCACTTGGATTTGGTTCGCTGATACCATTGGTTTGCTATATCTGTTGGGAAATGGCCATACTCGGCACTTTGCCACTGCAAGGTGAGTCGAGTTTCGAAACACTAAGAGAAATGGAGGGTTCAATCGGTGAAATGGTGGTGATGCTGAGCCAATATGTCAGCTCTTCAAACTTAAGCACAGCACTTATGTTGTTTGCAAATCTTGCTCTCATGACATCATTCCTAGGGGTATCTTTGAGTTTATTCGATTTTTGGAATAAAAATTTATCAGCGTTAAAATTTAAAATCAATAAAAAACTATTGGCTTTCTCGCTCACATTTGCGCCGCCGTTTATTTTCACGTTGTTTGACCCAAAAGGATTTGAAAAAGCATTGGCTTATGGCGCCATATTTGAAGCAATATTATGTATATTGTTGCCTGTGACAATGGTGTACATTATACGTAAAAAAACACATGAATACAGAAAGGCTGTATTCAGGGTGCCTGGAGGAGCTGTCACGCTGGGTTTGCTGATGATCGGTGGATTGAGCATGATCGGTTTTGATTTGATGATTAACCATTAATGGGGGAACATGATGAAAAGTACAATGCAGTGGAAAGATCCTGAAAATATTTTATGGGGATTTCATGTCCATCAAGAGTTGCCAGAAAAAGATTTCGCGAGATCATTGGTAATACAATCTGCGTGCAAAAACTTCCTGGTTGAGAGAGGTGTCACAGTTGATTTTGATGACGTGCTACGAGAAGGATATGGTCCGCACATCAATCCGATGTGGGAATTACGTGTTGAAAAACAAAAAAGCAATGTGCTTGAGCACATGGGCGCAATGATATCTTTTTTAGCTGTTAATCGACGTGATTTGCCTGCCTATATTCATCCGCTCATGCACGATGAGAGTTTGTCTGAGCTTGAAGCCTTGAGACAAGAAGGCGAAACCAATCAAGTGAATGCTCTGTGGTTCGGTACCCGCGTGGAACAGCATCAAGACTTTTTCTTCAACCCGCCCTTAACAGATGATGGTTGTATTGTCGATACACGATCAGAACGCGTACTGTCAGACAGCGAAAAATCAGCGATGAAACAACAAGGTCATCAGGCTTTCGGCACAATCACATTCCATGATCCCCGAAATGTGATTGTCAGAGGTTTCCATATTCATATGGACTACAATGAAGATGAAAAGGCATTAGCGGGAGAAGTTTTCGATCATTTCATGTATTATTTGCTAGGACGAGGGCTTCGACCAAGCAGCACCAGACAGTATGCACCCAAAGAAAATGGACCGGCATGAATTGGGCGGATGGGAAGTAAAATTTGAAACACGTGATCCTAAAGTGCTCGAAACAATTGGCATTGCAGTCGGCTGGTTAATGTGCAATCGTCATGGTATCTCAGTATTTTTTCATCCCGTGAGCTGGGAGGGGGGCGATAATGAGGAAGAAATCAATGCACATGAGAATTATTCATTCTTTCTGGGATTTCTTCCTGCGTTGGACCTTGATTTTTTCAGATGAGTGTTTCTTAAAAATCAGGGATAGAAGGTCAAGCCAAATGGCGCCGATAATCCTGTGTCAACATTTTCGCAATAGGATAAGCTACCATCTACACCAAGATCACATTTTATAACATCGCCAGCGCCTAAATCAGCCATATAAAAATAATTCTTCCCAGCAATCACTGGCAATGCAATTTGATTAGGCACGTCGAATGAATGGGATAATGCTGTACAACTTTGCAAATTCCCATTGGGTCCTGCATGGCATTTATTCACGATGCCATTATTATAATTGGCGATATACGCATACTGGACACCACTGCATGAAGTGAATGCAATGGCATCGGGTCCATTGAATAGAGTGCCGGCACCTGAATCAGGGCAAGAATTGGGAATTGTTCCTGTGACAGGATCAATCGGGCATTTCCACACTTGTTGGTCGGGATCACCATAATTACCATCTGGTAAGTATAAATATGTTTTTCCATTGAACTCTTTCAGCGTTTCAAAGAGGAGACCATTTGCAAATGGTTGACTATTTGTCACACAAGTGCCAAATGAACCGGAGACAGGATCCACAGGACATTGCCAAAGCTGCCCATCAGGATTCCCATCGCCAATGTATGCAAATAATTGACCGGTGGTTGTTTCTTTAAAGGCAATGCCAATGATATTGGTATCAGCCAGATTTGCAACAACATCACAACTCGATAGTATGCCTGTTTCACTATCGATATCGCATTTCAAAACAGGGCCACATAAGTGGTTACGTAAGCGTAACCATTGTGAAAGACGATTTGCCCAGGGCGCGTTAGTTCTGCATAGGAAAAGCCGGAATCACCGCAATTATAAAATGAACCATCGGAATGTTTTACGCTGCACAGCACAATAGGGTACGGGGCATCGCCCAGTGTTGTGATATACGCAAACTTATTATTGGGAGAGGTAGCCAATCCCACATGAGAGAAAGCCAACACGGCAAACGAAACAATGCATTTTTTCAAGATACCATCCTCAATTTAAGGGAAAAATGTCAGTCCGTAGGGTGCGCTCATGTTTGTCAGAACATTTCCGCACTGATTCAATGTGCCATCAGATGCAATAATGCATTTGACGACATCACCGCCACATGTATCTGTCACATAGAAATAATGTGTGTTTTGAATCACGGGTAATGCAATTTGCCCTGGCTCAAAGAATGTTTGTGACAAAGGACTGCAGTCGCTCAAGTTGCCCTCTGTATCCACTGAGCAAAGAATGATTGTGCCATCATTGTAGCTCGTGATGTAAGCGTAGGTATTGTCATTGATGGTGATGAATTCAATAGAACCAGGGCCGTCGAAAATCGCGCCAGCACCTGAGTCAGCGCAGGTATCAGGTATGGCACCCGTGAGCAGATTGACCTCACATTTCCATATGGGCTGCTCATCCTCCCAAAAATCGCCCTCTGGCAGATAAAGGTATTTGTTACTGAATGTTTGCAAGGTTGCGAAGCTCAACCCATTAGTGAAGTTCTGACTGTTTGTGGCGCATGTGCCAAAAAGTCCTGACCCGAGATCAACAGGGCATTGCCAAAGCTGACCTTCCGCATTCGCATCAGCCAGATAGGCAAAGGAGGGGCCATTATTGGAAGTGATCAACTCAATACCGATAATATCGGTATCTTCAACATCACCAGCTTCGACGCAATCAGAGAGCAGACCTGTTTTGTTCGACACTTCGCACTGCACAACAGGACCATCTACAGTGGTCACATACGCATGGCTGTAGCCAAAAGTGATTTGAGCTGGTGCGGTTAAATCCTCTATGGTAAACCCTGAATCTTGGCAATTGGTAAATGATCCATCGCTCTGTTTGACTGAACACAATGTGATGGCAGGCGTGGAGCCGTCGTACCAGTAATTAGTGATATAGACAAATTGATTGGTATCAGCAGCAAATGCTGGCATGATGGACAGCGCCAAGATCACTGTGAGTAACGTCTTCATAAGAAATTCCTATCCGTTTGATAACATTCGTCCGTGCGGGGTGCTACCCCTTGAGTTCTTATGAATGATATAGTGTATTATCATTAAAAACAATCCGTATGCCCAATTTATTTTAATTCAGAATGTTAAATATCAAATCCTAGGAAACTTGCTAATTTCAGAATGACCTACTACTATTTATTAAGAAATTATTTGCATTACCATTAAGACTTGGGAGAGCCCTCAATGAATATAACAGAAGACTATAAAAACGAATTATTGACTATCGTTCATCAGTACCCTTTAATACATTGCTATCAACCATTGGTTGAGTTGATAAGCAACGCGAATCAACATGACTTAAGCAGAGAAGAGTTGCATGAAGCCATTACCCGAATCCTAAAGTCTCCATTACCTGTTCGAAGGCTTTCCCGCTGGGCACGTTTGTGGCGTTTTATCACCCGACGACACGATAGTGAAGAGGCAGCCCGAGTATCCGCTCTCACCAACGCACTTGCGAATCTGATGGACAGAGATATCTTATACAGCCAACCCTTAACACCGAGAACGCCCAGAACAGGACGACCCGATCATGAAACAGGGGAGAGTAGGCGCATGTTCAGCATGTCGACCCACGTGGTTCGAACGGGATATGAAGATAAAAAGCCTTGGGGGCCATCTCGATTCACCCAAGAAATGATTCATGCCAATGAACTCTATGAGCAAGATTATACATCCCATATTGGTGCTTCGGCTCGATCACCGTTGTCACCATCCTTATTGAAGACCATCATAGCCTTTATTATTGATAACTACAATAAACGTTTTATAAAATATGAACATGAAAAAAATCCAATTGCCAAAGGGTACCATTGCATGCGTCTACTCTTGTTGGAAAAATGGACTTCGCCGGAAGGCTATGTGTGTTTAATCAGAAATATCAAAAGAACACATTACCGTCTTTCCAAAGACAGGGATGAAAAACTTTCATTTGATATTACCCTCAATGATGCGAAAAAATTAGCTAAAAAACACCAAGACATGCTGAATTGGATTGCCATTTTCAGTGCAGAATCCGACAGATCTGATACGCCTGATGCAATGGTATTTGCGCTAGAAATTTTGGCACTGAGCGCTGACTTTTTGACATCGCCAGAACCCTTACATCAAATGAAAGGGAAAATGGATAAATTCTTAGATGTTTTGAATCAATTCAGATTGTTCTTCATTGATAGCTTTAGTGTGGATGAAATTAATATCAACGGTTCACCACGACTGAAATTTATTAAAACATTCGACGAAGATCTGATGACGAGTTACAACTCAAATGATTTCGAGCAATTATTGAAAGACATCATCTCTATCAGAGAAACGCTCCTTAACATTTATCAAGAGCTTAATATGCTATTGTGGGGAAATATCAGTGATCACATCAAAGCTATTTTTGAGCAGCAGGCATCAGATGGTGAAGAAAAATATCAGCGATACTTCGACGCAGTATGTTCGGGTAATGTTTCATTTCGAGAGTTGCTAGAACATGACAAATATTTATTGAATGCGATCAGAGAAAAATCTAGTGATAAAATGTTTTTCTATAAATATGCTGAACAATATAAATGTTCTAGCCCTGAAGTGTCATTATTATTCACGCCTAATACTTGGGGGGAGCCATCTTCGTCTCGCATTAACGAAAGCGAATCAAGCAGACGTTCTAGCGCACGTACTTCGAGTTACCGTCATAACAATTACAGCACTGCTTCATCTTCATCTTCGAGTTGTGGATCTCAGGATAAAGATAATCACAGTGAGCGTGCAAGCAATAGAGCCGATACGCCAACGCTGAGCCCTGTTGAATCACCAGCCACTTTACAGGTCATCAGATCACCGGCGGCGATGAAATGACGCTCAGTGTACTTCAACCTTTATCACACTTTCAGTTGTCAGTTGAAAAACAAAAACTTTTTGTGAAAATAAATATTGCGCATCTCATTTTTTTCATGATACGATAAATAAATTTTTGGAGGAAATTATCATGCCTAATGACTATGCACAAAATAAAGTCACTATCATCGGTGGCGGTATCATCGGATTTATGGAGGTTTATTTTGCTTACCTCAAGGCGCAGAAAAAAAACGAACGATTACGTGCGACCATTTATGAAAAAAATGAAAGGTTTGACCAAACAACTGCCGCAAAAATTGCCCCCAGTTTAACACCAGATGAGATTCTCTCAGTGGTTCCGAGAGGCACCTTGCTGGTTGAAAAGCTCAAAGATTTATTCAGCGTGCCTGGGGGCGTTCGTGTCAATGATGTAGAAGGAATTAATGAATCCGCAGCAGCAAAAGAATTCATTAGGGCTGTTGAAGAATACAGTAAAGACGAGGCAGGCCATCTGGCACGCACCGAAGCTCTGCTGACCCTTGGCAAACTGAGCATGGATTTATGGGAAGATATTTATCAGAATGGAGATGATGAGCTGAAAAAAATCATGCGAGACTCCAATTACAATCCATGCCGAGAAACAGATAAAAAAGTATTGCAAGAAGGGTATCGGATAGATTTAATCCAACGTATTCCCGATGCAGCACAAAGAGCCAAAGATATGATGAACGATTACGACAAACTGGGATATCATCATTGTGAAATATTGTCTCCTGCTGAGGTTATGAAACGGGATATTTCGTTGGTAGATTTTTGCAAAACAAATTCGATTGAATTGAATGGCGAGCTTGTTTGGAAAAGTGATGCGGTAGCCCTATGGCGTCCAGGCGGCTGTTTGCACGTTGCAACTTTTCTGCCTAAATTCTCCACTTATTTGAGTAAAGTGATGGGGCAGTACACATCCAATGTATCACATCAGGACAAAGACAATTTCCGCATTAAATTTAACCGCGAGGTCAGTAACGTTTCAACCACTGAAAATGGGTCTGGAAGTCGCGTAAACGGCCTATTCTTTTCAAATTTCAAAAAGGAATCTCATCATCATACATATGACAATCATGAATATGTATTTTGTCCTGGCGAATCCGTTGGCACATTGAGGAAATTTGGTTTTAATGAACCTGCTTATGCCATATTTGCTGGCGCTGCGCTCAGGTTATCCTTTCGTGTTTCAGATGACATGTTGGAAAAATATAAGTCCTTTAATCACTACATGGAAGTTCACCAGCAAGGAGTTGTATTAGCCTGGCAAGCCGGAAAACGGGGGCCTGAACTCTCTATCGCCGTAGCAGGAACAAAAGCATTTTATGGTGATCAAGTACCTACAGCTGAACAAGATTTTGCGAAAAATCGAAATTTGTTGCAATTGAATATGATCAACAATGTATTGCCTGAATTGATTTCAGCTGCCTTAGGACGAAATACTCATGGTCAAGAATTGACGGAAGCAGACTTGCAGCAACTGGTCAGCTCAGGTAAGGCGATACGCGGCGTTGGCTCTCGTGCGGTTGCATATGATGGCTTCCCCACACTAGGGCGTGTTTATCAAAACGGTGTTCCAGTTGCCAACGCTCGCGTGACCACAGGGTTAGGCTCTGGTGGCGTTTCCTTTGCGCCCGCTGCCGTGCAAGCGAGCCAAAGCGTGGATACCTCTGGAGATCATCCTGTATTGGCATATGCCAGCTCGAAGAGAAAGCCGCAGTAAGCTTGGATACCCGAGCCCATATAATGGGCTCGGGATCGTGTCATTTTAGCTGATTGAACAAAGTGCTTGACAGATGTTGATACATAGTATGTGCTTTTCAGGTTAAGATTATTTTAGAGGTAACTTATCGTGAAGACAGAAGCAAGTATACAAAAATGGGGCAATGGATTAGCCCTCAGAGTATCCGGCATAATGCGAGATATCCCGCATTTTACTGAAGGAACGAAAGTTATCGTGGATGTCACAGAAGATGTGTTTACAGTGAAAAAGGTTAAGCCTTGGCCTAAAAAAAGACTTCATTTTTCAGAAAAAGAACTGCTCAAAAATATGACTCCTTCAAGCATTCATGCAGATGAACATATTATTGACGAAGTACTTTGTAGATTAATCCCATTGATCGGCGGTGAGAATTATTGCGAAGAATAGTCTGAAAGTGAAAAGAGATAACAGAAGCATGGATTAAAGAGTACAACGAAGAACGGCCACATCAGGCTTTAAACTGCATGACACCCGTTCAATACCGTTTGACCACTCCGGAGACCTCTAATTTAAGTTGGTACTAAAAAGGGAGGGTCTAAAGGCAAATACGCGATGTACTCCGAGCAATCCCGGATGCGAGTCCGGGACATGTTTGTCCGGCGTGCTCGCCATGTAAAGACGTGGAAAGATATCTCAAAAATAAGTCAGCGCTTTTCTTTTATCCTCTGGTTGGGTTAGCATTCGTTTTGCGACCTCCTCCCAGGATTTTTCACTGAAATCCTTCTCTTGTTGTGACGCGCCAAACCAATTTCCATTGATATTAATGCCCACAAACCGCCATTTCGTCAACAATAAAACCGGGTGGGGATCAATGCTGAGCTCAACAGGCGGAATATGTGTTTGACTTGATGGGAAATAGCTCGGGCATTTGAGGTCTAAAAAGTCAAAAAGTGGAGGAAGATCGAAATTGACAGAAAGCCGTATGCCTGAACACTTAATTGCTTCAGATTGACAGAGGAATTTTCGTTTGAACCTCTCTTCGATTGTAGTAGAACCACTCATGTCTTGACTAGACGAATCTGCAGAGACTATTTTAGCGTGATATGGCACGACCCTCACAGGAGCGCGTGTAAATGACCAGCCGGATGAAAGGCTAATATGACGGCCTGTTTTTCTATACACATCGTTTTGTAATGTTTCGCTAAATTCATGCAATTCAGCAGAAGTTAAGGTCTCGTCATTGATATAAAGATCCATGGACCAATCGGTGGGATGAATTTTAAGGGACAGAGTCTTGCTGTACCGCTGATTCAACATGGTTTCGACATTTTTAAGTGAATTGGCCAGGAAAGGGTCTAATGCGACAATCAATCTAAGCAGATCGTGCGAGTTAATACAAAAATCACCGTCCTTATTTAAGACGATCATATCTCCTTCAAATGCTTCATCTCTCCACCATCGGCAAAACCAGCTCGGATGGTGTTCAAGCCCCCATTCTAAGATTTTGTGTTTGTGCTCAACAGACATGGGCTCGCCATCTGACTCCAGAACGAAGTGCCTGGGTGCGGAGAATGGAGTGAGGCTGATTGGCTTCAAAGTACAGTTGAGACCGACGGCCCTGCTTAAGAACATGGAAAAGTATTCGGCCTGTTGGAGGAGGAGGTCTCTTAGGGTGAAGGGATTGAGTATTCTGTTGACTGATGTGTATAAACTTCTGATCATGAGGTGAGTATATCGTTAATGCGTGGTGCTGTACAGCCTAGTATTTCGGAATTATCAGAGCCAAGGCCGATTAAGAGTGGGTTTTAAGTGTAGGGGTACGAAAGGATGAAAGCGCCACTGTTTTTGGGTTTACAGCTGATTACGGCTCAAATGTACCGAATGTTACCGGCGGTACACAGCTAGATACTATAAAAAAGTACAGCAATGTTTATTTTGAGACTGCTGTTTCTGTCTAACGGCTACATTTGAGAGCAATTCTGATGAGCGCGGGATAAACGGGGCCGATGTATAGCTATTATTCACAATTCCTGCACCGGAAGACACCTGAGGATCGGGAACCTGCACCTTTTTTGCCTCATTTTCTTTTCTAAGCCAATAATCCCGGCTGTTATCGCTAAACATCTCAGGGGATAGTACTGGTTGCGTTATCAGTATCTCACCTCCACGCGTAATCCCCGTTGCCGATCCTGGCGCTACATAGTCACGCAAAGTAATTTGTGATGCGTAATAGGACAGGTTTCGCTCAAATCTCAATTCGGAATCATATACAATGCTATCTGGATGCACATCTATGGCGATCCATGTACACCCGCGAATCGCTGTAATATAGTTATCAGCATTTTCAACAGGTCGAAAATAAATGTGAGTATATTGATCTCGCAATAGACCATAACTAGAGGGGTTTCTGCGTTCCATTTCCCCCTCATTCATTAACTGAGCAACGGTTTTAAGACCTTCTCGAAGGATTTTATCAATCGGTGTCTTTGTAATATGAAAGACGCGAATGGAGCCTTCTGTGTTTGGGTGGAGTAGTGGGTTCATGCCTGGTACCTCGAATTGCTGTTTTAACATATTCTGTCATTATCCTCTGATGCGCTGCGGCTTGTCAAGTTTTAAAGCTGGCTTTTTTGATATAAAAAGATTAAAGAAAACATTTTGTTATGTATATTGGTCTGTGACCACTAAGTGTTGGTACCAGCATGATCTACGATAATCTGAGTTATCCGTCCCTATCTGGCAAGCTTGCCTATATAGGGGGAGGCAGTATATCCGCCGAGCTATGCTATCATTACTCGAGATTAAAGCCGACGTGGAACCGTTTAAAATTGACTAGCATTGAATACCCTATTACTGTAAGACCTGCCAGGCTGGAAGAAGCAGAATTCCTGACGCAAGAAAGTTTCCGCTCCAAAGCTAGTTGGGGATACCCTGATAGCTGGCTCAAAATCTGGACAGATGAGCTTACAGTCACAAAAGAAATGATTAGCGACTGGATAACATTTGTTGTTGAAGTAGATGGACATGTGATTGCCTGCTGGGCGCGATCACCCATTCAATCTGAAAAAACATCACCTGGACTTTTATTTGTTGCTCCAGAACATCAAGGTAAAGGCTATGGACGGATTTTAGCCGAAGCAGTTAAAAATGAAGCAAAGCGAAAGGGGTTGAAATTTTTCACATTGGAAGCAGATGCCAATGCTGCACCATTTTATGAGAAAGTCAGGGGCAAGCAAATAGGAACGCAACCCTCGCTCTTAACTCCTGGCAGGATATTGCCCATTATTCGCTTTGATTTGTGACTGGAATAACCAGATACCTGCGCTTCCCTGAGCTTGCTGCTCGCGTCACATGTCCTTGCCCAGTGGTATCCTCAATAAACACAATATCACCCGTGTTGAATATTTTTTTAGTCCCATCGCCAATTTCTATTTCCATGGAACCTTCCAGCATGATCACAAATTGTGGCACGGGTGGGTTGTGCCAGCTGATTTCATCAGTATCGGTTATCTCCCCAAAATATAAACAATTTGTTGGAATCGTTGCACTAATTTTACCGATAATGGCATCAAACATCTCAAAATCGCTATCTTCGAAATGAGAATGCTTGTCATCTCCTGCATAAATTCGTGTGTATTTCATGAAACTAGGCTCCTGCTTCCATTATCATGATAGTCGATAATATATTTTTTCTTTCACCTAAAATTCCTTGATGTGCATCGCGACGATAACTGTAATATTTATCTGTGTATTGATAAGTGTCTTCACACTGATCAAGCACCTCTGAAATATTCAATTGACTTAATTTCAGCTTGCAGAACCCTGGTAAGTCGAACATATAATGGCCTTGTCTTTTTGATGGAATGAAGAGGTAGGATGCTCTAGGCGCTGATGAGATGATGGATTCGTAAAACGCCTGATCGACTTCATATGACTTCTGATGGATAGCAGGCCCAATGATAGCGCGAATACTTCGTGCGCCTTTTTTTATCATTAAAGAAACGACATTGGCTAGAATACCATTTTTGGTAGTGTGCCAAGAGCAATGAACAGCACCGATTACTTTGTCATCATCACTTACTAGCATCACAGGGACACAATCTGCGGTTTGAATGGTCAATAGTACGCCTGGAAGCGTAGTGACAGCAGCATCTGCATCAGGCTCATCTGCGAAGTCCGCTACTTGGTCTGCGTCGACAACATGAAGACCAAACACGTGGTTCGTGATTAGCATTCTGTCAGCAGCCATGTCATTCATGATAGATAAGTGATTTTTTTTAACTTCTTTATATTCATCGGAGTCTTTAAAACGAGCAGTTCCGTATACACCCGATGAAGCTTGAAAGGTTTTGTCAAAAATTTTGAATATAACTGTCATGGCGCTGAAGCCCTTACGCTCAGTGATTAAAACGGGATCATATCATATGGCAAGGATGAATGGAAGGGGAAGGGGATGCCTGAAAGCAAGGGAATGATACAGCCACCACGCGATGAGCTAGGCACTAAGCCCTCGCATCACTATATCCAGCATGCCACCAGCGACAATACTCGGCAAGCCTACAGGAGCGATATTCGGCATTTCATCGCCTGGGCTTGACAGTCGTTTAAGTGAAGGGGTAGAATGTGTCTTGATTTTGAATAAGTTGAAGTAATAGATGAGGTGCTATAGATATGAGAAACCCACGCTCCAACATGGTAAAAACATACAGAGATCTCACTCAGGAATCCATCGCTAAACTCGAGCCACTGATAAAATATTGGTCATTACTTGAGGGGATTGATTTAGACTGGCCTTTGGATCATTACCTGGATGTCGCAAATACTGATATGGGTCAAAGATATTGTGCGGAATTTGCAATTACCTATGCTGTGCTTTTAGATGATAAAGAATTAGTTGAAGACTTATGCACTAATGGTGCTAGTCTCGACGTGAAAGATGATATGCACGGCTTAAAAACTCCTGTTGAAATAGCCATTGAATATGGTCGCGCTGGGGTGCTTAATATACTTTTGCAGCATGGTGGAAAAATCCCTGCTGACGTAGTTGTTCCTACAAATAACTTCTATCTAACCGTATGGTCGTTGTATGAACAACGAGTACGTGCAAGAGAGGCTGATTATACGGCTACGAAAGATGTGGTATCCCGTCATTTGAACCAGTAGATATTCTAGGCTCATCATATGTCATACAAACCAATATAATAGCCATGATGAACATAATTTAACATGTATGCACACCAAATCGTGTAAATGACGATTGAATCAATAGGTTATGCATTATTTCTGTAAACAAAGAGATGAGGCAAGTAAGGTGGTAGAATAGACGAATGGAACATCTTTATATAACTCGATACACTCCCGTTGATGATGCCGTGCTTAATCTCATTGCATTGCTCCCTACGGAATTTCTGCCACGTGTTGTGGAGCCTGCATTTTTCAATAAACTCCAAAATAAAGACTTCATGCGAATAGCAACCTTTCTTGCGATTAAATCTTTCAAAGAAGGAGGATGCCCGATTGGCGCAGTGATCATTGGTGAAGGGCGACAAATTATCGGTAAGGGACACAATACGCTTATTCAAGAAAATGACTCAACAATGCATGGTGAAACAAGCGCATTGAGAGATGCGGGAAGAGTCGCAAAGCTTAAAGGACAGGGACCTGTAGATTTTCGCCAAGCCACAATGTTCACAACACTGACACCTTGCGAAGTGTGCTGTGCACAAGTGAAAAATCGCGCTAACTTTGACACAATTGTAATTGGGGATGTGACCAATGCGCCATCAACTGAAAAAAACCTACGCTCTGGAGATGGCGCCATCAAGAATGTTATTATTTTAGAAGATCCGAAAGCAATCGCAGTGTATAAAATGTACGAGATGCAAAAAAACCAAATTCACTTACTTGATTGGCGTGGGTATAAAGCGATAACACCGAGGCTCTAGCTGCTTTTTATCTCCATTTAACATGTATGCACACCAAATCGTGTAAACATCCCTTTAATCAATGACTTATGTTATGCTAATGTCATTAGTGATAAGTATGAATTCACATATTCAGGTTCTCTTTCTTTCAAAAGATCAAAACATAACTGCAGCTCATATGGAATAGTCGCATTCCTTTCCATATAATGGGCACAGTGCTTGATCACTCTGTTTTTCTCATCTTCATCATATGGGTTCGCTTTAAATGCATCATAATTATCGTATAATCTCATGAGAATCTGACTCCAATGAATTATTTATGGATATTTTTCAAAAATAACGATCAGCTGCTTACATGGTGATTGAGAGCTCAATTTTCAAGTGGAAACAAGGGATATTTATAAAATATTCACGGCATTAACTAGCAGTGAAATTTTCACAGCCTCTGGACAACCAGTAGGGGGCTGTCGTTTCGGTTATGTTTTCAGGGAGGGTAGCGCAGCCAGTATTATGAGTGAGTGAAAAACCAAATCTGCGTGTTCTGCAGTAAATACAGCATCACATGCGTTACCGTGAGATATTAAATTTCTTAAGTAAATCCCTGCATTATGTGTATAAATCGTCTTGAAATATGTGATGAGGTTTTCGCCTAAAATTGACTTTAAACCATCCATGCTAAACAAGGCTCCCAGGGCGCGCTCATCGAATCCGCCAGATTTATTTGGTTCTAAACCTGCCGAACCACTTTCATTTAAAAGCACTCTTATTGCATTTTCGAGCTGAGGGACAAGAATGTATATTGACGTAATATAATCTTTTTTAAAATATGACTTAAGACCATGAAACAACTGCCGATTATGAGTTTCTTTGAATAAATGTGATTTAGAAAAATGTTTTTTGACGGTTCTCATGGTTATTCTTTTACAAAAGCGACACTTTTCTATAAATCTTTTCAAAAAAACCCCATTTATTATGATCAGCTGTTTTATGGTATGAATAAGGTCGTTATCATTTTCATCCAGATCGGCCGAGGTTATATTATTAGGCCCAAACAAGGTTCTGTTTATAGAATAGGAAATTGGATTGTCATTTTTTAGTTGATCAAAAAGCATCTTTCCATCTTGAGCTTTCGGTATAAAATTAATTGCTAGCACATCAAGAATCGAGCTCTTTTTGTTTGAAAGAACAGAGTCGATAAAAAGGTCGAATTCAGTGAAATCGACAATAGCCTCAGCCTTAATTACTTTCATGTCTTTCCAAATGTTATCGCAAATCAATCTCAGCTCACATTCCACTTGATTCACAATGTCATCTCCCAGGCCATATTTTCTTGTCAAACTTAATGCCTCCTCAAGAATAAATTTCCATCTTAAAGGTTGCTCGACAGTTGAATTTTCAAGAACATTATTGATATACTTAAGAATCGATTGCTTGGCCTCTTTTTCGTTATCTTTGCTTCTGTGGTAATTGGCAAGAATTACCGCTGACTGCATGGCAGTCGAGAAGCAACGAGATTCGCTGTAACTTCTTAGCTCGGTTATCAGTTGATTTTTTTGCTCAGGAATTAACGGTGCCTTTTTATTCTTCAATAAGAACTCGATAATTGAAATATTTCCGCCAAAGCCATTGCGATTGAACATCTCACGTAGTATATCTTTGGCAATATTTTCATCCTTTACAGAGAGTGCGGTCTCAAGAGCCCACTTTAACTTTATAAGCTCCTCATGAGGATATTTGTGGAGGTGATTTTTTGAAATCACTAAACAGTTATTAATAATAATCTTCGGGAGTTCACGAAGATTCTGTTTTTCCTTGAGGATGTTTTTAAAATCCCAAACGAGCCCAGCATATCTTGCTTTAAGAACAGGATGAGCACACTCATCCAACCGAGCTGCCCAATAGCAAACAGCTTCTTCTGTAATCATTGACTTATCAGGCCAAACTGTTCCATCAGGAAATACCCATACAGGACCAAAGTAAGTCCCCCATGTTTTTCCTGCATATTTCGACCAATTAAATCCATCCTGCATGTTGAAAGCAATCCACTCGTATTCACCATGCTTCAATTCCTGAGGGGTAAGTGCATGTTTATCGATTTTGGATAATACATTTAGGATCTCATATTCTTCCAGTTGAGAATCAATTACATCTAGTGCTTTTATCGAATCATGAATAATGCCCATTCAACCTTTCCTTTTACAATACATCTTTTGATTTTGAATTAAGCCAATTTTGCCTAAAATGTTCGGCTTTACCCCTTTCTTTTTCCAATGATTGCTTCATTCGTGCGTTTTCCTGCCTCAGCGCGCTCATTTCCTTCTCAAGCTTTTCAATTTTGTTGCGGAGCAGGGCTTCAACATGCTTGTGCTCATCTGGCGTTCTCGCTGGTACCGTGATGCCATCAATCACATCAGCAACACTCCTAGAGGAATTGCGCTCAACAGAGATTGAGTCCTTAAAGTTATTGTAAAGATACTGTCTGCTGACACAGGCCATAGCTGCCACGGATTGAAATGTTACTGCCTCATTTCGTTGCGATAGTTCGCTGATAGCTTTTTCAACAGCCTCTCTTTTCTCTTTGCTTCTAAGGTCTCTTGCCTTTTTTAAGCCATCAGTTTTGTTAATCATGTGGTTGCTCCAGACTCATTTTCTTCGCCATTGGTTTATCGCCTTGATATCGATCCGTTGTCTCTATTGCCTGAATAATGTTGCCAAGCGAAGCGTTGATGTCCATGTTTTTTGCCATGCGTCTTTGCAGTATTTCAGCCATACGTTTGTGGCCGGCATCATTTAACTCATTGCTTTCGATTTTTTGCTGTTCAATTAAATCAGTAATGGCAAGCTTCTCATGCTTAAAAAACTCAATATCTTTTCCGTCAGCCCGATAATGCTTACAGGTATAACAGGCATTCGCGTGCTCGCACCAATCGCCAAGCTGACTGGGCATAGAGCAAGCACCACCGCATACTCTAGTAGCGCTGAGCTGCTCCTTTCTTACCATCAGTTCCATAATTTTTGTATCGACTTTGCCTTCGATGGTAAAGAATTTGCCACTGCCTTTTTCCATGAGGGCTTGTTTTTTTAATTCGAGTCTATTGTTAACATACACAGCGGCCATATCAGGGCTGGCATGTCCAAGCTCCATCATGATGCTCATTACGTCATGACCTTCCTTGGCTAATGATGTGCCCTTGGTATGTCGAAGTGGATGCCATGAAAAGCTCAAAGGTTTATTAGTCTCATCACGGATGTCATCCGCAATGCATCGTTTCTTGATTTCAAGCACTGTCCATCCGGGCGTTAGAAAGTTCTCCTGCGTCCCCGTGAAGGACGGAAAAAGGTATTTTGTTTCTCTCCCGTATTTATGAATATTCTTTTTTCGCCTGGCTGCAATTAAATCAATTAAATATGCATGGCCTTTATCTTTTTTTAATAAAGGTTTTGTATTCCATTTTCTTACTTTATTTTGCCAAAAAGTTAAAAGCATAAAATCATTATCATTTGGATCATCTTTAAGGCAATCAAAGAGGAGGGCATGCCCATCTTCAGCTCTCATGCCAGTGCCCATGATGATGCTAAAAATATCATGAATTGGATCTGGTGCTGAACTTATTGATCTATTAAGCTCATCCACAATGCGCTGGGAATATGAGCGTCCAGCACCTTCTTGATTTTGACCGATGCGACCTAGCCCCTGTTTGTAATGTGTTTTTTTGATCTTTCTAGCCGCTCGATTTGAGACTGATAGGGAAGGCCACTCATTTGGCCACATACGTCCCGCTGTGGATAGCATCGCTAAGGTGTCGGTAAACCAGTTCTTTCCCGCCAATCCTTTCTCATTGCCCCAGGCAACATAATTGTCTTCAATCAAAGTAACAGTGACAAGTTTTGGGCGTGGAATATCAAATCTTTCATGCATGAAATCTCTGAAACTTAATAACCTAGAAAAATAACCAAGCAATGATCCTGGTGCCAATTCGCCAAAGGATATCTTTTGAAGCAGGTGCGTTTTGGCGGCATCTCGCAGCCAAGGAGGGAATAGAAAAAAATTTAAATATGTATCAGTTTGCCGTTGTTTATCTTTGAATCGTACATTTTCTTCAGAGTAAAGGTCGTTAATAAAAATAATGTTCCGGCCATTCATTGGTTGCAGCTGTTCCCTATTTATAATAGCTTGCTTGTGAAAATCCCCAATGATGGTGACCCTTGTGGATAAATATTCTTTTTGATTGACACGTCCTGTAGCATCATCGACGACACAAATTTTTTGCGGAGGTCGATCACCATTCCCTTCAAAACATGAATACAGCTCCAACAATCTATCATTGTGCTTCTTGATTGAGCGAGATGTGACAATGCAATTTATCGGAAATTCTGGGTGAGGAATATCAGATAAAGTCTTGACATTAAAATCGGAAAGTATATTTGCTCCATCAGAGTTGAACCATCTCATTGATTGTCTTCTTCTCTCAATTGCACTCATCGAATTGCATCGATCGTCTGAAAGCAATTTCGCCCAGTATAATTTGAGCTCCAGCTTCAAGGAGGAGGGGAGTGATGCGAAAGAAATAGGACTTTTTGCACCGATGTGCTTATTAACAAATTTCGGTACAGAATTTGCAAATTCCTGATCCCAAACATCATTGCTAAGAAGCAGCGGAGATATAACCGAAATTGCAGACGATAATTGAGCCTCGTATTGTTCATTTAAATCATCTGTCATATATGCAAGTGTTAAAGCCATTTTAAACCTCGTTCGCTGGTATGCGTCGCACTAAACTCTCTTAAACGTTCTTCAAGCTTTTTTGCTCCAGTTAAATGACATTTTCTGATTTCATGGCTGAACAAATGTTTGTAGAAACTGACTGTTGTTTGAGGGCTTGCATGTCCTAACCGATCAGATACTTGAAGCAGGCTATAGCCATCTGCAATTGCTTCGCTGGCATGTGTATGCCTAAACATGTGCCAAGTAAATTCGATGCCAGTTCTTTTTTTGAGGTAATTCTTGAGATTGTCACCATAGCTTTTGGACAATGCTTTTCCAATTTGTGACTTTTGAACATTGCAGAACACGTACTGTGTGCCAGATTCAAATGCGCCCAAATACTCATCGCTTGTGATGTAATCCTCATACATGTCCACTATGTACTTCATGACGGGAATCGCTCGGGTCTTCATGCCTTTGACGCGAGCTCCGTTTTCGTTGTCAGCCCGAGGTATGACCCAGATAACGCCATCTTTCAGATCAATATCTGTATGTCTAAGCCCCAAAGCTTCTCCAATGCGCATGCCAGTGTTATAAAGAAGTGTCACGAGGAAAGCATCTCGAATCAAGTGGCAGGCCTTAATCAACGTTAAAACGTTTTCAGGGGTTAGTCGTTTGCTGACGCTTCTCTGAGCTTTACCGGGATCACCATGTAGGTACCGATCCTTGGTTCTTGTCGTTCTACGAGCATTAATATGCTCTAGAAATGGTTTATACCTTTCTGGGCTGTCATAACTGGTTGATTCTTCAGCGCTGTCAAAATCGAAATTAGGCTGTCCAGACAAATATCTGTAGAATGATTTCACAGCCAAATGGACTTGATTCTTCAGTGCTGGTGAAAGCCGTTTTGGTTGATGATTTAACGAAACGACATTGCCTGGAAACTCTGGATTTGAAAGCGCATAGGGAAGCCATTGAAGGAACTGATCATAGTCTGAAATGCAGATCTTTTTGAATGTTTTGGCATTTGCTTCTAAATAATTCCCAAATCGAACCATATGCCGAGCATAGGCCTGAATGGTATTGGGTGACTGATTGATTTCTTCTAAATGTATAATCCAATTTCTGAGCTGATCCACGGTAATATCATTGCTTAAAACAGACCATGAGATCCTATTATTGGGGTATCTGATCTTAACCAATTCCATTGACGCTTTAACTCCTTGTAAGCCAATATTACATAAATGACATGGTGTGCGTATCACATAGAGTATCAGGATTGGTTATGAAGGATCAAGTACTTAATCAACATTGATTACATGGTTGACATAGACATGCCTGGTGCGTGTATTAACATAATATACATTATGCGAACAACAATTGAAGTACCGAATTCAGGTTATTGAACGCGTTGTTAGCCACGGTTTAAATCAAACACAAGCTGCAGAAACCCTCGGGGTGACCTCAAGACAGATGCGATGTCTAATCGCCTCCTACAAGGAATCTGGGGCCGTTGCCTTGACCTCCAAGATCCAATCATAGAGTATCGGATGAGGTTAAACAAAATGCTCTGAGCCTCATCAAAGAGCATTTTTACGACTCTGGCCAACCCTGACTACTGCGAAGCTCCTAGAGCTTCATAGAATTGCCTTAAGTACCGAAACCGTACGAAAACTGATGGTTGAGGCTGGTTTATGGAAGACCCGCACACAGCGCCTCAAGCGTGCCTATCAGCCCAGATACCGGCGTGAATGCTACGGCGAACTTATTCAAATTGATGGCTCTGAACATCATTGGTTTGAAAAGCGTGGCCCTAAATGCACCTTGTTGGTTTATATCGAAGTTAGATACGCAGGCTGCCCTACTCTATTCTTCACGATCGCCTGCAACGAATCGAACAGGGCGAAGTGGTTGATAATAAACGCCTTGGCAATGTGATGGCATTCATTTTGGAGAAAAAAACAGAGTTGAATTGTGAGAGAAGCAAGAGTGTTCAGAAGAGACAGCATTCGGTGAACTAGAAAAATATAAGTAGCCAGCTGGGTATGTTGGGCTGCTTGAACAGCAGCAACATTCCCACTGTAGGTGAGCAGGTGGATATTACACTTGCTATTTTAACTTTGGCATCTCTCTAATTCCTGGCAAACTTTTAATTGTATCCACTAATGATTTTTTATCGGTGAAATCATGGAAAACAATATTATCACTATATTCTTGCATCCCTTCCCGAATCTGTAGGGTGGAGCACTCTATTCCACTTTGCTTAAAGAATGGGAGTAGTTTTTCTATGTCAGTTGTTTTTAACCCGATCAAACCCGCACCTATATAGCTATAACGAATGGTGCAGGATTTACAATCACCACACGGTGTGAATACATCAGAGTCTGTCAGATTGGACAGTTTTCTTTTTAGGCTTTCATCGAGAACAACAGCGTCCTCTTGCGGCTCCTTCTTGGAAGAAAATAAGTGCAACATGGCTACCTCCCGACGTAAAAAACTATGACTCTGCTCTCAAACCTAAAAATATAATTGAGGCACCATATAATCTTAGCAGATTAACACATTAATGTCAATTGGTTCATATAAGGCTATCTTTATGAATTTATTGAATTATATTCAGCCTCAAGAATACAATCCTTTCATTCTAATTTCGATATAACCAAATTAAAATGAAATTGAAGATATTGGTGAGATCAATAGCATGCCCAAAAGCGGACATTTCTACTTAGCCCACCCTAGGACATCTCTAAATAGCAATGTCCTAACCGCATTCAGGTTATTGAACGCGTTGACGGTGGCAGGAGCCGTTGTCTTAGCAAAAGTGATGCCTCTGTCCGCCATTGCAACCTTTGCAAGTGCAGGATTTTCTGCGAGTGATCTCGCTGGGAAATATCTTGGAGATATGGCACAAACCGCCTGTCACTCCAGTGGAGATGAACTAAGTGGATTATCCCCTATAAAATTCCGACCAATCCCCGCTCAATGGCCTGCATGACCAAATCTGATCTTGATTCACAATTCAGCTTCAATTTGACAGCATCCAAATAATGCTCAACCGTCTTCGCAGACAGCCCAAGCTTATCTCCAATTTGTTTGTGTGTATTCCCTAGCGCTAACAGACGCAAACAGGCGGTTTGTTGTTTTGTCAGAGCAATCAGGCTTTCTTTGCTGATAAATACGGAGGTGCCTGAAATGCCCTGAATTTTTCCATTTCTCCCGAACATGGGAGCTTTGTATGTCCTCTGCCACTCCGTGACACCATTGAGAGTTACTGCATTAATGACATACTCCCCTCTTCCTGTTGATAGGATGCGTTGATCTTCTTCTATCCATGCGCGAACATTTTCCTTCTGTTCAGGTAATTCTATATCAGAACGCCCCAAGATATCATTGACGTTCATATTTTTAAAATATTCTAGAACATTGGGCGAAACGAATTGATAGATTCCTAAATTATCCTTCACATATGTGTAGATATTTGAATTTGTCATCAAAATACTCCCACCAATCCCCGCTCAATCGCTTGCATGATCAAGTCTGAACGTGATTCACAATTCAGTTTTATTTTTACTGCGTCTAAATAATGCTCAACAGTTTTTGCCGATAAGCCCAATTCAACAGCAATTTGTTTGTATGTATTCCCCAATGCCAATAATCGCAAGCAGGATATCTGTTGTTTGGTTAAAGGAATCAAGCATCGCTCACTGACAAGAACAGAAACCCCGTGAATCCCAATAGCCCTCCCAGAGTGACCAATAATCGGTGTTTTGGTGGCACGGTAAAGTTGAGGTTTCCCAGCATATAAACAGGGCTCATAGAAAACGTGCGTTTGTCGGGAATTAATCACGAGTCTGTCATGTTTAAGATAACACTCGGACATAGGTGCCCAGGGAAGATCAACATCCCTCAGGCCAACGATGTCTGCTGGGGTCAGACCCCCAACAGCTTTGAGCGTATCCTCATTGACAGTCAAATAATGTCCCTGATTGCTCTTGCTATAGATGGCACAAAATGTGTTAACCTCTTGAATTACCATAAAATACACCTACCAGAATAGTAAGCCAGTCTACCAAATATATTGGCTTTTGTCAATTGCCCATTGTAACGCTAGATTGGGGAAATACACTAGGGGATGAATCCCCCTGATGTCTATGATTATATTGAGTTACAATATGAAAATCCCTTACCACCACTCTATGGTTTTATCCTATGAATATCCGTCAATTCTTCACCCAAACATTTATCACAATGTCCGTCATCGTCTTAGTCATCATCAGCACCGCTGCTGAGACAGATATTTTCGTCCCAAGTTTTCCAAGCATTCAATCGTATTTTTCAACGACTGAAGTCATGGCCCAGCAGATTATTAGCTTTAATTTTTTAGGTCTTTGTATTGGAAGCCTTTTTTGACGGCCCCTTTCTGATAGTTATGGTCGGCGCCCTATTCTTTTGGTTGGAATGATATTGTTTGCGATCAGCAGTGTCGCCTGTGTGATGATGACAACGATAGAGGGAATTCTATTTTGGCGGTTTATTCAGGGACTGGGCAGTAGTGTGGCGTTTGTATTGCCTGCAGCTGTTATTTTTGATCTGTATGAGCACGATAAAGCGGCTAAGGTGATGGGTATTTTTAATAGCATCGTGACTTTTGCTATGTCCTTGGCTCCCATTGTAGGAAACTATTTATATTTGACCTTTAATTGGCGCGCCAATTTTATTTTCGTTGCTGGCCTTGCAATCGTTGCATGTTTGTTTTCAATCATATTTGTGCACGAGACCCTGTCGAAAGAAAAGCGAGTTCCCATTCATTTGGGTGGAATTCTTAAAGGGTTTAAAGATCTTCTGATTCATCCACGGGCCATGGCAAATTTGTTTATTATTTGTGTAGTCTGCGGGGCTTACTTTGCTTATATCACCAATCTGTCATTAACTTTTATCAACCATTTAGGCGTCGACAACGATAGCTATGCCTATTATCAGGCTGTGATTTTGGCAACTTTTGCCTTATTGAGCTTTTTCTCAGGAAAAGTGATCAATCGACTCGGGGCATCAAAAACACGGCTGGTTGGTAAACAAATCACATTCCTGGGTGGTGTATTGCTATTATTAGTGGCGCTCATTGCGCCAAACAATCCAATGTTGATTACCGCTGCAATGACGGTATTCACAGCTGGCTTTGCTTTGAGCCTAGGAATTATATTTGGCGATTATATGAATGTGTATCCAGACATCAAAGGCATTTCGGCTTCGCTCTCTAATAGCCTCCGCCTGTTAGCAACATCTTTGATCATTGGATTAGCGAGCATGACCTTCAACGGGACGATTATGCCTGTTGCGATCATTGTTTTTGTTGCGGGCGTTTCTTCTTTGCTGATGACTTATTGGATTCAGAGGCAGGCTTCAGGGCGATAGAACAACCTGTCTTCGCCACTCCTCTAGTGCTCGGGTATTTCCCAGACTTTCTTCTAATGACACCCCTTGATGATTGGTCCATGAATTTGTACGAATACAGACATTCGCCAGATCAATTTGATAGGTATACAGCGATCTGTCTGCAGAGAAGCTCATTTCAACGGGCTCAAGATCAAGGTGACGATGAATCACTATTTTATTATCAAGATCAGGGAGCCATGGGTTTGTGAGAATTTTTAATGCCCCCTCTGTGCCGTATATATCAAATTGCTAGGACATTTCCAGGTCATCTGCAGTTGAAATATTAACAAGGATATTTTTATCAAAAATCATCACGGCACTTGATTGGCTGTCAGTTCCAGTTTTGGGGTTGATTCGGCATTCCGAGTTTTTGCGTTAAAACCTGAGAGTACCAAACGCAAGAGTCTCTTATCCAGGTTCTTGGATTATGAGGGGCGACACAGGTTTCAGGAAAAGCTTGATACCCCTCTTTAAAGGGCCACTCTGGTCGGGATTCACTTTTGAGAATCCCCGAGTCAAATCCGATCACGCTCAGAGGCACTCCGAGCAATTTGCCCCTACGTCACATGATTCTAATCTCATCATTTATCGGATGACTTGTGCAACAACGTCAGAATCTATAATATATTGAATTTCTGCCCTCCGCTAGGGGTGAAATCCCCCCTTTCAATGAAGAAGCGTAAAGTAGATAATAATGACTTTTAATAGCTCTGGAGTTGACCCATGTTTGATCTGATACCGCCTAGCACAAGATTCAAGGATAATCGTAAAACGGTATTTATAACCGGAGCAAGCTCAGGCATTGGTTTAGAAACTGCCAGGCGATTTGCCGAGAAGGGCTTTAATGTTTATGCAACAGCAAGAGATCCGAAAAGTTCCAGTGAACTTTTGAAATTATCGAATAAGCACCCCGACTCCGTTAAGCTCATCAAGTTAGATGTCACAGACTCCGAGAAGGATATCAATACGCTCTTTAAATTTATCGGGCCGATTGACATCTTAATCAACAATGCTGGAATGGGCTTAATCGGGCCTGTACATACAACAACAGATGTCCAACGGCGCAAAGTATTTGATACAAATCTTTTTGGGTTGCTCAATGTCACCTGCGCTGTTTTAGATCAAATGGTCGCAAGAAAGTCCGGTACTATTATTTCAATCAGTAGTATCGTTGGCCCCTTGCCAGATCCAAAACAAGCCACCTATTCCGCAAGTAAAGCTGCCCTTGAACACTTTATGGCAGTTCTGAGGGAAGACCTTAAGCAGATCCCAGATTGTCATATCAGAGTCGCCAATATCAATCCCGGTCCTGTTTTAACCAATTTTAAAAACGCCGCACCCAGTGGCAACAGATTTAAAGATGGTCAAAATCCCTATCCTGACACAGATGCGAAGCGCGTTGAATGGGAGGCCATTATGTCAGAACAAGGTCGCCCGATTTCTGAAACAGTTGATAAGATATTTGATGTTGTTTGCCACCAACAAAACCCGAGTCTCTGGAACCCAACAGATAGCGCTGTGCATGAAGCATTTGAAAGGGTATTTAAAGACCCGACAGGCAATAGCTTCATGGTTGGATTGTCTGCGGATACGCCCGAGAAAAAGCTCAAGGCTAAAATGTAAAAAGAAGGAACAAACCTTCACGTCAGGAGACCTCGTCTTAATTGAACCAGGTGAAGCATATTATTGGGAGGGAACCATGAAGCTCTCGATTTCGTGTCACCCAGCCTTTACCGTATCATTATTTGACCCTGCGATGTAGCCATCAAGACTCAAGCCTAGAAATACAGTTACTTTTGTCATTATTTAATTTCCCGGGAACTTTTTGCTTTCAAAAATTCATCAAATGTAAGCCTATAAAGAATATGATGAGAAAGTCTATGATCTGGATCAATTTCAGGGTGTGCAAAATCACCCCTAGAGTCACGTCTCATGCCAATCTTTTCCATTACATGGCTTGAACGTGTGTTCGCCGGCACGGTGAATGAGAATATTTCTTTGAGGTTGCATTTCGTGAACCCATATTCAAGTGCTGAACGCGCACCTTCTGTCGCATATCCTTTACCCCAAAAATGAGAACCTAGACGCCAAGCAATCTCAACAGAGGGAGTGAAATGAGATTTCCATTCGTCATAATTAAGCCCGATGAAACCCATTAATTCACCAGTATCTTTGAGTTCTGCCGCCCAAAGTGTATACCCCCTATTTTCTTGTTGTTCGTTTGCCGCAGTGATAAAAGAACGAACTTTCTCGATTGTGAGTGGCCCTTTGAGGTGTTCAATAACCTTTGGATCTTGGTTTATTTGAAAATAGGGTTCAGCATCTTCCTGCCTCCAGGTTCGCAATATCAGTCTTGGTGTTTCGATAATAGTCGTCATAATTTTACCTCTCACTATAACAAGCCCATATTTGCCCTACGCATAGGGGGATCGCTCACCTAATACTTAACGACTTTCTACTGTATAATACGAGGGATGATTTAAGCCCAAACGAGATAATTATAATCTATTGCCGGAGATTGATAGATGTACGCTTACAGAACAGCCCAAAGCAGCAATACAGAGAGCCTAAAACGTATCACAACCGTCAGCAAGCAATATGAGCTCGAAATGAGACTTGTTGAAAAAGCGAAGAAAACGCCAAACCACGGTATCAAGTCTCTTTTTTTCGTGCCTGCTGCCCTAACCCCCTTATTTATCAATCCAGAAACTATTACCGTTGATAATGATGGTTTCCATGTATTTATTGATGGGCATAGAGAACCAGAAGGCTTGGTGCCTGAGAAAAATCGTGCACGTGAGATTTTAACGACGGTGGTAAGCCGACGAATAAGTTTAGAACTTATGCTTCAAAATGGTATAGAAGTGACGGTGATGCGTCATTCCGAAAATCGCCCCAAAGCCGATGGTTTGCCTGGTTTTGTCGATAATACTGAGCTTAAGAAAATCATTCTGAAATACCCAACTCTTCTGAAGTTTATCGATATTTCCAAAGAGATCTATGAGCAAAATAAAGACCTCCCGGCTGCGGTATATTTTGATGATGGAAGCTTCCATGCGGTTTATTCGCTTCAAATGAATTCCCCAGAACAGCCCAACAGGCCATGGGGAATCGATAACGAAAATACGGATTTCGTGAATCCAATGAAGGCGATTTGTGAACAATATCGGATTGAGTTTCCGATTGATGCTTATGATCCTATTTTGGATATGAGAAGACTGTTTGGGAATATATGAGATAATCAAAAAGTGATATCCGAATTTATTGCAAAAAATGAGGTGTGAAATGATTACTATAAGCACAAAGCAACAAATTGAAGATTTTACTCAAGGCTGCTGCTTTTATGCCACCGGTGGAGGTGGACCCCCATTATTTGGTCAAAAAATGTTACTTGAAGCATTAGATGCAGGCAAGCATATTCGCATCGTAGATGCAAATGAAATATCTGACAATGCCTGGACTGTTTGTCCATACCTAATGGGTTCTAGTGGTCCAGAAACTGAGGCGATGCGTAACATAATGAAATCCCATGGCATTGAAAAGAAAACGGTTGTTAATATGCCAGCAGATGCAACACGGCTTTTATTAGAAAGAGAAGGTATCAGTTTAAATGCAATTACACCACTGGAATTAGGTGGAGCAGCAACAGCCAGTGCATTAGCAACAGCAGCGTGGCTTGATGTACCAACAGTTGATGGTGATTTTGAGGGAAGAGCACTCCCAGAAATACCGCAGATGCTGCCTGCAATACATAATGTTGATTTATTGCCCGTTGCCAGTGCCGATGCGTATGGCAATAGAATAATAATCGAAACAACGATCAACAACCAAATGATGGAGCGGATTGGCAAACATTTATCCATGGCATCTTTTGGATTAATTGGACAGGCTTGCTTATTGAGAGAATTTAACAAGGTTCGCTCTTATCTTTTATTAAACACATTATCGAAAGCATTGTCTGTAGGTACCGCGCTAAGACAGGCTCGTGAAAAGAATGATAACTTGATTGAGACGGTAATAAAATGCACGGGCTCTAAAATATTATTCATAGGTGAAGTTGTTGAATGTTCCGCTGGTGACCTAGATGGTTATTATGTTGGGAATGTATCAATTTCAGGAATCGAATCATTTAAAAAGAATGAGCTTAAAGTGTGGTTTAAAAATGAATTTATTTTATCATGGTTAAATCAAAATCCTTATATCGCCTGTCCTGATTTGATTACAATGATTGATATAGACACAGGGGAACCTATCATAAATAGTCAATTAGCGCCTGGAATGCGAGTAGTTGTTTTTGGGCTGCCTGCACCTGAGGCTTTATGTACCCCAATTGCATTAAAAATGCTTGGGCCAAAACATTTCGGTTTTTACGATTTTGAACCCCAAAAACTGCTCGGGTTGTAATATGAAAGACTTAATCTGTACTTTATTAAAAGGAGCATAAAATGGAAAACATTATCCTGCGAGAGCTTACTTTCAATGATAAAGACTGTTTTATCAAGGCCATGAACGCTAGTTCATCCTTCCATTCACCCTGGGTGACAGCACCTCAAACCTCTGATGAATTTGACGCATTTTATGAAGCATCACAACAAGGTAATAAAAAATGTTTTCTAATTTTCGATCGCTCAAGTGATCTTGTGGGTGTATTTAATCTCAACGAAATCGTTCGCGGTGTTTTTCAAAGTGCTTTTCTTGGTTATTACGGTATTGCTCAACATGCGGGTAAAGGGTATATGGGTGCTGGCCTGAAGCATGTCCTCGCGACTGCATTCGACTCGATGCAGCTACATCGGCTAGAAGCCAATATTCAACCTGAAAACACAAAGTCTATTGACCTGGTTAAAGCCAATGGTTTCCGTTTGGAAGGCTATTCACCGCGCTATCTTAAAATCAATGGGCAGTGGCGCGATCATGAACGCTGGGCAATGACTTTGGAAGATTATCTGATAGGAAATATTAAATGAAAGAATTAAAAAAGATGGGCAACTCCCTAAATATGAAGTATCAATTTGTCGTACAAACCCCTGATGAATTGTGGGGAGATATATATGAAATTGCGAATCTGGAAGATAAATTAGATGAACATCTTGTTAATGCACAAGTCGATGGACATGACATCGGCTGTGGTGAGGTTAATATTTTTTTAGACACAAATGATCCTCATGGTACCCTTATAGATGTGAAGCATCTTTTAGTGATGGAGGGTATGGATCTTGCAGTTGTAAAGATTGCATACAGAGAGTTTGGAGCTGAAGAATACATTCCTTTATGGCCAGAAGGACTAGAGGAGTTTAAAGTTATTTAATCTGCAATGGTCTATAATGAACATAATTTAAGGAGGCGTTGATGAGGTTTCATGCGAGTCTTATATTAGCAACGATATTTTCAAGTGCTGCTTACGCTGAAAGTTTACCTTCTGTGGTGGGCACATGGAAGCTAATCACTATGGAAAGACAACCTATGCAAGGCAAAGTGCAATCATACTGTTTAGCTCCTACGGGTTTACTAACCTACACATCTCAGGGATATATGTCCGTGAGTATTAACTGCATGAAGCAAGATAACAATGACAAGTTAATCCCTGACCCAAGTAAAGCAATATTCTATGCAGGCACATATGTTGCGCATGAACACACAATGTCACATCACATCATGAATGCGAACACACTAGAATTCTTTGGCAAGGACATAGATAGGGTTTTTGAATTTAAAGCTGAAAATAAAATCGCTTTTAGTGGAAAAACTCCAAGTGGTGATATTTCCCGTCTCACCTGGGAAAGAATAACCCCATAGATATCCAGTAGCGGCGCATGGCTTACAGCAATCCACCGATATACTATGGGCACCTTCATTTGTAAGGTGCTTTATAGTAATGAAGCTGTGAATATAAACAAAGGCGACCATAATCGCAGCTCTGAATGACCCTTTAATAAATTGTTCAGCTCTTCGAAATCAATATTTTTCATTATGTATGTGCATCCTGAGTGACAGACCTGCAATGCTCTTTAAACCAACTTATAGTTTCCATCTCAGAGAAAGAACCATCTGCAATTTTTAAAAAAACAAATAAACGTTCCTCTTCGGAAGCAAAAACATCGTAACCATCAGCTGTTTCCACCAAATATAGATAGTCTCCTTTATCCACTTTCAGTTTCCCCAAAACCTCTTTTGGGAGTGTTAATCCTAATGCAATTTGGTTATCTTATTGCTTTATATGGAAATATACAGGTTACTGTTTATGACTATTTGGTTTTTTACTTAAACTTTCGGCTTATTATCTCGAAATAACTGTTGTGAGCTATGGGCAGCCAACGCTCCAAGCGCACCTACAGCGCTATATATCCCGGAAAAGCCGAGAAATCCTTTCCAACCAAGCGCATTACCCTCAACGCAAGCATAAGCAACTGCGGCAAACAAACCCAATGCAGCAATGCCAAAAGCATATTTTGTTTCATTTATTCGAGAGTGACTTAGCGCTTTAGTCGGGTTGTTTGCTGCATTCCAGGTTAAAGCCGCCGATAGAAATACCACAAAAGAAGACCCCGCTAAGAGGCCCAGCATGATGTTATCACCCAATAGATAGGGAGCGTCGGATTTTGACTCCAACAAACAGGCAGCAAAAAAAGAAAAGCTTAGCATAGAGGCGAAAGTAGCTTTGCCATAATGAACATTATTAGCGTTTATAGGCGGAGAATTTAAATCATCTCGGTCGTTATTCTTAATATGTAAATCGCTGTTCAACATGGCTTGTTCCCCTACAATATTAGCAATACCCTACAATATTAGCAATACCCTACAATATTAGCAATACCCTACCATTACTGACCACCTAAGTCAAATACAAGAACAAAGGTATCTAACAAAATACTGCCTTATTATCAGTTCGATGCTAAGGTCAAAATTACCAATAGGATTCATGTAGGACATTTCTACTTAGCCCTACCTAGGACATCTCTAAATAGCATTGACAATAATTGTAAAGGCTCTATGCTAGCGTGGCCCCAAATGTACTTTACTTGGGACTATTATAGGGGGGGATTACACGCTGTTCAAGGTGTTGTTTAAAGTTGTTAAGCTCTGATGTTTTTGCTCGACATAGTTTTTCAAGGCCGACCGCACCGACAAGGCGTGGCCCTGGCGCGCCCCACACCGCCACGCCGGCGACGCCCGCGCCAACATAAATCCCGAAATCAAAACCCAAACCCGTCGGCGGCGAAGAAGAATTTGAAGGGAAATAGGAAATATAAGAAGATGATTGATAATTGTATAAAGTGAGAGAACGGGTGGGTGGCTGGTTTTGTTCTATACGATGGTAAAGCCCTTGGCAGAATTCCTGAGCATCAATGGCCGGAACCAAACGCTCTAAATAACCAATCACTTGACACCAAAAAAAAGATCGTTGGTTATCACCCCAGGGATCCCAGTTTTGGCTGTAGACGTTAATGGCTTCAATCAAATAATTGAGATTAAAGTGATGACCGTTGGTGACTTCTTTGGGAAGAAAATAGTGTCTGAATTCATTTAAAACCGCTTGGGTTTCGGGGCTTGTTGGGTCATTTGTGAGGGCATTGACTATCTTATCCATCAATGTGGTAAATTCAGCTTCGACCTGTGGGTACTCAAAACCACTGGGGAATTGCTCTTGCATTTGTCTTTGTGCACGCTGTATTCCTGTTTCGATAGTCTCGCCGTTTTCATTCTTATAAATAACTTGATGGGCATGCTTGAGCATGTCATTGTAAATCTCACTGTCTCCAGTACCTAAGGCGGCTTTAAAGGCAGAGCCTTTGACTGTTCTATGCACCACTCGGTCTTCATCTATACCCGATGCCCATTCAACCCCGCTCGTTTCAATAAACATGATTTTGGGATTGGCAGCAATCATCGCTTTTGCTTTTTTGACATTCTCTTGCGTGGGTTTTAAAACATAGTCCATGAGCTGCTTTGCAGCGCGTTCATCAAGGCCTGGCTGAATCCAATCGCGAGTTTCACGGTTCATAATCAAGGTCGCTGCCGTGGCGGATGTTGAATACATCGCAATTCTGGCAATCAGCGCAGCGGGTAAAGCCGGTTCTGTAGATGCTTCAGGTTCCTTTGATTTAAACATGGAATACCTCAACGAAAAACATAAGTTAGAAAGAAGAATACTGTAAAGACAATATAAAGTCAAATACTTAAGGCCATTAGGAGAATAAAACAGGGCTAGCGGGATAGATAAATCCCATTTCATTGATACTTAATGATTTTTAGTTTTTCCAGCAACACCGGATATTCCTACTGAGTCGCTCTAGCAGATTTTAAATATTCTTCCGCGCCCATGATGGATATTCTTTCATTCAAATGAAATGACTGCTTTCCAGGATAAATTACATTCAACGAATCCAAGGAAAGCGTTTCAATTGCAGCTTGTTGAAACTTCGTCATCTTTGGCGCATCAGCGAATTTAATTTCAAATCCAAGTTTTTTCCCTTTTGTATGGATGATCAAGTCGATTTCTCCTTGCTCATGGACAGCCCAAAAAAAACATTTTTCCGGTTCAGCCTGGTGAGCTCTAATAATTTCTTCCAAAATAAATCCTTCCCAGGAAGCACCTAACTTCGGATTGACCAATAATTGTTCATGATCACCTATATTTAACAATGTATGGAACAAGCCGCTGTCACGGAAATAAATTTTAGGTGTTTTAACCTGTCTTTTTTTGATATTTTCCAACCATGGAGGTAACTGACGAACCATGAATGTTCCAGACAAAATATCTAAGTAACTGCGCACAGTTTTGTCAGAAATGCCAAGATTTCTAGCAATTTCAGAAGAGTTAAAAATTTGGCCGTGGTAGTGTGCAAGCATCATCCAGAATCGTCGAATATTTTGAGCAGGAATTTGAAAACCCAAATTTGGAATATCTTGCTCTAAGAAGGTGCGAATGTAGGCATTACGCCAATCTTCGCTGTCATCAAATGTTTCGGCAAGGTAGGATTTAGGAAAACCGCCACGCACCCACAATTTTTGTAAATCATGTATTTCAGCATAATTAAAGGGCGTCAGCTCAATATAACGAATCCTCCCTGCAAGAGTTTCGGATGATTGTCGAATCAGCATCGGTGAGGCACTGCCCAATATTAAAAATTGTTGTTTGACATGAGGAGAATCCACTAATACTCTAAGAACTGGGAAAAGCTCCGGAATACGCTGAATCTCATCAAGAATAATCAAGCCACTTAAATCCTGCAGCACGGCTTTCGGGTTGGTTAAGAACTGCTCAGAAACAAGGGCATCTTCTAAATCAAAATAATATGCGCTCTCCCCCGCCTCTTTAACCTCATTTGCATACATTTTGGCAAGTGTGGTTTTCCCTACCTGTCTAGGACCCAAAAGACCAACAATCGGATGATTCCGAAACCCTCTGCTTATTTCATCATAAAAATCATGGCGATAGCTCTTCATATGAAATTCCGTATTTTAACTCCGAATTTTCATATTTTAGCTTATTGGATTAACAAATACAAGTCAGGAGCAACATATTACAACTGGAAAGCCTAGTATGGCGGGATGGAAGTTTCTGATTCATATTAACCATTGTTGGAATAAAACCCTTGCAGCCTGCGCAATCGGCTTGCTTCGTGAGCGCTATTTCAAAGAATTGCGCACGAGGGTAGCCGGCTCTTCGGCTGTCGGGTGAGCCCACTGTTCAAGGTGTTGTTTAAAGATGTTAAGCTCTGATGTTTTTGCTCGACATAGTTTTTCAAGTATCGGGGGGTACGCGCTGACGCCCGCCGCGGGCCGCCCGCCCGCGCCACGCACCGCCGGCCCCCCCCTCCGCCAGCGTAAATCGCAAAATCAAAACCCAAACCCGTCGTGGGCGGAGAAGAAATTGGAGGGAAATAGGAAATATCAGAAGATGATTGATAATTGTATAAAGTGAGAGAACGGGTGGGTGGCTGGTTTTGTTCTATACGATGGTAAAGCCCTTGGCAGAATTCCTGAGCATCAATGGCCGGAACCAAACGCTCTAAATAACCAATCACTTGACACCAAAAGAGGGAGAGTTGATTGTCATTCCAGGGATCCCAGTTTTGGCTGTAGACGTTAATGGCTTCAATCAAATAATTGAGATTAAAGTGATGACCTTCGGTGACTTCTTTGGGAAGAAAATAGTGTCTGAATTCATTTAAAACCGCTTGGGTTTCGGGGTTTGTTGGGTCATTTGTGAGGGCAATGACTATCTTATCCATCAATGTGGTAAATTCGGCTTCGACTGCTGGATACTCGAAACCATTGGGAAATTGTTCTTGAATTTGTCTTTGTGCGCGCTGTATTCCTGTTTCGATAATCTCGCCGTTTTCATCCTGATAAACAAGTTTATTGACATACTTAGCCATGTAATGGTAAATCTCACTGTCTCCAGTTCCTAAGGCGGCTTTAAAGGCAGAGCTTTTAACCCTTCTTGGCACCACTCGGTCTTCATCTATACCCGAGGCCCATTCAACTCCAGTTGTTTCAATAAACATGATTTTGGGATTGGCAGCAATCATCGCTTTTGCTTTTTTGACATTCTCTTCGGTGGGCTTTAAAACATAGTCCATGAGCTGCTTTGCAGCGCGTTCATCAAGGCCTGGCTGAATCCAAGCGCGAGTTTCACGGTTCATAATCAAGGTCGCTGCCGTGGCGGGTGTTGAATACATCGCAATTCTGGCAATCAACTCAGGGGGTAAGGCCGGTAAAGCTTGTTCTGTAGAGGCTTCAGGTGCACTTGATTTAAACATGGAATACCTCAACGAAGAACATAAGTTAGAAAGAAGAATACTGTAAAGACAATATAAAGTCAAATACTTAAGGCCATTAGGAGAATAAAACTAGGTTAAAATAGCCTCAGGGTCTAGACGCGTTTAAGAGCTACGTAAACCAGGCCGACAAGGGAAGGTCATTCGCACCATCACACTTTACAATTGTTTGTAGGCGCTTTCCAATTCACACTCTAGGTCTGCCAGCTCTTTGGTCTTGTTTTGAATCTCCGTTTGTGGCCTTTGATAAAAATCAGGCTGACACATGGTTTCATGGAGAGCTGCAATTTGTGATTCGAGCTTTTCAATTTTTTTGATTAACTGATTTAAATTTCTTGACTCTGGTTTTTCCTTTGTTTGCGCAACTTTTTTAATGTCAGGTGTTTTGACTTGGGCTTGCGGCGGTTTTTGCCATTCAATATCAGAATAACCACCTACGTAAGTCTTTACGACACCCTCACCTTCGAAGAATAAACTGTAAGTCGCGACATTGTCGATAAATTCACGGTCATGGCTGATAATGATCACTGTTCCATCAAATTGATTTAACAATGACTCCAAAACTTCGAGCGACTCAACATCTAAATCATTCGTCGGCTCATCCAATACCAATAAATTGGCAGGTTTTGAAAATATTTTTGCGAGCAGCAAGCGATTAACCTCTCCACCAGAAAGCATGCTCGCCTTTCGGCGTGTTTTATCAGGTGAAAATAAAAAATCGTTCAAATAGCTGACGATATGTTTAGCTTTTCCATTGATCATGATCGTATCGCTGCTTTCGCTCACGTTCTCCATCACGGTAAGATTTGGATTTATCAGCGTTCGGCTTTGATCGAAATATGCGATTGAATTGTTCTCGCTCTGCTTCACCGTACCTGTTGTTGGCTTTAAATTGCCGAGCAACACATTCACAAGCGTGCTTTTGCCTGCGCCATTTGGCCCAATCAGCGCAACCTTATCCCCTGCGCGAAGATTAAGTGTTAAACCACTGAATACAGGAGGTTTACCTGGATAGGCAAAGCCGAGATTTTCAGCTTTAATCAAAATTTTTGTTTCAGAATCTTTATTTTGCAACTGAAACTTCGGATCTTTGACCTGTTCACGACGTTGCTTTCTGAGCTCACGTAATTTCTCAAGATTTCGAACACGCCCTTCATTGCGAGTGCGTCTCGCTTTAACACCTTGACGGATCCACACTTCTTCCTGGGATAGTCTTTTATCAAAAAGTGCATTGGCTTTGTCTTCGTCTTCAAGCTCTTTCGCTTTATGCTCTAAATATGTTTCGTAATGACATTGATAGGAGCGTAATACACCTCTGTCTAATTCTATAATACGTGTTGCAACCGATCGAATTAAAGCACGATCATGGGTAATAAATAAGATAGATTTAGGATAGTTGATTAGAGCTTGTTCTAACCATTGGATTGTCGGTAAATCAAGATGGTTCGTCGGTTCATCTAACAAGAGCAGTTCAGGCTCACGCACCAACACCTGTGCGATCCCTACCCTCCTCCTCCATCCCCCTGACAAACTAGACATCTTCGCCTCGCCAGGCAAACCCAATGTCTGAATAGTTTTTTCAATCCGCTGTTGTAACCGCCATCCATCGGCTTGTTCTATTTGTTTTTGAAGACCGTCGAGTTTGTGCATCCATTCTGGCTCAGTAACTGCATGATGATATTCGGCCAGCAATTCGCCAATTTTCGATAAACCCTGCGCTACCGTATCATAAACTGTCATTTCATTGGGGGGCAATAAATCCTGTGAAAGATAGGCTATATCGGTTCCCGCTGGGCTTTCAATTCGACCACTGTCTGACTTTGCCAGCCCCGCCAGAATCTTCAGGAAACTGGACTTCCCCTCCCCGTTTCGACCAATCAGTGCAACACGCTCCCTAGATTCAATGGTTAACATTGCATTATCAAGCAGTTGATAACCACCCTGGGACAAATTGAGTTGATTTACGGTGATAATTGGCATAGTGACGGGTATTATAACCTCATTTATACATTTCTAGGGCTCACTCTGCTTATATTATCATTGCGAGGGCTGCTTCTCGTGCTTCGTTTATAAAATAGACTTGTGGTTGCGTTAGTACTCATTTTTTGTCTCTTATTTACGTGGGAAGGCTCAGCAGGCTGCTGCGCATGACCTGGACTAGCATTCTCATGATAACTGTTTTGCACTACCTCATTGAAAATGTCACGCGCATTTCGGCCAGGTGGAACTTGTAGGGGTTCAAAATGGTTGTTGTTGACGTAATTCAGAAAAATAGGCTCGTTATTGACATAACGTTCATCATTGAATATTTGCTCAAAAGTAGGTCCAAAAATAATAATGGGACGTTGTAATGCATCCGCAAGCGCGCGAATCTCAGTATAAGTTCCCCATGTTCGATCTTGCGCCATTAAATCTAAATACTGTTCAATAGAAGAATAGTTTTGATCATGATGACGCGTACGAACAAGGTTATGACTGTTATTCGCCATCGCTAAAATTAATGCTTTCAACGACTCATCCTGACGAATTTGATTAACCGCCTGAGCACGCAATTGCTGCGCAGTCGCCCCAGGCGCTTGAGCTGCTATTGCATCGAATAAACAATTTCCTGCCGTGAAATGAAAATGAGGACTGAGCAAGCCAAAAAAATGGGTGCGGCCAGGTGTCTGAGAAAATTTATAATCAGCCAGAATGATGGCGCGTGATAGCATCAATTTAAGTGATTGGTCAACAGATGCTTTAGAGCGTGATCTCTTTTTGACTATAGTTTTAGGTGAAATGGATTTTTCGCCAGCTTCGATTGCGTGTTTACTGAATGGGTCTGACGGATTTTTATTGTGATCATAAAATATCTGAGCACTCGCTATAAAATCAACTATCGAGTCAGGATTTTCTTCGAAAACTTCATTAAACTTTCTATCAATTATTCCGCGCTGCTCGTCCAAGATTAACTCTAACGATTCAAAAACAAAAGCACTTAGCTGGGCTTCAGCGCGTTCCTGGTTTTCACGGATGGGTAGTGATCTGAAATACTCGATACATTTTTTATACAAAGAAATCAAATTTGGATCATTAACATTAATTATTCTTTTCAGATCTCTCTCATATCTAGCTTTAATCTTTTGAAAAGTCAGATTAGAAATATCGACGGGATAAGAATCATCAAGAACAGATCTTGGTATATCATGAGAAAGAATGACCTCTTCCAGTTTCATTCGATTAGCATATTCTTCTAGTATTTTATAACTACATATTTTCTTGAAATCCATATTTCTTGTAGTTGTCATATATTGAGAAATATTGTTTAATATGATGAGTCCACTATAACCTTCGTAGGTTCTGGATATATCTTGCTGATTGTGATTTTTGCATCTTGGATACCAACTCGTGACATTCAAACGATAGTGTCTTGTCAGTAAAACTGTTAATGCACTGATAATGTAAAGTCTTAAAGCATCATCCCAAACAAATTCAGCATTTTTTTTATTCGAGTCATTTTTGACCAATCTACCGCCATAGGGATCATCGAACAAAATGTCCATCGTTTTGTCGTTTATCAGTTCAACCCTGATACATCTCCAACGATTATCCATCAAAAAGGGGATGATCAATATCTTGGGAATTGTTTCTTTGTGAGGAATTTTTTCAAATTCCGCATTTAGAGGTGCTAAAAAATAATTTTCAGTTTTTTGAGAATTATCAATTACAATCGGATTTGTAACATAAATCCGATCTGGGTTGTCTTGGTATTGCTTAATAGATTTATGCTTTTTAAGAATAACATTTCTTAATAGAAAACCGAAATCAAAATAATCCAGGTGGTGTTTAAAATGCTTAAGTTTCTCAAACCTAGTATTATCATCCATGTTTTCAATATAGCTTACATATCTTTGAGTCCAATTTTTACTTAATCGATCAAAACTTGTTTGCTTGTGTTTTGTGTAATTATCAACGACAGTGACAAGCCTGGGCGGAAGATGTTCTTTTTGATTCCCCAGAATGAGCGAAATTATTCTTTTAAAACTGTCTTGATAGGGCATTTCCTTTTTCAAAACAACGGGCTCACCTAAATACTGCGCTTTTTTAGCATCAGAAGTGAAATTAGAGATCTTGGGCATGCCGGTAGCTTTTACCCCGCCATTCATGTTCTGCTCTTGAAGATATTCGGTTAATACGTTGTCGTAAAAATCTTCAATGCGACTAATGATAAACTTTGATACTGGGCTTCTGATTTCATTGAGATGCGTACTTGCTTTCTGAAAAAAAATGCCTAATACTTTTGGAGGAAATTGAATTGGCATAAATCCTGCATCAGAGGCGACGCCGTAAATCCTGTTGAATTCATTTTTCCAATGGCGCAAAATAGGAAGCATGCTAAACATCGCATGGTCACTGTTCGGCTCTGGCGATAATGTCATCGTGAGGTAATCAGACATCATCACCAATGCTTGATTGAATTCAATGGCTGTTGGGCTTAAGTCAATGACGATGATGTCAATATCCTTTATTTCACCCAATTTTCTTAACACTTGATTGATGCGATACAAACGTCCTGAAAATGCTGCCAATGTGCTATTATATCCTCCTTTTAAACCTTCTATTGCAAGCGCTATAGGTCTACTATGATGAAGATATAAAAATTGATGCCCGGGCAATAACAGGAGATTATCATTTTTTTTCCCATGCTCATCGTTAAAATGAACCGGAAATAAATGTCCTGCCATTTTGATCGCATGATTATCGATATATCCAGGCCCAACATCGCGATTGATCCACTCAAGGGCTGTTAAAATATTTTCTGATTGATTAAGATGGCTAATCATATCGATGAGAGGTTTAAAATCTTTCATGATTTTATCACGATCAACGTTTTCACCACTCATATATTGAGCGACAGGATTTTTTTCTTCATTTTGTTGGGATTTATTAACAGCTTTGATAGCAGACACAAGCACATCGTAGCCACTCATTCTATTCATCAGCTCGAGAAATGGATCAGCTTCTGTTCCTTGCGGAATTTCACGAAAAGCAATTGAAAGTAGCAGGTTCTCTTCAATTAAATTAATAACAATATTTTTGACATCTTCGTTGATAGTTATATTATTATTTTTAACAAAGCTTGAAACGTTAAATCGTATGGCATTACGCGTCAAGTTAGCCTGTGGGTCGCCATCGATCATGAGAACGCGCGCACCACCCAATGCTAATGTGGTTGCCAAATTATACGTCGCGGTTGTCTTGCCTACGCCGCCCTTTTGTGTAAAAACGCATAACATTTTTGGTCCCATATCTGCAACTCCAACTATTTAAGTGACGCGTATCATGCCACATTGGCAATAGATCGTCAACATAAATGATATTGGAAGCAAATCTTATGACCACATGGATCTAAATCGGCAATTCTGAAGAATGATGATCAACAATTCTCCAGCCATTAGGTGTCAAAGCATAGACAAAAGTATAGCGAGCAGCTACCTCCACTCTCTTGCCAGCCTCATCTGTGAAAGAAAAGGTATACAATCCGGAATCAAGGGCTGTCGCCCCATGGGCACGTGGGTTCTGCTCATTGAATTCCACTTTAAAATTTTTCTTGGTCATCAACTTTGTAAAGTAATCAACCAAGGCCTCTGCCGTATCAATTTTAGTGGTAAAAGTGGCATATAGAATGAAAGGATTATCATATAGCGCAGCAACTTTAAGTGGTTCGCCTGAATTAATAGCATGTGCCCACTCGTTTGTAATTCTCTTGACAGCAGCTTCTTCATCTTGTAAAAACTTCTGGTCAACAAATGCTGCTCGTTCTAAATCTCCTTGAAGATTTGCCATCACAGTGTTTGAAGAGAACAACAAGATGCATGTTATTAGTGAAAAAAATGGAAATTTCATAGGGGCTCCTTGGCTTATTTCATATTATAGATTATAGAATGCATAAATGGGCAATTTATTGATTATGCCGAAACGAACTTCCTGCGTTATTCGGATTAAGCAGGCTTATTTTGATGAAAGACGGCTGTCGCAGTAACGACCATTGCACACAAAGCGATGGCGACAGGGTATGTGTATGGCCACTGTCTGAGGGAGGGTCTTGTCACTGAAGTGGGTGCATTTTCTCTTTGAACCTGATCCTCAATATCAGGATAACGTATCTTAAAATATTGCATCGCTTTATCTTTCGCGCTCTCCCCCGCCTGATTTGATGAATAATTTGAATCCAAATAAGGTAAATGCGATATATTGAAATATGTCAAACATTCATCCCGCAAACGGACTGTTATCTTTTGTTGCAGTAGAATTGGCAATGTATTTATCTTGTCTTCAGGAATGATTGCTTTGCGCAATGCCCTGAGAACCATGAGGTCGTGAAATAGTTCTGTTTCTTTTAGCTCATGCCCAATATGAGTTAAAAATACACAAGAGCATGACCATTGAAGATACATAATATCTATAAATGATTTGTTATTAAGATTATTCCGAATATATGTTAATTTTTCTTGGGCATTCATTCTACGAAAAAAATCTTCGGGAAGAAAATCAGCCAGTGATTTCAAATACACATCCGCAGGACGTTTTTTCTCGTCCATTTTATTAAAGATAATACTTAAAGGCGATATGTTTATGTTGTCACGGTCAAAATGCTTGCTTTTCATCATCAAACTCCTTGGAGCATCAGTTTGTATTTATCAAACTTCCCACCCTACATTGTTAATACTTGCAACATGTTAACACAAATAAAGCTCTATGACACAAAAAATATTCCACTATTCTATGGGCATTAAAAAAAGGGCGGATATTTGTCCGCCCTTTCGATAATATACCATTAGAAGTGGTAAGCAAGCCCAAGCATGGCTGTTTGTGTATAAACCTTAACTTCGGAGAAATTGAAACCTGATGAAGCGTGTAAATCATATTCACCCTCGCTATAATACGTTTCAATTCCGCTCAGAGTTGAATCAATGGTGCCGTAGTAGGTATAAAGATAATCAGCGGTCACGCCTAAATGCTCGTTGAAGAGGTATTCAAGGCCGAGACCTAAACGGATACCCACAACATTCTCAGACTGTTTATCTGAATCTTCAGTATATGTATAACTGCCCCAATTGTTTTTTTCATACCAGTAACCTGAACTTTGCATCTCAAGTTTGTTAAATGCTGCCCCCACACGGCCATAAACTAAAAAGTTACGTGTAATCAAATAACCTGGTTTGAGATCTATGTCAAATTCACTGCCATCCAATGTGACTTTCGCCCCGGTATTGAAAATGCCGGACATTGTTGTATCACCATCATCATCAAAATCATTCACTTCAAAAGGCGTTTCACGGCTAGCGATGGACTCGTTGTTAGCGCCAAAAGTACCAGCCACTTCAAAGCCCAGGTATAGGCGCTTGTCCACGACTTGATAGCCAGCTGCAACACTGCCTGCAAACTGAGTATCATTCTTATTACCACTCAAGGAATAGATGTCTGTCACCAAAAGTTCTGGTTCTGCATCCAGTGCCGAAGAAACGCCTTGGCCATCCCACTCAAATTCAGTCCATCTAGCCCCAATGGAACCAGCAACATAAACACCATCTTTGAATGAAGCCTCATGTGCGTAAGCTGACTGAATTGCGCATACAGCAAGAACAACTAAACTACCTTTCAGTAAAGTTTTCATATTAGATTCCTCTTTGAATAATAATAAAATAAAGATTCACTTAGTTATCGAAAACACCTTTTTAATTTAAGCACAATATAGCTATTTGTCAAAATAGTACATTTCCCCTCTTCAGTGCATGATCGATACATTACCGTTGCATAATATCACCCTCAATTCCGCTTGCTTGTGGCTGGGGAGAATGAGCTGGAAGATGATGAAGACGATGCTGATCTACTCGGACCGGAAAAATGCAAGGAAGATGACTTCGATAACGGCTGCTTGCCCTTAGATGCATTCGGCGGTTTCATGGATTCAGAAAGCTCCTGGAGCCAGTCATCAAGAATAGCAACAACGCTGTCATCTTCCATGTTTGCATCTCTTATATCACTGAGTTGTTGAAACACTGGCAATATTATTTTTTTATGATGTTGCGTGGCATCAGCACTGATGCCTTTTAAGTCAATCTCGCTTAGCCTAATTTTTTTAGTGGCAGCAAGAATAAATGCGAGGATATCAAAGCGTGGTTCTACGCGCATGGATTTTAATAAAGTAAAAATCGACATTCCTTCAATATTCCTAGCATAAATATTTGCACCATGTTTAACGGCATTTTTTACATCACTGACTGAATCGGCTTTTTCTGTGGGATGATAAATGATCAATTCAGCAGCTTCAAACATGCGTCGATTATGTTCTTTCACTATAATAGCTTTCCGTAAATGCGATTCCTCATTAAATCCGACGATTTTGATCGATTCTTCAAATTCTTCTGAAAGCAAAGCATACCAACGATATTTGAGCAGCAAGTTCATGACAGGAACATGCCCATATCTTGTCGCTTGCATGTAAATTGATTTCACTGTATTGCCTGGCAAATCTATGTGGATATGTGCCCCATATTCCAAGAGATGCTCAACAGCTGAAGGTCTTCCTCGTCCGGCGGCATAATACAAAGCAGTGCCATGATGATCATCCACCAAGTTGACATCCACTTCCGGAAAAGATACTAATATATAGTAAACTGCACTTTCATCTCCATGCATTGAAAAGTGATGCAAACCATTTCTTCCATCCTGATCCTTTTTAAGAATATTGGCACCCTCTTTCAATGCCTTCTTAAACTTGGTGAAATTTCCAGCGACAGCTGCCTCTAATAATTGAGCATCGATATTGTCTTGTTTAATGTTCTGTTGAATGTCAATGGCAGTGTTGGAAATGGCTGAAGTTCCAAAAGAGCTTTCTGATATTTCCCCGTCATTTAATCCCATGTGTTGCCAAAAAAACTCGACCCATTCGGATACAATAAGCATATTTCTATTGCTGTCTAAATACATTGCGCCAATAAAAGCCTCGACATGATCTGATAAATGCCCTTCCTTGCTTTTTTGTCTCGACGAAAGCTTTCCACGGAAAGCATGTTGCTCCAAATCCTCATCATCGCTTTTAATAATCAAGGCTTCAAGTTGCATCTCTTTTGCAACGCGGTAGAGCGGACCTCCGTTGCGTTTGCTGGGATCACTGTTGCGTGTATACTTCTCATAAAACTGATGTAATTCACCTGGGGTTGCTGTTGGGTAAAGATCCTGTAGCCGCTCCGTAATGGCTAAATTTAAAACCCTATCCCCTACAAACTCGAGCCTCTCAAAGTCAGGCGCATCGCTCCGTACATAAATCCCCTTTGCAGAAGGCCTTGTTAATGCTTGTATCAGCAATGCATTATTTTTAAAGGTATAGCGTGCTCTTTGCGTACAATATGCTGCGATTTCTTGAATTCGTTCAGCTGAAAGCATAGTAAGTTTCCTATTCATAATGATTGATGAGTGATTTTAGCATAAAGACAAATGCACAGCAGTCATCATGGGCATCATATTAGTATTGCAATTTGCCCCTGTCCTGTTATGATGTGAACATATGAAATACTTTAACTAGGAGAAAGACCAGTGTTTGGATCAAACAATAATGCATTACACAATAGTTTATACGGCACTACTCTTGCGCAAACGTTGCAAGAAAGAATAAATCGCAACAGGGCTTATATCCCGATTGTTCAAGCCGGTGTTGATGATAATAGCCCTGAAGATTCCACTGAAAATTCTCCTGAAGAAACGCAATCAGGCGTAGGATTTTTGACGCTGATCGGGGAGTTGTTTAAGGGGCTTAATCAGATACCTGCTTTTCGTGAATGGGTTTCGAATTTAAGCCAATCTACAGACGAACCGTCTATCTCCTCTGGCGCCTATTCTTCACCTGATTCGTCAAACTCTAGCTCTGAATCATTTCAAAACAATCATTTGCCTCAAGGTTTACAAGCGATATATACAGAGATGAGATCAGGTAATTTTGCGCCTACCAGAGAAACATCTTCAGCATCATCAAACACGCGTTCCACGTCATCTTCGTTCTCGTCACCTTCACCAATTTCTTTTTTTAAACGTGACTATTCGAGCACTGGGACTTCTTCAACAGCAAGGGCAACCACATCTGATTCGCGAATGACGCGATCTGCAATTCAACAAACAAACGGCTTTAAGCAAGTTTCGGGAGAAAATACAAATCTGTCATCCCCATCATCTTCCCCATCTTCGTCATCTTCCCCATCTTCGTCATCTTCCCCATCTTCGTCATCCTCGACGAATATAGCGCTCACTCATGCTAGAAAAATTCTTGCAGCAGCACAATCTTCACCGTCCAATACCAATCCAGTAGTCAGGGAGCCTGCTCAGCCAGAAGTTAGGCGCCCAAATACAGTTGTAGGGCAAGAATACATTCCTCCTGTTGCGACCACTCTAAATTCCTGGAGGGATTCTTGGAGGCAAGCGTCAAACCCCTCTGCAAGCAGCACCCCTGTGTCGAAACAAGGCAGTAGCGGCAAGAAATATTTCTAAAGCCCCCTAGACATCAGCAGCATTTAAAGCCCAGATGATGCTCAAAACATCTGTCAGACCAAGCTTATGCTTTCTGAAAACAAGGTACGTGTTCTCAATACGCGGGTGAAATTTTTTCCAATAACATTCACGATCATGCAGATTGAAAAATCGTTTTGCCAATGCGTAACCGGCACGGATCAACATACTTTTAAATATTCCAAACCCCTGGATTGTTTCAATTGTCGAGATAGGAACTGTCCCAATTGTCAAATATTCACAATTCTCCTTCCCTAACTTTTCCAAAATAGACACAATCAATAACTCCGACGTTCCTTTGGGTGCATCTTGATGAATAAGTGATAAACTCAGCAACCAACCGTGATGCGCTTCCATTCGATTTAATATGACAAAACCGATCAATTTCCCCCGTTGCTCAGCATAAAAGTATCGTTTATATTCTCTATGAGCAAAAACATCTACATGGTGCAGATAAATTTGAGGGCACCTTCACGACCTTTCACCCAAGTTTCCCCCAAATCTTCCATGTTTTTTTCGAGTGTAATATTAGGCTCAATATATTCAGACACGATTACCCCCTGGTGCACAGCTTGGTTGCATTTGCCACGCAAATGAGAAGCTTCTTTCCCTGTTTCGCAGCGGGGATCATGGGTGGGATTTAAAATAATTTCGTGTCCAATACCGACAAGCGCTTCACAATGCGATGCTGAAGAAGCCAGTGCAAAATTTTCACTGGTAGCCACATAGACGATATTTCTAGATAGTTGATCAAAATGATCTTCAAATTCACGCATGAGAATGTGCAGATTGGCAGGCTCGCACAATGGATCCCCAAAAACAATCACATCATTCGAATACAATTTGTAGCCAATGATCCCCGACACAACTGTCCCGCAGAAAATGTGACAGGCCGGATCAAGGAGCGCAACAGAGGATGCTGTCCCAAATCTGGCCATATATTCTGCTGCCCTATCATGTAACATCATTGTATTGCACCTTCTTTCAAAACCTTCCATATGTGGATTTGGCCGATCAAAAATAAGTATCCCGTACTATCTTACCTTTCATTAAAAACATGATGATAACTATTTTGGAGAAACGCTACGACTACGTGCAGTATCAATATTGAGTTCTGCGCACCGAATTTTAGCAATTTCATATTGTTGGCGCGCAGCAGTTCGATACCATTGTCGTGCTGCTCGCTGATCTTTGGGTATTCCATCACCAGTATTTAACATTTCAGCCGCATTATATTGCGCACGTGCATGCCCTGCTTTTGCACCTTGCAAAAACCAAGTGTAAGCTTGTGGCTTGTCTACAGGGACAACTCCACCACGTCCTGTTAGATAAAATGTTCCAACATTAGTGTATCCGCGTTTATACCCTAACTCTGCTGATTGTTTATACAATTCGAAAGCTACGAAAAAATTTTTCTTGCTCTCCTGTTCTTGTGCTTGAGAATAAATGTTTCGTGAATCAATCTCATGATGGGTTTCATAAGTTTTTAATTGTTGCATTATGTCTGTTAAAACTGGCCGTTTATTTGGTTCTTGATCCAAACAAGCTGAAATAATTTTCACATACACAGACGGGACAGTGCTTGGCATATCTGTGCGCATTTGCGATAGTTGTGAATGGGGTCTTTTCTGGGTAAACACTTCCCATAAAACAACACCCAGGCTATAGACATCACTAGCTACAGTATAATGACCTATGTTCCGCAATGTTTCTGGCGCTGCCCATTCAGAAAATGTATCTTGGATTGGGGCACTATTGATGACGGTATTACCCAATACTTTTGCCAAGCCAAAGTTATGTAATTTAGGTTGCAATTTATCATTTAATAGCACATTCTTACTTTTTAAATCACGATGCAATTTATTTTGTTGATGCAGGTAAGCCAATCCCTCAACGATCCCTAGCGCAATAGTATGTTGCTCGGTTAAGCTTAATTTTTTTTTCAGTAAAAAATCATATAGCGAACCATTCTGAAGATGCGCCATTATCAAACACACGCGTCCTGCTTCCAAACAAACGCCATAAAAAGGTGTAATATTTGGATGAATAAGTGAGCTCATGATTTGCGCTTCACGCACAAGTGCTTTTTCCCCTTCTGCTGATTGAAGTTTTAAAGTTTTAACAGCAACAGTGCGATTATTCCAAGTTCCTTTATAAATAAATCCCAATGAACCTTCGGCAATTTTCTCTAATATATCAATATCACTTACAGATATATGCAGCTTAGGATCTATATTATATTTGGGTTGCATACGGCGGCCCATTTTGACTTCAAAACTTTCCCGCATAGAAACAAATTGCTGCGCAATGATTTCTTGTAATGCTTTATGGGCGGCCATTTGCTCTTTATGATTAGCATTAACTGCCGTTTCAATAACGAACAGCATTTCCATGATAGCGGCTTGATCTGCCGCCTGGTCAGATTTATCTTGTTCATGATCAAACACCTGTTGAATGTTGATACCCAAACTGAGCAATTGATTTGCTTGAAGCAAACTCAAATTAATTGCTTCAAATTCAAGTTTATCATTTCCTGCTTTAAACACTCGTTGCACCCAATTTTTATGCCCAAACTGGCCAATAAATTCATCACAATGCTGCAATGTAACGCACAAGTTCGTTAAAGCAGGTTGATACTGTACATCATCATATTTCTTTTCAAGATCACGAACCGTATCCACTGTTAATTTGACGCGCAGACCAAGTCGTTTGCATTGATTTTTATTTGCATGAGCAAGATCAACTTGATTGCAAATCCGATAGGCTATGTTATAAATATGAACAAGTACTTCTAACATTTTTATTTCCTATTGAATTGATTAAAGGGATTGGATGATCCCGATGATGCTGAATTTAAATTATTTACTTGATAGAAAGGCTGTTGTTGTTGCATATAACTAGGAGAAGACGAAGGCGGCGCTATATTGTTTTGATAGGCAGGTCTTGCAGCAGGCGTTGCTGCGTGAATTGGCGCAGGAATTGCTGCAATCCCAGGTGCAGAGGCAGGTACATTTCCTTGCATTTGTTTTAATTCAGAAATAAGTATATCTAATCCAGGGCGATCATTTGCCTTTTGCGCCCAGCAGCGCGTGATAATGCTTTTAAATCCTGGCGTACAATGAGCGGGAATTGCCTCACGCTCGCCATTCATTACCAATGTGGGCACAACAGCGTTATCTGTATCTTCAAAAGGTAACTTCCGGGATGTAAGCTCCCAAAATGTAATCGCTAATGCAAAAATATCAGATTGTACACTGTATGCTGGAGCACGTGCCATGAGCTCTGGGGCCATCCATAAGGCAGTGCCCACTACTTTATGATGCATGGTGCTGGTAGAGCTGGTTTCTTTCTTAACCTTAGACAAACCAAAATCCGTGAGCTTGGCATTCATGTTTTTATCTAATAATACGTTAGGACTTTTTATATCACGATGCAAAATTTGTGATGCATGTAAATAATGTAATCCTAATGCCATGTCTAAGGCCATTTGCATACACAGCGGCCAAAGCAATGGGGATTTACCATGTAAGAAATCATACAAAGAACCATTAGACATAAATTCCATCACCATACATAACGGGCTGTCCTTTTCAATACATACACCATATAACTGCACAATCTTAGGATTACGTAATCGCGCCATGAGTGTTGTTTCTTTTTGAAACTCATCAAATGCATCACTAGATAACTTTTGCTGTAATTGTTTTACCGCAACGTCTTGATGCCCCATCGCTGCTTGATACACTATCCCAAATCCGCCCCGACCTAATTCTTTACCTATTTTGAGTTGTTTAAAGGGAATGTTTAGCTCTAAAGTAATTTTCCCGGCGTCATTCATAAGATTAGGCGCCGCTGGAGCTGGGCGGTTTGAGGTTGTGCTCGAACTCGAACTTGTGCTTGCTGAACTGATTGCAGGCGTTGGTTTGGTATAATCAGCTGTCGTAGCAATGGGAAATCCAATCTGTTTGGCAAGTTCTATATAAGTAAGGTGATCAGCATTCCTTGCTGAGGTCTCTGGATTTCTCGGCAAAAGTAACGCAAGCAATTCAGCATTACGCAAACGTACTGCTAAATGCAAGAATGTTTCATTAGTTGAGTTTTGAGGTGCGTTATCGATGTATTCTCCATAGGGGCGAACGCCTTGTTGGAGAAGCAATTTAACCTGTGATAGGTTTTGGGATTTACATGCTGAAATAAGTGCCTTTGATCGTTCTCTATGCTTATCTTTATTTTTACGCAGCGCATTCCAATTATTAACTCTGATTTTCTCGCTGATTTTGAGGCCATACATACCAAGCTCAGTCAACAAAGTATTTTGAGCCAGAGCCTGGGCACCTACCTCGCTAATATTGTTGTAACTAAGGCCAAGACTGTTTAGCGTGCCGTTCCTGGCCAAAGCCTGCGCACCTACATCACTGATATTGTTGTAACTAAGGCCAAGTCTGTCTAGCGTGCTGCTCCTAGCCAAAGCCTGCGCACCTACATCACTGATTTTGTTGCCATCAAGTTCAAGTGTGATCAGTGTGGTATTCATAGCCAGAGCCTGGCCCTGTATCACCGATTTTGTTGCGGCCATAGCCAGTTAAGGAGTGCCCTTCGTTACTAAGGTTAAGCGTGAACAGCATGGTGTTTTGAGCCAAGGCTTGAGCCCCTGAAGCACCGATTTGGTTGTTCGAAAGGCTAAGCTTGAACATTGTAAAGTTTGTAGCCAAGGCCTGAGCGCCTCTATCACTGATATTGTTGGAGTCAAGTTCAAGCCTTATCAACGATGAGTTTTGAGCCAGAGCCTGGGCGCCTGTATCACTGATGTGGTTCATAGTAAGGTCAAGTTCAATCAGGGTGCTAGTCCTGGCAAGAGCCGCAGCGCCAATATCCCCCATTTTGCAATATCGAAGGAAAAGCGTGTGCAGCTTGGTGTTTTGAGCCAAAGCTTGGGCGCCTACAGCACCGATATGGGTGTTACAGTCTAGGAAAAGTGTAATCAGGGTGGTATTCTTGGCAAGGGCCGCAGCGCCAATATCCCCGATTTCGCAATTTGCAAGAAAAAGGTTGCGTAACGTGGTGTTTTGAGCCAAGGCTTGGGCTCCTTCATCACCGATATTGTTGTAGCTAAGGTGAAGATCGGTCAGGGTTGTATTCTTGGCTAAAGCCTGAGCGCCTTTAGCACTGATACTGTTGTTGTCAAGGCGAAGCTCGCTTAGCGTTGTGTTTGTTTTAAGTGCATCACACAGAATTAATATATCTTCATCAGTTAATTCTTGTACCGCTAAATGTAATGTGGTTAACTCAGAATCATTATTACGCACTCTTTTGAGTGTGTCTTGTGAAATTCTAGTTCCAGTGAATATTTTTCTTAACACAATACGCCCCTTGATTGTATTTATTTACCTAATTTCTTCTTCTGCTCTTCAATCCCCTGAACAATCTCGGTAATTTTGGGACGGCTTTCAGCTTTTTGAGACCAAGCATGCACAACCAATACTGCATACTCGGGTGCGGTGCGCGGGTTTGTTTTTTCTGGTTCGAAGACTGGACGTACCCCTTGGAGGACTTTGGGCGCAATATCATAAGGATGTATGCCCGCAAAGGGCTTTTGACGCGTGGCAATTTCACATAAAACGATCCCGTAGGCGTACACATCGCTTGCCTCGCTATGATGTGGGCGCGCCGTGAACAACTCTGGTGCAATATGGGTTATGGTGCCTGCGGCTCCTGTGGTGACTTGCGTTTTATATTTTAATTTAGCCAAACCAAAATCCCCTAATTTTGCACGCCCATTTTCATCGAGTAATATATTTTCACTTTTCAAATCTCGATGTAATATAATAGGATCTTGGCTGTGCAAAAAAGCTAAGCCTTTACCAATATCCGATGCAATGGTTAATTTTTTACCCCAATCTAATGAAGTGTTTTTCCTTAACAAATCATCTAATGAACCTCCCGAGGCAAATTCTAAGACCATGCAATAGGGTTGTGTGCAAATACCTCGTATTGCGATAATGAATTGAGAGCGCAATTTCTCCAGAACGCCGGCTTCATTTTCAAAATCAACCAATGCCTCAGGAGATAATCCTTGATTTGGCTGTAATTTTAATTGTTTCACCACGACATCTTCTAATCCGCGCTTTGCTTGATACACAACACCAAAAGCACCTTCGCCCAATTTTTTACCAATGGTTAATGCTTTGTAGGGGATTACAGGTGGGCGCACTAAAGTTTTTTTAGGTTCAGTTACTTTATTATTATTGTTATTAGCGTTTGCAACAGGAGCGACCGCTGGATTTTCTTGTTTGGGTTTTTCGACTTCATCCAATTGCTCCAATGCTTTCTGAGCGCGCGTACTGCCATTTGCTGCTGCTTTTTTATACCAATAGATGGCTGAAGGCAAATATTGTGGAAGATTCAAATTCTGATAAAGAAATCCTAAATTAAATTGTGCGCTACGATGCTCTTGGTTTGCAGATTGCAAATACCAATGTGCAGCCTTATTCAAATCCTGCGGTATATTTTTCCCGGTATGATATTCTACGCCCCACTGAAACTGCGCTTCTTTATCTCCAGAATGAGCTCTAACACGCAGGGCAGAAAGCTCTGCAGGTATCTGCGAGACATTATTTAATCCTCGATTTGGATTTAGCATAATTTCATTTCCTATTTAATTGTGTAAATGGGTTGGGTGTTGTCGATGTTAAAGAATTTACATTATTTACTTGATACTGAGGCCGTTGCTGCGGTTGCGTATAAGCACCCGATGATGCAGGTGCAACATTGTTTCGATAGGCAGGCAATGATGCGGCTGCAGGAGCAGATGAAACACCATGCATTTGTTTCAATTCAGTAATTACGTTGTCCAGCGCGAGACGATCACTCGCTTTTTGTGCCCAGCAACGTGTGATAATGCGACCAAACTCTGGGGGGCAGTCAGCAGGAATTTTTTCGCGATCTCCTCTGGCGATGAGGACTGGCACAACTGAATTATCGGCCTCTTCGAATGGTATCTTGCTTGAGGCTATCTCCCAAAAGGTGATTGCTAGTGCAAAAATGTCTGATTGTTGGCTGTACTTGGGATCTGTCGATATCAATTCAGGTGCCATCCATAAAATGGTACCGACCCATTGATGGTTCTTAGAGCTGGTAGTGCTGGTTGCTTTCTTAACCTTAGATAAACCGATTCATTTGCACTAGGTATAATTTTAGCGTGTGGATCAGCGCCTAAGGAAAGCAATAATCGGACTGATTCGGCTGACCCTGCGGCAGCTGCATAATGCAATTCGCCCATAGTAGACCCTCGCTCCTTTAAAATTCAAATGTCAATATTTTACCATAAATACTGCAACATGACACATGTTGAGCAAGTAAGATTAGTGAACAAAGGGATCGCAAAATCAATTTAACTGGCATTTAAATGAACTATCTTTCCTATACGCCTTTCCATTTCAGATACCATCATCTAATATATATAAAATCCTTTTCTTATGGAGACCAGTATGATTCACATCACAAGAAGATTACTTTTAACGACCCTCTGCACAGCTTTAACCGTCACAACGGCTTGGTGTGGTACATTAACAACGCCCAGTTGTGGCAACTCGATAGCAGCCACATGCGTCAATGGTTCGCCGACGTGCGGGGTATCTGTCAACCCGGCTGTCTGTGCAACAGAAGAAACAGCCGTATGTGGTAAGGTAAGGCACACTAATAGTCAAACCATCCTAACTACTGGTCCGGTTTGCCTGCCAAATAATCCTCCCTGTAATTTTGATATAAAAATTGGCGATCCCTGTCAAAAGATTACTATATGCTATGCATTAGATGCGGAATGCAGAAATGGGGCTATAAATTCATGCCAAGATCCCTATGTTATCACGAGAATCGATAGCAGCAAAACGACGAAACAAGAATACAGGTGCTTTTATGACCCAAAGAATTGCCCAGCAGGATACGAGAAATATTTATTGAATGATATGCCAGTCTGCCTCGCAGTGGAAGCTACCCCTGCTAACTAATAGATCACAACAACCTACCGTAAAGGTGCAGCATGCTGCACCTTTACCAATGATAGAGCAACCCTAGCATAGCTGTTTGTGTTGATACCGTTACTACGGGTGCGTCTGTGCCGCCGATATCATAGTATTGTGGTGGGCCAACCAGTGCCGTACTTGCATCATTTGCTGATGCGGTAGTGACTGTCCCATAATACGAGTAAATATAATCAACTGTTAGGCCAAGATGTTCAGTCACTAAAAACTCAGCACCCAAGCCCAAACGAATGCCGTAGGCAGTGTTCGATTCATGAGATGAACCATGAGCACTGAGCGTGTAGGGAGCAGGATATCCGCCCAATGGATCTGTGTTGATGGTGGTCCATGATGCATGACTATCGATATCAATGTTATTCAGAGCGAGTCCGACCCTGGCGTAAGTTAAAATATTCTTTGTGATAAGCCAGCCCGGCTTCATGTCAACATTGAATTCCGCGCCCCCAAGGGTTACTTTATTGTTGGCATCAGCGGTAGCGTAAATGGTTGATAAGAAGTATATATTATTAAAGTCTTTTGCTTCATGACGGTCGAATTGATAGTCTTCTGAAAACGTCCCACCGACTTCAAATCCAAGGTATAGCGGTTTGGATACAAATTGATACCCTAACATCACCCTACCGGCAAATTCTGTTTCAACGGTATCACCATTTGGAACCCAACTCGCTGCGTAGGATAATGGAGAGCCCTGATCATTAACGGCATAAATATCCGTAATACCATCCCAACTGGCCTGACCCCAACCTGCCCCGATTGCTCCACCGCCGTATAAACCTTGCTTAAAAGATTCGGAAGAAGCGCATGCACTAGAGGCAAATACTGAAGACACAATAGCCACAGCGATGGTTTGAAGCATAGAGATTTTCATAGTAACTTTCCCTTTAATGTTTTATACGCTAGCGATACTGCGACCACGCCAACCAACATGAAAAATATGCCGATGATCGACAGGACTACAGCGAATAATTGAATAGGCAACAATGCAATCAGTCCCATCGCAACAAGCATGTATAATAAGGGAATTAACGCGAAAAGTATCACAAGACGCCATCCATTTCCGGCTGAAATTTCCCATGCTTCTCGAAAACTCATGGGATCGCCCATGGCAGTGGCGGGAAAGACTAAAACGAAACGTGCAAATAAATATAAATGCAGTAACAAAAATGCGATAACAGCTAAGATCGTTGCCACAATCGGATCTACGTTCACTAATACGATATACAAAATCAATGCGGGAAACGCCGACATGACCGTGATCACAAATGATAAACATAACAACCAAACAAATGTCCAATTTTCGCGCGTCGTCCAACCATTATCGCCAGCCGTTTCTGTGATCACAATCCGACAACACACGTTCATCATCCACGAAAATATCACGACAGTCACCAAATCACGGATCCAAAGCACAGGCGGCATAGAGCCTGTGAGCTCTCCTAAAAAAAGCAAACTGATCACGATCAGCAAAAATACTGGCACTGCCAATGCCCTTAAAAAAAGTGGCATATGGTGACGGACAAAGGAAAATGATTGGCCTAATGTTTCCCAAATGGGAAGTTTGATACTCATGAATTCACCTCTTCAGCATTTTCCGTAGCAAGCTCTACATTAGTTTTTAAGGATTGTTCACGCTGAAAACGTGAGAAGGCAAGCATGATTAATTGATCAATTAACTCGGGATATGACAACCCAGTCGCATCCCACATTTTAGGATACATGCTGATTTTAGTAAACCCCGGAATGGTATTGATTTCATTTAACATCAAGCGGCCTTTTTTGTCTAAAAACATGTCTACACGGGCCATACCTTCGCAACACAATACTTGGTATGCTTTCACAGCCAGTTCGCGAATCTTTAAGACTTCCTCATCTTTTAAAACTGCAGGAATTTCAAACAATGCACCCTGATCATCCAGATATTTTGCTTCATACGAGTAAAATTCATGTTGAGGAATGAGCTCACCTGGCAATGATGCCACTGGTGATTCATTACCCAAGACAGAGCATTCAATTTCGCGCCCTTCAATATATTCTTCAATCAAAATTTTATGATCGAATTGAAATGCATAATCAATTTTAGCTTGAAAGTCAGCCTTACTTTTAATCTTAGCCACGCCGACTGATGAACCCAAATTGGCCGGCTTAACAAAACAGGGCATGCCCAACGTCGTTTCAATGTCTTCATAAGAACACGGATTATTTACCTGTTCATGCGCCAATAACACATGGAATCGCGCGGTCGGGATACCTGCCTGAACAAATAACCGCTTCATCACGTCTTTATCCATCGCAATCGCAGAGCCTAACACCCCTGCTCCTACAAATGCCACATGACATAACTTCAGCAGTCCTTGCATGGTGCCATCTTCGCCATTGGGGCCATGAAGCACAGGAAAGATAACATCTAATGCAATAGGTTTGCCATCAGACAAACTAACGAGCGATGCCCCATCGCCTCTTGGCAAAAGGACAACCGGTTTATTGGAAGGTTTTAAATGAATCTTTTTAGGATCTTCATCATTCGCTAAACAAGTCGTTAGATTTTCATAATAGAACCACTCGCCTGTCTTGTGAATGCCAATAAGTGTGATATCATACTTTTCAGGATTGATGGCTTGCGCAACGCTCTTTGCCGACAACAATGAAATCTCGTGCTCGGCGGACTTGCCGCCCATTAAAATCCCTACCCTCATTTTTTTTGACATGATATGTTCCTAACCAAAGTATACTGTATAGCCTAGCATAATATACTATACTTGCTTCTAGGAAATGCTATAGGAGATTCTCATGTCAACTGAAGAAGCTGTTTGTCTGCCTGAAATCAAGGCAACAGCCACACAGTCTTTGGCCTTCATCGATGAGCAAGCACGAGAATTCTCTGCCACCGTATTCGTCGGCGTGAAGTCATTATTACAGCGTTCCTACGAAGAAGCCGAGGAGCAACTAGCCGCTTACCAAGCCGCTGCCAATGAAGAAATTGCCCAAACAGAAACCCTGCTGGCCACTCTTCAGGAACGCAATATCCAACTGCTCCAAGACAATCAAACGTTACAAGACACACTCGCTCAAGCAAAAGAAGTCGAATATGAACTGCAGAAATCGATTCAATCGATTGCACAAGAGAAACGGGATATTCAGGATGAAAAACGCAGTGTTGACCAAACCTGTGAAAAACTTCATGCGGACATCGAAACCCTCCAAGTGACGATTGAACGCCTCAATAGCTATAACCAAACAATTCAAGCAGAACAATCCGCTCAAATATCGGAACTTCACCAACAACATATCGATAAGATCAATGAACTCCAAGATTTTTTTGAAGCCAGCATGCAGAGCGCACAAGCCACGCATCATCAAGAGCTAGATAAAAGAATGCGCATACACCAAGAAGAACGGGAATCACGTGAAACGCATTTCCAGCAACTGATAGAAAAACTCACCCATGAAAAAACCAAAGTGATTGATGAAAACATTATTCTCCAAAAGGAAATCGGCGAGCAACGGATCATCAATGCTCAGGTCATTCAGAAAATGGAAGATGAATTTCATGCTGAATTACAAAGACTGACAGCACGGTCTTCAAAAACAATCGAAACACTTGAAAAAACAAATCAAGAATACCGAATTAAGATCGAACATTTAGAACATGCCCTTTCACAAGCAAACCTTGCTCAGCAAAGAGACCGTGAAAGTATTTCTCAACAATTTAACATTAAAATCGAACGGTTAGAACATTTGCTGAATCAGGAGCGCCAAACCCACGAAAGGGAAAAAGACAGCTTGCTCAAACAGGCGCAGATTAAAATTGAACAATTCGAACATTTGTTATCTCAAGAGCGCAATGTGCACGCCCTTGAAATCGAGAATGTGAAACGTCAAGCACATATCAGCGTCGAAAAGATTGAACATTTGCTGTTACTTGAAAAAGAGGACAAAAAGAATATTCAAGCGAAAGCCCATCAGCACATTGAAAATCAATGCCAGACATTTTCTGAAAATACCAAAAAATCAGCCATGCACTACATTCAGAAGGAAAAGGCCGAGCTTATCAAACAACATGAGCTTGCCATGCATTCCCTGAAAAAATCTTTCGAATTAACACGCGAAAAAGATCGTGCGCTCATTGAAAAGTTACACGCTAAATGCCAGGAAATTCCCTCAGCTTCCAGCCGCGAAATTCAACTTGAAAGAGACTTGTCTATCATGGCACAAAAGAAATATACTATCGAGCTTCACTTCAAGAAGCTTCAAAAAGAAGTGATAGCATTGAAGCAGATTATTTCTGAATTACGTAAAAAGCATTAAATAGAGGTTTTACAATGTTTGAATGGACAAATGCATTACATCAAATCATTCTCACCATGCAAACCAATGCCCTCGTGGCCTTAGAAATCATTGGTCTGCTTTGGGCAATCCAGCTCGTGAATATGTCCCTGCATTACCGCTTAAACATCCTGGGCATCTACCCTCGCCACCCATTTGGGCTGATTGGCATTTTCACGTCCCCCTTCTTACATGGCAATATTAACCATCTGTTTTTTAACTCAATCCCACTCTTTCTGTTATTGGTATTGATGCTAGCCAATGGTTTCAGTTACTTCTTGAATGTCACGCTTAACATCATGATTTTCTCAGGAATTGCCGTTTGGCTCTTTGGCCGTCAAGCCATGCATGTGGGCGCCAGCGGCGTCATCATGGGTTATATGGGTTTTCTGCTCACCCAAGCCTACTTCCACCCTAATGCCAGCGGGTTGATTTTGGGCGCTTTGGCGCTCTACTACTGCGGGTCTATCCTCATGCATCTCCTCCCCACCGACGTTAAAACCTCTTGGGAAGGACATCTCTTTGGCTTTGCTGCCGGCGTCGCCGTGGCCATGGGCTATGGCATTCATTTTCTTGCACTTTTTAATTGATTTTTACCACCCAAATCCCTTGCTTTTTTCATGGTTTCAGTGTTATAGTTATCAGGTGAACAGCTAAATATGGAGGCTGGCGTGGTAAATCAAACAGTGATTAGAAACAAATTGGCTGGTCTAAGCACGGCACAGTATGATCTATACGCGAAGCCATTTGCCAATGCCATTTTGTACCCTACGCCGACCCTTGAAAGGGAGGTTGCCAACGTCTTATCCCCATTCAATCCCTACGCTTCCAATAATCAAACCCTGGATGAAAACAATCTCGACTTGCTGTACCACATTATTTACGAAGCCGAAAAGAAAATAGCGGTCGTCTCTGAGCAAGAGCAAAATGAAGTTAAGCGTGTTAAAAAAGAACTTGATGCGATAGAGATTAAAATACAACGCTTCCAAATCGAGAATGGCATCACTGGCCCCCTCGCTCAAGCCATGATGATGGCTGACCCTAAAGGAAAGGAACTGGGCACAGAAAAAGAACGTCTGCTCGCTGCATACAACAAAGGAAACCTGCCCACGTTACGCAGGAAAACACGCCTATACCATAGTTTGTTGCAATACTATCTATCCCTGGGCTATACCAATGAACAACTGGATGCCATTTTCACAGGTTTGTATAAACGCACCGTAGCCCGTACCAACGAGGACGCCATCAACAATGCCATGGGCGCTCATCTCAATGCATTTAGAAATGCATACAAAAACACGTATATCTACACAAGTCCTTTGTATTATCTCGTACCAGGCTTAATTGCAATGATCTTAGGTCTTTCACTGCTGACTGTCTCTTTGGTCACTGGGCAATACCCTGATTACACCTTCATTTTCGGTGTCATGACCGTTGGTGGTTTCATCATGGCCATGTATGGCAATAAATACACAGGTCGCGTTGAATTTGAATATGAAATGAATGAAGAATTAGAGCGAGAAAATGCAGACACTAAAACCGCTGCCGCTTCTTCTACCAAACGCCTTAAGAGCCGTGAAATGCTTGATATACTGACCTGGAAAACAGGACTCACCCTGCTCTTTATCTTGGCTGTCATGACTATTTTTGCCGTCGACATGTGGTTTCTGGGCGGCGCACTCAGCACACTGGGCCAAGAACTGGTGCTCACCATGATTCCTGATGAAGCAGCTGGTGGATGGGGTGGAACTTTCAACGGTCTTCTGATCATGTTCATTGCGGGTATCAGTATTAAAGTGCTTACCTTCTTACCAAAACTGTCCACTAATCCTACGATCGTACGTTTTTCAAAACAATTTGAAGAATCTTTGCAAGGCAATGTAAAAATATTTGGTGTGTGCTCTATGGCGGGTATGGGCTTAACTTCACCTATCCTCGCAACCATTGTGGCTTGTTTAGGTGCGGTTGCTCTCGGCGGGCTTTTATATGTGAAGTATATTAAAAAAGATAACAATAACTTTGACATTCCTGTCATGGGTTCTATGCCAATCAATAAGCTCATTATGTACGCTGCCATCGCCACTGTCGGCGGAGCTGTTTGCGCAGCCGTCGCATTTACTGTGGCAACCAATCCATTTGTTTTGTCGGTCGGTGTTGTGGTCGCTGCGGTATTTTATTTCGGAGGCTTCAAACGTATCATTAATGCCTATGCCAGCACAAAGGATATTAAAAATGAAGCAAAAGTGCATGGAATTGAGATGCAAGAAATAAAAACCAAGGAATCGAACCAGCCAAGTGAAAGCACATCCAGTACGCCTGTATTGATGAGTAGCACGACGAATGTCACGACCGCACATCCCTCATCGTCAGCACCGAAACTCCCAAAAAAATAAAATGACTATTTTATACCCAATGTCTCTCTCGTAATCCCCAATTCTTTAATCCACTTCAACCCCTGCTCATGCCCTTTATCGATGATCTCATTCCAATGCTTTAAATCCATCATTGGATAAGCGCTGAGATCTAAATCAATATAATAATCACACAAAGGCTTCGCGATCTTCAAATGTTGTCGTGAACCGATAAAACCTACATTCACTAAAATATCCAGCAATGATGGCAAATGCGTATGAGGCTCGACGCGAAAGCGATCTGCCAGCACATCGACCCCAGAAACATGTGCACTTTCGGCATGGTAAAATTCATCAGGCAATGCAGAGCCAACATTCGATGCAATGATCTTACCGCCCTGGTTCCGATCAGCCATGATATCAACGGGCAAATTATTCAAACTGCCTCCATCAATGATCACTTTCCCATTGTGTGTCACCGGTGAAAAAATACCTGGCAATGACATCGATGCACGGACAGCCTCCCAAGCCGGTCCGCGATCAAATATCTCAATCTTTGAATCACTCAAATTTGTACCAATACAGAATGAAGGCAACCACAGATCTTCCAATAAAACATCTGGCGCAAATGCACTCGTCAATAATTCATATAATTTTTCGCCGCGTAATAATGAGGCGACTGGTAAAGTGTAATCCATCAAGCCTGGCAGCGTGCGATTCGCCATATCCAAAATCTCATTTAACCGAGCTCTTGGCAAACGCTGCGCCATCCCTGCCGCGACCAACGCACCAAAACTGGTTCCAGCAAACATATCGATAGGAATATTATTTTCTTCCAAAGCAAAATACAAACCAATATGCGCCGCACCACGCAAACCGCCACCGCTGAATACCAGTGATATTGCATTGCCTGTGAAAAACCGTCCAATACGTTCGTAATCAGATGAATGCTGAATATGGAAAACACTGTCAGCCTTTGTCGCTTGAATCAGCTTGTCAGTATGCTTTGGCAATTCAGTTTGAGAGCGATGCAACACCACCAATATTTTTTTAGCAAATGTGTGGTTGTCTGTCGACAAATAGTCAATGACAGGTAATGGAGTGAATGACGTCGCCGAACAAAGCATCAATACTTGATCGCTCTGACGAACACATTGCTTTGACCATTCATTCAAATCAGGGGTGGCAACATAGATCAATAAATCATATTGATCAGCACATTCATTTAAATATTCAAGAGATACCGTTTCACCTTTTGCAATCGCTTCTTGAACTTTCTGATTATCTGCCGTGAGCAATAAGCATTTCTTATAAGGCATCATAGCCTTGACCAGCGCATTGCACACTTCTCTTGTATCAAGATCAGCTTGAGCGGGCACAATGGCCAATGCGGTGATAGGTTGATGGCGCGTTTGTGTGTTGGGAAGTAAACGTTTAATACTGCGCGAGATCATTTGCACGGCAGAGTCGGGATGCAATTTGACCCAACGACGAAACGTCTCTTCGGTGATTTTCACCAAAGTAGAATCTCGAATCGCCACCACTGTCGCGCTGCGTGGCATATCAGTGAGTATCGCGAGTTCACCCACCGCTTCTCCCACACCAATTTCACGGATTGCATGGGGATCATTTTCATCTGTATATACGCGCATACGGCCATGCACCAATAAATACATGGTGTGACCTTGTTCGCCGGCCCGCATTAAATATTGTCCGCCCAATACATGTACAAGCGACATGTCACCTGCCAATGTCTCGAGCAGATCCATGGGAATATCACGAAAAAGCGGGTTTTGCTTTAAAAAATTGATGAGTGATGTATTTTCCATTTTGATAGTATAGCCTCAAAACACGATAAAGCTAACCCATTGATTTGTTGAACATTGTACCTATTTTGGGTAAAGATTTTGATTGACATATCTAGGTGAATTGGGGTATGATGGCTCTTAATGGAGGGTTAACTATGTCTCATATTCTTATACCAGCAGTCTCTGCACTTTCCAATGGCCTTTTTTCTAAGCAAAATACCCACCCAGGGCTGCGCCAACAAGTTATCGCCACCCAAATCAAAAACTTAAGCAAAGAAATCAACGAATTAGTAAAGTCTTATGATAAAGCACTTGAAGCCCTGAACCAGAACCGCAAAGCCCTCGCCCGATCCCGCAAGACCTCAGCGGCTCAGATTGCCCGTCTTAAGGTTAAAATCAATGCCCAGGAGCGTCGGCTGCTCGCATCACAAATTCCCTTTAAAATCGCTGGTTTACAAGCGAAGCTGGATTTGTTGAATGATAGAATACTGGATGTGGATCCGCTATAACCTAATCTCTCTTCCCAAGGCCGCAAGGCCTTTAAGCATTTAGCCTAGGGTGAGGTGTATGCATCTAAGGCCGCAAGGCCTTTAAGCATTTAGCCTAGGGTTAGATGCGTCCCGGCGAAAGCCGGGGCGTATCGTAACCCTAGGAAATGTATGAGAGAATGTTTTGAGCACTGAAAGTGCGAAACTATTGCTTATTTCCAAACATATTCTTCTTTGTAGGCAATATCATATTTAATCAAGAAAGCCCTATATTCGTCTTGAAAACTTTGTTTCTTATGATGCTCAGCTTGATTCACTATATATTTTCTAACAATTTCCAGGTTCGATTGACTCACACTAAATGCACCGTAACCGCTCTGCCAATAAAATTTGTTTAAATGGTTGTGATGTATACCAATTCCTTTTATCCATTTAGAAGAAGATTTTTTTATTTTTTCAACAAGATCACATAATGATATATTTTTATGTAGACCTGCGAGTAAATGCACATGATCTTCAACACCATTTATTGCAATGACGTTACACTGTAAATTTTGGCATATTGCGACTATATATTCATATACTCTTTCGCGTATGTTAGGATCTTTTAAATAAGGATATCGATTTTTTGTAGAGAAAATAACGTGCACCCATACTTGAGATAATGATTGAGACATGATCATTCCTTTTTTAATTATTATTTTTATTCGCGCTTTTAACTTAGTGTTACGATGCCATATACGCATCTTTCACCGAGCTGAAATCGTGAAGCAGAATATCTAGATTCATTGATTTATGCAATAGGTCTTTCGCACTTTCAGTGCTCAGAACACTCTCCCATACATTTCCTAGGGTTACGATGCGCCCCGGCTTTCGCCGGGGCACATCTAACCCTAGGCTAAATGCTTAAAGGCCTTGCGGCCTTAATGCATACACCTCACCCTATGCCAAATGCTTAAAGGCCTTGCGGCCTTAGATGCGTACACCTCACCCTATGCCAAATGTTTAAAGGCCTTGCGGCCTTGAATGCGCACACCTCATCATCGACGCGCAATTTTATCGTCTTTCCATCATTTTTCTAATTCCCGCAACAACTTCGGCAATGGAAAGACAATGTCTTCCCTCGGTTCAGCCATCTCAACGACATTCCCTGCACCTAATGCTTTCAAACGCACAATCACCTGTTGCAACAGCACTTCAGGTGCTGAAGCGCCAGCGGTCAAGCCAATGGCTTTTGCACCAGCAATCCATTCGGGCAATACTGAATCAGCGGAATCGAGCAAATACGCACGACCGCAGAGCGATTCAGCCAATTCGCGCAATCGATTTGAGTTCGAGCTGTTAGGCGAACCGACAACCAATACCACATCCACAGACTTTGCCAATTCACGTACGGCATTCTGACGATTTTGCGTGGCATAACAAATGTCATCACGCTTCAGGCCCTGAATCAATGGGAAACGGCGCATAAGGGTTGCAATGATCATTTTGGTTTCATCAATCGACAATGTCGTCTGCGTCACAAAACTTAAACGGGTGGGATCATCCACCGCAATGGTTTCAGCATCTTCAAGCGTTTCAACCAAGTAAATGCTGCGATCAGGATGATGATATTGCCCCATCGTGCCAATGACTTCAGGATGGCCACGATGACCGATTAAAATGCATTCATGGCTTTCTTTGGCAGCACGTATCACTTCCATGTGAACTTTCGTCACCAAAGGGCAAGTCGCATCAAACACCGTGAGATTGCGACGCTTAGCTTCTTCATGCACACTTGCAGCAACGCCATGGGCAGAAAAAACAACTGTGCCGCCATCAGGCACATCGCACAATTCATTCACGAAAATCACACCTTTGCGTTGAAGATCTTCAACAACATAACGATTGTGAACAATTTCATGACGCACATAAATTGTGCAATCTAATAATTCCAGCGCACGTTCGACAATATCGACAGCACGATCAACGCCGGCACAGAAGCCACGGGGGTTGGCAAGGATGATTTGTGCATTAGTCACGACGAAAGACCTCCAGCAGCAGAAAACCCACACCTATACAAATTGCTGAATCCGCCACATTAAACGCAGGCCAGTGATAAATGCTCACATAAACATCGAGAAAATCGACCACATAGCCGTACCACAATCGATCAATCAAATTGCCGATGGCGCCCGCAATGATCAACGATAGACCCATAGTTGTCACGCGATCAGATGCTGGCGTACGATACAGCCACACAGAAAAAACTAGGGTGACAATCACTGCGACAGCAGACAGCAAAACACGTTGCCAACCCGCGCCATCTGCCAGAAAACTAAACGCTGCGCCTGTGTTATGTGCAAGCGTCAAATTAAACCCTGGAAAGATCGGTACGATTTCGCCAAAATAAAACGCATGACTGACCCAACGCTTTGTCAAGACATCGAGAGAAAGCACCGCAATAATAATGAAAAAGACAACCAATCGACTACGCATACAAACGCACCTCGCCCGCGCCATCGACATTGTCCACGCAACGCACACAAAGTTCTGGATGCGCTTTTACCTGTCCTACATCTTCACGACGCTGCCAACAACGCACACATTTCACAGCCTCTGTGACGTGAACAGCGACGAACAAATCAGGCAAAGCAGTATTAGAAGATTGATCGCCCATTTCAACAACCGATGCATCTGACGTGATCAACACAAATCGCAGTTCATTTTTCAAGGCTTGCAATTGTTTGAGCAGATTACCGCGCGCATGCAATACAACATGTGCATCAAGACCCGAGCCTATATCCCCTGCTTTTCTAAACCCTTCCAAATGCTTATTCACTTCATCACGAACGAGCATGAGTGATTCCCAATATTGATCAGTAAACACATCATCATTCACGTGCTCAGGAAACTGGTCATACCATGATTGAACAAACAACGACTCATCTTTTACACCTGGAATATGTTCCCAGATTTCATCCGCCGTGAATGATAAAATCGGCGCCATCCAACGTGTCATCGCTTGAACCCAATGGTATAAAGCGGTTTGCGCACTGCGACGTGCGATGCCATCCGATTTTGCGGTATATTGTCTGTCTTTGATGATGTCTAAGTAAAAGCTGCCCAAATCCATGCTGCACACATGATGCAATTTTTGATAAACAAGATGAAATTCAAATGCTTCATAGTGAGCGCGTATTTCCTCTTGAAGCTTCATCGCGCGCCTGATCATATAACGATCTAAAGCTACACACTCGAAGGCAGGCAATAAATCCCTTTTCGGTTCAAAACCATTTAAATTAGCCAATAAAAATCGAGACGTATTTCGAATACGACGATATGCATCCACCGTGCGATTGAGGATTTCGCTCGAATAAGCCATGTCATTACGATAATCACTGCCTGCAACCCACAAACGCAAAATATCCGCACCAAACTGTGACACGACTGTCTGCGGCGCCACATCGTTGCCAACAGATTTTGACATCTTACGGCCCGTTCCATCTAATAAAAAACCGTGCGTTAATACTTGTTTATAAGGCGCTACGCCATACATGGCAACGCGTGTCATGAGAGAAGAATTAAACCATCCGCGGTGTTGATCAGATCCTTCTAAGTATAAATCTGCTGGCGCGTGAAGCTCAGGACGAACGTCTAATACGCACGCATGCGTGACACCCGAATCAAACCACACATCCAAACCATCTGGGATTTTATGGTAATTGTCTATATCGTCACCGATCAATTCTGCATCAGGATAATCATACCAAGCTTCCATGCCCATTTTCGCAATCGCCTGTGCGACCTTCTCCATGATTGCTTGCGTATTTGGATGCAATTCACCGGTGTCATTATGCATATAACTGGTGATTGGCATGGTCCAAGTACGCTGACGCGATACACACCAATCAGGCGCATTTTCAACCATACGCGTGATGCGAGACTCTCCCCATTCAGGAATGAATGAAACAGTTTTGATCGCTTTCAATACATCGCGTCGCAATCCTTCTTGTTCCATGCTGATAAACCATTGCGGTGTTGCACGGAAAATAATCGGGGTGCGATGACGCCAACAATGCGGATAACTGTGCTGCACTTTTTCCTCAGCCAACAACCTGCCCTGAGCCGCCAAATGTTCAATGATAGTATAATTGGATTTCAATACATGCATGCCAGCCACGATAGGTGTATTACCTGAGAACAAACCACGCCCATCTACCCGATGATCCATGGTTAAATGATACGCCATTGCAACACGGTAATCGTCTTCACCATGATCTGGTGCGGTATGAACACATCCCGTTCCGGTATCCACTGTCACGTGATCTCCCATGATCACAGGCACAGTAGTTTCCATCCAAGGGTGTTGCAATTCGATATATTCAAGATCTTTTCCAGGCGCCATCGCAATGATGTCAAAGTCTGCAATGCCATAAATGGCCATACACGCTTCCACACGAGATGCCGCCAAAATCAAGCATTCAGGATCGTTTCCGCGATTTACTGCAACAAATGCATATTCAATGTCTGGGTTTAAACACACCGCTTTATTGGATGGTAATGTCCAGGGTGTAGTAGTCCAAATCACAAATGAAACATTTACAAAACGCGTTTGCGCCAAACGAGGCACTTTTTCATTCAACGATAAATGATCGACCACAGGAAATGTCACATGAACAGAGGAAGATGTTTTATCTTGATATTCTACTTCCGCTTCCGCCAAAGCCGATTTACAATCCATGCACCAATGCACGGGCTTAAAGCCTTGCACAAGATGGCCATTCGCAATGATCTTCGCGAGTGATCGCACCACATTGGCCTCAAAATCATGATCCATCGTCAAGTACGGATGGAACCAATCGCCTAACACGCCGAGTCGAATGAATTCAGTGCGCTGTGCGTCCACTTGTGTCATTGCATATTCACGACACGCTTTGCGGAATTGCGCGGCGTTAACTTTATCGCCCACACGTCCAATCTTTTTTTCCACATTGATTTCAATGGGCAAACCATGACAATCCCAACCTGGCACGTAAGGACAATCAAATCCACTCAATGTTTTCGATTTTAAAATAAAATCTTTCAAAATTTTATTCGTTGCATGCCCTAAATGAATGGCTCCATTTGCATAAGGTGGTCCATCATGCAAAATATATTTTGGCGCGCCTGCACGAGAAACGCGGATTTTTTCGTAAAGATGATCATCTTGCCATTTCTTTAAACGCTCAGGTTCGCGCTGAGACAAATTAGCCTTCATCGCAAAAGCGGTTTCAGGTAAATTCAATGTGTGTTTATAATCAGTCATTCTTTTGCCTATTCAGAGAAAAAGAGGCGATGGGCTTGCGCCACATCCGCAGTAATTTGCGTTTTCAATGCATCCAGCGAGTTAAATTTTTGCTCTGCTCGAATCGGTTGAACAAACACCACATCCAACCATTCGCCATATAACGTCCTATTTTCGTCCAATAAATGAACCTCGAGCAAGGTTTGCATCCCGTCCACGGTAGGCCGGGTGCCGAGATTGGCGACCGCAGGGTGTATTGTACCATCTTTGGTCTGGGCTTTTACAGCAAAAACCCCTCTTAAAGCAGGCACCCGGCGAGGATTAATATTGGCCGTAGGGAAGCCTAGCTCGCGCCCTCGGCCGTCCCCGCGCCTGACCCTTCCCCTCATGCTATATCGTCGCCCCAGGTACTTCTCCGCCTTCAATAAGTCGTTAGATTGCAAGGCCTGACGTATGGCAGTTGAACTGACCCGCTCCCCTAATAAGGTCACTGGGGCGACTTCTATCACATCAAACCCTGCTGAACGCAAGGTATGGATATCCCCTGCCCTGCCCGCCCCAAAATGATAATCATGTCCGACCACCAGTTTTTGAGCCTTCAACACCCCTTTTAAAAATGTTTGGATGAAGTCTTCTGGTGTCAGCGCAGCCATCTTCATATTGAATGGCAGGACAACCAGGGCATCAACCCCCATAGCCTCAAAAAAAAGGGCTTTCTCGCGCAGGGTCATCAGGCGAGTTGGTTTTTCTGATGCAAAAAAGGCCTGAGGATGGGGCTCAAAAACGACTACTATGCTCTTTGTCTTGAGGGCTTTGGCTTCATTCACCAAGGTTTGCAGCATGATTTGATGGCCAATATGTACCCCATCAAAGTTGCCCAACGTGACAACACCGCCCTGCAGCGATACAGGGATTTTCATACCTCTCACATACCTCAACAAAATGACTCCTATCAGTCAACCGGAATCGGCTTCAACACATGCCGAGGCCTGAAACCGCACAACAACAATGTGGCCGCATAAACAACGACGCCAGTGATAATAAATCCCACCAAGAATGCACCACGCAGACCAAAGTGAAAGGCTGATAAATCCCCCACATACTGAACGAGCCAGTATAATGCCACACCCATCGCAATATTAGCCAATGCCACTCGCATCCCAAACACCGACCAATCTTTTTGGAATGATACGCGATGCTTACGGCGCATACGGATATACAGCAACAACACCGAAACTGTCGCCGCTATCGAGGTCGACAGCGCCAAGCCCGCATGGGCCAGAATATTGCATGAGCACAGTGTTTAAACCAATATTCAAAAACAAACTGAGCGTCGCAATTTGCACAGGCACCTTTCATGTCTTTTTTGGCATAAGAAGCCGCAGACAATACTTTCATCAAGATAAACGCCATCAATCCAAATGAAAAGAAAATCAATGCTTTTTGAGACTGCGTCACATCCATCGCTGTGAATTTACCATATTGAAATAGCGCCACCAAAATGGGCCGAGACAAAACCCCTAGCCCCACAGCGGCGGGCAATGCGACGAGCCAAGCAAATTTCATGGACCAATCGAGAATGTCATTATAATGAGATTCATGTTTTTGCGCATGACCGCGCGACAAGTGCGTGAGCGCAACGGTTGACAGCGCCACACCAAATACACCCAAGGGAAATTGCATCATGCGTTCCGCATAATACAGCCACGAAATACTGCCTTTCGGCAACATGGACGCAAAAATCGTATTCACCAATAGATTGATTTGCATGATGGACGCCCCGTAAACCAAAGGCACCATCAGCGTGATCAAACGCCGCACACCTTCATCTCTAAAACCAATGCGAGGCCGAGGTTTGATCTGAATCTGTGATAAAAAAGGAAGTTGAAAAAACATTTGCAGAATGCCGCCAAGGATCACGCCCCAGGCCAATGACATGATGGGTATTGCCAAATGTGTTGATAAAAAAAGCATGCATCCAATCATGGCAATGTTAAGCAATGTGGGCGCAAATGCAGGTGCTGCAAATTTACCATAGGTGTTCAAAATGCCAGACACAAATGCCGTCATCGAAATGAAAAATAAATAGGGGAACGTGATACGCAACATATTGACAGCCAAATGGAAGCGCTCGTCCGACGGGTCAAACCCCGGCGCAAAGGCCCTGATAAAATACGGCGCGCCCAGCACCCCTAACACACAAATAATGAAAACCACCAAAGCAAGCGTACCGGCACAGGTATTGATATAGTGCCTCGTTTCTTCCGGGGTCTTGCGATCCCGGTATTCCGCCAACAAGGGCACGAATGACTGAGAAAATGCCCCCTCTGCCAACAAACTTCTGAAAAAATTGGGGAGCTTAAAAGCGACCAAGAAAGCGTCGTATTGCGCCCCCGCACCGAAATATTGGGCGACCAACATGTCCCGCACAAACCCCACCATTCGTGAGATAAGCGTCATGCTGCCGACTAGGCTCGTTGATTTTGCAAGTTGTTTGCTCATGGGATTGATTATATACGAGAAAAGCGATATGGTGGCGAATCATAACCGCTATTGTCAATATGGGTGATCGAAGGTTATAAATGAAATGGAAAAGTGAAACAATACTGGTATTGACTGTACATGTGGTACCTGGCTCTCGCAAGACTGAATTTGCCGACATCATCAATGACGCTCTCAGGATTTTGGTCAAGGCCGCGCCAACGGATAATGAGGCCAATGAAGCGCTCATTAAATTTTTATCAAAAGAATTCAAGGCGCCACAATCGAATATCAAGATTATCTCTGGACGAAAATCCAGACACAAGGTCATTGAAATTGAGCAGCCCAGAAGATTGCCAGATATTATCAAGAATTCATTGAGCCCATAACGGCGCGTTTTTAACGCGCAGGGGCGGGAGACCTGCCCCTACATTATAAGCGACGCTTAGACGTATTATCACGACTCAGGCTATAAGCAAGCCCAATTGCTGCTGTAGCCATACCGCTAAACAAGGTTACTGCGCAAGTTATTTCAATGGCATCATAGTTGCTAGAAAGCCCAATGCTACTGATCTCACTAAAGCGCTCGTTGAATAAACCCGCCACTGAAGCGCTTGCAAAGTATATCGCAGCAGCGCCGATACATACACAGACACTCTTTAATAAAAAATCTCGATTTTTCACATAGTTGCTGTACTCTCGATAACGAGAATTGCTACTCTCATTTTCATGTATTGCGTATTGGTAGTAAATCGCTCCCATCAACAGTGTCGTTGTCAACGCTAGGAATGTTGCTAGGATAGGATCGTTCGCACCCAAGAAATTTGCACCTGGAGCCCAGCCGGTTTCCCCTTTCAGGTCACCGAGCCCATGATAGACCGCTGAATTATATGACATAAATTCGGCCAATGCAAATCCAACGCCACCGACGCCAAGGGCTAAGACGGACATCTCGATAAAATTTCTCCAGCCAGCTATACGTCTGCTCGATGAAGCAGATTCACCTGCAACTTTACCTTTTTTGACAGTATCATTCGGAAAATTTTTTCTTTCATCAACATCATTCACTCTAGGCATAATATCCCCCCCCTCCATTGATTATTGAACCCTCTCGAACTATACCCAACATTATCGAGAATGTATAGGGAGGGACACGCCGCACCCCTACACATAACATGAGATAAATATTCGCACACCACTTACATATACAACCCACCGCTCGCATTGATCACAGTGCCGGTGATATAACTGGCGCCAGGACTGGCTAAAAAGCGTACGGCAGCGGCGATTTCAGCAGGTTCGCCGAGACGACCCACCGGAATATGTTCAACCACTTTGTTTTTCGTCTCATCGCCCAAAGCCTGGACCATATCAGTGGCGATGAAACCTGGCGCAACCGCATTCACCGTCACATGGCGAGATGCAATTTCAATTGCTAAAGATTTAGTAAAGCCAATCAACCCGGCTTTGGCTGCGCTGTAATTAGCCTGACCGGGATTCCCCATTAATCCACTGACCGAGCTGATATTGATGATGCGACCCCAGCGGGCTTTCAGCATTCCACGTAAACAAGCTTGTGTTAAACGAAAAACGCCTGTCAGGTTAGTGTTGATGACATCCAGCCACTCCTCTTCTTTCATGCGCAACATCAAATTATCGCGCGTGATACCGGCGTTGTTGACCAAAATATGAGGCCCTTCAGGATAGTGGGTTTTCATCCAATCAACGAGGGCATCAATTGATGATTTGTCACCCACATTCAGCACAACGCCCTCGCCTTTTCCGCTTTTAGACTGAATAAAGGCTGTGATGGCAGCCGCGCCTGATTCAGAGGTGGCCGTGCCAATCACGGTTGCGCCATCGTCTATCAATCCTTCTAAAACAGAATGACCAATGCCGCGGCTCGCGCCAGTCACTAAGGCAATTTTCCCGTTAAGATGTTGCATGATGGACTCCTTGAATATGATCGAGCACGTGTGTGATCGGTAAATCTTCCACAATACGTTTATGTAAACCTGATAGTACCTTTCCGGGGCCACACTCAATGACTGCAGATACATCCATCTCAGCGATTTTGCGCACAGTCTCAGTCCAACGCACAGGCGAATACAATTGACGGATCAGTGATTCGCGGATCGCATCAGGTGTGAAAACAATATCGACGTCAACGTTATTGATCACCGGCAAGGAAGGCGCGACAATATCGACTGCTGCCAGATCTAAAGCAAATTTTTCCGCAATGGGCTTCATCAAAGCACAATGCGAAGGGACACTGACTGGCAAGGGCAACGCACGTTTAGCGCCACGATCCTTCAAAACAACGATGGCACGTTCAACTGCTTTTGCACTGCCTGCAATCACTACTTGGCCAGGAGAATTAAAATTAACAGCACTGACCACACCTTCAGTGGAAGCCACTTCATCACAAATATCACGAACGGTGTCATCATCCATGCCTAAAATGGCAGCCATGGCACCATCTCCTGGTTTAACGGCTGATTGCATAAGCTCACCACGACGGGCCACGAGTTTCAGCGCATCTTCAAAGGTGATTGCTTCTGCAGCCACATAAGCAGAATACTCCCCGAGGCTATGGCCAGCAAGCACAGCAGGCATTTCATCATGATCATCACGGTACAATGTCCAAAACGCATATGACACAGCCAAAATGGCGGGTTGCGTGATGGTTGTTTGATTGAGTTCTTCTGCGGGGCCGTTTTCAATGAGTGACAGCAAATCGTAACCTAGCACCGAACTGGCGCGATCAAACAGTTCGCGGACTTGAAGCAATTGTGAGAAACCGCTGAGCATGCCCACAGATTGTGAACCTTGACCGGGAAATACAAAGGCTGTTGACATGCGTTACCCCTTATGAACTAATAACGGATCAGCGCGGAACCCCATGTAAATCCGCCACCAAAAGCTTCTAATAGCAATAATTCACCACGTTTGATACGGCCATCACGAATGGCAATGTCCAGGGCTAAAGGAATGCTACCTGAAGATGTGTTCGCTTGATCATCGACCGTCACAACCACACGATCCATGGGCATATCTAACTTTTTGGCAGTAGCTGCAATAATGCGCAAATTGGCTTGATGAGGCACCAGCCAATCAATATCAGATTTATTCAATTTATTTGCAGACAATGTTTCTTCGACAATATCATTCAACGTATTCACAGCGACTTTAAAAACCGCTTTTCCATCCATCACGATATAAGGACGTGAAATCTTTTTACCGTCGTCTTTCCAATAATGTTTTGCATACAACAAGTCAAGGTAACGCCCATCAGCGTGCAGATGCGTCGACAAAATGCCTGGCTCTTCAGAAATACCCAGAACTACCGCCCCTGCGCCATCGCCGAATAATACACTTGTTGAACGATCTTCCCAGTTGATATAATTTGAAATGACTTCTCCGCCGACAACCAGCACATGTTTCATCACGCCATTTTTCATGAACTGATCGGCGACGCCCAACGCGTAAATAAAGCCTGAACAGGCAGCCTGGATATCAAATGCAGCGCAACCATTCGTGATACCGAGACGAGCCTGAAGATCGCAAGCAGCACTGGGGAAAACATAATCGCCGCTGGTTGTGCCGACAATAATGCCGTCAATTTGATTGGGCGCAATGCCACTGGCTTCAAGCGCGCGACGTGCAGCGACCTCAATGAGATCGCCTAAACCTTGATCGTTTTCAACAAAATGACGGTTTTTGATGCCTGATCGGCTGACAATCCATTCATCCGTCGTGTCAATGATTTTTTCGAAATCTAGGTTTGACATCGTTCGCTCTGGCAAACAACTGCCTGTGCCTAATATTTTTGCATATTGTGTCATATGGGTTTCCCCTTTTCTATCCAAGTTTTCATGCCTACTTCAATGCGCTGCGGAATATTTTGTTCGACTTGTAAATACGCTTGCTTGATGGCATAAGCAGTGGCCAATCGATCGGCACTGCCGTGGCTTTTCACCACAATGCCTTTCAAACCAACCAAGCTTGCACCATTATAAAGACGTGGATCGATGCGCTTGCCTGCACGTTTCAACACGGATTGAGATATCAGCCCTGCCAGACGTGACAACCAGCTTCGGTTAAATTCTTCTTTGATGAAACGCGCTATCAGTCGTGCAACGCCTTCAACGGATTTTAGGGCGACATTGCCAACAAACCCATCGCAGACGATCACGTCGACTTTAGCATCATAAAATTCGTCTGCTTCCACAAAACCGACGTATTCGATCGGCCCGGACATCTGCTGCAGCAAATGATGAGAAGCCTGCACTAACTGGTTACCCTTGATGTCTTCAATGCCGATATTAAGCAGTGCCACGCGGGGTTTTTGCACGCCCGACACCGCAGTTGTCACGACTGATCCCATGACTGCAAATTGCTGCAATTGTTCAGGGGTGCAATCAACATTCGCCCCTAAATCCAGCATGTAAACCACGCCCCCTGCAGAAGGCATTGCCACGCAGATGGCAGGTCTATCAATGCCGGGCAGTGTTTTTAACACGAAACGTGCCGTGGCCATCAGTGCGCCCGTGTTACCAGCGCTGACACAGGCATCGGCTTCATGTGATTTGACCAAATCAATGGCGCGACGCATGGAAGAATCTTTCTTATGTCGCAAAGCCAACACAGGAAGTTCATCCATACCGACCACTTCAGTAGAATGGACAATGGATAAACGATCACCAAAACGGTTTTCAGCACCATTCGGCATCGCCTTTTGCAAAGCGACGCTGTCTCCAACTAATATAATGCGTAAAGATGGGAATGCATCGAGGCTGTCAACTGCCGCAGGCAGCATGACAGGAACCCCAACATCCCCGCCCATCGCATCGATAGCAATGGTGATCGTAGTCAAGCGTTTTACTCTTCGTCAGCTGTATAAACGTCTTTAGGAACAATCATTTGTTTACCGCGGTAAAAACCGGTTGCCGTCACGTGGTGACGACGGTGCATTTCGCCCGTTTCTGGATCTTGCGAAATCGCGGGTATCGTGATGGCATCGTGTGAACGACGCATGCCGCGTCTAGACCGGGTTACTCTACTTTTCTGGACAGCCATGGAAATCTCCTCAATTCAGGCAGACAGTATACCAAACTTGTTGGGCAAGGGACAAGGCTTTGCCAAATACCCAGCAACTGGCGTATTATACCGATAATCTGTCCAGATGGAACCACTTTTCAATGAAAACCTTGATATTAGCCTCGTCATCCCCTAGCCGCCAGGCACAGCTAGCCCAATTAAAACAGCCATTTACCGTTCAAGCCCCAGATATTGATGAAACGCCCCACACTGGGGAAGGCCCAGAAGCCCTGGCCAGGCGGCTCTCATTGGAAAAAGCCCAAAAAATTGCAGCCCTTCATCCGCAGGCGATCGTGATTGGTTCAGATCAAGTTGGGGTTTGCCGAGGCCATTTTATCGAAAAGCCCCTCACCCATGAGAATGCTGTACGTCAATGGGAAGCCCAAAGCGGCCAGGTAGCCCATTTCTATACCGGAGTCTGTGTGGTGGCGGAGGGGAAGGCAGAAACGTCTGTTGTGCTCACTGAGGTGAAATTCAAGCCGTTGACCCGAGAAGCCATTGAGGCCTATCTAATGGCTGATCAGCCCTATTTCTGTTGTGCTGGGATCAAGATAGAATCTTTGGGGATCTCCTTGGTTGAATATATCCGCAGCGATGATCCGAGCGCGTTGATTGGGTTGCCGTTGATTGAAGTTGTGAGGATGCTGGGATCATTGTGACACGTGGGCGGGAGCCCTACACGTAACGCGTCACATCTGGAACACCCGCATCAATAAATCCTTTTTTGCGCAACTGGCAACTGTCGCAATAGCCACAGGCCCGGCCAGTGTCATCTGCATCATAGCAAGAAACGGTGATAGCATAATCAACGCCATGCTTTATGCCCAATTGAATCGTTTCAGCTTTGGTTAAATACAGCAAGGGTGTTTTAACTTGAATGGGATGCCCCTCAACACCCACTTTCGTCGCGAGGGCTGCCATACGATTGTATGCATCAAAATATTCAGGACGACAATCGGGGTAACCAGAATAATCCACACTGCTCGCACCGATATAAATCTCGACGGCCCCCACCACTTCTGCATACCCCAAAGCATAACTCAAAAATAAAGTATTTCGAGCAGGAACGTAAGTGACTGGAATCTGACCCTGAGCAGCTGAACCTTTTTTGGGCACATTAACGCCGCGATCCGTCAAAGCATTACCTGATGCATGAATAAATGATAATGGTATCACTTCATGGCGCACAACACCGATGGATTGAGCAACCCTCGACGCAGCAGCCAATTCCGCACGATGACGTTGGCCATAATCAAAACTCAACGCATAAATCTCTGCCCCTAATGATTTAACATAAGCACATACCGTGGCGGAATCCATGCCGCCCGACAGCAACACAACTGTTTTCATCGTGATAATACCTCGTCCACTGCTTTCGGATCATTGCATAATAAAATGTAATCACACCCCGCTGCCAGCGCTTCATCGACACGCTGCAAAAGAGGCAAATGCGTTGCAGCATGCATGGCTAAATCATCTGAAAAAACAATGCCAGAAAAATTCAATTGATCTCTGAGCACTGTTTTCAACCAATACGGAGAATAGGTCACTAATTTTGGATCTATCTTTGGAAAGACAATATGTGCTGTCATCACTGCATCTAATTTATTCCCCAAAGCAATATAAGGACGAATATCATTCTCCAATACTGTTTCAAAATCACGATCGTCCACAGGATCGGCGACATGTGAATCTGCCACAACATAACCATGACCAGGAAAATGTTTACCCACGGCCCACATACGCTCTTCATGTAATCCATCAATGAATGAACTGGCCAGCGCGATCACACCATCTGCTGTTGCATGGAAAGCACGGTTGCCAATGATTTCACTGCGACCATGGTTCAAATCGAGTACAGGCGCAAACGTCATGTCAACACCCACAGATTTTAATTCGTTGGCGAGGGTACGCGCTTGTTGAAAAGCAATTTCTATCGCGCGATCCGGATTGTGATCCCACAATTCACCGAGCGCTCCCATTGCAGGAATCATTGTAAAACCTTCTTTGAAACGTTGAACGCGTCCGCCTTCATGATCAACTGCGATAATAACATCAGGATTGGCATCGTGAATCGCAGCGGTTAAAGCGCGCAACTGATCCACATGTTGAAAATTCCGCGAAAAGAGCGTAAGCCCTGCTGTCATCGGATGGGAGATACGACGACGATCATTCTCATTGAATACTGTTCCTTCCACGTCAACCCATAAAAATGGTGTCATGATATCAATTCCTTAAAATTGTTAGGTGGGACTTCACCGATATAAACCGGTGTCTTTTCATTCACTGCATTGAATAATGAGATCATATCTTCATTATGCATTCTGATACAACCATGGGACGAAGGTTGGCCGAAAACGACACTATCGGGGCACCCGTGAATATAAATATACCTTGAAAATGTGTCGACATCTCCGCCTTTGTTTTTGCCCTCTTCAAGACCGCCTAGCCATAAAATGCGGGTCAAGATCCAATCTCGTGTGGGGAATTGATCAGCCAATTGATCTGAATATATTTCTCCCGTCGGGACGCGACTGATAAACACAGTATAGATAGGCTCTTCATCCCCAATTTTCTGTTCAATGAGATGCCATCCGCGAGGAGTTTTCTCAGAACCTTTTATTTCACCCAATCCTTTTTTGCCAGTGGCAATAGGATATTGTTTCAGCAGATCATTGCCGTCATACAAATATAACTGTTGCAAAGTCGTATCAACAAATATCCATTTATGAGACATCTTTGATTCCCTCTGCAATCAATGGCGATAAATCGACTTGATTTGACACATGCTGAATACTGTTTGTTGTCATGATACGACTCGTACGCTTTTGCAACTCATCGTATGCCTGTTCCACAAACAAACCGTGAACAGCGATCACAAAGGGGGATTTAAATCCTTGCAACATGATTTTATCCAATGCAGCGATCATGGTTTTACCCGTTGAAACAATATCGTCGACCAAGACAGGCATTTTACCTTGATAAAGACTCAAATCAGGCACATCGACTGCAACTGACGCATCACCGAAGCGCTGTTTGGATAAAACCTGGTACGGGGCATTCAAGGATGTCGCCAAGTCGGCAACCCACTGCTCACTTTCAGCATCAGGGCCGATGATGAGTGGATCCTTCACGTGGGAAGCAATATATTGCTTGAGTAACATTTGAGCATGTAACGTGCGACAAGGAATCGAAAAGATTTCTGACAATACAGGAATGCGGTGACAATGTGGATCGACAGTGATGAGTGCATCGGCATAATGAGATATAAGCCCTGCAAATATCTCAGCACTGATCGATTCTCCTGGATGGAAACGCTTATCTTGTCTCATGTAGGGCAAATAGGCACAACACAATTTGATAGATCGTGCGCCCAATGAGCGACAAGTATCCATCAATAGAATCAAACCCATGATACGATCATTGACATGATCGAGCGATGCGATGATCCATACGTCATCATCCAGAACGTTTCCATTAACAGTGATTTTAATTTCAGTGTCTGGAAAATAATGCAACGAAATATCAATCAGATCCCCTGACAACGCAGCCGCTATATTCACTGCCAATGTTGATTTACTAGGATAGGAGATAATTTTCATGTTTCTTCCCATTGAATGATAGACTCTTGCATATGCATCGCCGTGATTGCATATTGCAATTCTCCCTCTGTTTGCGCATGAATAGTAAACAACGGGTGGCCCCACTCAACGCGACTCCCTACCCGCACATGCATATCAACCCCTGCAGCAGGTGCAAGCGGCGCACCTGCCAATGAAGCCAGTCGCGTCAAGGAACGGTTATGGATACTTTTCACTGTACCGCCCTGTGCTGCTGTCACAATATGTTGATGCGGCGCAACAGGCACTTTAAATAACCCGCCTTGTGCTTCACAAATAGCCTTGAAGCGTTTATACGCCTTACCAGAATTTAAAATCTCACGCGCAATGGCACGTCCTTCGCCTGCTTTGACATCAGGAGAAAATTCTAACAATTTTCCAGCAATCATCAACGATTTCTCTTTCAGATCTTCCGCCATATCATGTTCATTACGCAAAACTCTCAATACATCTCTTGCTTCTAATGCGGGGCCAATCCCGCGACCAATCGGTTGAGAACCGTCTGAAAAAATCGCCTCAACAAAAATACCCAATTGTTTTCCCACTTGTATGAACAAATCCTTATACACACTGGCCATTTCAAATGTTCTAACTTTAGCAGTCGGTCCAATGGGAATATCCACCAGCACATGCGTCGAACCCGCAGCAATTTTTTTCGACAAAACCGATGCAATCATTTGACCTTCCGTATCGAGCGTTAATGCTCGCTCAACACGAATTAAAATATCATCTGCAGGAGATAAGCCTAATGATCCACCCCACACCATACAACCATGTAGCTGTGTCACGATATCATGAATTTTGGCAGTATCTAAGGACACATTCGTCAACACAGCCAATGTGTCAGCCGTACCGGCGGGAGAAGTGATCGCACGCGAGGATGATTTAGGTATAAGTAATCCATATTCAGCCACAATCGGCACCACAATAGGCGTGGTGCGATTGCCGGGCAAACCACCGACACAATGTTTATCCACCACGATAGGGGAATCCCAATGCAATTTTTCACCTGCACCTATCATCGCTTGCGTTAAATAAACAATTTCATTTTCACTCAACCGCCCGCCCGCACACGCGACCAGAAATGCCGCAATATGCAAATCAGACAAGCGACCCGCGACAACGTCATCGACGATAGTGCTTAATTCTTCACCTGATAAAGGATGCTCAAAAATCTTCTTGCGCACATAATTCATTGATAACAAAGGCGGCAAGTGTGAGATGACCACTTCTGCGCCCTCTTCTACTTCCAATAAATTCCAGGCATATTCAGAAAAACCGATTTCACGTGTGGCAAGCGTATGTTCATCCAACATCATGTGAAGTGTGGCCACAATAGAACGATCACCATAACTCACCATTAAACGAGCGGGGGCACGAAACCCTTCTGAACGACACACCGCACAATCAGGATGCAAATAGATCACAGCTTCTTGGTAAGTGAAAATGCCTAATCGCTTTGCAATGTGCGTGTGTTCCATGCTATATCACCGCATTCGATAGATCGATCACGCTTGTCAAGCCCTCTCGTTTGGATTGATTGCGTGCCGCTTCCAGTGCTTCAATATATTCGGGTGTGACATCGTTGGTAACATAATGCCCATCAAACACAGCTGCATCTAACCCCAAGGGTGTGTCAGATGCATCTTGAATCGCTGATTTAAGATCTTCAATCGTTTGATAGATCAGTTTATCGCAACCAATGTATTTGGCGACTTCTTCATCCGTTTTTCCATAGGCTACCAATTCGGAGCGCACAGGCATGTCAATCCCATAGACATTGGGGAACCGCACAGCGGGTGCAGCGGACGCAAAATATACTTTTTTCGCGCCGCAATCACGTGCCATTTGAATGATCTGTTTACAAGTAGTACCTCGCACAATAGAATCATCCACCAATAAAACATTTTTTCCTTTGAACTCCATGCCCATCGCATTTAATTTTTTTCGAACTGACTGGGTGCGCGCAGCTTGGGACGGCATAATAAATGTTCGACCAATGTACCGGTTTTTAACAAATCCCTCTCTGAGGGGAATATTCAGTTCTGATGACATGGCCTGTGCAGCACTGCGCGCCGTATCGGGAACCGGAATGATCACATCGATGTCATGATTGGGCCACATTTTTTGTAAATGTTTGGCCAAATATTTTCCCATGTTCAAGCGAGCCCAATGGACAGGTACACCATCGATAATGGAATCGGGGCGCGCTAAATACACAAATTCAAATGCACAAGGATTGCGTGAACCTTGCACACATTGCTTGCGATGTAATGCACCTTTCATGTCGATATAAACCGCTTCACCGGGCGCAATATCTGAAATGAACTCATAACCCAGCGTATCCAACGCAACCGTTTCGGAAGCAATCATGTAGGATTGACCATTTAATTCTTTTTTGACGCCCAACACCAACGGTCGTATACCGAAAGGATCGCGCATACCTAATAAACCACCCCCCGCGATCAATGCCACTGTTGCATAGGCGCCTTTCAACAAGCCCATGGTTTGTGTCGCTGCAACAAACACGGCGTCTGGCGTGGGCGCTGTAGATTTTTCGAGTGCGTGAGCAAAGACGTTCAACAAAATTTCAGAATCAGAATGGGTATTGATGTGACGATGATCACGTTGCAACATATTTTCCTTAAGGGGATCTGCATTCGTCAATGTGCCATTATGCACCAACGCAATACCAAACGGCGCATTGACATAAAAAGGTTGCGCTTCTTCTGAGCTGCTGGAACCGGCAGTGGGATACCGCACATGCCCAATACCCGCAGTCCCTTTCAAACGTTGCATGTGTCGCATATGAAATACATCACGCACTAAACCATTGGCTTTGCGCAAATGAAAATGACCCTCGTCGATCGTCATCATCCCCGCGGCATCTTGCCCGCGGTGCTGCAAAACAGTTAAAGCATCAAAAATATCTTGCGCCACATAGCGATTCGACATAATCCCGACAATACCACACATATGAATACCACCTTAAGCTAATTTGTATGTTCCTGAGGAATAGCAGCAGGCTCGCCCGCTGGTTTGAGCTTCCATTCTTGAGGAATGAAACCCTGTGTATCAATCCAATTTGTCAACGACGTTGCAACCCCTTCAAACTGTGGCAACAATTGCGACTCCTTCCACCAATTGTCTCTAGGGATCGTTGTATAGTTGGCCAAAACAACTGCGATGGCAATGATCAATACACCCCTTGCTGCGCCGAACAGGATGCCCAACAAACGATCCAGCACGGTCAGGCCCGCAAACGACATCAGGCGAGACAAGTAATAACTGAGGACGCCCCCTATGATGATCACCACTAAAAATATCAGGATAAAACCTGCAGCAAATCGGAACGATTGAGCATCAAAGAAATGAATGAATAACCCATCCAATTGTGCTGCAAATTTAAAAGCCAAATAAGCTGCTGCCACCCACGTGATTAACGATAAAATTTCACGTGTTGCCCCGCGCCACAAACTCACCACCGTTGAAAGGGTGATAATGGCGATGATAATCCAGTCGAGTGTTGTCATCATCATGATTCTATGTCCGTTTTATTGAAAATAACGTACCACTATGCCTTTTAAACCTAATTCTGTGTCGAGCTTGGTGGTTAAAGAAACAGCTTGCTCGCGAGGAACACCGGGAGACACATACACACGCACCAACGAGTCGTTGGCCACTTTGCGCAGGTAGGGTTGAAAACCCTGTTGTGATAATTTTTGCATCAAGACGTTGGCATTTTCTTCACTCGAAAAAGCCCCTAATTGGATTGTCCACTGAGATTGAGCCGCTTCTGCTAAACTGGCTTTCGCTTTGGCTTGAATATTGATGGGTTTCTGAGCAGGCGGTTGTGGTGCTACAGGTTCGACCACGGGTTCTGCTATCGCAACAACCGCGGGCGCTGGTGCGGACGTTTCAATGGCAGGCTCGTCAAACACATAGTTGATTTGAGCTACTTCACTGACGTCTGGCAAAGCAGGCACTTCGGGGATGCCCTTGGCGAGGATATCGGATTCGGCTTTGGGTTTATCAAAGATAACAGGGAGTAAGATCACCCCCAGGGAAAGAATAAAAATGGCGCCAACCATCCGCTGTTTCAAAGAAGTCGTCACAAGAGCCTCCGCGCGTATAAAACGCAGGGTAAGTATATCACCATAAAGCCATTCTGACAAAAAGTGGACTGTTTAAAGGCCGGAGGCCTTGGCCTCCAGACATTTTATCCTTCAAAGGCATACTATAGTTTATTATAGAAGTTAGATAGGTTTGGTGATGGCACAGGTTGTGATTGGGAAGTATTGAAGCCAAAAAATGATGTGAACGTGCTCTTGTTCGCCGCACTATTTCTATAGAGCATCATTGACAAAATACAAATGAGCACACCGACACCTGCGCTGCCCCATACCCATGCCTTGCCTGCTTGGGTGTATTCATAAAATGTTGATACGTCATCTGCCCCACTGGTTGGATCATCGTGATAGATGCATTCACCCAATTCACGTGCAATCACTATGCCCACCAGCATACCTATGAAGCCTGAAACCACCGCAAAGAAAGCGTAATAAGCTAGACCTTTATCATCTGAACCTTTGTTCGACTCTGGCATGATGCCTCCAAATAAGTATATCCACTGCCTACGAGAGTACCAGCTTGCCATCCTCCTGTCAACAGATGCCACACCTCCGCCACGGTATAGAATGACCCAGCAACATTGCAGGCTGTTAAAGGCCGGAGGCCTTGGCCTCCAGACATTTTATCCTTCAAAGGCATACTATAGATTATTATAGGGGTTAGGTAGGTTTGGTGATGGCACAGGTTGTGATTGGGAAGTATTGAAGCCAAAAAATGATGTGAACGTGCTCTTGATCGCCGCACTATTTCTATAGAGCATCATTGACAAAATACCAATGAACACACCGACACCTGTGCTGCCCCATACCCATGCCTTGCCTGCTTGGGTGTATTCATAATACGCATCACTACCATCATCACCCGCATGGTCGCCTGCATGAAATGTTGATACGTCATCTGCCCCACTGCTTGGATCATCGTGGTAGATACATTCACCCAATTCACGTGCAATCACCATGCCCACCAGCATACCTAATAAGCCGTAAATCACCGCGCTTCCCAAATAATACAGAGCGTCAACTTCTTGCGAATTCTCATTAGCCATCATGCCCTCCAAATAAGTATATCCACTTCCTACCAGAGTACCGGGCTGACACTGCCTTGTCAACATGCCCCCCACACAGCGGTATAGAATGACCCAGCAACATTGCAGGCTGTTAAAGGCCGGAGGCCTTTAGGCATCTAACCCTAGGTGTCATGTAAAAGAACCTTTTGAGTATCAATATGTTGTTCAGTAGCAGCAGGTTTCCAGCTAAATAACGATGTAAACCTGCTCTTGACCGGTTCCTTATTTCTATAGAGCGTCACTAACAAAATACCCATGAGCACACCGACACCTGTGCTGCCGCCTACCCATGCTTTGCCTGCTTGAGTAAAAAGGTCGACATCGGGGTCATCGGTAAGGATGGTTTCACCCAACTCTGCCGCAATAGCTAAACCCACAAATGAACCAATAATGCCACAAACAAGCACGCTCATCATATAACACAGAACATAAACAGGATCTTGTGAATTCTTATCAGCCATCATGCCCTCCAAATAAGTATATCCACTTCCCAGCAGAGTACCGGGCTGACACTGCCTTGTCAACACGCCCCCCACACAGCGGTATAGAATGACCCAGCAACATTGCAGGCTGTTAAAGGCCGGAGGCCTTTAGGCATTTAGCCTAAGGTTAGATGCGCTGCGCGCATCATTTCTATAAAGCATCATTGAGAAAATACCAATGAACACACCGACACCTGTGCTGCCGCCTACCCATGCTTTGCCTGCTTGGGTGTATTCATAAAATGTTGATACGTCATCTGCCCCACTGGTTGGATCATCGTGATAGATGCATTCACCCAATTTTTGTGCAATCACTATACCCACCAGGATACCGAATAAGCCGCCAATCACCGCGCTTCCCACATAACACAGATCGATTAAATCTTGTGAATTCTTATCAGCCATCATGCCCTCCAAATAAGTATATCAACTTCCTGGCAGAGTACCAGGCTGACACTGCCTTGTCAACACGTTCCACCACAGCGGTATAGAATGATCCAGCAACATTGCAGGCTGTTAAAGGCCGGAGGCCTTTAAGCATTTAGCCTAGGGTTAGATGCGCTGCGCGCATCGTAACCCTAGGTCTCGTGTAAAAGAACAAGGTGAGCGCTGAAAGCGCGCAAGAAGGTGCTACGCTAAGTTACTTTCGAGTAGCCTTTGTTGACTATTCATATTTTGTTCAGTAGAAGCAGGTTTCCAGCTAAATAACGATGTAAACGTGCTCTTGATCGCCGCACTATTTCTATAGAGCGTCAATAACAAAATACCAGTGAACACACCGACACCTGTGCTGCCGCATACCCATTGATGGCCTGCTTGAGTATATCCATAGCTGCCACTGGCACCATCACTGGTTGAGTCATCGTGATAGATGCCTTCACCCAATTCACGTGCAATCACCATGCCCACGAGCATACCCAACATGCCGCCAATCACCACAGCATAAAAATATTCAATCATGTACGCTTTAGAATCTGTTGCTGGCCCTGCCATCATGCCCTCGAAATAAGTATATCAACTTCCTGGCAGAGTACCAGGCTGACACTGCGTTGTCAACACGTTCCACCACAGCGGTATAGAAGGCCAAAACCAATAAACAACCTATCAGCCGAGTTAGCGGTTGGCCAGCCCATCGTTGCAATATGGCATCGGTTATGCCATAATGAGACTCAAAGTGGCATTACCGATGCCATATTGCGAGGGTCCGTGCTATGTCTATGATAAAAAGGTTTTTTTCACCACCCAGTCGAAGCTTTTTTCTCTTCGGGCCGCGTGGCACTGGAAAATCGACCTGGGCAAAAGCCTACTATCCTGACGCCCTATACATCGATTTGCTGACGCCTTCTGTATTGCATACTTACCTGGCTCAACCTGGACGTTTTGCAGAACTGATACAAGACTACCCTGATAAGAACACCATTATTATTGATGAGGTACAGAAAGCACCCAGTTTGCTTTCAATTGTGCACCAAGAAATAGAAAAAAAACAAGGAAAGCAATTTATTTTGACTGGATCCAGTTCACGGAAGCTGAAACGGACGAGCGCAGATTTATTAGGCGGACGTGCCCTGAAACGTGAATTACATCCATTCATGGCCGCTGAACTCGGAAATGTCTTTAGTCTTGAAAAGGCATTGTCGCAAGGATTATTGCCTTTGGTCACAGGAGAGTCAGATGCGGTGGATATTCTGCATGGGTATATCAGCCTTTATTTGCATGAAGAAATACAAATGGAAGGGCTAACGAGAAACATTGAGAGTTTTTCACGATTTTTAGAAGTTGTTTCGTTTTCACATGGAGCCATACTGAATGTCGCCAATATTGCGCGTGAATGCGCGGTAAAGCGTAAGACGGTTGAAAATTATATTTTGATATTAGAGGAGCTCTTGCTGGCTTATCAAATTCCTGTCTTTACCAAGCGTGCTCAACGAGAATTGAGTGTGCATCCCAAATTTTATCTTTTTGATAGCGGTGTATTTAACGTATTACGTCCCCGCGGCTTATTGGATAGTAACGATGAAATCAATGGCACGTGTTTAGAGGGTCTTGTTGCAAACCATTTGCGGGCATGGAATGATTATTCCACTGAAAAGCATGCCATTCATTTTTGGAGAACGCGATCCGGCGTTGAGGTTGATTTTGTGGTTTACGGTACAAAAGTTTTTTGGGCGATAGAAGTTAAAAACTCAACACAAGTTTCAAATGATGATGTAAAAGCACTTAATATTTTTTTAGCGGACTATCCAGAAGCTAGTGCCATATTATTGTATCGAGGCTCCGAAACATTTCGTCGCGGAAAAATACTGTGTATGCCCTGTGATGTTTTCTTACAGCAATTAGTGCCAAATTATGTTATGTAACACCCACACAAATCATTCACTACGCACTGCTCGCAATGAGCCTGTGCATGAAGATATTACGCTTAGATATTGTTATTTAGAAGTGGCTCACGACCAGCACCTGCGCTGGTATCAGCACGCTTCGAATTAAAGAGCGATGTGAACGTGCTTTTGACCACTGCACTATTTCTGTAGAGCATCACTAACATCATACCAAAGAGCGCACCAACACCTGTGCTGCCGCCTACCCATGCTTTGCCTGCTTGGGTATAACCGTCGATATGGGTTGATTCACTCTCTGTCATAAAATGAGCATAACCAGGCGGGGGGCCATCGGCAAGGATGACTTCACCCAAGTCTTGCGCAATTGTACAACCAACGCACGCACCAATTGTACCGAAAATCACCGCAAAGCAAGCGTAATAAGCTAGACCTTTATCATCTGAACCTTTGTTCGACTCTGGCATGATGCCTCCAAATAAGTATATCCACTGCCTACGAGAGTACCAGCTTGCCATCCTCCTGTCAACAGATGCCACACCTCCGCCACGGTATAGAATGACCCTGCCACTATCCATACAGTGTCGGAACCTGATTCCTCAAGCGAAGCATGAAATGCAATCTCTAGCGTATTGAATGTTCTTGCAGTCTTAAGTTCCAGCGCATTCATCAATGATGCAGCTGGTGCTGCCCGTGGCGTACCTGATGGAGATGAAACATAGAACCGTATCCGCGGGTCGTGTTTTAAAGGCTGTACAGACGCGTGATGGTCTTTATCCGCCAACATGCCGATCACCAGCCGAACATCTGCTTGAGGTAATTGGGCAATATGCTGAGCCAGCAATGCCATGGCATCAGGGTTATGGGCGACATCAAATATGACGGTTTTGCCTTGCCAATTGACAGGCGTAAAACGCCCTTTTGGTTTTTTGTTTGCGAGCTGGTTCCACTGTGACACACTGCTCTGCCCGCCCAATAATTGAAATGCTGTGAATGCACACGCCAGATTGGCCACAGGAATCAGGGTGTGCTGCGAGACTTGCTTCAGCACAGGATCGTTAAGAAGCAAACTGATGGTACGTAACTGTGCACTCTGCTTATTCGCACAGTCTTGAATCACCCCTAGCAAATCATTGCCACCGTAAATACAGGGTTTCCCAGGACGCATGATGCCCGCCTTTTCAACTGCAATCTGCTCGCGCGTATCCCCCAAATAATCCATGTGATCCAGCGCAATCCGGGTAATGATAGCGATATCAGCGTCGACCACATTGGTTGAATCAAGACGACCGCCCAGCCCCACCTCAAGGATCACCAAATCAAGGTGCATACTGCGGAACACATATAAAGCCGCCAAGGTCGTGAATTCAAAATAAGTGAGCGTGACATCACCCCGCAGGGAATCAATCTGCTCAAACGCTTCAATCAACTGCATATCGGAAACAGGCTGTGCGCCACTGCCGGGCAAATCCAGTACTATGCGCTCATTAAATTGAAAAAGATGCGGCGATGTGTACACGCCCACGCGCCATCCAGCGTGTGCCGCCAAGGTTTGCAAGGCCGCGACAGTCGTCCCCTTGCCATTGGTGCCTGCCACAGTGACGACAGGACAAGGATTGTGAGGCCAAATCTGTTCGGCAACAGGCCGCATACGTTCCAACCCCAAATCAATGGTTTTGGCATGCATCCCTTCCAAGTACGTGAGCCATTCAGCCAAAGATTGGCTGCTAAACCGCTTGGGCATGCATGAATTTTCCTGTCAATCGAGATACAACCGAGCGCATATCGCCACGAGCGACAATCATGTCGATGAAACCGTGTGCCAATAAGAATTCAGCAGTTTGAAACCCTTCTGGCAAGGTTTCGCGCACCGTTTGTGCGATCACGCGCGGGCCTGTGAAACCAATCATGGCATGAGGTTCTGCAATGTTCACATCCCCTAGCATTGCCAAGCTGGCCGAAACGCCGCCGTAGGTCGGATCAGCCATCACAGAAATGTAAGGAACACCCGCTTGTGCCAAACGCGCCAATGCGGCGGATGTTTTGGCCATTTGCATGAGGGAGATGACCGATTCTTGCATGCGCGCGCCACCGCTTGTTGAAAAGCAAATGAAAGGAATGCGCTCTGCCAATGCACGTTCTGCCGCTAGCACAAATCGCTCACCAACCACAGCGCCCATTGATCCCCCGATAAAACCAAAGTCAAATGCGCAAGCAACGATGGGGTGCCCTTCGAGCGTTCCTTGACCTGAGATCAAGGCATCATGTTCACCACTCTCTTTTTGAGCAGCGAGCAGTCTGTCTTTATATTTTTTAGTGTCTTTGAATTTTAAGCGATCGACAGGTTGGATATCAGCACCAATTTCTTCATACATGCCCTTATCAAAAAAGTATTCCAACCGTTTACGCGCGCTTAAGCGAATGTGGTGTTGGCATTTCGGACATACTTCAAGGTTGCGCTCGAGCTCAGCGCGGTATAATACTGCCTGACAGTTGGGACATTTGGTCCATACGCCCTCAGGTACGCCACGACGTGATTCTGTCGTGGTCGCGATGCGGGATGGAAAGAGTTTTTTGAACCAGCTCATATGTTGCGATCCTATGTAATTGTTAAATAGGGCTGTAGGGACGCATACTTGCGCCCACGGGCAGATTGTATACCTCTGGGTAACTAATCTCAAGTAATGTCAGGCCTTTTGCGGGAGCTGTTTCGCCTGCCTTGGCACGATCCCGACCTTCCAACACCACAGACATCCACTGCACAGGCTGTCTGCCTTCCCCTATCTTATAGAGGGTGCCCACGATGTTTCGCACCATGTGGTACAAAAATGCATTGGCTTTGATGTCCAAGCAAATGATATCCTGATTTCTCACGACATTGATATAGTGAACTGTTTTAACAGGGCTTTTTGCTTGGCAATCACTCCCGCGAAAAGCCGAAAAATCATGTTCACCGACCAATAATTGGGCCGCCTCATGCATGCGCTCTGCGTCCAGGTGAACATAATGCCATGTCAAGAAGCGTGCGTCCAACCCAGGACGAACTGGCTTATTCAAGATATGATAATGGTATCGTCTGGCTGTTGCATCGAAACGGGCATGAAAATCAATGGGCACGAATTTCACCCATTGAATGGCAATATCAGGCGGCAGATAACGATTGACGCCCATCAACCAGGCATGTTCAGTGCGAATAGCGTGGGTATCAAAGTGGATGACCTGGCCGCGGGCATGAACGCCGGCGTCGGTTCGGCCAGCACAAATACATTCAATCGGTTCATTGGCGACCTGGGAAATGGCCGCATTCAAGCAATCAGCAACGGTTTTACCCTCCGGCTGTGCTTGAAAGCCGCTATAAGCGGTTCCCTCATATTCTAGACCCATGGCGATACGCATGGGATGATCGTACCATAGAAATATCCGCCCCTACAAAGAGTTCCTTATCATATCTAACAAAGCTTGTTCATCAATGACTTTCACCCCGAGCGCAATCGCTTTATCGAGCTTGGAACCCGCCTTTTCACCGGCCACAACATAAGTGGTTGCCCGCGACACACTGCTGCTGACCTGTGCACCCAATGCAACTAATTTTTCTGTAGCCTCTTCGCGTGATAATGTGGATAATGTGCCCGTTAAAACGAATGTTTGGCCTTTCAAAGGCAAATCACCAGCGTCGCTGATCTCAGGCCAAGTAATGCCCGCCTTGATCAAACGTTTGATCACTTCACGGTTATGATGTTCGCCAAAAAAATGGACGATTGAAAAAGACACGCTCGGACCCACATCTCGAACGGATTGTAGCGCATCTTCATCCGCATCCATCAACGCAGGTAACGTTTTAAAATGTTGAGCCAATACCCGCGCGGTGGTTTCACCCACTTCTCGAATGCCGAGGGCATACACAAATTTAGGCAATGTGGTTTTTTTGCTAGCAGTCAGTGCATCACGGATATTGTGAACAGACTTTTCCCCCATGCGCTCCAATTGCAAAAAATCATCATCTGTCAAGGCATATAAACCTGAAGGGTCTCGCACCAATTGTTTGTCCACCAGTTGATCAATGATTTTATCGCCCAATCCTTCAATGTCCATGGCTTTACGTGATGCAAAATGTTTGAGCGCCGCTTTTTGTTGCGCGGGACAATAAAGACCACCGACGCATCGTGCAATCGCTTCATCAGGTTCCTTAAAAACATAGCTGCCGCAGACAGGGCAATGCGTTGGCATGTTGATACGTTGCGCATGGTGCGGGCGTTCAGCCAAGATGACATTCACGACTTCAGGGATCACGTCACCGGCACGTCGAACCACAACGGTATCGTGCACGCGAATGTCTTTGCGCGTGATTTCATCCATGTTATGCAATGTGGCATTGGACACGATCACGCCACCAACGGCAACCGGTTTTAAACGGGCAACCGGCGTGAGTGCACCTGTGCGACCCACTTGAAAATCAACAGATAATAATTGCGTAATTACTTCCTCTGCAGGAAATTTATGCGCAATGGCAAATCTCGGCGCACGTGACACAAAACCCAATTGTTCTTGCAAAGCAATGTCATCTACTTTGTAAACGACTCCATCAATATCGTAAGGCAAGCTTTCACGTTTTTGCATCATGTCTTGATAATAAGCCAAACAGCCATCAATGTTTTTTACTTTTTGAGACAAATCAGAGACGGGCATGCCCCAGGTTTTCAACAATGACAACCAGTCGCTTTGACTGGCAGGTTTTTGTTTCAGTGAGGAAACATCGCCTACCCCGTAAGAATAAAATGATAATGCTCGCGATGCTGTCACCGATGGATCCAGTTGTCGCAAACTGCCCGCTGCTGCGTTGCGGGGATTAGCAAATTGTTTGGTTCCCGCGAACAGTGCAGCATCATTGATTGCTTTAAACGTTGCTTTGCTCATGAATGCTTCGCCACGAATTTCCATCACGTCAGGGGGATGATCCGTGCGCAATTTAAGGGGAATACAACGTAAGGTTTTAATATTCTGCGTAATGTCTTCACCACTTACGCCATCACCCCGCGTAGAAGCTGTTGTTAACACGCCTTTATCGTAACGTAGATTCACCGCCAACCCGTCCAATTTAGGTTCGCACATGAAAATAATAGGTTTATTGTCAGTGATTTTCAATCGTTCGTGAATACGAGCATAAAATGCCATCACCTCATCATCAGAGAAGGCATTATCAAGCGATAACATCGGCGTTAAATGCGTAATAGTTTGAAATTCATCCAGTGGTTTTGCCCCCACACGTTGCGTTGGCGATGAGGGAGAATAACATTCAGGATGAGCACGTTCTAAATCAAGCAATTCACGAAACAGGCGATCATATTCCGCATCAGGAACTGTTGGTTCATCCAACACATAATATCGATAATTATGTTCATCGAGGATGTGTCGCAGTTCTTCGATACGCTTCATCAAACACCTAGCTTTTGATGATAGCGTTCAATGGCATGATCGTTCAAAGGCAACCATTGATCATCACACAACACACCACCCAATTTATCAGACAATGTTTTCGCTGTCGCAAGCATCAACTCAAACACTTCACGCGGAGATGCGTACTCACTGCATTCCATGAATAAGGTGAGACCAGGTGTGGCATATTCACCGATTGTATTCATGTCAAAATAACCAGGCTCAAATGCAGAGGCAAGACTGAATACGGGAAAGAAATCTCCCTCACGATCCATTTCGTAATGAAAAATATTGTGCTTGCCGAAATAAAGACCCACTTCACGAAATAAAGATTCGAACGATTCACCTGCAAATGCTTCACCTTCCGGTGCTTTGATATTCAGTGTGAGAATAGTGGCTGGTTCTTCAGTATCGAGACCCAGCACTTCATCACTACGCTCACCACCTCGGTGATCAAAAATTTTCTTAAGTGTTGTACTTGAAAAACGACTGCTGTGCCAAGCAATCAAGCCAATGAAAATAACGACAGCGAAGAGTAAAATCCAGTGTAGTGCCATTTTATATCCTCCGTGTTAATGAACCTGCCCCTACAAGCAAGTAGGCACATAGACCGTGCCCAAACAAGATTGTGTCGCTACGCGTCTATTAATTCCGCAGCCTCATCGATGTTCACCGACACAATGCGCGAAACACCAGGCTCTTTCATGGTCACACCCATCAACGTTTCACCCATTTCCATGGTTAATTTGTTGTGCGTGATAAAAATAAATTGAACAGACTTCGCCATTTCTTTCACCAAATTACAGAAGCGACCCACATTGGTATCATCCAAAGGCGCATCCACTTCATCCAGCATACAGAAAGGTGACGGGTTGAGGCGGAACAATGAAAACACCAAGGCCATGGCAGTCAATGCTTTTTCACCACCTGATAATAAATGAATGGTCGCATTGCGTTTACCAGGGGGACGTGCCATGATGGACACACCTGTTTCAAGCAAATTGTCGCCCGTCATTTCCAAATACGCTTCTCCCCCATTGAAAACTTGAGGGAACAATTGTTTCAAATTATCATTCACTTTATCGAATGTTTCTTTGAAGCGATCACGCGTTTCTTTATCGATGCGCGCAATGGCAGACTCGAGTGCTTCGAGCGCTGTGTTCAAATCCAGCAATTGCGCATCGAGGTAGGCGCGGCGCTCATGCGTGGCCTCATATTCTTCGATGGCAGCTAAGTTAATTGCACCTAACCGTTTGATACGATCGCGCACTGTGTTTAATTGGGATTCCAGTGATGATGCTGTCGCTTCCGGTGGTAATCCTTGAACAACGTCCAGCAACACAAAAGAAGATGAAGACATTTGCTCTTGCAAAGTTTCTGCACGGACTTTCAATGTTTGCAAGTTCAAACGCATGCCTTCCAACTTTTCACGCGCCTCTTGCAGAGCTTGTTCCAGCGTATGACGCTGCTGCTCACAATCACGCATGGCATGCGCACTCGCATCAAGCGTCGTGCGAGCAGCTTGTAATGCAGTATCTGCCTGAGCACGGCGATCCAATAAAGCGGCAAAAGTTGCTTCCATCTCTGGTAAAGGTTTTGAAGTTTCTTCCATCTCAACTTGCAAACGAGCAGCTTGCTGAGACATTTTGTCAAGCTGAGCACTCAAGCGGTCTTTATTTTTTGAGGCACTTTGTAATGAAGACTGCAATCCTGACAATTCGATTTTAATACGCTGCGCTTCATCGAATGTTTGCTTCGACAACGTTTTTGCATCGTGAAATGCTTGCATGATCTGATCTTTAGTGGTTAATTGAGCCGTTTTCTGTTGCTCGAATGCAGCCATCTGATCGAGATGTTGCTCTAATGTGGCACGTGTTTCTTTGATGCGCGTTTCATCTTGAGACAATTGTTTCGTGACATCCGCCAATTCTTGTTCAACTTGACGACGTCGATCAGCGATTTGCGTGGCTTCTTTTTGCAATGAAGCCAAATTCGAACGGGCTTCTACCATTAAACGGTGTGATTCGTTTGATGCCTTTTGCGCATCATCGCGATCCATTTCTCGATCAGCCAATGCTTCATGGGCCATTGACAAGGCTTCTGCCAGCGCAGGTGTTTCTGCCTCGAGTGCCGCCAACGCCTGCGTCAGAGCATGAATGCGTTTTTCTCGCGCTAAAATGGAGGTGTTTTCAGTGACTTTCTTGCTAACGCGAAGCCATGATTTGGATAGCCATAAGCCGTCTTTCGTGATCACTGATTCGTGTGGCGCTAATTGCGATTGCATGGCCCACGCTTCTCCATCTGACTCAGCAACCAGAATGTGTCCCAACCAACCGGACAAATCAAATGGACTTTGTTGAATTTTACTGAGCAATGAATTGGCTTTGGGCGATAACGTGTCGTTGGATGAGGTTAAGAAACAACAATCCCCTGCAGGGAAATCGCCCAATCCTTCGCGCACCGTGAGCAAATCGCTCACACAGACAGCTTGCAACGTATCCCCTAACACGGTTTCAACGGCTTGTTCATAGCCTGGTTCAACAGACAAGCATTGTGCTAACCGTTTAGCACTGTCATATCCGCGTGATTTTAACCATTCTGATGTAGACTGATGAACACCTTTCAGTGCAGCTTCTTGCAGTGCAAGTTGTTTTGCTAAATCTGCTTTCGTGCTTTGGACGTCTTCTTTATGATCATCTAGAGCATGTTGCGCTTCTGTGATCTGATCGCGGGCAGACTGGATCCGTGTGCGCGCCTCTTCCAGTGCGAGTTTAGTCTGCTCAAGGTGCGCGTGTGCCGCAGCAACGCGTTCATTGGCTTGTGCCATTTGAGTATCGAGCGCTTGACTGGACAAGGCTGCCGCTTGTGTATTCAGTTTTGATAAACGCTCTTGCGCTTTGAACGTCGCTTGTTCCAAATGCGTGATGGTGGTTTGTTCGCCATAGGCTTTTTGAGAAACCGTGTGGAATGATTGATTCAACGTGTCCCACGCTTTTTGCCACTGCTGCAGCGCTTGCTCCGCTTCGGAGAGACGCAATGCAGCAGCCTCATGAGCCTTTGCACTGGTTAATAACGTTGGTTCAATCGATATTGCGCGTTCATTCAAACCCAATATATGCACTTCATCTTGAGATTGCTCTTCACGCAACTCTCCCAAGCTTTGCAATGTACTGGTGTGTTCATGGGTGAGCGAGCCCAATCGACTTTTCGCATGCTTCAAATCTTGTTCGATGCGAGAGGCTTGAGAGCCGATATCGTAAAAATGATTTTGTGCTTGAGATAATGCATCCGTGAGCGCGTCATGTTCAATGCGCATTTTCTCCCACTGTGCATCTAACCGTGTGCGTTCTGCAGCAATTCCTTCGGCATGGGTTTGCGCAACGCCCAGTGAAGCACTTTCTTGATTGTATTTTGCGTCTAGATCGCGCCATTGAATGCCCAGAAATTGTGCTTGTAATAAATCTTCTTCTTCTCTGAAAATTTTGAATTTAGCAGCAGATTCTGATTGACGCTTTAATTTTTCTTGCTGGCGTTCCAACTCGTCACGCAGATCATTCAAGCGATCCAAATTTTCACGCGTATGCTTCATCCTGTTTTCGGTTTCACGTCGACGATCTTTATATTTTGAGATACCAGCCGTTTCTTCGAGAAAATTGCGCAAGTCTTCAGGTTTGGCTTCAATCAAACGGGAAATCATGCCCTGCTCAATGATGGAATAACTGCGCGCACCCAAGCCTGTACCCAAGAAAATATGCGTGATATCGCGACGCCGGCAACGCACACCATTCAAATAGTAATGAGATTCTGCTTCACGGTTAACGACACGCTTGATAGAGATTTCAGCATAGGCAGCATATTCGCCCCCAAGACTGCCCTCGCTGTTGTCAAACACGAGCTCAACACTGGCTTGACCGACTGGCTTGCGCCCAGTAGAGCCGTTGAAAATGACGTCAGTCATGGAGTCGCCACGGAGATGCTTGGCGGAGCTTTCTCCCATCACCCAACGAACGGCATCAATCACGTTGGATTTACCGCACCCATTGGGTCCAACGACAGCCACACGGTCGGACTTGAATTCAATGGTGGTAGGATCAACGAAAGATTTAAAACCTGCAAGCTTGATACGTGCCAATCTTAATGATTTAATGCGCATAGTTAATTGCCTAAATGTTGTTTAATGGTTCCTTCCAACGACAGTTTAGCACGTGCTGACAATTGTGGTGCCCGGAGCCGGAATCGAACCGGCACGGGAGTTAAATCCCGAGGGATTTTAAGTCCCTTGCGTCTACCTATTCCGCCACCCGGGCGATTTCAAATTGTGGATTGTGTCTTTAGTCTCTAGATAAGGCTGAGGTCGGAATCGAACCGGCGTACACGGCTTTGCAGGCCGCTGCATGACCACTCTGCCACCCAGCCTTAGCTAGAAACCAAAGTGGAGCGGGAAACGAGACTCGAACTCGCGACCCCAACCTTGGCAAGGTTGTGCTCTACCAACTGAGCTATTCCCGCTTGACATGCGGAATATTACGTAAAACAAGATCTTCTGTCAATGGGGTAAGGTGAATTTTTTGAACATTTTTTCAAGGTCATCCACTAGGTGGTTAAATTCTTCCAAACTGCAGTGAAATAATCAATCATCGAGATGATGGTCAGACCCGTCGCTATCAGCAAACATAGATAGATGAAGACAGTGAAAGGGAAATAGTTCATATCAGGAACCCAGAACAACCCGCCTACACTCCACATCTGAAGTGTGGTTTTCCATTTGCCCAATTGAGAGACAGGGATCACCACTCCCTTACCTTCAGTGCCCATCCACTCGCGTAACGCGGAAATGCTGATCTCACGTCCAATAATAATGATGGCCGCCAACGTGATCCACAGACTTTCATACATCTCTACGACCAGAATGTAGGCCATCGCTACTGCAATTTTATCGGCCACCGGATCAATGAACGCTCCAAAGCGAGAGGTTTGATTGAGTCGGCGCGCCAAATAACCATCCAAAAAATCGGATACGCCGATCAGGAGGATGACCAACATGCAGGATGTATAGTGGTATTCAAAGTCAGCATAAAAAACCAGAAACAACACGGGGAGCAAAGCCAAGCGAAATAAACTCAGCATATTGGGGATTGTCATCATCATTCATTACTCCTGGGTTCCATGTAAATACTCAAAAATTGTCTTCGCTAAGCTTAAACTAATCAAGGGGACTTTGGCAATCGCCTCTATTCGCGCCGCTTTTAATCCTTGTAAGCCACCAAAATGTTTCAACAAAGCCTGACGCCGCTTGGCCCCTATCCCTGGAATGTCTTCTAAGGTGGATGTTTTCATTTTGCGCGCACGGGCACGACGATGTCCTGTGATCGCAAATCGATGCGCTTCATCACGAATACGCTGAATGAAATGAAGCAAAGCCGAGTCTTCAGGAAAACGTTCAGGCTCATGACCAGGGCGCCAGATTTGTTCTTCACCCGGTTTCCGATCAGGGCCTTTTGACACAGAAAATATCGCGATATCTTGAAGTTGCAGTTCTGCGAGCACATCGCATGCGCGCGATAACTGCCCCTTTCCGCCATCAATGATGATCACGTCAGGTAACGGCGCCATGGCCATCTTACGTTTGCTGTAATGACGCGTCAGTGCTTGTGCAAGTGCTGCATAATCATCTCCTGGTGTGATGCCAGTGATATTGAAGCGTCGATATTCAGATGACACAGGCCGTTCGCATCGAACACAACACACGACGCAACCGTTTGCTCTCCTTGCAAATGGGCCACGTCAAAACATTCGATTCTTTCCACTTCGCTGGTCGACAACCAAGATTCTAATTGTTGCAATGTGACTGCCGCGAGAGCTGCCTGCCCTTCAACCATCATCAAAGTATCGCGTGCATTTTTCAATGCGATGCCCATCCAAACTTTTTTCTCCTGTTGTGGACGAGAAATAATCTTGAATGGTTTACCCGTTTTTTGTTTAATAGCCGAAATCAATAAATCGTCTTCTTCTGGCAAGATGTTCATGACCCATTCGCGAGGCATCTGTAGAGAATCTTGAGACAAACAATACTGCCCCATAAATGAACCGAGTAATTCAGCATCCGTTTGCAGAGGATTTTTAAATACTGTATTTTTATGGCCCACAACTTCGCCATTTCGCACGAACAGTTGCGTGATCACTGCATGCATCGTTCCAGACACAATCACGCACACATCCAATGAATTGTGACCATGTGTCATTTGTTGCTGCTGAACAAGCAATTGGAGTGCACGAACCTGATCACGAAAAACAGCGGCTTTTTCATACATTTTTTGAGCGGACGCTTCATCCATGCGGGCGACGAGCTGATCAATCACCTCATGTGTTTTGCCTTCCAAAAAGGAAATGGCATGCTCGACATCTGTTGCATAATCCTCAGGCGAAATATAACCAACACAAGGCGCTTTGCACCGTTTGATTTGATATTGCAAGCACGGCCGCGATCTGTTTTTGAAAAAAGTATTTTCACAAGGACGGATATTGAAAATCTTTTGCATCAGATGCAAACTTTGTCTTGCTGCATGGGCACTGGGATAGGGGCCAAAATAGTACGCCGATTCGTGACGCGACCCTCTGTATATATCCATGCGCGGATAAGGCTCACCCTTGCTGATCATCAAGAATGGATAAGATTTATCATCTTTCAGCAGAATATTATAGTGAGGCTTATGTGTTTTAATCAGACTGTGTTCGAGAACGAGCGCATCGACTTCCGTGGGCACTAAGGTATATTCCATGCGAACAATCTGCTGAACCAATGCGAGCGTTTTCGCATCCAGTGCGCGAGAAAAGTATGATTGGATACGCTTATGTAAATCTTTGGCCTTTCCAATATAGAGCAGCGTATCGTTTTGATCATACATGCGATACACGCCCGGGGAATGGGGTGTTTGCGACAAAAATTGTACGACATAGCTGCTTCGCGCTGTGATAAAATCCCCTGTTCGCGTTTGCTCACTCTGCTTCTTGGACATTGGATTAATCTTCTGTGGGGATGTCTTCCTCGGTACCAGTTGTCTCGATAAGACCGTGACGAATGGCAAGGTGTGTCAATTCAACATCGTTGTTGACCTTCAGCTTTTTAAATAAACGGTAACGATAACTGTTCACGGTCTTGGCGCTTAAGCAAAGGCTGTCCGAAATGTCTTGCACCTTCTGACCGGTGGTGATCATCATCATGACTTGCAACTCGCGCGTAGAAAGTAGATCGAATGGAGAACTGTCCTCATCGCCGAAATGTTTGAGAGCAAGCACTTGTGCCACTTCCGGGGACAGATAGCGCTGGCCATTGTAAACTGTACGTATGGCTTTGACCATTTCGTCTAAGCTAGAGCCTTTGGTAATGTAACCTGATGCGCCGGCTTCTAGAAATCGGGACGGATATGGTTCCTCACCGTAGACGGTGACCGCAATGATTTTAGTGTCCCGTAACATTTGCAATATTCGACGGGTTGCTTCGAGTCCGCCAATACCAGGCATTTTAACGTCCATGAGGATCACGTCAGGCTCAAGTGTTTTGGCTAATTTGATGGCGTCTTCGCCACTACGGGCTTCTCCGACGACAGTAATACCTTTTACGTCTGATAATAATCGCGTAATGCCGATTCTGACAAGGTCGTGGTCATCTACCAACATGAGGTTAATCAAGGAGCGCTCCTCATTGTCACAAGTTTCAGTCATTTATTACTGTGGCGGAGAGACTGGGATTCGAACCCAGGGAAGGTTGCCCTTCAACGGTTTTCAAGACCGCCGCATTCGACCGCTCTGCCATCTCTCCATAACTGCTTCCGCTATTCTGACAAACTTTGTTACATTTTGATACCCCCACGCGATTATTTTTTAAAAAAATCTGTGTTAAACTCGAGATACGTGGTCGTACAAGCCACCTTTTCAACAGGAGATTATATGCAAGGTTACCCTTCGGACAGAACAACACTCTCAGGCGCGAGCTTATCAGCACTCGCAACACACCGTGTGCTACGCAACACGTACTTTTTACTCTCTTTAACGTTGATTTTCAGCGCTATTTGCGCCATGGCCTCTATGGCAATGGCAGCGCCACCGATGGGTTTCTTCCCGCTCCTGGCTATATACATTGGTCTTTTATTCCTGGTGAACTATACCCGCAATAGCATTTGGGGTATTGCTTCCGTGTTTGCTTTAACAGGCTTCTTGGGATACACATTGGGGCCTATGCTCAGCGCAATCCTGCATGGATTACCCAATGGGGGGCAAATCATTGCCACGGCTTTCGGTGGCACCGGTTTGATTTTCCTTGCTTTATCAGGTTACGCGCTCACGTCAAAACGTGACTTCACCCCCATGGCGAAAGGCCTCTCGATTGGCCTCATCGTGGCATTTGTGCTGGGGATTGGCGCCATGTTCTTCCACCTGACTGCATTACAACTGGCCGTCAGCGCCATGTTTATTGTGCTGTCTTCTGGGGTGATTTTGTGGCAAACCAGCGCAATCATCAATGGGGGCGAAACCAATTACATCATGGCGACAGTCAGCTTATACGTCAGTTTGTTCAATATTTTCGTGAACTTACTGCAATTGCTGGGTGCGTTTTCTAATAGGGAATAATAGTGGGTTCCCACTCAATAAAAGTTTACCCCCGCGAAAGCGGGGGATCAGCAACCCATCCCCATCCCCCGCCTTAAGTTTCTTACCTTCCAGACGATGCTATACTCATCTGTATTGAATATTCTGATCATAAGGTGAATCATGCGCTGGAAAACATTATTACTCCTCTCTCTCGGACTTGCCTGCTCAATCATGTCGCAAGCGACAACCACCTTCAATATCACCCCAGAAACTAAAATGGTCGGCGAGAACCTGACCGCCAAAGTTGAATATAAAGAAACTTTTTCTGACATTGCCCAACGCTACGACATTGGGTACTACGCGATTGTGGATGCCAATCCTCATATTGACCCATGGGAACCCAAAGAAGGTACCGAGTTAGTGATCCCTCGCCAGTTCATTTTACCCCCTGGTCCGCATGATGGGATTACTGTCAACCTCGCAGAACTGCGCCTCTACTATTTCTCCCCAGATGGTAAAACAGTCACCACCTCACCTATCGGGATTGGCAGTGAGCTCACGCCCACACCTATCGTCGACGGCAAGGTGATTGGTAAAACCAAGCATCCTTCCTGGTATGTCCCTGACAGCATCATGGAAGAGCATGAAGAGCGCGGAGACTCTCTTGACCGCGTGGTTCCCCCAGGCCCAGACAATCCTTTAGGCGACTATAAGCTGACGCTGAGCATCCCCGGCTACTTGATCCACGGAACCAATCATAGTTCAGGCATTGGTCGCCGCCTGACCCACGGTTGCATGCGGATGTATCCCAATGACATTGAGTACCTCTTCAACCACGTCGCGATCAACACGCCCGTACATATTATCCATGCCCCCGTCAAATATGCCTGGGTTGATGGAACGTTTTATGTAGAAATGCACCAACCTTTGGCTGAGTACGAAGAAGGCAAGACTGACCTCGTGAAAGAGTTGATGAACATGATTGATAAAAATGGCCCCACAAACCCTTTCAATGTTGATTGGGCCAATGTGAAGCAAATGAGCAAGTATCCTAATGGCATACCGACTGCGGTAGGGGGTATTGGCGCAAAAGCAAATAATATGGGTAACGAAGCGGTTGTTTCTAGCCCTGAGCCTGACATGGTAAAAGAAACTGCGCCTGTGGCTCAAGCGGCAGAGAATTCGGATAGTGATCAATAGTCCCAGAGAGAAACGCATAAACGCGTTTCTTCCGGGATGCGAAGATAACATGCTGCGCATGTAGGTGCCGGATAGAAACGCGTAAACGCGTTCCTTCCGGGATGCGGAGATAACATGCTGCGCATGTTATCTCCTGACAGGTTATTTGTCCTTGTAATGACCATGGTCTGCACCACGCGCAGGCGCGTCAGTGCGTTGCATGTCATTATCATGGTAGTCATCAGATTTGTTCATGCCCTTGCTTTCGCAGCCAACAAGCAATAAAGCCGCTAATACGACGGAACAAACCGCACCGATAAGTTGAGTTACTTTCATATTTTTCCCCTTAAGTTTGAAAAAAGACCTTGTAAATTGTACCCGAGAATTCTCTTTTCCGCAAAGACTAATCCACTTTTTTTATTACTATAAAAACTAGACAAGTCTATATGTTGTGCTACATTTGAAAATGAACACTACTGAATTCTCAGGCACAGTGTTTTGGGAGAGGAACATGCAGGACGAATACATAACATCTCTAGAACTATGTTGGTTGCAAGGCTTCAGATCAAGCTTGTCAGGATACGATGAGGAAAATAACCCCTATCCGAAGCATTCTGTGGCTGCACATTATTGGCAGGAAGGTTGGTGGGAATGCTTCTTCAAGGAAGGGCAGATGGCCATCTCAGCTTAAACGATAAAACGACTCAATGCGCCGTCTGTCGCACCAGCAGTACTTTACGTTGATTTTTCAAAAACCGTGCCAGATCTTGCGTCATTGATTCGTCGCACACTTCTTTCTGTGTGCAATCATCGAAATAAGCGATGATGGTATCCACATCCTCTTGAGTCATTTGGCGGTATAGATAGCCCGTTTGCTTGGACAGCAATTTTGCATAGTCAGGCAACTTTTCTGGACTCAACAATGTGCGCGCCGAAGCAGGTATCAAGGTATCGCAGGATTGCGACATTTCGCAGAATGCATTGTATTGATTCACCGTGGCCTCTACGTCTGTTAAATCAAGGCTCAAACCACTCACGCCAGTAGTTTTCTGCTCAGGTTTACATCCTTCGGATTCATGACACAATGCGTTGAATGCATCACGCGTGATAGGCTGCTGCGTAAACGCAAGCGGTGAGCGATCTTCATGCCCCACCACAAACAATGATGGACCATATTGATTTGAAGACAACACATCTGTGCATGTGCTCACAGGACTACTTCGTGTCAAAAACGAAAGAAGACATGCATCGTCGGTAGGCGCTGTAGCCAAGGAAGAGGCTTCAGCCAAAGGCTTCAATGCTTCTACCCCAGGCGCAGGCGGTTCGATCACCGCGGCTTCACCCACACGCGCTGCTTCGAGTGAGGCAAGGGTTTGCTCCAATGCATCAAGCTCATCAAGATAGGCCTCAATTTCTGCAGAAGCAACCTTTTCGACCTGCTCAACTTGTGAAGATAATTCGATGGCATCCTCTACTGCTGGCACAGGTGAAGCGCCCCCCTCAGTCGCGGTATCACAGTGTTCACATTCGGCTAATAAAGGGTGATCGGGAGCAAGCCGCTTTGCCTCAGCCAAAAATGAGGCAGAAGCCTCAGGATTGAAGGCCATTTGTTCAGCATAATGGATATAAATGTCTGCTAAATAGGCAGGGGCTGCAACCTCCACAAAAGGCGAGTAGGGATTTTTTTCTTGCAAATAACCGTACAAACGTTTAGCAGATTTAATATCGTAGGAACGGACGGCATTCAAAAAATCTTCTTGCAACATACTGAATGAGTGATTCTTCTCCAAGGGGGGAGCTTCCCTGTACAAGAATAAAAATAATGCGACGAAAATCAACCCAACGATGCCACAGATGATGAGGACATTAAAAACCTTATGTAGCTTCACGAATATGTTCACCTATTCACCCCTTAGTGTATAATTATCCCTATGCAATACCTTATCGATCGACTCAACAAACTTCCAACACCCTTATTTGCCGGTATTCGACGGGGCATCGAGCGCGAGGGCCTGCGAGTCACTGCCCAAGGGCTACCTGCTCAAACACCTCATCCAGCATCGCTGGGCTCAAAACTCACCCACCCATACATTACCACTGATTATAGCGAAAATCTTATCGAGCTTATCACACCTCCATGCACAAGCGTGAGCGGTTTACTCAAAGGCATGAGAAACACGCATCAGTTTGTTGAAGAACAATTGAAAGACGAATGGATTTGGCCACAAAGTCTTCCATGCCCGCTCATCGGAGAAATCCCCATTGCAAATTATGGCACAAGTACAGCAGCACAGCAAAAAATGCGCTATCGACGAGGGCTTGGGTTGCGTTACGGCAAAGCGATGCAAACGATTGCTGGGCTGCATTTTAATTTTTCATTGCCCCAAACATTTTGGGAAACATGGTACCAACATATTGACCCCGCACACGACTCAATACAAGCCTGCATTGATACACAGTACTTTCACATGATCCGCCAGCACATGCGGCATGTTTGGATTTTGGCATATTTGTTTGGCGCGTCAAGTGCCATCGATAAAACATTGCTCCAAGATAAAACAGCTTCCTATTTAAAACCATTTGATGATTCCACTTTTATTGCGCCCAACGCTTGCTCACTACGACTAACGCCATTAGGGTATTACGCGCAAACACAAACAGATCATCTCTCAATTCGGTTTGACAGTTTGGCTGAATATATTGCTGATTTGAGACTAGGATTGTCAACGCCCTACCCACCCTATCAAAAACTGGCTGAACAATTTGGAGAAGATGCGCAATTAAACACGCATCTTTTACAGATTGAAAACGAGTTTTATCATCCGATTCGACCCAAGCGGTTGCCGAAGCCTGGCGAGACAGCACTCGAGGCATTGTCGTCACGCGGCGTCGAATATATTGAAATCCGTTCCATTGATATCAATCCATTCGAACCTACCGGTATATCGACAGCACAATTATTATTCCTTGACGTCTATCTTATTTATTGTTTGATTAAACCGAGCCCTGTTTTCATGAATAACGAACTGAAGTCATGGCAAACAACCTTACACCGCGTGGCGTATGAAGGTCGGAAACCTGGCCTTGAGATATGCTATGACAACAAGATGCAACCCCTGTCTCAGGTTCTTAAACATTGCTTCGATGAATTCAGGGACATTGCAATCTTACTGGACAGAGAATCAGGGGAAGATTCGCATTTAAAAGCTGTTCAACACTTCCAAGCTTGCATCGACTCACCCGAGCAACTGCTTTCAGCCCAGTATGATCGCCACCTCTATTGCGTTGGTCATTACACTGAAGCTGGGATGCTGCTGGCAAAACAGCATAAAGACACCCTCACAGCCTCGCCTTTATCACCTGAGACACTGAAAATCTTTCAAGAACAAGTAGTTAAGAGTTTCCAGTGAATAAACAAATTTAATTTAGCCTATTGACAAAGACTTATGGTGCGTTTAAAATCCAATGGCGTTCATTTAATAACCCTTTCGGAGAAACCCCATGTTTTGGATGTTCAAATGCTGCCGCAGAACAGGCGAGCAACGCAATCCTCAAGCGCTCCGCTCAAGCACCCATAGCCAAAGCAAAGAAGATGGGCTGCGCACAGATATTCAGAAGGCAATCGAAGACAATAATTATTTACTGGCAACGCAATTGTTGATGGAACATAAACAGGCGTTTGAAATATCTTCTGATGAACACAGAGCATGGTCATCATTCCTGAATGTCTCGACCTTCACGAGCCCCTATCAAATTATCATGGATCAAAGTACTGTTTTGAATCTACAAATATTACCAGGTAGCAAAAAAGGTGCGTATCCTGCCTATGCATATTTGATGATACATCAAAAGAGTCTTGTCTTGATTGGCATCAATGCCCTTTATATGGAAGAAGACGATATTGAATTATTATTACATGCGATGACGCAACAATCACATGTCAAAACATTTATGTTAAAAGACATCGTCACAATGACATCCAAGATGGTATCACATCTTGCGATGCTGTTAAGCGATACCAACTCCTCTCTAACATGCTTTTCCTTCGATAGCAAAGAAATGAGTGACACTTGCGCGGAGACGATTGCGCAATCGTTAGTGCTCAACGATACACTGGAGGTACTTGCACTGAATAATATAACCCTGTCTTCTAGTCCAATCAAAACCATTTTGGAAGGATTGCTCGGGAAAGAGACACTCGGTGCTTTGATTCAAGTAAATTTAGAAGGTAGCACTGTGGATGCCGAGGCATTGGCGATGATAGAGCAGCTGCAATTAAAACATCCAGGGTTAGAAATTATCAAGCCAAAAACAGCAAACAACCTTTCGATCTGAATATTGTAGGGGCTCCATGGGCATAATATGCGCCCCTACCAGTCAAGATACAAGATAGATTTACAAAATACTCCGCAACATCCATGCGGCCTTCTCATGAAATGTCATGCGCTGAACGAACAAATCCGCAGTGACCTCATCGTTGGCGTCGTCGATCACTTCGAATGAATCACGCATGGCGCGCACAACGGTTTCATGATCTTCCACTAATTGTGCGACCATGCTGTCAGCAGATGGCACATCTACTGCTTCTTCAATCAACGACAATGATAAATACTGGCTCAGGCTCGCCGGCGCAAATTCACCCAGGGCACGAATGCGTTCAGCAATTTGATCGACCGCCTCGGCTAAAGCAGTATATTGTCCTTCAAACAAGATATGCAATGGCTGAAACATCGGCCCAGTCACATTCCAGTGAAAGTTTTGAGTCTTTAAATATAAGACATATGTGTTTGCCAGCAAATTACCCAGTGTTTTAGCCACTGCCATGCGCTCATGATCAGACATACCCATGTTCATTTTCGCCTCCTACTGTTTCGATTGACCTTGCAATTGAATGTGTGAATACCCCAGCTGACTGGCCGCGTCCATTGCCCGTGCCACATCTTGATAAGGTGCATTGGCATCTGCTGCAATCAGCACCACTGTGTCAGGATTAAAAGGCATTGCTGCACCAAGCACACGGGTTAATGTTGGTAATGCATTGTTTGATAACCGCTCGTGATTCACTGAATACTCTCCGGTTGCTGACACAGTGATATGTAGCACAGGTGCAGGTGATTCATCCGCAGCATGCAAGACACTGGGCAATGTGATATTGAGCACATGATATTCAGTCAGGGTCGTGCTCGTCACGAAAAAAATGAGTAATAAAAAAACAATGTCTATTAAGGGGGTGACATTCAACGACAACGGATGTTTAACCCGAGTATAAAATTTCATGTACGCGCCCCGTCAATATAGGACCGTTTAAATCGGCGTATCGCTTGCAAAAACTCTGTGGATTGCTTTTCTAAATCAATAGCCAATGACTCGATATGGCGTTCAAATGCACGGTGCGCAGCCGTTGCTGGAATGGCCACCAACAAACCTGCCGCTGTTGATAATAATGCGCTAGCGATGCCACCTGACAGCATTTGCGAATCTCCCCCACCCGTTTCCATTAATGCTGAAAACACCGTGATCAAACCGAACACTGTTCCCAGCAACCCAAGCAAGGGGGCGACCATCGCAATCGTCGATAAAGCAGATAAATATTTTTCGAGGGTGTGAATAGCATGTCGCCCGGCCTCTTCCATCGATTCAGTGACAGCGTCCATGTCATCCCCGACATGAGCCAAACCCGCAGCAAATATACTGCCCAACAAGCTTTGTTGCGCCATGTTTTCTATATTCTGTTTATTGGGTGCGCTTAATAAAGCCACCGCTTTATTGACCAGACGAGGTGGTGCTACCCGTGAACGTTTAAGAACCATGCAACGCTCAGTTGAAATGGCCAGTGCAGCAATAGAGCAGCCTAAAATTGGCCACATCATGATCCCGCCCGATAGAAAGTGCTCAAACATTTTTTGTCCCTATGGCATATAATGCCCGCGTCGTCCTTATCGTCCAGTGTAACACGGATTGCACCAACTTTCCCAGTATCTAGCCTTTTGATCCCAAGTGCATCATAACGTTTCAAAACAGTTGGATGGGGATGATGGTAACGATTGAGAAAACCACTTGAAAAAATTGCATACTCTGGTTTCACGGCCTCAAGGAGTTGAAGTGTCGATGATGTTTTACTGCCGTGGTGTGGCACAGAAATGATCTGTGCAGATAAACCAGGGTGTGATCTCAGTAACGCTGCTTCCGCATCACGCTCGAGATCACCCAACAACAATACCGTGTGACCACTGGCGGTGATTTTCAGTACACAAGAATGATTGTTGGATGATTTCCATTCACCTGGTACGTTCAATTGCTCGAACAATACCCCATCCCACTCCCAACGTTTATCCTCATGGCACAGAGATTGTGGCATGGAGATATCTGGCAATCGTTGGCCCACACGCATATCATGCACTTGGAAAGTCTCCAGGACAACATTAACACCGCCTCGATGGTCATTATCAGCATGACTGACGATCAGCATATCAATTTCACGTACCCCATGATATTTCAAAAACGGGATCAGCGTAAATGTGGCCACATCAAAGGATTCAAATTGCGGACCTGTGTCATAGACAACGACATGGTTTTTGGTTTGAATCACTGTGCTTAAACCTTGCCCCACATCCAACCAAGTGACCCATACCTCATTATCTTCAGGTTTCTCAGACGGATACACGATCACGATCATCAAAAAATAAAAACCCAAAATGCCGGCTCCTAACCCACGCGGCAAAGCAAATAAGATACCTGATAAACCCAATGCAACTGCCATCCAAGGATGCTGAAGGGGTTGCTCCATGTAAAGAGGCAACTCACTCAACCGTGATAAAAATAACATTAAATATTCTGTGATAAAATTAGACAAAGTCAAACAAAGCTGCGCCAGTTCTGGCTGAAAATTCACCGTGCAATCCATCAGCAATAACAATGGCACCACCCCAAAACTCACCACAGGGATAGCAATGATGTTTGCCAATGGTGACATCAACGATCCTTGTTGCAACAACAATAATGTAAGCGGAAATCCCACACACGAGATACGCCATTGCACTTTTAACATGTGGATGATCCCGCTTTGTGGTGAAACGCTATAACCACATACGACTATCAATATCGCTACCATGCCGCATGATAACCAAAATCCAATATCCAATACCACATATGCATTGATTATCATCATCAAACACATGACTGATAATAATAAACGCATTTTGGATTGCTTTTGTTGACACAGATACAATAAGACAGCGAATGCATACATCCACCCGGCCCTTTGACTGCTGACGGCACTGCCTGTCATCAAAATATAGATCAACACACCAGCCAATGAGCACAGCCATCCGATCGCGCGCGACGAATCACACCATTTCAAAATGACTATTCCCTTTGCCAGTGGACGCATCAACATCAATATAAATAACCCGACAAGTCCGACATGCAGCCCCGATATGGCAAGCAAATGCGCGGTGCCAGTTCGTCTCAAGACTGTTTGCATGGTGGCGTCAATTTCCTTTTCCCCCAACGCGAGTGCTATTAATATTGATTGCACGGGACGCGATGCAACATGCTGTTCAATAAATTGATGAACTTGCTGTCGATATCGAAACACGCGATGCGTCACATGATCATTCAATTCACAGAAAACATCCTGATTTTCTAGGACATATCCTTGAGCAGTCACGCGTTTTGACTCCCATGTGTTTGTGAAATCACGGCCACCTGGATTACTATAACCCCGAATAGGTTTTAGCTTAACCCACAGACTACAACGCTCACCTGGGATAAAACGTTGATCACTGTATCGTGTGATTTTCAATTTATGGGGGAATGGAGGCTCGTGCGATCCCTGCACACTTGCCAAAACAGATTGCGCCTTAGGCGTGTCATATAGCACAGCATTTATGTCTACCACCAATCGCATAGGTTTTTGCCAATCTCTTTCAGCCAGCGCAGTATCTGACCTGATTGCTTGGGATATGCCAACCTGTAGCAATGCCAAGACACCTCCCAGCACAATTGGTAAACAATAACGTGGGAACGCTATCGCTCCCATCAGCGCAATGGTTATACATAATGCACCCATAAGCAAGGCATCCAATGCCAGCAGAATGGTTGTGACGATGATAAAGCTAACAAAAAATGTATGCATATTATATTTTTATTATTGTTGTTATCGAACAACGCGGATGTTACCATGTTCAACGGATTTGTGGGAATGAATGGATGCATTATGTTTAGAAAATTTTCTTTCTTACTTTTATGCTGTTGCTTTGAGGCACACGCCGGTTACCCGCTTTTCATGGATGGCATGACATTCACAGCAGGCTACTGGGGGAACAACACCAATCGTAATGGTTTCCGTGTCGCCGGTCGCTGGGACTGGGATGTGGTTTGGCTGCCCAAATCCCCCATTCAATTCACAGGGTATTGGGAAGGTGGCTTTGGGTATTGGCAATCAAATGATGATGATCATGATAACAATCATTTGGTCGTGACCTCTGCGAGCCCTATCTTTCAAATGTGGCTCGGCCCGTGGATCTGAAACGCAACGCTTTCTTTTTCGAGTTTGGGATTGGGCCTTCTTATTTTTCAAATAACGAATTGGGAAGAAAAAATTTTGGAGGGCTTTGGCATTTTGAAGATAAATTCGGGGCGGGCATTAATATCGCCACTGCGCGACCTGTTCAAATGATTTATCGGTATTACCATTATTCTAATTTAGGCGTGATCGAACCCAATGATGGATTAGATATTCACACCATTGGGATCGTCTGGTTTTTCTAGGCAGTTAATGCCCAAAAACTAGTGATGTCCTCCACCACCATGTCCTCCACCGTGGTATCCGCCACCACCGTGGCCACCACCATGGTAACCGCCACCGCCGTGACCACCACCGTGACCATTCCAGCCGTGTCCGCCATCATAATACCCATTATAATAGCCATCGTGACCCCAGTACCCTTCTTCATAACCCACACCATATCCTACGAAAGGCAGAATGTAAGGTGCATAGTCATAGTAAGGCCCGTCATCATAGTCAGCGCAATATTGATAGCCATTGGGTTGAACAATCAGCTCTTCATCATCTGGGCATACCAATGCATACGCATTTGATGACACCAGAAGTACAGAGCTGGCTAATAACAAGATTGCTTTCTTTTTCAGCATATTAGGAAACATATCAAACCTCCTCAGTTTAAATCTGTCCATATATGTAAGTATAGCCAATAATAGCTAAAGTTCAAACTTATAATCTCTTCATTTTATTGAAGAAAACCATCTTGCATTCTTAAGATGCGCCCTAACGATTGCGCAATCGCATTATCATGGGTCACGATAACAAAGCTGGTATTGCTCTCTGCATTCAGCTCAAGTATCAATGATAAAACTGCTTCAGCAGTCTTTTTGTCTAAATTTCCTGTCGGCTCATCCGCCAATACACAAGCGGGCTCTGTGACTAATGCCCGTGCCAACGCCACCCGTTGACGTTCACCGCCCGATAGTTCTCCAGGCTTGTGGTTTAAACGTGCGCTCAGTCCCACCCGGGTCAATATCTTTTTCGCCGCACTCATCGCTGATGATGCGCTGACTTCTGCGCGGATGAGCAGGGGTATCGCCACATTTTCCTGCGCAGTGAACTCATTCAATAAATGGTGAAATTGATACACAAATCCTAAATGACGGTTTCGCATCTCAGATCGCTGATTCTCTGACAACGATTGAATCGCCGTGCCCCGCCAAAACACTTCACCCGCAGTTAAAGCATCTAATCCGCCCAAACAATGCAACAAAGTGGATTTACCGGAACCTGATGCCCCTTGAATCGCAATACACTCTCCTGCCAACACCGTGAGGTCAACGCTGTTCAATACAGGCACTTCTTTATGCGCATCCAAATAGGTTTTGGACACGCCATTGGCTTTTAAGACACACTCACTCATAACGCAACGCCTCCGCAGGATGTGTTTTCGATGCTCGCCACGCAGGATAGAGTGTGGCGAGAAAACTCATCACAAATGAAATGCCCGCCACAACAAACACATCTCTCATGTGCAGATCAGATGGCAAGAAGCTGATGTAATACACCTCTGACGATAAAAACCGAGTACTTAATACCGCTTCTAAAAAGTGAACCAATGTCGTCACATTGTTTGCGAGCAATATACCACCCACAATACCAACCACTGTTCCAAACACGCCAATCAATGAGCCTTGCACCATGAAAATATGGATGATGCTACGCGGCTTCACCCCCATGGTACGCAAAATCGCAATGTCTGATTGCTTGTCCGTCACCACCATCACCAACATCGATAAAATATTAAATGCCGCAACCGCAATGATCAGTGTGAGGATCACAAACATCATGGTTTTTTCAAGTTTGACCGCTTCAAAAAAAGTGCCATTTAACATGGTGCCGATCATACACACGCCAATCTTCTGGCAAACGATGTCTGAAGGAATACACATCGCGTGGCGCATCATAGATATTATCCAGCTTCACGCTGAGCGCGCTCACATTGTCGCCGAATCGCATCAATTTCTGAGCATCTTTGATATCAATATACGCATAAGAGGCATCATATTCATAATCCACTTTGAAAATACCTGACACTTGAAACCGTTTCAGTCTGGGCAACAAACCTGCGGGTGTCAGCGTTGTTTCAGGCACTGCCAGCGTCACAAAATCGCCCGGTATTGCGCCCAGATTGCGCGCGAGCTGCGCACCCAAGATAATATGGAACGCGCCACTCTCCAAGGATTGGAGGCTACCTTCCAACATATGATCATTTAAAAATTGATAAGCATCGAGCTGTTTCGCATCGAGCCCCATCACCTGGACAAATTGCGTGGTTCCCGGTGTACTCATCATACCTGCAGTTTCGACAAACGGCGAGACAGCGTGAACCCCCGGCATTTTTTGAAGGGTTTTGATGCCACCTTCCCAATCACTGAGTTCCGCGCCTGGCCCAACGACAAGCACATGCGAGGTCATACCCAGAATACGGGTTTTTAATTCTTTATCAAAACCATTCATGACGGACAAGACAGTGACCAGCACCGCCACGCCAAGGCCAATGCCCAGCGTGGAGACCAGTGAAATGAATGATATAAAATGGTTACTACGCTTCGCCCGCACGTAGCGCAAACCAATATACAATGCCAAAGGCTTGAACATAAATACCTCAAATGACTTTCAAAATAGAAACACTGTCGTACTGTACAATAGATTCATCGCCTGTGACCAAAGTAAGCTGTTCATGTTGTGCTTGTGCAATCAGCATGCGATCAAATGGATCGCGATGCAGCAATGGTAACATTTGATATCTTTCAATATGGGCAGGCTGAAGAAGCAATATCTCGTATCCACTTTCTTTCTGAATTTTCTCAAAAAATGTGTCTGGTATCAATATCTTCCCCATAAGTGATTATAGTCCAACCGGGTCTAACCATCAATGAACGAAGCTATCTTTTTAGGCGTTAACGCGAAATTGTGGGTATAATACACCAAATCTGGAGGAACTCATGATTGTCGTGCTAGCACTTTATAAATTTGTGTCGATTGAGGACACTCAAGCCGTTAAAAGCGAATTGCTGCCATTTTGCGAACAACAAGGCATTATGGGCACCCTGTTATTGGCCCATGAAGGGATCAATGGCACTGTATCCGGTACCCGAGAGGCCATTGATGCCCTCAGAGACTGGTTTGCGCAAGATACGCGGTTTCAACAGATTGATTTTAAAGAATCTTACACAGATGCCCATCCTTTCAATAGAATGAAAGTCAAACTCAAACAAGAAATCGTGACCTTGGGCGTGCCCACCGTGGATCCCACACAATGTGTTGGCCAATATGTCGCCCCTCAAGACTGGAATGCGTTAATTCAAGATCCAGATGTATTGCTACTCGATACGCGGAACGATTATGAATACGCATTAGGTACTTTTAAAGGGGCAGTCAACCCCAACACAGATTCATTCCGTGAATTCACCGCTTTTGTCGATGAAAACCTGGACCCCACAAAGCACCGCAAAGTTGCCATGTTTTGTACCGGCGGCATCCGATGTGAAAAAGCTTCTAGCCTGATGCTCGCAAAAGGATTTGAAGCGGTTTATCACCTGAAAGGCGGCATTTTGAAATACTTAGAAGATGTCCCTGCCGCAGAAAGCCTTTGGGTAGGCGATTGTTTCGTGTTTGATCACCGCGTTGCCGTGAACCACGATTTGGCTCCCGCTGGCTATTCGATGTGCCATGCGTGCCGCCATCCTGTGTCTGAGACAGACAAGTTGTCACCCAAATACCTCAAGGATATCTCTTGTCCTCATTGTGCGGATACACAGACAGAACGGAATCGGGCGCGGGCGATAGAGAGAGCACATCAAAAAGCACACACCTTGTCATCCCAAAAACAATCTGTCCTCGAGCGCTAATAGAAGGCTGAAGGATCACAGATTGTTATTTGGCGCCAGGAAACCATACAGAAAGTTACAATAAATGCGCAACCCCTACAAACCCAGACTTCACACTCGCCCCAAATTTCTTACCTAAACGCACCATGAAAGGTTCTTCTTCCATATAATCGACCGTTGTAGGCACTTGCACCACATCGCGGGCAACTGTCGACACAGAGCCCAATTTATCGACAAGGCCTAGCAGAATGCTTTGTTGACCTGTCCAAATCAACCCCGTGAACAAGAGCGGATCATCTTTCAAACGATCGCCACGTCCTTCCTTCACCTTATGAATGAATTGCTGATGAACCACACCCAATACATTTTCCATGAACAATTTATTCTCAGGCTTCATGGGCTCAAAGGGATCAAGGAAGCCTTTGTTCGCACCAGCCGTGATCAACCGACGCTCTACGCCGATTTTATGCATCAGGTCAACTACACCAAATCCGTCGAACAGTACGCCAATAGAACCGACCAAACTCGCCTCATTCGCATATATTTCCTTAGCCCCTGCCGCAATGTAATAACAACCTGAAGCACAGGTATCGCCAATCACTGCGTATAAAGGTTTCTCAGGATATTGCGCTTGCAAGCGACGCATTTCATCATAAATTTCACCAGATTGAACCGGGCTGCCACCAGGGCTATTCAACGCCAAGATAATCGCTTTGGCGTGCATATTCCCGTAAGCACGGTTTAACGCATCAATGATATTATCAGCGCTCGCATTGGCAGCCGCATCGATCTCGCCATCCACTTTAATCACCGCTGTGTGCGCACCCGCAATAGGCGAGGTCTTCAAATCTGTGGGAAGCAACATCAAAAGGATAACAACGAAATAAGCAAAAAAGAGGGATTTGAAAAAAATGCCCCAACGGCGTTTGGCGCGTTGTTCTTTGAGAGTGTCATACAATAAGTGTTCGATAGCATTTTCAATTCTTGGATCCACGGACAATCTCCTGATTGGGTTGTGAAACCATAATTGTATGGCCGATTCAGGATTTAGTCAAACATCGGATTGGGTGCTGTGACCGTTAATTGCAAACCCAATGCGTCACAATCAATGATCAACTCGCTCGCATGCAGCATCATGCGTTTCATGCCACGTTCACGAAAGGCCGTATTCACTTGCCGAGAACCATATTTGTCATCCCCAATGATAGGATGCCCGTTGGCTGACGTATGCACGCGGATTTGATGGGTTCGACCTGTCATGATACGGCACTCTAACAATGTCGCTCCATCTTCATACCGAATAGGACGGAAGATTGTTTGTGAGGCTTTGCCCTCATCGTCCACGTACACGCGACGCTCGCCGCCACGTGATTCAAAACGACGCAAGGGCATATCCACATGTTGCAATGATTTTGGCCAATGCCCTGCCACCCAGGCACGGTATGTTTTACGGATGTTTCCTTCTTGCAAGGCTGATTGTAATGCCTTCAAGGAACTGCGTTTTTTGGCTACCATCAAGCAACCGGAGGTTTCTTTGTCAATGCGATGCACCAGCTCCAACGACAAATCAGGGTACATGATCCGCATCGCTTCAATCACCCCACCCCGCACACCGCTGCCAGCATGGACTGCCAACGATGGCGGTTTATTCAAGACAAACAAGTTTGCATCTTCATAAATCACGGCCTCTTTTAAGACATCCTGCAGGTCGCGTGATACCGCCGCTAGCGGGGTTACAATGTTCGATAAAGGAGGAATGCGTAGGACATCTCCGCCCTGCAGGCGGTAATCGACCTTCACCCGCCCCTTATTCACCCGCACTTCACCATTTCGAATGGCGCGATACAAACGGCTTTTGGGAACGGCTTTGTAAGTCCGTATTAAAAAATTGTCGAGGCGGGTATCGGCAAATTCGGGGTCTACCGTAATATATTGAATATTAGAAGGTTTTTTAAACTCAGGGGACTCAGAACCATTTTCAACAACCATTGCTGCGATACCTTTTTCATGCTATAGTGACAACGAACTACACGCTCAGTGTAACCGAGTGCGGTGCCTACTTCAAGGGAAATGTTATCAAACCTCAGTAAGGTACCAAAAGCTCAATAGCAAGATGTCATGTGATGCACATGACAGGCAACTGTGACAGCCGGTCGACTATAGAGACATGACCGCCCCACAGACAACGGAAGAGTTTGAAGCATTGTCAACAAACAGAACGTCAATTTGCGATACATCCGCGGCCAAACGGTTCGCCCGTGTTCGCACGCCTGTGAATAAGCATTACGTGGCATTCCCTACTGATTAAGGAATGAAACTGTGACGAATAGAATGTTAATAAATGCAACCCAAAGCGAAGAAATCCGGGTTGCACTGGTGAATGGCCAGACCCTCTACGATCTTGATTTGGAAAACATGGATAAAGAGCTTCTCAAAGGAAACCTTTACCTCGCGACAGTCAAGAACATCGAACAAAGCTTGAATGCCGCCTTCGTGGATTACGGCGCAGAACGCCATGGCTTCCTTCCCCTCAAAGAAATCTCGAAGGATTATTTCCAATCCGCCGAGGACATGAATGCAGATGAAGGCCGCGGTTCCCGCAAGAATATTCGCGATATTCTCCGGGTTGGTCAGCAAGTCTTGGTTCAAGTCGATAAGGACGAGCGCGGCACCAAAGGGGCTGCTCTCACGACTTTCATCACCTTGGCCGGTTGCTATTTAGTCTTGATGCCTAACAATCCCCGTGCCGGCGGTATTTCTCGCCGCATTGAAGGAGAAGAGCGTGAAGAACTGCGTGATACCCTTGAAGGCTTGAAAGTGCCTGAAGGCATGGGCGTGATTGTGCGCACTGCCGGTGTTGGCCGCGACCCCGCTGAATTGAAGTGGGATCTTGAAGTGCTGCTGAAACGTTGGGAAGATATCCTGAATGCAGTCGCCAATGTCAACGCACCTGCTTTGATTCACCAAGAACGCGACATCATTGCCCGCGCTATTCGTGATCATTTGCGCGACGATGTGGAAGAAATCCTGATTGACAGCCCTGTCTACTTTGAAAAAGCCCGTCATTATGTCGAGCGCCTGCGCCCTGAACTCCTGACTCGCCTCAAGTTGTACACGGACATTGTCCCCCTCTTCTCCCGGTTCCAAATTGAGAACCAAATTGAATCCGCTTTCCAACGGCAAGTGACCTTGCCCTCAGGCGGTACACTGGTCATTGACCACACGGAAGCGTTGATCAGCATCGACATCAACTCTGCACGCGCAACCCGCGGGCATGACATTGAAGAAACCGCTTTCCACACCAACCTTGAGGCCGCAGAAGAAATAGCGCGCCAATTGCGTTTACGCGATTTAGGCGGTTTGATTGTCATCGATTTCATCGACATGATGGCGACCTCTCATCAACGTGAAGTGGAAAATCGCCTCCGTGATGCAATGCGCTTGGATCGGGCGCGTGTGCAAATTGGCCGCATTTCACGCTTTGGCCTGCTCGAAATGTCCCGTCAACGTTTACGTTCATCCCTGAGCGAATCTGTGCAAGAGCCCTGCCCACGCTGCAGTGGCCAAGGCTCCATTCGCAGCATTGAGTCTTTATCACTCTCTATCATTCGCTTGATTGAAGAAGAAGCGATGAAAGAAGGCACTGCCGCTGTATATGCTGCCTTGCCTATCGATGTCGCCACATTCTTAACGAATGAAAAACGTAATATGTTGTCTGCACTTGAAGCCCGTCACGGCAGGAAAGTGGTGGTGATGCCTGTGGTTGAAATTCAAGCACCCAATTATCAAATCAGACGTATACGCGAAAATGAAAGCGCCACCATGAGCGATGCTTCCAGTTTCGAAATGGCAAGGGAAATGGGCACCCGTTCTATTGAACAAAACACCCATGTTCAACCTTTACGTCAAGCCCCTCAAACACCGGTCGTCCAATTCTTGTCAGATGTGAAACCCCGTGAGCAGAGCTTGATTCAAAAGTCTGTGAATGGCATTTCTCAACTGTTCAAATCAGTGTTCAAAGCTGAAAAGGAAGATGAAGCGCCTGCCACAACACGTCCAACTACTGCATCATCAGGTGAACGAGGCGAACGTCAAGAACGCCGTGAAGGCGGTGAACGCAGCGAACGCTCTGGCGGACGTGGTCGTTATGGACGTCGTCGCGATAATCGACGCGATAATCGCGCACCCCGCCCTGAAGGCGAATTCGAGGCACGGGATAATCGACGCGATAGTCGCGCGCCCCGTCCTGAAGGCGAATTCGAGGCACGGGATAATCGACGCGATAACCGTGCACCCCGTCAAGATGTGCGTCAAGAACCACGTCATGAAGTGCGTGAAGATGAGTCAAACCCACAACAAGGCAACCGTCGCGGTATTGGACAGGACAGGCGTCGCCATGATGGCCGTCGCGCCCCAGACGCTCAGCCTCGCTTTGATGACATGCCTGCACCACTGACGATGAATGAGGAGCATGATGATCTGCACGATATCGACGCATTGGATATTCAACCGCCCGATATCGACCACCGCTCACCCATGGAACGTCAGGCTGCCGGCGCACCACGTCATGAACACTCACGTGGTCGCGGACATGGCGGTCATCGTCGTAAGCGTCAGGATCATGATCGTCAACCCCGCATTGATACGTTTGCAGAAGACGGGGAAGTGGCACCCCGTTTCGTGAAACATGAAACACCTATGCCTTCACCCATTGTAGCAATGATGGATGAACCTGAGATTGTTGTGCATCATGAAGCACCGGTTGTAGAAGTAGCCCTGGCTCCTGTGGCGAAAGCCGCGCCTCGCGCACCCCGTGAACGCAAAGTGCCTAAAATCAACAGCCCGTTGATGCAGGAAACGACGTTGATGGACGTGACAGCGATGAATGCAGCTGCTGCGCAAGCCGCATCTGACACACAGCCCGTTATCCAATCAGACGCCCCCGCTGATGAAGCTGGCAATCTGGGCGAGATAGAGCAACGCCCTCAAGAACGCAAGTTTTCGAGACGTCGCGCCAATCATCTGCGCCCATATCATCGCAATAAAGGTGAAAATGCGACGACGGATAATAAATGATACGGAATATGGGTTGTTCTTCATCCTCGCAGAGGCGTTAGAGGCAGAGCCCCCCATGTAGCCGCCGCAGGTGGCAAATGGGGGCTAATGCTCAACATGCAGACGTTCAAACATAATGCATAAATTGAAATTCACTCCGCCGTCAGGTTCACATGATACCCGATAATATAGACTTCCCGTACAAAAGATACGTCTTCGACGCACGAGCGAATATATGCGTCATTACAAAATACACGGCACTTCACCCAATCTTTTTCGGTCATTAATATGGGCCAGGGATACTCAAAAAATCTGCAGGTCTAAACAAATAATGATCAGGAAAAATATGTTTTTCATATCGGATCGATAAAGTATCTAAAAAACGAAACAATCGCTCCGGCTGCGCTATCCCGACAACCACATGCAAATCATGAGGCAATTCAGCGAAATTGACTGGATGACCGTCCGCATCACGACAATATAGCTGCCGCTTCGAATCATCCATCATAATCACTTGATCAAATGATTTCAAACGAGACAGGGGTTCTCGGAAGGAACCCGCAGGTAATAAATAGGGAGAACCCGCCCAATCAGCAGGATGCAGGGCGATGGTTTTCGAAGGTTTTAAGCGATAATGTTGTAACCCATCATCACAGATAATCATATCACACCCAAGCTCCATTAAATAGCGTACGCCACGAACGCGATCAGGATCACACACCACGGTTGCCTGGGTACTTTCAGCAATCAGTAAAGGTTCATCTCCTGCTAGACTCACATCATCGGTCGGTTTCACGAGAATAGGATAATGCGATGCGCGTGCACCATATCCGCGCGACAACACCCCTACCCTTTTCCCTTCAGATAAATATTGTTTAGCCAAAGCAATCACGGTGGGTGTTTTGCCCGTGCCACCGACAAAAATATTCCCGACAACAATCACAGGGATATCAAACGATATTTTTTTTAAAAAACCCCATTCATACAATTGACGGTGCAAAGATTGCAAAACGCCATAAATATATGATAATGGTATCATCAAGACGAGCCACGACGAGCGCTGCGCCCACGCTTTTTCAAACATTTTTTTCATCGCTAAACTGTAATTGGTGAAGCTGCTTGTAAATCTTACCATTCGACAACAATGAAGCATGCGTACCTTCTTCAATGATACGCCCCTGATCCATCACCACAATTTTATCGGCATTTTCAATGGTTGAAAGCCGGTGTGCGATGATAATGCTCGTTCGATTTTTCATCAACGCTTCGAGTGCATCCTGAATTTTACGCTCTGAAACAGAATCCAACGCGGAAGTGGCTTCATCCAAAATTAAAATCGGTGCATTTTTATAAATAGCACGGGCAATTGCTAAACGTTGCCGCTGACCACCTGATAATAATACCCCGTCATCACCGATCAAGGTATTTAATTTATCAGGAAATTTATCTGAAAATTCGGTGACAAAGGCCATTTCAGCCGCCAAAAGCATTCGTGCATCATCGATGTCCGTTTCTCCATACGCTATGTTACGTGCAATCGTGTCATTGAATAAAGTCACGTTCTGGGACACGATCGCAAATTGATGTCGCAATGATTTGATCTCAATATCACGAATAGAGACACCATCCAGCATGATGGCTCCAGTATCAAATTCATATAATCTCGGCAGCAAATTCACCAAAGTTGTTTTGCCACTGCCAGATTTACCCACGATAGCCACATGCATTTCAGGCTCAACCGTTAGGTTGATATGCTGCAAAACGGGATCGTGCGCAGGTGTGTACTGGAATGATAAATCCTGGATCTGGATATGTCCTTTTGCACGGTTCAACACAACCGTACCAGTGTCTTTTTCAGCGGGTATATCAAGCGTTGCAAAAATACTTTGGGCGCCAGCAATCCCACGTTGTATTTTACTATTGACCGATGTTAATTCTTTAATGGGCTTGAGCAATGCTAACATGGCCGAGACAAAACTTGTGAACCCACCGGCAGATAACGTGATTCCACCTTCAGAGCTTGTCGCAATGAATAACGTGAATGCCAATGCGCAGCCGCCCACCCACTGAATCAAAGGTACGCTGACAGATTTAGTGAGTTGCAACCGCATTTCCACTTTTCTGTTTTTTTCCATTGCTTGTTCAAATTGACGGCGCTCATACGCTTCGCCACCAAATATTTTCACTTCACGGTAACCTGTGATATTTTCCTCGGCGACATGGGTCATGTGTCCCATGCTACCCTGAATATCATGACTGTATTTTCGCAATCGATAACTGGACATCGCAAACAATAAATACAGCACCGGGGCACTGATGAAAAACCACGCGGTTAATTCCCAACTGATTGTCACCATCACACCGAGCAAAAATAGGCACCAAAAAGCCATTACGGACTGAATCTAAAATCGCATCAGTGCAGGCTTTTGAAATTTGCTCCACATTAAAGGTGAGCTTGGATAATAATTCTCCTGATGAATATCGATCGAAAAATGTCGCAGGTAATTTGAGATAATGGTTGAACAATTCCTGACGCACGGCAATGACCACTTTTCGAGACAACCAGGCCAAACTATAGTCGGACCCAAAGCTCAGTACCCCACGCACCAAAAATACAAGGGGCAATATAATAGGTATCATTTTAATGAAGCCTGGGTCCTGGGCCACAAAACCGTCGTCCACCAAGGGTTGTAGGAGCTTGATCATCCCCGCATCCACGGCGGAATAGAGGGCAGAGCTAACCCCAGCAATGAGGAAAAGACCCCAATACCGTTTAACATAGGTAAAAAGGCGGGTGTAGGTTGACCAGTCGGACGGTTTCAATATGTACCTCATCAGCATGATAGCATCAAATTATACACCAATATACACCGGGGGGTGTCAATCTCCCCCCTGTAAAAGCTTTCTTCCTTACTTATTTCTGTGGTATCCTTCCAAGCATTAGATTGAAGGAAAATAGCATGAGAAACACAGATCACCTGACTACCCAAAAAATTGAACTTGGTACGTTGGCAGTGATAGATACCGCAGCACTTATTTTCACTTTTCATGCCTGGAACCTTGATGATCCTGCAATCATAACACCCTTGTTCATAGGGACGGCATGTATGCTATCGCATACCCTTATACAATCGCTCTTTCATATGATCTCTGTCGACACTCACACCAAAAGTTTCCTTGCTCTACACCTTATATCCTTGCTCGGCAGTGCGTTGATGATCCTGGGAGCCGGCTTTGGATTGGCCAGTGAGATAGACGATAGTTTCTTCAGTATCGCGTGGGGTGGGCTATTGGGCGCATCAACGCTAACATTCGGTTGGAATACCTATAAGCTATGCACTACGAAAGATGATAATCCTGATATTACCCCCCCCCAGAATATACCCTTACAACCATTAATATAAGGCTTCAAAAACCGCAGCGGCACCCATCCCAGTGCCAATGCACATTGTGACCATTCCGTATCTCAGTTTCTGACGACGCATGCCATGCAGTAGAGTGGCTGTTCTGATCGCCCCAGTTGCACCCAGTGGATGCCCCAATGCAATCGCGCCGCCGAGGGGGTTCACGATCGCTGGATTTAGACCGATTGTATCCATCACAGCCAACGACTGCGCCGCAAACGCTTCATTTAACTCTATCCATTGCATGTCTTGCAATGTTAGACCAGCCTGTTTCAATGCAGCAGGGATCGCCTCCACAGGACCAATACCCATATATTCAGGAGACACCCCTTTCACAGCATAGCCACGGAGGATGCCCAGGGGTTTGAGTTGATGCGATGTCATGAATGATTCACTGACAATCATGACGGCAGCAGCACCATCGCTCATTTGTGAACTGTTTCCTGCAGTGACTGTGCCGCCTCTCATGAAAACAGGCTTCAATTGAGAGAGACGTTCCAAAGTGGTATCTTTGCGGGGACCTTCATCTACTGAAACTTGTTGGTGTGAGATGTCAATGCACTGATGCTGAAGATTCGCCGTGCGGGTGTCTACCCAAATCGGTGAAATTTCATCTTTGAAAGCACCAATGTTGATCGCTGCAACCGCACGTTGATGACTTTGTAATGCAAAAGCATCTTGACGCTCACGAGAAATATGCCATTTTTCTGCGACACGCTCAGCTGTTAAGCCCATGCCATAAGCTATCGATACGGTATCATCCTGGATAAAAATGCGTGGATTTGTTTTTAACTCTCGACCACCCAGCGACACAAAGCTCATGCTTTCCACACCACCTGCGATCACACAATCGACATGGCCAAGTTGAACATGAGCTGCTGCCATTGCAATCGATTGAATACCTGATGCACAAAATCGGTTCACGGTGACACCAGGAACACCCACCGGCAAACCTGCGAGCAAAGTGGCAATACGTGCCACATTCATCCCCTGCTCTGCTTCTGGCATCGCACAGCCGATCACCACATCAGCAATTTCATTAGGATCGACTTGAGGATTGAGCGCCACCAATGATTTGATCGCATGGGTCAACAAATCATCGGGTCGCGTGTGTTTGAACACACCTTTATTCGCTTTGCCCACAGGCGTGCGAGTGGCAGCAACAATGTATGCGTCTGAATGCATCTTCTAATTCCTCAACGGTTTACCTGTTTCAAGCATGTGGGCAATTCTGGCTTGCGTTTCAGGTGTTTGCGCAAGTTCAACAAATCCTTCACGCTCCAGCCGCAACATCCACTGCTCATCCACTTCATTCATTGTATCAATCATGCCACCGCACATCACTTTTGCAATATGATGTGCCACTGCATAATCGTGAGGAGAAATAAATTTCCCTTCGACCATATTCACCAATTGCGTTTCAAACTCAGCCCAACCTGATTCGCCAACGACTTTAATGTGAGGATGACGTGGAGGACAATATCCTGATTGCGCCATTGTGATCGCTTGTTGCGTTGCTACAAATAATAATTCATTTGGGTTCATGATAATGGGATCAGCGGGTAATAAATAACCCATTTTTTGAGCCATGTTTGCATTGTCGCTGGACTTGCCCATAGCAACTTGTTCAAAAAAACCCTTTAACAAAAACATAGGATCTTGGGGCGCATTATCACTGGCACGCAACGCCCACTCCTTCGAGCCGCCGCCACCTGGCAATAAACCGACACCCGCTTCTACCAACCCCATGTAGGTTTCCTGCGCTGCAACACGTTTATCGCAATGCATCGCCAATTCACAGCCTCCACCGAACACATACCCTTTCAATGCAGCAACAACAGGAATACGTGAGTAACGTATTAATAAACACATGTCTTGAAAGTTTTTCAGCGTCTGTTCGATTTGTGAAAATTGCTTTTTCTGCATGGAATCCAAAAATTCACGGATATCTGCCCCGACAGAAAATTGAGGACTTTGCCGTTGCCAGATCACGAGTCCCGCAGCATTCTCTGACGCAAGTTCCACACAACGTGTAATACCTGACAAGACGCCCTGACTGATCGATCCCAGTTTCGACTTAAAACTTAAGACAAAAACATCATTGTCGTGATGCCACATCTCGACAAAATCATTTTCGTATATTGGTTTGGATATGATGAAATGTTGGCGTCGATAGACAGGCAATGTTGAGGGAGGTTGATATGACATTGTTTGGGCAGAATAGGATGTCTGATCAACATAAAATGATTGACTTTCCAATAAAGAAATCCATTCAGGTAAAACACCGACACCAGGCACATCCATTGATGCCGGATCATCCACTATTTTCTGCGCGATATCATTGACGCCTAAAGATTGCCAAGATTCAAAAGGACCCTGTAGCCAAGCAAAACCCCATTTCATGGCACAATCAACATCACGAACATTATGTGCAATATCCTTCAAATGATGTGCAGCATATTGCCAAACATCGCGATGATAGGCCCATAGAAACTCAGCCTCAGGGTGTTTTTTGTTAAACACTACTTTTAAAGCACAGGGTTTTTTATGATCTTTCAGCACATCAGTGATGTCACGGTTGGGTTGAGCAGCAACCTTTTTATAAGTGCCATCTTTCACATCATAAACGAATAATTCCCCTTTGTCTTTCTTATAAATACCTGCACCTGATTTCTCACCTAAAGCACCCTTATCAATTAATTTTTTCATCCAATCTGGAACTTTAAACAAGGCATGCCAGGGATCTTGCTTCAGATCACGCGCCATTGTCGTGACAACATGCGCGAATGTATCTAACCCGACGAGATCCAAGGTTCTAAAGGTGGCGCTTTTAGGGTGACCAATCAACGTACCCGTTAATGCATCCACCAGATCAAAACGCAAATCAAATGCATCAGCATGGTGCAACGTAGTTAATAACGAAAAAACGCCCATGCGATTACCAATAAAATTAGGCGTGTCAAATGCCCGCAACACATTTTTACCGAGGTAAATTGTCAAAAAAGTTTCAAGTTGATCGAGCAATTCAGGATCTGTATGCGTTGATGGAATCATTTCAACCAAAGTCAGATAACGTGGCGGGTTGAAAAAATGCAAACCCAGAAATCTTGAACGCAAAGATGATGGCAAAACTTCTGACAATGCCTCAATACTGAGACCTGAAGTATTCGTCGCCAATACTGCATGTTCAGAAATAAAGGATTCAATCTTATAAAATAAATCTTTTTTCCAATCTAATCTTTCAGCAATCGCTTCAATAATCAAACTACAGGATGTTAGCTTATCTAAATCTGTTTCATAGTTGGCGGGCGTAATGTACCTTGACCAAGCAGGATCAACCAATGCAGGGGGATGTGTCGTGAGCAAACCACGAATAGCATCTTCTGCCAGCATATTCCTATTGTCACCTGCAGCGAGATCAAACAAAAGAACTGGAAAACCTGCATTGACAAATAATGCTGCAATCTTCGCGCCCATGACACCGGCACCCAAAACAGCAACAGATCCAACGTGCCACTGAATGTTCTTCATGTTATTGCCCGCCCTTCCATCCTGCATCAGGAGTGAATCTATCACCATACGCTTTTGCATAATCATTCAATGCTTCAACTATTTGTGGGTAACCAATGGTTTGTGCATAATGCATAGGCCCGCCACGAAATGGCGCGAAACCGGTGCCGAAAATAATGCCTGCGTCGAGATGATCGGCGTTATTAACAATATGCTCCCTTAAACACGCCATGGATTCATTCAATAAACGAAAAACCAAACGATTTTGAATGATATCCTCAGATAACTTCTCTGAAAGATGAGCCGCAGCAGGCTTGATGCATTTGCTGCCATGCCATTGATAAAAACCTTTGCCTGTTTTTTTACCAAGAAGTCCTGATTTAACTTTATTTACCAACACCTCAGGGATCGTGATATCAATTTTACCTTTTAAATGTTCTGCTACCGATAAACAAATATCAAGCCCTACCACATCAGCCAATTCAATCGGCCCCATGGGCATGCCAAAATCAACCGCTGCTTTATCGATGACAGCGGGTGGAACGCCTTCATCGAGCAATGCAACTGCTTCAAGCAAATACGGTGTTAAGCAACGATTGACCAGAAAACCTGGCGCAGATTTGACAGATAAAGGCAATTTCTTGATCTGCAGTACAAAAGCTGCTGCTTGTGATAATACATTCGCATCAGTGTTATTGCCATGAATCACTTCAACCAATTGCATTTTTGAGACGGGATTGAAAAAATGTATCCCGACAAGACGAGATGGATTGCTCATCACTGTATTGATGTCATCCAACGGAATGCTGGATGTATTCGTGGCCAAAATGGCGGTTTGTTTTGCACGCGATTCAACATCCCTGAAAATAGTTTGTTTCACATCGAGATTTTCAAATACCGCCTCAATGATGACATCTGCAAATGCGATACCGTCTCCCTTGAGATCAGGCGTCAATAAATCACGATAGTGCATGATTTTAATACGATCTTTGACACGTTTCTTCAGATCATCACTGAACTTTTTAACCACAAGCGCAATGCGTTCAATCGAAGTATCTTGGAGTGTGACACGGATTCCTTGCATCGCACACCACGCCGCGATATCTCCACCCATGGTACCAGCGCCAATGACATGCACGTGTTGTGCTTTAAATTTAACTTGTTTTGCTGCTTCTTTTAACTTTTCTTGCAAAAAGAAAATTCGGATCAAGTTCTGCGCAGTGGATTCACCAGAAATATGAGAGAGGGATTTAATCTCCGCCTTAAAACCAGCATTAGATGAACCATAAGCTTCAAAATTATCGATCACGGCATAGGGAGAAGGATAATGCTCTCGAGAGGCACGTTTCCCCACTTCTCGACGCAAATAACTGGCCAACAACATGCGCATAGGTTTCAAATCAAACAACATATGATAAACAGGTGCTTTATGTTTAGACGGCTTATTCAAAAGAATATTAACTGCTGCCAATGTCATGACACGCTCTGGCAAACATTCATCAACAACACCTACCGCCTTTGCAGCCTTGGCACTTAATGTTTTCCCAGTTAAAATCATGTCCATTGCATTCGGGAAACCAATCAACCGCGGCAAGCGCACTGTACCGCCCCAACCGGGGAGAATCCCCAATAAAATTTCTGGTAAACCTATCTTGGTGTCCGGACGATCTTCTGCAATGCGGTAATCACAAGATAGAGATAATTCCAATCCACCGCCCAAACAAAACCCTTGAATGAAAGCAAGTGTTGGACACGGTAATTTTGACAAAGCATTACATACGGCTTGCCCCTTTTCTAAAAAGGCAACAACTTTATCTGATGAATTTAATTGTTGTATTTCTCTGACATCAGCACCCGCAATAAAACCAGATTTCTTGGCAGATGCAATCACAAGCCCTTTTGGAGGATGTGCTATACAATCTGCAAAAATATCAGCTAATTCATCCAGCACTTCATGATTAATGGTATTGGCGCTTTCCCCTTTTTTATCGAAATAAAGCCACAGAATATCATGCTTATCAGTTTTCAAATTCCAATGTTGATACTGTTTCAATGTTTTCATCTTTATACTCCTTCCACTGATTCAATCAGCATGGCGCCACCTTGGCCTCCCCCAATGCACAAACTCGCAATACCGTACTTGGCTTTTTGTCGTTTCAAGATATGAGCCATGTGCAACGCAAGGCGTGCACCACTTGCACCGACCGGATGACCAACGGCAATCGCCCCACCATGAATATTCATACGAAGTGGATCGATCAGTCCTAACGCACCAGGCAAGCCTAATTTTTCACGACAATAGGTGTCACTGTCTAATGCAAGAACGCAGCCAATGACTTGCGCTGCGAAAGCTTCATTGATTTCAAAATAATCGATATCTTTAAGTGCCAGCTTTTGCTTTTGTAATAAGGCCGCAATGGCATAAGCAGGGCCGAGACCCATGTATGCGGGACTTAACGCAGACCATTGACAATCGACTATTCTTGCCATGACGGGTAATTGATACTCTTGAACAGCCTCTTTGCTTGCCAGAATTAACATGGCAGCGCCGTCAGTAATCTGAGAACTATTACCTGCGGTGATCTGCCCATATTTTTTGTCAAAATAAGGTTTTAATTTACCAAGCTTTTCCAACGAGCTATCACGTCGAACACCATCATCAAACGTATATGTCTTCCCACGGCTATCACAAATGGGCACGATTTCAGGAAACATCATCTCATCTTGCGCTTTCGCTGTACGCTGATGACTTTGCAGTGAATATTCATCCATCGCCAGTCGATCAATATTAAATTCAAAAGCCACATTTTCGGCTGTTTGTCCCATAGAAATCCCAACGACTGGATCTGACAGCCCTCTCAAAATGGAGATCACGGGCGCAAAATAGCGTGGACGCAACTGTGTGATCAATTTTAATTTTTCAACAGGTGATTTAGCCGCAAAAAAATAGGACAACCAACGCGTCATTTCTTCATTCAGCAGCAACGGAGCCTGGCTCATGGCATCTGTACCGCCTGCTAAAACGAGGTTGCTTTTACCTAACATGATTTGACAAGCCGCTGTATCCAATGCCTGCAACCCAGAAGCACAATTACGCATCACTGTCATACCTGGCACACTGTCTCCACAGCCCACCCGCAGTGCAACCATGCGCCCAATATTGGTTTCATCAGGATTAGGAATGGTTGAACCGACTATCACCTGATCAATATGATGAGGTGAAAATGGCTGACGCATCAACAATGCTTGCCCTGCAGCTACCGCCAAATCACAACTTGAGAAGGGATTCGGCGCAGTCTTTGCTTTTAAAAAAGGGGTTCTCGCTCCATCGACAATATACACATCTCGCTTGGAAAACATAATTGACTCCTCAATCAATGCTAAGTTGAAAAAGTATCTACAGCGATTGATTTTTCAACCAGGTCGCAATAACGTAATAAATGCTGATGATCTGATTCACTCACTGTGCCCGCTTCAACTGCCGCTGCTAATTTGTCTCGAAAAGTTTGTGGCAATACACTGTCAAGACGCAGATGGCGTACAGCTCGAATTTGCTCATGCATTGCAGCATCCAATTCGGCTGCAGCCCTGACGACGCCTAAATTATCGTGATCGTCACCAACATAAAATGATTCCCACATGGGTTCCTTAAATGATGAGCCCATCATCTCTTTCGCGAGTTCACTGGAGAGTTGATCAGAAGGATAGCGATAAGATCGTCCGAATGGAAAGACAATAAACCTCAATAACTTGCCAATCCATTTGATGGGGAAGTTATCAAAAAAAGCGTCAAATGCCATTTGAATTTTATTTAAACAATACGCCATTGCAAATGTAGCCGCTTTCGGGGAGTCATTCTCAATGGTTGATGCATACTTGATCACGCAGGTTGTCATGTATAAATAACTCAGCACATCTCCCAGCCTTGCCGACAAATATTCTTTTCGCTTTAATTGACCACCTAACAATAGGAATGTGATGTCTGAGACAAAAGCCAGTGCATCACTCATACGAGAAACAGCTTGCTGCGTTTTTTTAAATCCTAACTTCGATGATGTGTGCGATCCATGTCCTGCAAGCAATCCCAATACTAACGTTTTGAAAAAACGCTCAATACCGAAATGCACATGATCACGTAACACGCGATCAAATGCTTTCACATCGAGCACAGGTGCTGCAGCCATATTCATTTCTTTCAATAAATAAAGATGGCATCGTATCGCCCCTTGTCCAAAAATAATTAAATTTCTGGTTAAAATATTTGCGCCTTCTACCGTGATGGCGACAGGCATGCTCACGTACGTATTGGCTAAATAATTTTTTGGTCCAAGCATGATCCCTTTACCTGCATGAATATCCATCGCATGCGTCATCGCAACACGGGCAAGTTCTGTCATGTGATATTTAGCAATGGCGGAGACAACAGCGGGCTTGATCCCTGATGAAATCGCACTGGATGTGATTGTGCGCATGGCTTCAAGCAAATAAGCAATACCGCCTATCTCTGCCATGCCTGATTGAATCCCTTCAAAAGCGCCGATAGAAACTCTGAATTGCTGCCGCACTCGACCATAACAAGCTGTCGACAAATCAGCCAATTTCGCACTCGCACTGGCCAATGCTGGCAATGAAATGCCTCGTCCTGCAGCCAAACATTCCATGAGCATACGCCAGCCTTGGCCCACAAACGCTTGTCCACCCACAACCCAATCAATAGGAATAAAAACCTCTTTACCCTGTACGCTGCCATTGGGAAAAGCACCGCCAATCGGATAATGTCGATCGCCTATCATTAAGCCTGGATGTGAAGAAGGCAATAAACAGACAGTGATGCCGCATTCAACACGATCACCGATGAGATGTTTGGGATCGAAACATTTAAACGCCAAACCAACCACTGTTGCAACAGGAGCGAGCGTGATATAACGCTTATTGAAGGTCAATGAAATGCCCAGGACTGTTTTCCCTTCGTGCATGCCTTCCATGATAATCCCTTGATCGATCATACCACCCGCATCACTGCCAGCATCGGGTGATGTTAATGCAAAACATGGGATGTCCGTGCCATCTGCTAGACGAGGCAAATAAAAGGATTGTTGCTCTGGCGTTCCATAATGTAGCAATAATTCCGCGGGACCTAATGAATTGGGAACCATGACAGTGACTGCTGTGCTGATATCTTTGGTCGCAATTTTACTTAATATGCATGATTGCGCATACGCAGAAAATCCCAATCCACCATATTGCTTAGGGATGATCATGCTGAAAAATTTTTCTCTTTTAATGTACGCCCAGACAGCTTCACTATGTTGACGTGAATTGTCTTGCATCCATTTGTCCACAAGTTTACACAACGCATCGACTTGTTGATTGAGAAATGCCAATTCTTCAATGGTGAGTTTTTGCACATCAAATGCAGCAATATCGTCCCATGATTGCGTCCCCCGCATCAAAGCGGCATCCCACCAAATATCTCCTGCATCAATCGCTGCTTGCTCTGTATCAGAAATGGGGGGCAATTGTTTTTTAACAAAACGCGCAATGGGCTTCGTGAAAAAACGAACACGCCATGCAGACACGTGACAAAACAACACAGTCACGACCCAGATTGGCCAGAAAAAGATCAGAAGTGGCCATGATAAGACATTATTGACGGTCAGTAAGCATAAAACAGCGCCGGATGTGCCTGTCCATACCCACGAGGATGCGCCAGAAAATCCCAACCCCAGGACGGCGATAAGCGCCACAATCCATAGCAGCAAGTCCATGATTCAATCCTTATCAAAAGTTACTGTGTGTTATCGCACACTAATGGCACCAGGTCAAGGTTGAAGCGCTTGAAATCCTCAAAAAAGCACATGAATTTGTAAACTGTTCAGTTTTTCAACAGGTTGCAAAGATGGAGCAATCTCAAATTTGTGCTATATTTAAGGTAGAAGTTAGTTGGATATCAGTTGGAGGTTATCATGCTTGCATATCCAGAAATAGGCTCCTGGTACCTCAATAATGATTCAGGTGAAATGTTCGAGGTTGTGGCACTCGATCAAGACAATGCAGACATCGAAGTACAATATGTCGATGGCGCAGTCAGTGAATATGACATGGACAGCTGGCATTTATTACAGCTGGATGAAATTCCTGAACCTGAAGACTGGTCGGCTCCCTATGAAATTGAAGCAAATGAAGTGGATGAATCAGACCCAACTATTATTCAAGACGAAGAAGACGTTTGGGGCTTGATACATTAATCAGACCACACTATCATACAATACGTGTATCCTAGTAGTGTGACCATATTTTCAGTGGGGCTCCTGTGTCAATGTCTGTTCGATTTGTTTTTCGTTTATGCTGCATCCTATCTGTGCTGCTTTTGCCTATCGCCTCGTTCACAGGGTCGAACATTGACGCTCAGAATAAACTTTATAAAGATGCGTTTTCAGCTTTGCGTAGTGGCAAGATCAGCACGTTTTACACACTGAAAGATCGTCTTGAGAAAACGGGTTATCCTCTCTACGATTACTTAGAATTTGAAAAGCTCAAATTAGATATCACTCAAAAAAAAGTCAACCAAACAGAAATTGATACATTTCTGGCTGAACAAAAGGGCACACTGCTCGAAAAGAGATTACGAGAGTTCTGGCTAACGAAGCTGGAAAAAGAAAACAAACCTGCCAATGATAAACTTTTTTTGGCTGAATACCGTGACATGGGTAATGTTGAATTGCAATGCACGGCACTCGCGGTGCGTTTACGAAACAAAGACATGACTGCCCTGAATGATGTGAAAGACATTTGGCTGTACGGACAATCACGGCCTGACACGTGCAATGGTCCTATGGCAACCTGGATCAAGGCAGGACGGCTCACGCAGCCACTCGTGTGGCAGCGGATTCAACTGGCCATAGATGCGAAACAATATGGTCTCGCCAGTCATTTGCGAAAATACTTGCCTGCAAATGAACAACCTTATGTCAATACATGGCTCAGTGTCGCGCGTGATCCACAACTCGTGACATCAACACGTTTATTCAATCAAGGCCAAGCCTCGCTGCGCAACATTCAAGTTTATGGGTTGACGAGGCTCGCGCGGCGTGATCTCGATGTAGCTGTCAAAGCATTCAACAAAATCAATCAACCCGGTTACTTCACTGAAACAGAGAAACAACGCATTTATGGGGCATTCGCTTTGGAAGCGGCCACTGAGCATGATCCTGATGCGGCGACCTGGTACGCCAAACTCAAGCCTGAATCTTTCACCACGGACCTTCATGAATGGCGTGTACGTCACGCCTTATGGGATGGGAATTGGAAAAACGTGGTCACCTATATTCAAAATATGCCACTCGCGATGCGAAAGGATTCTGCTTGGCAATATTGGTATGCACGTGGACTCATCAAGCTTGGAAATCCCGCTGCAGCGAAACCCTATCTCGAAGCAGTGAGCAAGGAACGTTTATTCCAAGGCTTTTTTGCCAGTGATCTCTACAATGCACCCTACCCGCTCAATCTTCCCACGCCGAAAATCACTGATGTTGATATCAATAAAGTGAAACAAAACCCCGGGATTGCACGCGCCCTCGAGTTTTATCGTTTGAAACAAATTGATGCCGCACGGATCGAATGGGATTATGTGACTACGCGTATGAATGAAGCAGGCATGCAAACAGCGGCACAAATTGCCTATAACCAGGGCTGGTTTGATCGCGCTATTTTCACACTCTCACGCGCCGAAAACCGCAATAACACGAAAGTCCGCTTTCCTGTCGTCTATAAAGACATTGTGCTGAATGAAGCCAAACGTCAAGGCCTGAGCCCCGCATGGGTCTTTGCGATCACGCGCCGCGAGAGTGCTTTCATGCCGGATGCACGCTCCCCTGTTGGCGCCATGGGGCTCATGCAACTCATGCCTATGACTGCCAAACAAACGTCACGGAAATTACGCGAAGCCGCAGTTTCTCCGACTCAATTACTTTCACCTACCAAAAACATTCATTTGGGCGCCGCGTATTTGAACGAGCTGTATCAACTGCTCGATCAGAACATGATCCTTGCGACAGCGGCATACAATGCAGGCCCACACCGCGTCTACCAATGGTTGCCCCCTAAGAATGTGACGATGGATCCTGATATTTGGATTGAAAATATTCCCTATTATGAAACCCGTGAATACGTGAAGAGCGTGCTAATCTACCGCATGATTTATGAGGATCGCCTGAGCCAGAAAACCGCCCGTTTGAAAAACTTGCTGAAACCGATTCAGGCGCTTTAAGATGTCGTCAAAATGGTCGCATTTACTCATATCTGTTGTGGTACTATACGTATATGATTAAACAAACACGCACATACCTTGCCCTTGCCTCGCTTTTTGTATTTTGCAAAATGCTGGTGAAAAGCATTTATATGAATATGGCCGGTCGCAATAACCGCGAACGTACTGATACGCTTGCCAAGGAATTTGGGCAGCAAATGCTCGCCGCTGTCGGCGCGCATTTGCAAGTGAAAGGGACACCACCCGCGCTGATCCCAGGTCGCCCTTATATCCTCATTTCCAACCATGCCAGCCACTTTGATATCCCTGCCGTGTATGCGGCCCTTCCTTATAGTATTCGTATGATCACAAAAAAGGAACTATTCGATATTCCCTTTTTTGGCGGCGCTCACGAAGCATGAGTACATCAAAATCGACCGTCAAAACCGTCATCATGCCCTATCTGCTCTACAAGCAGCGAAAAAACTCATGGAAAGTGGCATTGTGATCTGGGCCGCTGCAGAAGGAACCCGTTCTCGCACAGGTGAACTTCTTCCCTTCAAAAAGGGGATTTTCATATTGGCCCTTGAAGCCGAGGCCATCATTATCCCGATGACCATCCATGGCACCCATGATATTTTGCCTGCCAAGACATGGGATTTCTCTGCTGGCAAAACTGTGACCGTCACTGTTGGGGAGCCGATTGATACGCAAGGAATGGGGACAGGCACTAACAGCCGGGATGCCTTGATGTCTCGGGTACGTACTGACATGGAACGACAATTGGAGCGCTAATCATGTGGGATATCGTTAAAAGTGTTTTGAGTGCAATGCTCGGCGTGCACCCTGCAAATGCAGCCCATAAAGACTTTTCTCAAACAAAATTATGGCCTTACGTGCTTGTAGGGGTTATATTTATCCTCATTTTCATCGCAAGTCTAGGCCTTGTCATCCAAATCATCCTCAAACAGACGGCGTTGGCATAAATTTACCTAACATTTTTTATTTGACTTATTAAAAAATGAAGGGTAAGATAGCCATCAGTTTTATAGTGGTTATTAAGCAGTTTGGGGGTCAATATGAAACAATGGGACAAAATCGGCGATTTGACGTTAACAGATGAGAAGTCGCCCAGTGTCGCACGACAAGTTAACTATGTTCAAGGCGATCAAGAAATTGGTATCTGGCAAGATGACAGCCAGTGCCTCCATCTTGACATGCAGGTTTCAAAAGAATACAGAAATCAATTAATTACGTTGATCAATCATCTGATGGTCAATGGGTTAGGCACGCTATCCTTAGGTTCTATGTTGGTAGATGCTGAGAACGCGCCATTGCGTTTAGAACCTGTTAAAACAAATCCAAGAATAAGCAACGCCTTGATTAAGCATGCCATCGCTCAAATCTTCAATGCCCCTCATCTGGAAGGCCATAAAGAAGATCTCATGAATATGATTCAGTTCGCTGTCAGCACACCTGTACCCAAATACATTCAGCCAACATGTCCTTCCAGACCAGAGAAGCCTGCTAAACGACCTAGAGTGGATAAAAGGAATCATTAAAAAGAATTATCCTTTGGACTTGTATAAATCTGATCTCCTGACTATAGTCATAAGGTATGATTGGTGCAGTAACTAACATTTCTTAGTAGTATCAGTAAATACTTTGTTTCAGTAAGGAGATTTGTATGATAAATCCGAACAATAACGCTGGGCTAGCAGCAATGAATGCCAACGTTCCATCAACACCTGCTCAACCAGCAAGAACGCTGGTTGTACCAGGTGCACCCAGAAAAGTAGGTTTTCACGTCCAAGATGTTGACGATGATGACATAGAGAATATTGCCGTTTGGGTGCCTGCTCAGCCATTATTGTTTAGTCACGCAGTACCCCAACAACCGCAACACGAGGTTGCCAGAAAGCTATTTAATAATTGGCCTTAGCAAGTGGTAGAAATGGAAAAAGAAAAAACGCGCCTTGAGCGCGTTTTTTCTAACATTGAAAAAGGGAGTTTAAGCCACTTCTTCTTTAATAGCCATAGGTGCAGTTGCCTTACCTTTCGCAACATGCTTGTCCAACCAAACACGGAGAGATTGGCTCAAGTTGATCATCAACTTTGGCTCTTTAAACGTGTTCGTCAACAAGGCTGTCCCTTGAACCATTCCGTAGAATTGGTTGGCCAGGTCACCTGAGGCATCGCCCATACCCAAGGAATGAAATTGCTTAGCCGCCCAAGCAATGGTGTCGCTCATCAATTTGGCAGCAGCGTCGGCCAATGCGACCGCCCTGTTTTGCCAATTCTTGGCAAAGTCCACCAATGGCACAGCCGGAACGGGCTGTTTCTTCGACATTGGAGACTTCTTCTTGGACAAAAGCAAACAGTCTATCGCGGGGATCAGCATTCTCGTCCCAGGCGGTGATCAACTCATTCAAACTGCGTGAAATATCGGCAATCACAGCTTCACCAATCGCTTCTTTGGTCTTAAAGTAATAATAAACGTTACCCAACGGCACATCTGCCTCTTGAGCAATATCAGCCAAGGTTGTTAAGTGAAAACCTTGTCTACGGATGAGTTTCTTGGCAGCCTGAATCAGGCGTTGGCGTTTGTCTGTTTTGCGTGGCATATGACACTTCCTATTTCTAAGTAAAACCTCTCTCTACTCCCCCGCAAGGGTAGTAGACCCTACATGCACCGTTAAGTGCCAGGTCTGGGTATTTTAACAGTATTCTGCAACCAACACAAGTTAAGAAGCAAACTACGATCAAAATGACTCAAACATCGCTAGCACATTGATTTTGTAAGCTTTAACCTTTCACAACCTACAAAATGATTGCACTTCGATAGAGCCAAATTAACATATTGAAAATTTCAAATCAATGAAGATTGCCAACTTTAGCTAAAAGGATGGCACAAAATGGACAATGTCTCACAAACTTTAAAGACATTCTGGAAGATTAGAGGGTTTTGACCATGCCTGGACCCTGGTAAATGAGCCCTGTGTAGACCTGAATCAAATCTGCGCCGGCCGCATACTTGGCTTGGGCATCCTGTGAACCCATGATTCCCCCGACGCCTATGAGAGCGATTTTATCCCCAACCGCCTTTTTCAAGAGAGATAATACGTGAGTAGAGGCAGAAAATAAAGGTGCCCCGCTCAATCCCCCTGCCTGATCAAGTGATTTATGAAGCCCTGAACGAGACAAGGTCGTATTGGTCGCTATTGCACCCTCTATACGGGCTTCTAAAAGCATATGTGCGATATCCTCCACCTCTGAGTCTGCGAGGTCAGGTGAGATTTTAACGACCAATGGGACATGGCGCCCTGTTTGATCTGCCAATCTGGCCTGCTCTGCTTTGAGGGCGGACAAAAGACCAGGCAAATAACGCCCTCCCTGAAGTTCGCGTAATCCTGGGGTATTGGGGGAAGACAGGTTCACTGCAACGTAATCAGCGTATGGATAAACACGCGTTAAACAGTGAGTATAATCGTGAATGGCATCCTCTAGTGAGGTTGCTGCATTTTTGCCAATATTAATACCCAGGACAGGGCGCTGCTTAAGCGTTGAAAGTCGCTGTACAAGGTGATCAACGCCTTTATTGGGAAAACCCATGCGGTTGATCAAAGCGTTATCGTCTGTTAATCGTGATGATACGATTGATGCTTCCTGCCGGACCCGACGTTGTGGGGGGCGGAATGGCCCTGGATCCCAAGGCGATGAATTTCGTGGCAAACGGATCGAAATTGCCCTGGGGAATAACACATGACAGAGCTCCGCCAGTGAATGGATTGGTGAGCGAGATGGCGGGGATATCGCAGAGGTTTCCCTGCAACTCGGAGGCCGTGGGCACAGATCCCAGGAGCGTGCTCCCGATCACGTCGCGGACAAATTGTACATTGCCAAAATAGAAGAGTTTGTCCTTCTTGATCGCTCCACCGAACGCCCCGCCGAAGTGGTTCTGCCGCAAGGGAGGTATGTTCTGATCGAAAAAGCTGCGCGAGTCCAAGACGTTGTTGCGGATGGTTTCCCAGGCAACGCCATGAATTTGATTCGCTCCCGAGCGGCTCGCGATGTTGACCACGCCCGGTCCCGGGTATTTGGCGGAGTAATAGCCACGCTGGATGTTAAATTCGTCGATCATCTCCAGGGGTAATTGGTACCCAATGCCGCCATACTCCGGACTCTTGGTCGGCACTCCGTCGATCAGGTTGGTGGTGAAGAAATCCTGGGCGCCCGAAACGCCAACCGCCATATCCGACCGGCCGCCCGAGAAAGTGCCCGTCCAGCTTCCCGGATAATCGACCACCGTCCCGGCGGAAAGTGTCGCTAGCGCGAGGAAACTCCGGCCCAGAATGGGAAGAGTGGTGATCTGGGTATACCCCGTAACGGCCCCCAGCGTCGCCGTGCTCGTATCAACCTTCGCCACATCCGCCGTGACCGTAACTTGCTGCGTTGTACTGCCAACGCTCATTTCCACGTTTTGGGTGAACGTCTCGTTAACTCTTACGACAACATTGTTGAAGGCGGCTGTGCTGAAACCTGACTTGGTTACCGTGAGTTGATACGTATCCGGCGCCACCAAGGGAAACTCGTAGTTTCCAGTTTGGAGAGACTCAGTCGTGCGCTTAACACCCGTCGTTGTCGATACAAGTGCCACTTCCGCGTCCGGAACGGCACCCCCCGACTGGTCTGACACAACGCCAAGAACGGTTCCCGTGCTCGTCTGGGCCAATGCCTCGGTCGCGCTCGAAAGCAAAAGGGCACCGGTACAAAAAACGATGGAGAGGAAAACTTTCACACATTCCTTCATCGACGACCTCCTTGTAAATTTGGGAGTCTGTACTACCGTTGGCCTTGGGATCTGTGCTCGTGCCTGGGGCGACATTTCGTGAGGACTTCAGTAGGGCAATCCAGCCGAACCGTAAGTGGCCCACCCAATGAATCCCTTCACGCACCGAACCCATGCGCACTTGGTCTCTCTTATTCGCCTACCCTCCTGTGCGGCAACGAAACACTCTTCGCTATCGCTAGCCCGACGCAAAAAACAGTATAAAAAGGCGTACTGGGAGGATTTCTCTTTCCGACGACTAAAACGGCTGCTCAGCTTCCTGGCATCACCATCCGATCTTCTGCAATCCTTGGAGGGCGATATACAACCTCCGGCCTACCCGTGGCGGCCGAGCGAAGGCTCGCCTCAAGAATCCCCACGACCCGGGCTCCTAACCAAGCCGGTGACCGGTTCTCCACAGGCTTACCTTTTATCAAGTCCACGAAAACTCGTAGAGGTTCAAGACACGCGTAGAACCCAGACCTAATGCTCATGGGGAGAGAGTAGTTATGCCCGTCGCCGCGCCGCACTTCGAGTCTTGGCCTTTCGATATCCAAATGGAGCATCCCTTCGCTTCCAAAAATCCTTATATCTAGCTCGTGGGGTGAGGGTGGAGGCAGAGCACCGGTGCCGCTTATGGTTCCCGTAATACCTCCTTTGAAACGGCAAACGAATGAATCAAACACGTCGGCACCCGTTACGGACCTTCCGACAAACGCAAACACCTCAACTGGCTCGAGCTCCGTAATCCAAAGCAATAACCCCAGAAGATGAGTGAGTTGCCCGTGAGCAAATCCTCCGCCCACGGCCGGATCACTCCAAGTGGCCGTCTCCGGTTTGAGAACGGCCTCTGCCGTGAACCATGCGCCAACCCCACTGAAGATTTCACGGGTCGCTGTCGCCATATAACAGTGTACCTGCTCGATTTTTCCGATTCTTCCCCCCAGAACCTGCTCGCGCGCAAAACTTGCAAAGTCTGTATAGCTCCATCCGTAGGGAATCAAGAAGTGTAGCCGCTTTGATTCGACTAATTCCACCATGCGATTCGCGTCTGACGCTCTCAACGTCATTGGCTTTTCACAGAGCACGTGGATTCCACGCTCCAGCGCTGCGGTGCTGTGTTCATAGTGGAACTGATGTGGGGAGCTCACCACCACTCCGTCCAGCCTTTCTTCATTCAGAAGTTCCCGATAATCTTCTGTGCCGACACGAATTCCAAATCGCTCCCGAACACTCTTGAGTTTTTCCTGCCCGATCCCGCAGATGGAGGTTACTTCCACGTCAGGCAGGGCCTGGAGCATAGGGATGTGGTTCTCTACTGCCCACCAGCCAATTCCTATAACGCCAATTTTTATTGGCATCGTCGGTGAACTCCGCGATTACCCAAGATAGCTACTCGATCGAACTTATTTGGGCGCCTGAAGGATTTCCAAACGCTCTCCGTCGGGACCGTAAAAGTAACACCACCGAATTCCCCCTGCCTTTGGATGATCGGGAGAAATCGTAACGGGAGTCGAAGCGAACTCGACACCTTTGCTGCGAAGCTCCTGGTAGGTCCTGTCGATGTCATCCACTTCAAAGCAGATGTGGCCCACCCCCATGTCGGTAGGTTTGGAATCCGCGGCTACCGGTCGGCTCGATGGACTCAAGAATTGAAACGTCTCGATCAAAGTGGGGGTTCCGGGCACAGCAAAGAACGTAGCCTGAACCTTGGTTCCTGGAGAACCCACGCCACGAGCGAATTCCATGTCGTCGATGGAGGCCTCGAGCGCTATCGCGAAACCGAGAACTTCCGTATAGAACTTCTTGGTTCTTTCCATGTCGGAGACCACGACGTTTGCGTGATGCATTCCTTTAATCATCAAATCACCCCGGGCTTGGCAGCCCCAAAGACCGAATTTCACTTCAAATCCACCCTTGACGACGTCCAAGGGAAATTTACACTATGACTTCTTGTCTTTTTCTTGAGACTTCTCAAAAGTTGCTAGGTCAGTTCCTCCAGTTAGCCGAATGATCTGCCCCGTAATATTGGCTGCATCATCAGAGGCCAGAAAGGCTATAACTCCCCCGACCTCTTCGGGGATCGTAATCTTTCCGGTGGGAACCTGCGCCACCCATCTCTTCGTCGCCTCTCCTGGAGGGACACCAAACAGCCGGACCCGATCCTCGTCCATCTGATTCCACATGGGGGTGATAACAATACCGGGATCGATGGCGTTGACACGAACCTTATAGGGAGCCAGAGTTAGGGCCGCGGTCATCGTCCCGATATCAACAGCCATCTTGCTTGCTGCATAGTGTCCCGCCATGGGCCTCGCTCTCTGACCCGAGGTGATATTGACGATGAGTCCGGAACCCCGCTTGACCATGTGCTTGGCGATCGCCTGAGTGCAAAAGAAGGTTCCTTTGGCATTGACGTCTATCATTCTGTCCCAATCTTCCTCCGTGATTTCCAGCAGCGCTTTCGTTTGCATGATCCCAGCGTTGTTCACCCAGATATCAACCTGGCCAAATTCCTGGATCATTCTTTCCACCATTGACGGAATCTCAGAACAAACCGAGGTGTCCACTTTAACCGCTACAGCTTTTCTCCCTAACTTTCTGATTTCCTCGCCCACGGCAGTCGCTGTTTCAAGATTCCTGTCGGCAATCCCAATGTCTGCACCTTTAGAGGCCAATCGGAGGGCGATTCCTCGCCCAATCCCCTGACCGCCGCCGGTTACGACAGCAACCTTACCCTTGACCGACATATGTGCTTACCTCCGCCCCGTTCTATTCAATCACTCCTCCTGAAAATCGCTCAACGACCTCGGGGCCGTACCATGGTCCACCTTGTAAAGCCATCTAGGGTTCGGCGATATCGAATATCGTATATAGTCGTTTGGACGAGTTGGGAAGTACTGTGACCTCCGGTTGAGGTCCAGTTTCAGCCACAGCCATCTGCCACGCGGCCTGCAAATCAGGAACAACCGTTATTCCCAACTGGCGACTCATCTCAGATTCTTTCGCCCCCGCATAAATCACCTTCGACGCATGATCGAAGACATACTGTGTCGATGCCAGAATCCAAAATGGATGGATGGGATGAAAACCATAGCAGTGGCGATATTTATACAACAGGTCCTCGCGAGTGAGGTACTCTTCCGCATATTGGTCAAATAGATCGTCAACATTTCGACCCACATGAGCATAATGTTCGAGCACCTCGCGGTCCGAGGGCCGATAGCGCTCATCAAAGTTCCCGTTGCCGGGAGTGGTCATAATTACGACTCCGCCTTTTCGCAATACGGGATTAGGAGGTAAATAGCCCCGCATCGTGTTGGCGACGTGGGTTAAAGCGATCATGGGATTGGAGGTTTCCCCGTGCAACATGTACCCTGGGCAACCCAAAACTAGAATGTCGGCGCCGCGTGGTAATTTCACCACGTACTCTTCCGATGCAACCGCAATCTGTTTCTCCCGGAGCTCACGCCAGTTTCCCGCCCACCACCCATATGCGAACTGTACGTCCACATTGATGAAAGGATCGATATAGAAAATCTTCGCTGAAATGGACTTCTCAATCTTGTCCATAACTGCAAGCTTATGCCGTTGGTAGAGTTGCTGATGAGGATCTGCGGCGATGCTATCCGGATGGTTAATTTGGCTTGGAGAATGGCGAGGCAGGATTGAGCGGTCACTCGATAATCCGATCGCCAAACCGGTCCCCAGGAACCCCCCGAAAGGCGACAGCGGCAGCGGTCCCCAGCCCAGGTGGACAATTAAATCGCTTTCCAGCAGGATCTTGTTTACTTCCACTAAGTCGCCACACTCGGATACCCCCAAGTTGACCAGGCGCGAATGATCCGTCGAATCATGCCTCTCGATGCGCTCATGACCGCCTGACCATTCAGTGATCAATTCAGGTGGAAGAATGCGGCACGCATCCGGGAAGGGCGGCTTGTTGCCAGTAATCCAACGTGCCAACCTCGAAGCCACAAGCTCGCCCCGCGTCACCTTGGCATGCGTCCCTCCTGCTACCATCATTCGGATGTTTCCATCCTTCACGCCCGCCTGGCGAAGAATGCTAAGCACGGCAGGTGCAGCGTAAAGGCTGCCGCCCATCCAGTCGTTCATGGTGATTGACACACGCGAAGTGTGGTCAACCAACTGATCGAGTCTCGGCATACCCAGAGGGTGTTGAAGTGTCTCTTGGAGTTTCTCGGAGGGATTGCTTAGAGAGAGATGAACCTGTTGTGGCGCCGGATGCTCAAAAACAACCGCATCATCCGGCACGTCCAAGTGCCAGCTTTCCTTGCCATATTCCAGCCCGTCGACGCGCTTCATCGTTTTCCATCCTTCTGTAGCCTGATTCAATGCCGGGTGGTTCGCTACGAAGCTAGAGGTGGGTTATTTCCACGTGCGCTGCGCAACTTTGCCAAGTTAAGCGCACAACCAAAGCGCAAGCCGCATAACCATGACGCTCCCCACACGTTTGAGTTTTGAATTCGGTATCGCCCCGACCTCTTATACGCATTTCGGTGGACCGAGTCAAGGTTTGTGAAGGCCGATATCCTTCTTTATTCGATGGTCGAAGATGAGTTGACCATTGAGGGACCATTTTATTCGCTGTTTGAAGAGGACTCGGTCCAAGGTGGGAGTGATCTAGAAGCTACACGCAAGGGGGATAATACTCAGGCAGGTTCTGTTCGGTCAGGACAACGTGATCGGTGTAGGCGATTAACGGCACTTTATCGCCGGCGAGAACTTTCAAAGCCAGTGGCATCACACGCCCGCCATAGGTATGGGGGAAATAAGCCACCGTGGCTTTAAAGGATCTTCCCAGCCGCAGGTATTGCCGGGCGTCGTCGCCGCCCCCCTGTCCTACAATGCATGTTCTATCGCCCATTCCCATCTTGGCAATCGCCCGCGCCGCTCCGATGCCCAAAGGATCTGTCAAAGCAGCAATCAATATCTTCATCTTTTTCGAGGAACCGGCAAGGGGTTGAAGCCAGTCCTTGGTGGCGCGATAACCATCGTGGGTTGTCAAGCCTGGTGCGGCGGTTAGAATGTCGGCTTTAGGCAGCCGGGGAAGGCTCTGCCGCAAGCCATCGAGGATACCGGTTACCCGTGTTTCCTGCGTTGAGCCCATGCCCTTGCCCGGAAGAATCAGGAATTTGTTTGCTCCCTTTTGGGCGATCCCGGTGGCAGATTCACTCAAGAATTGGCCAGCCAATTTGCCTGCCAAGTAGTTATTTCCACCGAAATAATAGGCTCCGGGCAAAGAGAAATTGACCGCGATGACCGGGATTTGAGCTTCATGACATTTCGTGGAGATCAGGTGCGCAACTGCCTCGTTTGCCTGATATTCAATCAGCAGATGAATTCCCTCTTCCAGCAGGCTGTCGAGGTTCGCCAGCGTCTTCGGTGGGCTCGTCTCATTGTCTTTCACGACCAGGTCAATACCATAATTGCGGGCAGCCAACACCATGCTCCGCGTTACATTGGCACAGAACTTCATCGAGTTGTCGAGCGCAGCGTACCCGATCCGATATCGTTTTCGGGCCGGGGTACGAACGAACTTCTTTCCCCCAAGACGCCGCATCACATACCCGCGTTTCTCGAGGGTATACAGTAATCGGAATGCCGAAGAGTAGGTCACGCTAGCGCGCCGCGCAACTTCGGTGACCGTAAGTTCGTCTTCGCCGGTATCAAAGCTCTCCAGTACGTCCAAGACCTTCGCTGCCGCCTCAACGAAGTAACGTCTTTCAATGCCATCCTGATCCAAGTACCACCTCCCGGGCGCGTCGTGTCCACTATAGCGCCTCTTTATTCGACTGTCGAACTGCCGCCTCCGCCCGCCAGATTGAGCGGATAAAGTGATTACTCAAGAAGCGGGTCCATGCGGACCATTCGATAGCGTTGACGGAGGAAGATTGCTGTGGGACCATAGGGCCACGGGGCCTCAGAACATAATTGTATGTAGGACCCAGCACTCGGCGCTTTTTCCCGGCTTGGACATGTGCCGCCATGCATAGGCTTAGCGATTTGCTGCTGTTGAAACTGTGCTGTCAAAACCCACGCCCTGGAGCTCCACCGCAATGAAGCGTTGGTACGGCGGGCCACTAAAATTCACCTGGACGTTAGTAGCTTCTGTGGTGGGTGCACTAATTCTGACTTTTGGGGCACTGCCACCGCGCCGGGAAGCCACCCCCCCAGGTTCAGCTCTTACGGTCAGATTTAAGGACATTGCCGCAAGCGCCGGCGTGCATTTTGTGCTCGACAATTGCGCGACGCCCTATAAATATCAGATCGAGCCCATGGTCGCGGGTGTGGCCGTTTTCGACTATAACAATGATGGCCTGCCGGACCTCTACTTTGCCAATGGGGCCCACATTCCTGAACTTCAAAAGACCGGGCCACAATACTGGAATCGTCTTTACCGAAATAACGGAGATGGCACCTTCACCGACGTGACCGAACAAGCCGGCGTGAAAGGCGAAGGCTACTCGATGGGGGTTGCCGCGGCCGACTATGACAATGATGGCTGGGAAGACCTCTACGTAACCGGGGTGAATCGAAACATCCTCTACCACAATAACCACGATGGAACGTTCACCGACGTTACTGCCCGCGCCGGCGTCGCTGGGCTCGACCCGCAGCGAGGAAAAACCTGGTCGGTGGCCGCGGGCTGGTTTGATTACGACAACGATGGCTGGCTCGACCTCTTTGTGGTCAACTACTGTGCCTGGAATCTCGATGAGAATCCCTATTGCTCCGCCTCCCGGAGGGGTTCCCGAGTCTACTGTCATCCTTCAGAATTTCAGCCCTTGCCCAATATGCTCTATCATAATAACCGCGATGGAACGTTTACGGACGTCTCGGATTCCTCCGGTATTCGCGCACATTTGGGAAAAGGCATGGGGGTATCGTTCGCCGACTACGACGATGACGGCTACCCGGACGTCTTTGTGGCCAACGACACAACGCGTAATTTTCTGTTCCACAACAACGGTAACGGCACTTTTAACGAAGTGGCCCTGCAGGCAGGAGTGGCCTTTAATGGTGACGGTGCCGCCCTATCTTACATGGGCACCGATTTCCGAGATGTGGACAATGACGGGCAGCCTGACCTGTTCGTGACCGCAATCTCCAATGAGACCTTTTCTTATTTTCATAATGAGGGCCATGGGATCTTTGACGATTTCACTCATCCAAGTTTGCTCGCGCGCTGGAGCCTCTTCCTGAGCGGGTGGAGTAATGGGATTTACGATATGAATAATGACGGTTGGAAGGATTTGGTGGCGGTCAATTCTCACGTGAACGACAAAATCGAGCTGGAGCAGATGAATGTCCCTTTCCGGCAACCCAACGCGGTCTTCCTGAACGATAAGGGTCGCTTCATGGACGGCTCAGCCGATGCCGGTCAGGATTTCGAGCGGCCCCTGGCGCACCGCGGCTGTGCCTTTGGTGATTTGAATAATGACGGGCGTATCGATCTGGCGGTTTCCGCCTTAGGAGCGCCGGCGCAAATACTCCAAAATATCTCCGCCAAGGAAAATCATTGGCTTCTGGTGAAAACCGTCGGGACGCGCAGTAATCGCGACGGAATTGGCGCCGAGTTAAGAGTCGAGACGGAGAGTGGGACCCAGTACAACCACGTCACGACTAGCGTGGGCTATGCCGGATCGAGCGACCGGCGCGTGCATTTCGGACTGGGACGCGATGCGGTGGTCAAACGCCTGGAAATCCGCTGGCCCAGCGGTGCGCGGCAGGAACTTACCAGTATCCCGGCCGATCAGATTCTAACGGTGACCGAACCCCAGTAGCGACTCCCGGGACGGCGCTACTCCTTACTCGAGGCGAGTTTCTGGTCGGCAAGATGGGCGGCTTCTTCAGCATGACGCGCCGCATTCGCGGTGTCGCCCCGCGCGGTGTAGATCCGTGCCAGCAAATACTGCACTTTATAGTTGGGACCGCTCAGGCGCACGGACGCCTCTCCTTCTGCCGCGGCCTCCTCAAAGTGCTTCATGCGGAATAGGCAACGGGCGAGTTGGTAGTGGGCCTCGGCATCTTGAGGTGACGCCTTGATGGCCTGGCCCAAAACACTCATACTTTCTGCGTTACGCTCGTGCTCCAAGAGAAAAATTCCGTAATTCACCGCCGCCGTGACATCAGGCCGCCCCTGGGCCTCACCGACTTGCGTACCCTGCTGCAGTACTTTTTCTGCCGCATCATCTTGGTTCATGGCTTCCAGTGCCAGGGCGAGATTCGTATAGTTGCGGACTTGCTGTGGACTGCGTTTGAGCGATTCCTCGAAGGCATTCTGGGCCTTCTCGAAGTCGTTGCGCGAGAAGTAGCCGCGCCCGATTAAGAACCATGTATCGGCGTCTCCTTCGTTCAAACGCAGGGCCTCGTGGTACGCCTTTTCCGCGCCGGGCCAATCGCCCGCGGCGGCAAGAATCATCCCCAGCGCGGTAAAAGCCTTGTAAAAACTGGGGTCGAGACGAATAGCGTGTTCGGCCGAAGCTACGGCGGGATCGAACTTCTTAAGGTCAAACTGCACCCCTGCCAACAAGGTGTAGGCTTCGGCTGAGTTCTGCAGGTTGGCGTAACGGGCGAATTTTTCCTCGGCCAACCCCAGGCGACCGCTTAAATAGTAAATTCCCCCCAGACGCCGGAGCACCTGGGCGAAATTCCGATCCTCACTCCCAATCGTTTGATAAAGGGCCTCTGCTTCGGAGACTTTCCCCGCGGCATACAACTTCTCCGCGGCCGCAAAGTTGCCGCCCTCCTGGGTTGCCAAAACTAGGGGTGAGCAGAGTAATATTAAAAGAAGCACGCCCCAAACGACGGCAGGGCCAGCGACGGCCAAATTTCGCAGCGGCCTGCTACCCAACGATCCTACTTTTCTGGGACCAAGTTTCGCTGGCTGAGCCCCCATCGTGTTTTTCCCCAGCAGTCCATCGTATTCTAAACGGCAGTATAATCCAATTCCCTGTCCAGATACTTCAGATCCGAGCCTAACCCACTCCAAAGCGCGACCCGTCGAGGGCCCGAACGCGTCCAATGCCCTAGGTCTTTGACTGCATGAAAAGATTCTATAATGTCTTGTTTTTGGGAAATCCTTGGGTCTATACGGGGGCATGTCGCGACGCCCCCTTGAGGTGAAAGTATCGGCCGAAGATCAGAAGCAGCTTCGGCAACTTTTGCGAGCCGGGATTCAGCAGGTGTGCGTGGTCCTGCGGGCCCTCGCCTTGGAGCAGTTGTCGGCGGGCTTGACCGCGCCGGCGGTAGCCAAACTGGTGCATCTGACCCCGCAGGCGGTGCGGTGGATCAGCCACCGATATAGGCGTGGCGGGTTGTCGGGTGCGCTTTACGAGCGGCAAGGGCGGGGTGCCGAGCAACTGTTGGACGAACCGCAGAAGCAGCGGATCATTGCCATGGTTTGTGGCCCGCCGCCGGAAGGTTACGCCCGTTGGACCATCCGTTTGGTCGCCGAACAGGCCGTCAAACGCAAACTGGTGCCCCAGGTGGGCCGGGAGACGGCGCGGATCTTATTGCTCAGCCACGACCTCAAGCCGTGGCGGGAAAAAAATGTGGTGCGTGGCGAAGGCCGCCGGCCGTGGTAAGTGATGTCACGCTGATGTCACAGCCTGCCGAACCTGAAGTTCAGCCATCACCCTTGAGGGAGTGCTGGCTGGGCTGGATGAAAGAACTGGAGGAAAGCCATGCCCAGGCGCCCGGCACGATCCAGGACAAAAACTTGGCATTCGCAAAGCACCTTTTCCCGACAATAGGGGATCGACCTATCACCGCCATCACGCGCGACGATCTCCAGCCCGTGTTCAATAAAATGCTGTCAGAAGGCACGGGAATCGTGAACAGCTATAAAATCCGCAACTATCTGAGTGGCCCGTACAGTCACCTGATGAAATTCACGAAAGTGGTTGGTCTTGAGACCAACCCTTGCAAGTTCATCCAGCTTCCGGCCAAGCCGACGCCCATTAAGCCAAAGCTTCCACCAGAAGAGATCCTGGATAATCTAGCAAGGCTTCTGCCGATCAAAAGTTCAATACTGTTCGATTGCATCCGGACGTTTGGAGGGCGGCTTGGGGAAATCACAGGCCTGAAATGGTCCCACGTCGACTTCGCAAGTAACACCATTGACATTCTTCAGCACGTCCGCGGTGGCGATATCCTGGTTGGAACCAAGAACCAGGTTTGTCGCCGTCTTGATATGACTCCGCCCCTGGCTCAATCACTGAAGGCATGGAAAGAGATCTCCAAACCCACCAGCAATGACGAGTGGGTGTTTCCTGCACGCACCCGGGATGGTTCCAATATGCCGGTTCGGTACAACAACCTGCTTCGCCGGGATCTAAAGAACGCCTGTGCGAAGCTAGGGGTCCAGGGGATCAATTGGAAGCTCCTGCGCCACTGCTTCGGGACCGCAGCGGTGAAGTCGGGAGTTGATCCAATTACCCTTCAATCTATCATGGGACATAAGTCCATTACGACCACGCTTAAGTATTATGCGCACGTCGATGAAGATGTCCGGAAAGCCTGGACGCTGGAGCTCAACCAGAGAATGTACTCTGGTAAAGGGGCTACATCGGAAGCCCGGACGGCGGCCTGTAGGAGTCGGCGGGGCGGCCGTTTAGCGAAAAATGATGGCACAGTGATGTCACAATTGATGTCACAGCGAAGGGTTGGGAAGTTGGGAATCAGTTAAGTGTTGTGTTTTGTTTGGGGTGGGTGACGGGGTTCGAACCCGCGACGTCCAGATCCACAGTCTGGCGCTCTACCAGCTGAGCTACACCCACCATCTCGGTTGCTGCGCTGAAAACAGCGATACTTCTTTTGTAACATCCGCCGGCGAAGGGTGTCAACTGGCCCATTGAATGATCCGGCCATCGGGCCATCGAGCCATCGGGTCATTTAATGAGCAAATCATTCATTGGCTCAGGCGCTCAATGCCCCGATGACCCTATCGCATGATCCACAGGAATTTCCTGGAGTTCAGTGGGCTGTTGGCAGCAGACGCAGAGGCCGGGTTCGAGGGCCACAATGTTGCAAGTGGCGCAGAAGTACCGCACCTTAAAGAGCTTGCCATCGTGGACGGTGTAGAGCCACTGAACCTCGAAGGAGCCATCCGGCTTCGACAAGCCTTCCAGTCGCACTTCGCGGCCGTCCAGGCGCTTATCCTGCATCGTGTGGAGAAGATAGGGAGTGTTGGCTGACAGCGTCTGCTCCCGGTCGCCTATTTTCAGCAGGGGGCAGTCGCCCCGGGTGGTCAGCAATTTACCCTCTAGCGCAGTCAATGGCTTGGCTTGGGCGGCCCAGAGACTTGAGGCGAAAAGGGAACTGAGCGCCACCGCGAGAATCCAATACCTACCCTGTTGCCGCAGATTTGTTGCCACTGATCTCATATAGAATTAGATGCGTGTTGCCGCGGATTCGATGTTGCTGTAGTCTGCCAATATAGGGCCCGGGGCAAGCGGCGGTTGTAAGGGCAAACAAACACCGGAGGTGGAACAACCATGACAGAAGCGTTGGCGCCACTCACTCAACGGGCGGCATGGAAGGCCCTCGAAGCCCATTACAAGAAGATTCGCAGGTTGCATCTTCGGAAGCTCTTCGCGAGAGATCCCCAACGCGGGGAGCGCCTGACCGCCGAGGCCGTCGGCATCTACCTCGATTATTCCAAGAACCGCATTACCGACGAGACGGTAACGCTGCTGCTGCAACTGGCGGAGGAATCCGGCCTGCGGTCCCGAATCGATGCCATGTTCCGGGGCGAGAAGATCAACGTCACCGAAAAGCGGGCCGTCCTGCACGTGGCCCTGCGCGCCCCCCAAGGGCAATCCATCGTCGTGGATGGCGAGGACGTGGTGCCCCAGGTCCATGCCGTTCTCGATAAGATGGCCGATTTCTCCAACCGGGTGCGCAGCGGGGAGTGGAAGGGCCACACCGGCAAGCCGATCCGCAATGTCGTCAACGTCGGCATCGGCGGATCTGACCTGGGGCCGGTGATGGCGTACGAAGCCTTGCGACACTACAGCCAGCGCAACCTGACCTTCCGCTTCGTTTCCAACATCGATGGCACCGACTTCGCCGAGGCCACGCGCGATCTTGATGCCGAGGAGACGCTGTTCATCATCTCGTCGAAGACCTTTACGACGCTGGAGACGATGACCAACGCGCACACGGCGCGCGCCTGGGCCCTCGCGACTTTGAAAGAAGACGCCGCCATTGCCAGGCATTTCGTTGCGGTCTCGACCAACGCCGCGGAGGTGGCGAAGTTCGGCATCGACACCAGCAACATGTTTGAGTTCTGGGATTGGGTCGGCGGGCGCTACTCGATGGACTCGGCGATCGGGCTCTCGACGATGATCGCCATCGGCCCCGAACATTTCCGCGCCATGCTCGACGGCTTCCATCAGATGGACGAGCATTTCCGCACGGCCCCTTTCGAGCGCAACCTGCCCGTGCTCATGGGACTCCTGGGCGTCTGGTACAACAACTTCTTCGGCGCGCAGACCGTCGCGGTCCTGCCCTATGAGCAGTACCTGAAGCGCTTCCCGGCTTACCTCCAGCAATTGACGATGGAGAGCAACGGCAAACACGTCACGCTGGATGGAACGGAGGTCGACTACCAGACCGGGCCGATCTACTGGGGCGAGCCGGGCACCAACGGCCAGCATTCCTTCTACCAACTGATCCATCAGGGGACCAAGCTCATCCCCTGCGACTTCATCGCGTTTGCCCAGCCGCTGAACCCGCTCGGCCGGCACCACGACATTCTGCTGGCCAACGTTTTTGCCCAGGCGGAGGCGCTGGCCTTTGGCAAAACGTCGAAGGAAGTCCAGGCCGAAGGCACGCCGCCCTGGCTGGTGCCGCACCGCACCTTCGAGGGCAACCGTCCGTCCAACACGATCCTGCTGGAGCGGCTGACCCCGGCGGCGCTGGGCAAACTCGTCGCGCTGTACGAACACAGCGTTTTCACCCAGGGCGCCATCTGGCAGATTGACTCGTTCGACCAGTGGGGGGTCGAGTTGGGCAAGGTGCTTGCCCAGCGCATCATCCCCGAACTCGAAAGCCAGGAACGAGTCCGCAGCTCAAGCACGATAGCTCAACCAACACCCTGATCCGGCGCTACCGCAAACAGCGGGATACGTCGTCATAACTTTTGCCGTCGGATCATTGCAGTCAGCCGCACTTTGCGCTGTGTGTGCGGCGATCGATCAGGGCGGGTGCGTCCCCGTGTCATGAGTGCTGCAATGACTTCCGAGGGGTTGGAAGCGTACGGCAGGACAGCAAGGGAAACGGGAACTTGCATATGAACCACGTCGTGCTTTCGACCCTGACCCTTCCGCCTCTCGACCTCGCGATCATCCTGCTGTACCTGTGCGGCATCCTGACGATTGGCCTGTTGTCGGTCCGTCATATCAGGATTACAGGAACCGTTTTTTTTCTCGCCGGCCGCTCACTATCATGGCCGCTGGTGGGCGCGGCATTGTTTGCATCCAACATTTCCACCATCCACCTTGTGGGACTTACGGCATCGGGCTACAACGAAGGCCTGGTTTGGGGAAACTTCGAATGGATGGCTGCGTACACGCTGATCCTGCTCTCATTGGTGTTCGCCCCATTTTATTTTCGAACTCGCATCGCGACCTTGCCGGAATTTCTGGAGCGCCGTTACAGTCCCGCGTCCCGCACCTTCCTGGCTTTTATGGCCATCGTCGCCGCCTTATTTATCCACATTGGCATGAGCCTGTACGCTGGTGCGGCAGTTTTCAAACGCTTTTTTGGCATCGATGTGGTCACATCGGTCGTCATTATTTCCGCGATCGTGGGGATTTACACGGTGCTCGGCGGCCTGCGAGCTGTGGTTATTACCGAGACGGTTAATACTGCCATTCTTATCCTTGGAGCCGTGTTGCTCCTGGTGTTTTCGCTTGCCGCTTTGCCTGCCCACGGATTCCATTCTATCGAACAGTTCCGGGCTGCGGCGCGGCCGCAACAATTATCGATGGTGCACACGCACGATTCGGCAGGCCTCGACTGGTATGCCGTGCTGCTTGGCTACCCCATCCTTGGAGTCTGGTATTGGTGCACGGACCAAACGATTGTGCAAAGAGTGTTAGGAGCGCGCAGCTCCGAAGATGCCCAATGGGGGCCGCTTTTTGCCGGGTTTCTGAAGATCCTGCCGGTATTTCTGCTGGTGCTGCCCGGCGTCATTGCGTATGTGCTGTTTCACAACGTCATCGGGAACGCGAGCAATCAGACGCTGCCAGTGCTGATTGAGCAATTGATCCCCACCGGATTGCGGGGAGTGATCATTGCGGCTATTCTGGCGGCTCTGATGAGCGCCATCGCCGCCGCTTTCAACAGCACCGGCACCCTGGTGGCCGTTGACATCGTAAGGCGGTTACGGCCCGGCACTTCCGACCGCGCGCAGTTGACCATTGGCCGGGTCAGTTCCGTCGCCGTCATGCTGCTGGCGATGGCATGGTCGACCCAGGGGGGACGATTCTCAAGCATTTTCGAGGCGATTAACGCTATTGCGGCTGACCTGGCGCCGCCGATCACCGTGGTATTTCTTTGGGGTGTGCTCTGGCGGCGAGGCACGAAAGAAGCTTCGTTGTACACGCTAACTTCGGGCTTCGTCTTGGGAGTGCTGGCCTTCATCCTGGATCTTCCGGTGTTCGGCACGGAAAAGATCATTACGCACCGCTGGGGTATTCCATTTATGATGCAGGCGTGGTGGCTGTTCTGCATTTGCAGTCTCATCTACGTGCTGGTAAGCCTCGTCACGCCGGCGCCGGCCCCCGAATCGGTGGATGGCCTTACGTGGAGTCACCCCCTGGCCGCCATTACGCAGGAGCGGTTCAGAGGTTGGCGAGACCCGCGTTTGATCGCCTCCAGCCTCGCCGTGACGGTGGCGGTTTTGTACTACATTTTCCGCTGAGGGCTAAGGCTGACAGGTTCAGGGCGGTGGAGGTCCTATGAATCCGCTGGCGAAAGTTCGGTTGGGGAAAACCCGTTTAGAAGTGACGCGATTGGGAATCGGTGGGGCGGCGTTGGGAGGACTTTTTCATGACCTGGCGGAAGACACGGCCACGAACACCATCAAGCGCGCCTTGCACCTCGGCATTGGTTTCTTTGATACGGCTCCGCTTTACGGGGCGGGGAAGAGCGAGTCACGGTACAGGCGCGGACTCGAGGGTTGGAACCGCGATTCGTATGTCCTGGCCAGCAAGGTAGGATATGCGCTCCTGCCCCAAACGCCCGGCGCCAAGCAGGAAATGTTTTTCCCTTATGACAATCCTCCCGCTCTCCAGCCGGTGTTCGACTTTAGCTACGATGGCGTCATGCGCTCCCTGGAAGGTAGCCTCCGCAGGCTTGGCCTGGACCGCGTTGATATTCTGCATATTCATGACCCCACCGATCATTTCGACGCGGCCATGAACGGCGCCTACGTGGCGCTCGACAAACTCCGGAAGGAGCGGGTGATTGGAGCAGTGGGAGTGGGCACGACCGAAGTTGAGACGCTCATCCGTTTTGTGCAAGCGGGCGACTTTGACTGCATTCTCCTGGCCGGACGATACTCTCTGCTCGATCACAGCGCGTTGAAGGACGCCCTTCCTCTGTGCGAAGCAAAGGGCGTCAGCATCATTATTGGCGGCCCGTACAACAGCGGCATCCTAGCCACGGGCGCGGTGGCGGGGGCCACCTACAACTATGTTCCCGCCGGTCCGGAGGTTTTGGAACAAGTGCGGCAAATCGAAAACACTTGCCGGGAATATTCCGTCCCTCTCCAGGCCGCCGCTCTCCAGTTTCCATTCGGCCACCCGGCGGTGGCGTCGATCGTCCCCGGAGCAAGGTCAGAGGTTGAAGTGGAAGAGAACTTTCGGTTCGTGGGTCATTCCATTCCAGCGGAATTTTGGCGAGACCTGAAAAAGCAGAATCTACTTCCTCAGGGAATACCCGTTCCTGAAGAAGTTGGGGCAATGTAATGTAGAGGCGGCTTTACGCCGCCAGGTGGCTTCAGCCTGCGAAGCGGGCGCGGTCATGCCCACGGCGAGCCAGCCGTGGGTCGAGGAGCAGCGAGGAGATCCGCCAGCCCCGTCAGGGGCGACATCGGGGGTTTCCACCGGTAAGTCTGCATCGAGGTGCGAAGCCTCCTCTGAAGCGGGCCGGATGCCGCCCCTTGCAGGGGCTTCTTCGGAAGATTTATTAATGCTGGCTTTCTCCCACGGCTTCACCGTGGGCTACATGACCGCGCCCGCTTCGCGGGCTGGCACCGGCCGACAAACGTTCGGTGGGAATTGCAGACACCGCAGTCGGCCTTCACCATCTTTGAAGAATGACTTCCTTGGGCGGCGAGGCGGCCACGCCGGAAAGCCCGCCAGCCACCATCAGGTTTTGTCCGGTTATCCAATCACTCTGTGGGGAGGCAAGAAAGAGCACGGCATTGGCGACGTCCGCAGTTGTGCCCCATCGTCCCAGTGGAATCGAGGCCCGAATCTTCTCTACCATCTGGTCTTGGGATATACCCAGGGTTGCGGCACGCTGAGGCATGATCACGTCATTGAAATCCCCGACGATGGGCCCAGGGCTGATGGCGTTGACATTGACCCCGAAAGGCGCCAATTCGAGGGCCAAAGTCTGGGTCAGGCTTACCACTCCGGCCTTCGACACGTTATAAGCCGCGGTCAGTGCGGGAGGACTTACGGCGTTCAAAGAAGCCATATTGATAATTCGCCCGCCACCTTGTTTCACCATGACGGCGCCCACTTCGCGGCAGCAGAGAAAGACCCCGAAAAGGTTGACGGTCAGGACACGAATCCATTCTTCCGAGGGCAGTTGAATGGTCGGAATGACTTTAGCGGGCACACCGGAGCTGCAAACGAGAATATCGATCCGGTCATGGCGCTTCCGGACACCCTCAACCATCGCTCGAACCGAATCCTCCTGCGCCACGTCCACCCAAAGGTATTCGCAGGCGTAACCGGCATGACGAAGACTCAGCTCTGCCGCACCCCCATTTTTTTCAGAAATGTCGGCAATGACGACTGCGCAGCCGGCCCCAGCGAGGGTTTCGCAAACACTGAGCCCGATACCCCTGGCCCCTCCCGTCACGATAGCGACTTTATTCTTAAGGTCATGCATGTTCGGGATCCGCCACCAGATTTTCGGTAGTGGGTGAATTTGGTGTAGCATCGGCGAGTTTACCTCGCCAGATGGCGGCGTAAAGCCGCCTTTACGTCAAATTAATCCACCACCGGTTTTTGTTTTGGCTTGACAGTATAACTCCGATGGGATAATCCATCGACCTGTAGCTGGACTCGGTGTGGTGCAGTTTGCTCTATTGTAACGTGCAGGGCTCCTACAGCAACATTTCTGAGGGGTGGTTGACTCGTGGCAGCAAGACAGGAATCGCGAACCTCCAATTCGATGATCTCACCCGCGATGCGGCTCCAGTGGTACCGCCAGATGTGCCGGATCCGCGCCTTCGAGCGCGAGATTTACGAGCATAACAAAAAGGGCCTTATCCCCGGCACGGCGCACCAGTATATCGGCATGGAAGCCATTGCCGTCGGTGCTTGTTCGGCCATGCGGGAGGGCGATCTTCTTACCAGCACGCATCGCGGCCACGGTCACTCGATTGCCCGCGGTCTGGATCTCGGTCGCATGATGGCTGAGGTATTAGGCCGCGCGGATGGCTATTGCCGTGGCAAGGGCGGCAGCATGCACATAACAGACGTCTCGCGCGGCATGCTCGGCGCCGACGGCATTGTGGGCGGAGGGATTCCCATCGCCGCGGGTGCAGCCCTCGGCATGCGGCTGAAGGGAATTGAGTGCGTCGTCTTCTGTTTCTTCGGCGATGGGGCAAGCAACCAGGGCTCCTTTCACGAGGCGCTCAATTTCGCGGCAATCAATCAGCTTGCCGTCCTCTTCATCTGCGAAAACAATCTCTGGGCTCTCAGCACACCCTTTAAACAAACGACAGCCGGGGGAAGCGTCGCAAATCGCGCGGCGGCCTACGGCATGCCCGGCGAGCGCGTGGATGGGAATGATGTCGAGGCGGTTTTTGACGCAGCCACTGCCGCCGCGGCGCGCGCCACCGCAGGCGCCGGACCGTCGCTTAATCGAATGCGTCAGCTACCGTTGGGAGCCGCACTCGATTTTTACTCGCCGGGAAACCCGCCCCAACCAGGAAATTGAAGAATGGAAACACAAAGACCCCATCGCGCGTTATTGCCAGTTCTTGCTCCGGACGCAAGGGGCCACCCAAGACGAACTCAGCGAATTGATTCGGAGGTACAGGCAGAAGTGGCGAAAGCCTCGGCCTTCGCAGTCGGCAGCCCCACGCCAGACCCGGAGAGTGCAGACCAGGATGTCTACGCCTGACTCCAATCGCCAACGTAAGGTCGTATGTCGAAGCTCTCAATGAAGCTCTGCGGGAAGAGATGCGCAGCGACCCACTGGTGTTTGTGCTCGGCGAAGATGTTGGCCAGCATGGGAGGGCTTTTCAACGTCACCAAGGGTCTGCTGGATGAATTTGGGCCTCAGCGGGTGATTGACACGCCCATATCGGAGGCGGCGATTGCGGGGGCGGGCGTAGGTTCGGCGCTGGTGGGAGCAAGGCCGGTCATCGAATTGCAGTTTCAGGATTTCATTACGATTGCCATGGATCAGATCGTGAACCACGCCGCCAAATTGCGGTATATGAGCGGAGGGATGGTCTCGATCCCCCTGGTCATTCGCGCCCCCATCTGCACGGGCGTGGGACTCGGCGCTCAGCACTCGCAGTCGCTGGAGGCCTGGTTTGTGCATGTTCCGGGACTCAAGGTGGTCATGCCGTCAGATCCCGCGGACGCGAAAGGGTCTGCTCAAGAGCGCGATTCGGGAAAACAACCCGGTCATTTTTCTCGAAAGCAGGATGCTGTATTCACTGACCGGGCCGATTCCGCAGGGCGAGTATCTGGTGCCCCTGGGTATTGCGGCCATCAAGCGCCCGGGCGGCGATGTTACGGTCGTAGCCACCGGCCGCACCGTAACGCTGGCCTTGTCGGCGGCGGAGAAACTCTCGAAGGAAGGGATTGAAGTGGAAGTGATCGACCCCCGGACGCTCAAACCGCTGGACTCCGCAACCATCCTGCAATCCGTTCGCAAAACGAATCGCCTTGTGGTGGTTAGCGATGGGTCGCGTACCTGTGGTTATGCGGCGGAACTTATGGCGGCGTGGTGGAAGAGTGCTTCTTAGAACTGGACGCGCCCCCCGAGCGGGTCTGCACCCGGGACGTCCCCATGCCGGTTGCGCCCTCGCTGCAAAAGGCGGTCATGGTCTCGGAAGAGGAAATCATTGCGGCATGCCGCGGAACGTTTGCCGCATAAGGGCCTACTGACATTCCGGTATAAGGAGGGCTTAAAAGCGTTTCACACAGAGTGTCTGCCCGCCGCTGGCGGGTCCATAGTGGGCAGAAACTGATGTTTCGCGCGACGTGCCACGGCCATCTTGGCCGTGCCCCCTGCACGGGCGGGACGCCCGTGTCACGTTTGGGCGAAGCTTCTGGAGAGAACACGGAGAAGATCATGGGTTTGCTCCGTGCTCTCTGTGAGCCCATCTCTGTGCCCTCTGTGCGAACTTCTTTTTGAGCGATTCTGCCATGACACACAACCACCACATACCCTTAGCCAGTTTTTATATTTTAGAGCGCAAGGGGCCCAGCCGCCCGAAAGTCGATGACCTGAGTGGTTCCATGTGCGCCGCGCTGGCCGGCCTCGGTGTGGAGGCGGGAAAACTCCAAGGTAAACGCATCGCTCTGACCGTGGGAAGCCGCGGCATCGCCCATCTTCAAGAAATTGTGCGCACCATTTGCGGCTGGTTGAAGGAGCGGGGAGCGCAGCCCTTTGTGTTCCCTCCATGGGCAGTCATGGGGGAGCCACCGCCGAAGGCCAGCTCCAAATTCTGGCTGAGTATGGAATTACCGAACCGGAAATCGGCGCCGAGATTCGCGCGTCGATGGAAACGGTCGTGGTGGGGGAGACACCTCAGGGGTTCAATATTTATGCGGACCGCCACGCCTGGGAGTCCGACGGTATCGTGGTTATGAACCGCGTCAAGCCTCATTCCGATTACTTTGGCAAAATCGAAAGCGGCCTCCTGAAAATGATGGCGATCGGACTGGGCAAGCGCGAGGGCGCCAACGGAAGGCCATCGGCAATTCTGGAAATACGGATTCGAGCCCACCATCCGCGCTGTCTCCAGCGAAGAATCCTGGCGAGCGGCAAGATTTTATTTGGTGTGGCGAGTGACCGAAAATGAAATGCACGAGATCGCCGATGTGCGCGCGGCCCTGCCCGCGGGAATTCCTGCGCTGGACGAATCGATGCTCCTGCTCTGGCCCGCTAGATGATTCCGCGCATTCCCTTCCGGAACCTCCACCTGCTGATTCTGGATGAAATTGGCAAGAACATCAGCGGCGCGGGCATGGACCTGAAGGTTGTGGGCCGTTGCCCGGGCATGCCGCCGGAAGATGCTCCCAACCTATTCCGATGATTTTCCTTCGGGATCTCACCGAGGAGAGCGGCGGCAACGCCGTGGGCATGGGATTTGCCGACATCATCCACGAGCGCCTTTTCCGCAAAATCGATTTCCAGAAGACCTACCTGAATGCCATCGTCGCGCTTACGCCCTCGGGCGCGCGCCTGCCCATTCAACTTGCCCACCGACCGTGCCGCCCTGGATCTGGCCCTGGGCCACCTGGGAACTCCCGAACCCGCCACTCAGCGAATCGTCTGGATCGAAAATACTCTGAGTATTAATAGAATTGCTGTTTCCTCCTCGATTAAAGACCAAATCGCTTCGCCGGCACATTGGAAATTGGCGGAAGGCCCCTTCCCCGCGGAGTTCGATGCCGGCGGGGACCTCCACTCTCCCCTGTAATCATTCCGCGTGCCACACACAGCACGTGCGGGCGAAGAAGCCTTCCTATCTAAAGTAACCCGCCAGAGCGGCAGAGGGATCTGCCTCTGCTGGGGATACAATGTATTGGCCAATATCGACATCAATATTACTCCGAACCTGAATTGTTCTCGCAGTCAGACTTTCCATCCAGGACAGAATTCCGCTATCATAACTAGTGTCAATTTTAAAATTATCATAGAGAGTTGAAAGAGTTTCGCGACGAACGGGTGGGTTGCCCTGAATGGACTTATACGGCGCGCTACTAGGCTGTCAATGTGCTTGAGGATCGGCGTGCCGCAGGGGAAATGCAATGCCCCCCTTAGCGATTGAACCTGCTCAAGATCGACTTCTGACTTATGGGAACGAGAGTGCATCCAAAGCGCTGCACGAACCCCGCGATTTTCGTGGGCAAGTGTATCATTTCTGTTCTTTTGTTCGCTTCCTGTGGAGGAGGGGGCGGCTCGGTCACGCCCCCTCCTGTCTCAGCAGCCAACGTCACGATCAGTGGCGCGCCCATTACGTTCGATAGTCAGCCCATAGGCACGGCCAGCCCTCCTCGGACCGTCACCTTGACCAATAGTGGCACCGCAACTTTGAATATTGCCAGTGTCATGGTGGCGGGTCCCCATGCTGCGGACTTTGTTCTCACCAACACGTGTGGAAGTCTCGCTGGCGCCGGGAGCAAGCTGCACTGCAACTGTGACCTTCAAACCCTCTGCGGCAGGGAACCGCACGGCATCAGTAAATATCACGGACGATGCCGCGGGAAGTCCGCACATCATACCGGTCAGCGGGACGGGCATCGCCTCGGCTTTCACGCTCTCTGCCGCGAGCCTGGACTTCGGAAGCCAACTGGTGGGAGCGCCGAGTGCGGCGCAAACGGAGACGGTGACAAACAACGGGGCGGCGAACCTGACCGTCTCGACCGTAACGATCGGCGGCGCGAACCCCAGCGACTTTGCGATCAGCAAGGATACCTGCGGGGGAGCTACGGTCGCACCAAGTGGCGCCTGCGTGGTCGGTGTGACCTTTACGCCGGCAGTTACCGGAACGCGGAGCGCCACTCTGACCTTTGCAGATAACGCCCCGGGGAGCCCACAGTCGGTGAGCCTCGGCGGCGTTGGCAACAACTCGGCGCCAACGCTCAGTAGTTTCTCGCCCGCCTCCTCGACGGTAGGGGCGGGGGCGCTTACCCTGACCCTCCAAGGGAGCAATTTCCTCTCAACATCCACGGTGACATACAACGGCGCGGCGCACCCGGCCACCTATGTGAGCGCGAGCGCCTTGACGATCACACTGAGCGCCGTGGACCAGGTGACGGCGGGAAGTTATGCCGTGGTGGTAACGAATCCCGCACCGGGCGGGGGAAAGTCGACGCTGAACTTCCTGGTGAATAATCCGGCGCCAACGCTCAGTAGTTTCTCGCCGGCCTCCTCGACGGTGGGGGCGGGGGCGCTCACCCTGACCCTCCAGGGGAGCAACTTCCTATCAGCGTCTACGGTGACATACAACGGCGCGGCGCACCCGGCCACCTATGTGAGCGCGAGCGCCTTGACGATCACGCTGAGCGCCGCGGACCAGGCGACGGCGGGAAGTTATGCGGTGGTGGTAACGAATCCCGCGTCGGGCGGAGGAAGCTCCACGCTCAGCTTTCCGGTGAATACCGCAGCGCCGGTGATCACCAGCGCGACCACAGCGAGCGGGACGGTGGGCGCCTCCTTCTCCTATCAGATCACGGCGAAGAATACGCCGACCAGTTACGGCGCCGCGGGATTGCCCGCCGGGTTAACGGTCAGTACCGGCACCGGGCTGATTTCCGGCACGCCCACAGCGGCGGGCACCTCCACGGTGACGCTGAGCGCCACGAACAGCACGGGCACGGGGACCGCGTCACTGACCTTGACGATTACGGGCGGCGGTACACAATCTCCGGTTGCTCACACGATTCAGATTTCCACTGACGCCGACGATGGTTACTTTCAAAACGGCAGCGTATGGTATGGCACGCCATCGTCCGGGGGAGCGGATTTGGTGGGGAGTTGGGCGGGGACGACCACGGCCTATGTTACCGGCTACCGGTTTCCCTCGACCGGCGTCAAGTCAGGTGACACGATCCGCTCCGCCTACCTGCAACTGGTGAGCAGCGATGGGTCCGCCAGCAGTGCCGTTTGCGGATCAGCGCCTTGCCCCGGCACGAGCTCCACTTTCCGCGTCTACGGCGTGGCGCAGGACGACGGGCCTTCGTTCAGTGGTTCAACCGGTAACACGCCTCTGGACGTCCCCTATACGACGGCCTACACGGATTACACCACCACCGGACCGGGCGATGTTCACGGAAGCTGCCAGGGGAACAACAACGGCCAAAACACCTGCACCCACATCATCGATGTGACCAGCATCGTTAATGAAATCACCGCGCGGCCCGGGTGGACGAGCACCTCGGCCATACGGTTTGTCCTGCTGAGCACGGATAACGCCGCGCCGAACGTCTATGCGGGATTTGAGGATTACTCCGCCAATCACAGCAAAGCCGCCACGCTCGTGGTGAATCCTCCCGTACCGACGATGGTGTCATCGGGGGCCTGGGGAACGGCTTCGCAGGTAACCTACCCGACCACGTACGATACTGGGCCGTTTGTCTATCCGGGAGCTTCTACGCTCCTGCTGTTCCTGGGAGATTATTACAACTTCTACAGCCAGCCGATCGCTCAGCCGACGGTATCCGATAGCTGCGGAAACACCTGGAACATCCTGGCCGGACCCACGAACTGGGTGGGCTATTTCTACGACATGCGGAGCACGGTCTACTACGTCCAGAATCCCGTGTCCTGCCCGGCCGGTGATACGATCACGATCACGGTGGACAACCAAGAGCCGATCTTTGTGCATTTCCTGGCCGTGGCAGGCTCAAACACTGCACAGGCCCCCATCGCTTCCGCCATCACCAGTCCCAGCCCCGGCACGTACACGACGAGTGCGACCTCTAGTCCCATCACGCTCCCGAAGGCCGGGCTGCTGGTGAGCTGGATCTTTGGGGACTCGGACGCCCCACACACGTTCACTCCGCAGACGGGATTTATCACCGATCCGAATTCAACGCCGAATTATCTGACCACCGTGTTCGAAAGCGTGTCGTCGCCCGGTTCCTACCAGAGCCAGTTTTCCATCACCCCCACCTCCGATGGATGGCAAGTGGTCATCATCGGATTGCCCGCGCCTTAGAAGGTGTTAAACAATAAGGAATCTCGCGCAGAGACGCTGAGACGCAGAGACGGAAAAGAAAGTTCAGGCATCTGTTTAAGGCAAAACTCTGCGTCTCAGCGTCTCTGCGCGAGGTTGCTTTTGCTCGTCTCCTGATATTCCCACGGCATCCCCTGATTTCTTCCGCGAAAAAAACCTTGACATCACCTATGCGCGTAGTAGACTCACACACAGATATAGGAGATAGCAAATGCGCGAACCCAGACTCACCAAGCTCGAACTTCAAATCATGGAAACGCTGTGGACGCGGGGGCAAGCCTCCATTCGCGAGATTCAAGAAGCCTTTCCCGAGAAAAAGCGGCCCGCCTACACCACCATTCAAACCACCGTTTATCGGCTGGAAGGGAAGAAGGCTCTGCGCCGCGTCAAGAAGGTCGGCAATTTTCACATTTTTGAAGCGACGATCTCGCGCGATGCCGCGCAGCGGAGGCTGATCGACGACCTGCTGGCGCTGTTCGGCGGGAGCACTCAGCCCGTGATGGCGCACCTGATTGAATCCGGCAAACTCACGCTTGAGGATGTGAAGGAAGCGGAGAAAACCCTGCGCAAGCTGGCGAGAAAGTAGCGGGCCTCCCGGAAGTAACCGTAGGGGCGGTTCGCGAACCGCGCCCTACGGTTCTTCGGCTCGCGGTAGCGCAACAGTAGAACCGGAGAGAAAGGACAAGCTATGATCCCCAAATACTTGTCGGCAATATGGTCGGCCACGGCGCCCGCAATGGGCAATCACTTGTGGCAATCGACGCTGTGCCTTGTCATCGCGGGATTGCTGACCTTGGTTTTGCGCAAGAACCACGCGCGGGCGCGCTACGGGCTTTGGCTGGCAGCGTCCGTAAAATTCCTGATTCCGTTTTCGTTGCTGATTGGTATTGGCAGTCATCTGGCGAAGCCACGCCTTGTCGCACCAACGGAACCGGGTTTCTTCTATGCCATGGAGCAGATCAGCCAGCCCTTCACGCCGCCGGCGGCACGGGTGATTCCTCCAGTTGTTCACTCCACGACCTTCGCGAACCTGTTTCCGGCAATCGTGGTGGCAATGTGGTTCTGCGGATTCGTGGTGGTGCTCTTCGTATGGTGCGCGCGCTGGCGGCGGATTTCCGCAGTCCTGCGGGAAGCGGTGCCCCTAGGGGAAGGGCGCGAAGTGGAAGCGCTGCGCCGCGTGGAGCGCCGCCTGGGAGATACGGAAGCCCATCGACTTGTTCCTGTCGCCGGCTACTCTGGAACCGGGTATTTTCGGCATCGTCAAGCCCGCTCTGGTTTGGCCGAAGGGAATCTCCGAGCGCCTTGACGATGCGCAACTGGAAGCCATTCTCGCTCACGAAGTGTGGCACGTGCGCCGCCGCGATAATCTGGCCGCAGCGATCCACATGGTGGTGGAAGCCATCTTCTGGTTTCACCCGCTGGTTTGGTGGTTGGGATCGCGGCTGGTGGATGAGCGCGAACGCGCCTGCGACGAAGAAGTCCTGGAAGCAGGCAGCGATCGACAGGTCTACGCCGAGAGCATTTTGAAGACGTGCGAATTCTGTGTGGAATCGCCGCTGGCCTGTGTGTCCGGAGTTACCGGCGCTGATCTGAAGAATCGGATTACCCGTATCATGACCGAGCGCATGGCAAACAAGCTCAGTTTTGGGAGAAAGCTGGTGTTGGCCACGATCGGTCTAGCAGCCGTTGCCGGACCTGTGGTGTTTGGTGTGCTGAACGCCCCGGCGGCCAATGTGCAAGCTGCTCCAGCAAACGGTGGGCCTTTGCCATCGTTCGAGGTTGCAACGATCAAGCTGAATCGCTCCGGAGAGCCGGGGTATATGATTGATGATCAGCATCCCGCCCGATTCCAAACTAGGAATGCGACGATGAAGGCCCTAGTCGAGTACGCGTACCAGACTCCGCCTGCCCAGATTTTGGGAGGGCCGGATTGGTTTGATAAACAGCCCTATAACGTTGAGGCCAAGATCGCCGATGCGCAGTGGGACCAACTGGAGAAGCTGACTAGACAGCAGCGTGTCGAACAAACCGTTCTCATGCTGCGGTCGCTACTTGAGGATCGTTGCCATCTGACGCTCCACCGCGAGACCAGGGAAATGAAAATCTATGCTCTGGTCGTGGCGAAGAATGGGCCGAAGTTGCTCCCTGCCGGCACGTTTTCCAATCCGAACGACCCAGCGAATCCACATCGTGACGGGAAACACCATTCGTGGTCACTGTTTATGACTGGCGCATCGATGTGGCAGCTTGCGCATGACCTCCCGAGTCTCGTCGGTCGGCCGGTAGTGGACCGAACTGGGTTGAGTGGGACGTATGATCTCGCCTTAGACCGAGCAACGGACCTCAGCGGGCCCACGGCCTCGGCCGCCATGAAGGAAGGCCCGGATGCGAATGCTCCGGGTCCAAGCATCTTCACCATGATTCAGGAGCAGCTTGGGCTGAAGCTGGAACCCACAAAAGGCCCGGTGGAAGTCCTCGTCATCGATCACATCGAGAGGCCGTCGGAGAATTAGCGGGTCTCCCCGAAGGGGAAGAATGTCATTAGCCGCAGGCGAAACCTGCGGAAAGGTGATCCGGAAACAAGCTCCAACCCTGGAGGGGTCGAACCATTCGGCCCGCCGGGGGTTTCACCTAAGGCTAATGATATTGTCCCATTTTGGAGAACGAGGCGGTGCTACCAGCTTTCGGACTGCGGCGACTCGTCGCCGCTTTTGCACGCCGCGACTCGTCGCGGCGAACCACGAACCGCTGACAAGTCAGCGGTAGAAAAAGCGGGACCAAGCTCCCGCACTCCGAAATTTTGGTGAGACACGGGCGCCGTAATCCAAAATCCAAAATCGCCAATCCAAAATGGCCTTACCCTTGCCAATGGCCGACTACTGTGAACGCCAGGGGCAGGTCAGCACTTTTCGTGTGTCCCTTAATTTGCAGGTCCCAGTTGCCCGAGTCATCCTTGACGACGGAGGGAAGGCTGCCGCCGCTGACCGGTTGCACCCACCAGGAATCCGGGATGGGGAGTTCCGGAAGCCTGTTGGCTCAACTTCACCAGATCTGTCAAAGGAAAGCACTTTGTCGGGTCCCGGGTCGGCGGAGACAGGCCCCATCACGAAGGCGTCACGATAAGGATTGACGCCCGTATGGTTTCCGTCCTGGGGGATCAGGCCAAAGCGCAGGGTGTAATACCCGGCTTTGATATTCTGACTGCGGAAATCCGTTGTGGGCTTGGGGAAATGGATAACGCCCAGAAGGGCGCCCTCGGTCAGCGCTCCATAGAGGATGTCCGACTCAGGGTTGGGGCTCGCATTGGTGGGGAGAGTCTTGCGCAGCCATACTTCGCAAAGCGGTCGCGCCCCCGTCGGTGGTGACGCGCACTCCCTGAGTATCGAGAGTGCTCTGGATGGGGGCCGGTACATCCGCCGGCGCAGCGCCAATCGCTTCAACCTTGTAACTACCTTGGCCGAATGCACTCAAGGCCGCGCAGAGCTGAATCGCCAGGACCAGTCCAACTACGCGGTGCAGTTTCATTGACAAAGCCTCCTTAGCACTTATTGGATGATATAAACACGAAACGGGAAACTCCCATTCGGAAGTTTCCCGCTTTTTTGGCTGATGTGCAAAGGAAAGCTGCGTGGCTTAGAAGCTGCCCACAAAGGCGCTGCGCTTGTCCACGTTCTTCCAAACTTCGCCCAGGCCCTGGCCGGAGAACGAACTGTCCAGCGTGAAGGCCGGCATGGAGTGGGCTAGAGCCACCAGCGGCGGGTAATAAACCGTTTCGTTTCCGCACAGGTGATCGCCCTGGCAAAGGCTGCGCGTCTCGATTCGGGCAAATTGTCCTGCCACCACTTTGGCCGCGCCGTGTTGATCGCCATGCTCCACCGTCATCTGGATGGGCGCCGTCTCCACCCGTACCACGTGGTCCAGCAGGCCGCCTGCCATGGATGCGGCAAATGCGGCGAGCGCTTCACGCTGGTGGCCACTGGCGCGGGAATCCACAATCAGCACGGACCGCGCCGGATAAGGGTCGTGGTAAGGATCGCCCAGCGTGGCCTTGGCTCTGACCACCGCCACCACGCTCAGTCCGCTCAGGTCGATCGCCCTTCCAGTCGCCTTCCTGAACTTTCCAGGCCAGAATGGCTTCCTGGCCGGTTAAACCCACTTCCGAATTCGCGAAGCAGGGGCCCGTGTAAACGTCCGCGCTGCGGGCTTCGATGTAATCGCCCTTCAGGGCTGCGCTTCCGGGAACCGCCGAAGCCGAAATCAGAAACAGACAAATTGCAATCGAGATAATGATTTTCCTCATGAACCGACCCTCCACGGGGCAGGTTTCAAAATAACGCCACATGGACATTTTATCCCTTTCGGCCCAGGGATTCAACCCGCCGAGCCAACTGCGCTAGGGAATTTCGTTCATTAGCTAGGTAACCACTTTCGCCGCCAGGAAATCGGCGCCCAAGCCAAAGCCCCGCTAAATAGCTTCAAAACAAGGCCGCTCTGAATTGCAAGCCTCCAGCGTCACGATCTGGCCATCCGGACCCATGCACTTCTGGGTGTGCACGCACCAGCAGATACTGGCGCCGGAGCGGGGAACCGTGGGGTCAGGTTCCGCCTCAATGAACATCCACTTGGAGCGGATCATGCGGCACTGCACCTGGGGCTCGGCAATTTGACGGACCGGTTCAGTTACCATCAGGCCTCTCCCTTCGTTGTAGGGGCGAGCGGCGCTCGCCCTGGCCGAACGCTGTTCGGCCCTACCTTCGGCCGAACGCTGTTCGGCCCTACACCGCGGCGCGCAGGATGGCGCGCTTCACGGCCACGCGGGCCAGTTGAACTTTGTAAGCGTTCCTGGAAAGCGGCGTGGCTTTGCTGAGCGCAGCTTTGCCCGCCTCCCAAGCCACATCTTCATTCACCGATTTGCCCTTCAACGCTTCTTCCGCTTCAGGCGAGGGCCAGGGCACGGGCGCGACATGTCCCAACACCACGCGGGCGCTCTGCACGCTGCCACCGTCGAGCTTCAGAACTACCGCAGCCGCGGCGAGGGGCCAGTCCAAAGCTTCTTTCTGCCGCACCTCGTAGATCGCCATCTTCACGTCCCCTGGATGCGGCACCAGGATTTCAGTGACGATTTCGCCGGGCTGCAGGGCGTGTTCGCTCTCCATGTCGCTCTTGGGGGTTACAAAGAACTCTTGCACGGAAAGTTCGCGCGCGCCTTGCGGGCCATGGAGTCTTCACCTTGGCGTCCAATGCAATCAGGATGGGCGCCAGGCTGGAGGGGCTGACGAAATAAGCCGGTCCGGAATTTCCCAGGATGGCGTGGTAGCGGTTGTCGCCATCGGGGACCAGCGGCTTGCCCTTGTAAACCGCCAGCAATCCATACCCGGCGCGATAGTACCAGCAGCGCGGGCGCTGGCAGAGGTCGCCGCCCACGGTTCCCGTGCTGCGGATTTGCGGGCTGCGAACGCCCTTCCGCCGCCTGCACCAGGGCGGGGTAGTGCTCCCGGACTTCGGCGTTCTCGATCAACTCTTCCAAGGTCACGCCGGCGCCCAAGCGCAGCCCTGACTCTCCCCGGAAGGAAATTCCCTTAAGTTCGTTGACGTGTTGCAAGCTGACCAGGCGCTGGGGACTTCGCGACTCCATCCTTCATCAAGCTGATGAGGTCGGTGCCCCCGGCCAAGGCGCGGGCTTCCCCTTCCGTGCCCGTGAGCAACTTGATGGCTTCCTGGATCGACTTCGGCCGAGCGTATTCAAAGGCTTCCATCAGGCAACCCCTCCTTTCGCGAGTGCGGCCAGAACTTTGTCCGGAGTCAAGGGGATGGTCGGCACGCGCACGCCGATGGCGTTGGCCACGGCGTTGGAAATGGCGGCGCCGGGGGAAATCACCGGAGGCTCGCCGAGGCCAATCGTCCCGCGCTCGTCATAGCCGGGGCCCGTCATCATGTGGACCACCAGTTCGCCGATGTCCCCGATGCCGGCCAGCTTGTAAAACTCCATGTTGTTATTCAGCATGCGCCCCGTGATCTGGTCCATGATTTTCTCTTCGAACAGCGCGTAGGTAATGCCCATGATCAAGGCGCCGTAGCACTGGCTCTCCGCGGTTTTCATCGAGATGATCAAGCCGCAGTCCTGCACGGCCACCATCTTGTTGATCTTAATCAGGCCGGTTTCCGTATCCACGGAGACGTCGGCAATCTGCACGCCGCCCACGCCGCTATCCCCCAGCTTGCACTTGCTCGCATCGGGATTCTTCCCCGTGGCCTGAATGGTTTTCACTTGAAGCTTGGCGCAGGCGTCCTTCCAAGAGATTTGCTTCGAAGCATCGCCCTTGGCCTGGATGTTTCCACCCACCGCCACCAGTTGGTCGGCCGGAACGCCCAGCACGGGAGCGACGACGGCAAAGAGTTGGTCCAGGGCATCCACCGCAGCCGCGCCGCGTGGAGGCCGAAACGCCGCCGATCGTCGTGCTGCCACCCGAAGGGCCCGAGGCAGGGAATTTGCTATCCCCGATGTTGACCGTGATGGCTTCCACCGGCAGCCCCAAGGTTTCCGCCGCGACCATGGCAATCGCCGTCCGCGTGCCCGTGCCCAGGTCCTGGCTTCCCAGGGTGGTTTCCACCGAGCCGTCAGGGTGGATGCTGACCAGGCAGAGTGCTGTTGTGGCCGCGTCCGCCCCAGGTGTGCATGCTCACTCCCATGCCGCGCTTGATGTGGCCTGGCGGTTTTGTCTCCCCGCGGGTGCCAGTTCTTTTTCCAATCGGCGAGCTCGGCGGCTTTCTGAAGTTCTTCCCGGTAGACTTTCCCACGTCCCGCCGAAAGGTCGGCGTTCTTGGAGAAAAACTCGATGGGGTCCATGTTGAGCTTGGCGGCCAAATCTTCCAGCGCGCACATGGTCAGCGCCGCTGCCTGCGGATGATCCGGCGCGCGCCAGGCGCGGGCGGGTCCGGTGTTGGTGCTGACGGAAGTGTGCTGGGTGGAGACGTTGGGTATTTCCAGCACGTAAGGAAGGGGCGGCATCCCCGTGCCGGTGGGACCTCCCGTGCCCCAGGAATGGGAATCCCACGCCACCAGCGTTCCATCTTTCTTCGCCGCCACCTTGATTTGGGCGTAGGCGGAGGGCCGCGCCCCGGCCGCTTCCAGTTCCATGTTGCGATCGAGCATCAGCTTGACGGGCTTGCCGGTGGTTTTCGCCAATTGCGCGACATGGATGCCCCATTCGTCGGGAGAGAACTTGCTGCCGAATCCTCCTCCGATGTAATTGCAAATGGTCTCGATATTGTTATCCGGAACGTTCACCCCTTGCTCGCGCAGCGCCTGGCCGATTTGGCCCGGGAGCCCGGAGACATTCTGCGTGGAGGAATAAGTGAGCAGTTTCTCGCCCGTCCACTCCGCCACGTTGCCATGGGCTTCCAGGCAACAATGGGTGATGGTCTGCGATGCCGTAATAGCCCTCGGAAATCACCACGTCGGGGTCGCTGAACGCCTTGGCGGGATCACCGGCGGTCTTGCTCCCTGCTTTCTTGGCATTGTCGCCGGCTTGCTCCAGGTTTTCTTCCAGGACCAGGTGGGGAAGTTCCTCGAATTCCACTTTGATTTTGCCGAGAGCATCCTCGGCGATATCTTCGCTCTCGGCGGCGAGGGCGATAATTTCATCGCCCACCCAGTTGGTTTCCTTCCCCACGCCCAAAACCACCTGCACGCTCTTCACCCCGGGCAGTTTTTCCGCCTCGGAAGTGTCAATGGCGGTGATCTTCGCGTGGGCGTAAGGCGAGCGATAGATTTTGCTGATCAGGAGCCCGGGCCGGTTAATGTCGTAGGTGTATTTGGCGCGGCCGCTCGCTTTGGCGGGCCCATCAATGCGCTTGATGCGCTTTCCGATCAGGCTGCGTTCCCCGGCCGCCGGCCAATCATATTTGCAATTATCCATTGGCGCGCCCTCCCTTCAGGGTTTTGGCTGCTTCCAGAACGGCTTCCCGAACCCCCGCGTAGGTGCCGCAACGGCAGAGGTTGCCGCCCAGGCCGTGTTCCACATCTTCTAGGGTTGGATCGGGATGCTTGTCCAGGAAGGCCTTGCAGGCCACCACAAAGCCCGGCGTGCAGAATCCGCACTGTTGCGCATCGTGGTCGACGAAGGCCGCCATTACCGGGTGGAGATCACCCATCGTCCCCATTCCCTCGATGGTCTCAATGTGGTGGCCTTCCGCCTCGATGGCCAGCACGTTGCATGCATACACCGGACGGCCATCCATGATCACCGTGCAGGCGCCGCAGACGCCGCGATCGCACACTTTCTTGGCGCCGGTCAGGTCAAGCTGATTGCGCAGAGCATCCAGCAAGGTTACGCGCGGCTCAACCTGCAAGTTGTGCGCTTTGCCGTTGATTTGGAGTGTAATCGGCACAGCCCCCGGCCCCAGCACCTCCGGTGAATGTTCCGGCGCCGCGGCCCTGACTTCCGGCGCGGCCAGCAAACCGGTTGATACCGCCATGCTCGCGCCCTTTAAGAAGTCGCGTCGCGAAAAGCCTTCGGGGGGAAGTTCCCGCAAGTTTTTCTTCCTTCGCATATTGGGCTCCTCGATTTTTGCGTTTGGAAAATGTGTTTTCCTGTTTACCATGGCCATCCTGGCCATGACGCTACACTGGCGGTACGCTTTGCGCCACAATGTGAGCGCCCCCGTGCTCATTCTCCTTAAAAAGTCCTAACCCTGAAGACGCATATTATACCATTCAAAAGCACCTTTGTGGGCGACAGTTATCGGGAATATTGGGGAAGCCTCAAGCAAGGGAATCGTTCCCTAGCGTTCGAATAGCTCCCTGAACGCACTCTCACCCCGGCCCGCGCCTGTGAATACGAGAAGGCTTCAAGTTGCATCTAACAACACTTCTGGCAACTCGAGAGCCGATGATCTATACTTCGCCTCTTTTGTATGCGGGTTGCAGCGTCTAATTCCCGGGTGGGTCTTGGTATGTGGAAAGAAGCGATGGTGGAAGATTGGGAAAGACTTCGGCGCCGTAGCCTGACACCTAGCCACCTGGGGGCCCTGTTTGGCTCCAGCATCCGTTATCTGTTCGAGACGGAAGTGCATGCTTATGCCTTTTCGATTGCCGCCAACGCCTATCTATCCTTTTTTCCCTTCGCGCTGATTTTGCTCGCTGTCTGCCGGCGTTGGCTGCACTGGGAGAAGGCCTACCTGATGGTCGTCCGGCTTCTGAACGTTCACCTGCCCACCGGAGCGGAAACGGTGATTCGTAACCTGGTGGCGGCAGTTCAAGGCCGGCCACGGTTGCAGTTGGTATCCGTGTTGATGCTCCTTTTCACCACTTCGGGGGTGTTTCTTCCGCTCGAGATTGCCCTCAACAAAGTGTGGGGATTCAAGCGCAATCGCAGTTTCCTGAATAATCAGGCCATGTCTTTTGTGCTCGCCATAGTTTCCGGGATGGTTGCCCTGAGCTTTATCATGGCGGTTACGCCCATACAATCGGCGATTGATTTCCTGATGGGCTGGATACCTTCCCGGAGCTTCGTCGCGCTAGTATCGAATTTCGTTATGGATGTTGCCTCCGTGCCTTTTGTGGCTTCGATTTATTTCATGATCTACTACCTTCTGCCCAACGGCAAGGTTCCCGTCGCCCGAGTTCTCCCCGCTGCCATCGCCACGGGAATTTTAACGGAAGTGGGAGGGGTCATCTACTCGCTGACCAAACCGATGGTTCATTTTCGGGAGGTTTATGGGCCCTTCGCGTTGTCTGTGACTTTGCTCTTTTGGGCGTATGTGGGGTCCCTGATTCTGCTCTTCGGCGCGCACCTCTCGGCGCACAGGTTTATCTCGGACGTGACCGCTCGAACCGAGGCCGCACCGGCTGAAAGTGAGAATTTAGAAGGGACAAGTCAGGAGTTAGAAGCTAGAAGTTAGAGAACGTAGAAGTTAGGAGTTAGAAGCGAGAAGTCGACTTCCACCTTCTAACTCCTAGCTTCTAACTTCTAACTTCTAACTTCTGATCTTCCAGGTTGATTTTCATGACAAACCGGCAGCAGATCCAAGAAATTCCGGGCGCATTGCGCATGACTCTGGATATGGCCCGCGCTGAATATGGGGCCGTAGCGCGCAAGGTCCGGTGGGGCGATGGGCCCATCTACGTCTGCGGGGCGGGGGAGTGCGCTGCCTTGGGCATAGCGGCTGGGTATGCATTGGAATACTTTCTCGGCTTACCGGTGGTATCGCGCCCGGTAGAGGTTTTCCAGAGTTACGCTCGCTCCCTCCTGCAGCCGCGCTCGGTGCTGCTCATGATTTCGACCCCGGGAGATTGGCCGGAAGCCCAGGAACTTGCCCTCGATGCGCTTGAGCATGGTTGCGTGCTGCTGGCATTGGCCAATACTCCCGATAGCCCGCTGGTGAAATTGGCGGACCAGGTTTTCCTAACGCGGGCAGAAGGGGATGTGGAATCGCCCAGCGTGACGGTTTGTATGCATGCCGCCATCAATTTCCTGGCATTCGAAGCCATGCGTGCGCTGAAAAAACCCAAGGCTTGGTGGGACCCCGTGCAAACGGATTTTGATCAGCTACCGGAAAAGCTCAATTGGGTGTTCACGCAGCTTCCGTCGGTGGTCCGATCGGTTGCCGCAGAGGTCGCGCGCCTCCCCATGGCGCGCATCGTGGGGGGAGGGTTTTACCACTATCCCGCCTGGCAGGCGGCGCGCCGGATGAGATACCAAGCCGGCCTTCCGGTAGAGGGCATCGAGGCCACAGAGTTTTGGAGTGGACTCGACCACTTCGCCCGGCGTGACGACGCGATCTTGTTTCTTTCCGGTTCGCAATCGAAAATCAAGAAACTCCTGCACCGCTCCGCCGCCCAAGCGCGGATGAATGGCGCGCGCGTGCTTTCCCTAACGGACAGCAACGACCGCGATCTCGCCGAGGGCTCGGACCTTGGGATTTTGATTCCTTCGCTCCTCGAGGCGCCGGCGTCAACGCTCACCCTGTTTATGCTCGAGTGGCTTGCGATGGAAGCCCAACGCGCGACGAAGCAGCCCGCTGTTTCGCAGTAGTGTGCCTCGCTGGTAAGGTTTTGGCGCTCTCCGTCAAAACCAGTGAGACCTGCGCTACAGAAGGAAGGCTTAAGAGCGTTTCACGCAGAGTTCGCAGCGTGGCGGGGCCGCAAACCATGCGTCTCGTAGGGGCTGGGCTTGCCCTGCCCTCGTCCCACGCCATGGACATATGACAGGGGCAGGGCAAGCCCAGCCCCTACGAGACGCTCAAAAAACGAGAAGTTGCGATATTGCAATACGGAGAGGAGCCACGGTGTTCTCCGCGCTCTCTGTGAGCCCATCTCTGTGCGCTCCGTGGGAACCTCTTTCTTGGTCATAAGGACGGAATTCGCCTTCGGGGTATAAACGGCGCTTCGAAAGCGATCCGATTCCAAATGACACCACTACCGATCCGTTGGGCTCCCGCGCCGCGCTGAGCGAAACCTGTGGAGAGGCGTGCGGGGCGGCACTACCGCCCGAGTAAAACCACTGTCCGCCAAGCCGGGATGGAAGGTAGATCCAATAGGGTATCGTTCCCTTCGTGCCGGGCTGGCAAGAGCTTGGTGCTCTCCGCCGAAACCAGCGACACTCGCTGAGGATGCGCGCGCAGGCGCAAGGTGACTGGCCCGCTCGGCTCCAGCGCCGTGTTGAGCAAGACCACGGCAATTCGTCGGCCATCCGGACTGCACCGCACTAAAGGCGCGATGCGTACCATGGGTTCGATCAGCACGGGCAGCCGCCCACCGGCCAACCAGTCGGCCACGGCAAGCAATTGATGACGCATGGCGCCGCGCCCCATGAGCTGCCAGGGAGCGTAGCTGGCCACGGCGACGCGGCCACCTAGCGAATTTGTAAACGTCGAGAAACAGGACCCCACATCCACGTCGTCGTAACGCACCAGGTGCGCCAGGTCTCCAACCCCCTCGCCTACGGGCAGCAGGTTGCAGACGCCGTCCTGCGGCCCCACCAAAGCGTCACGTCCGTCGCCCGCATAGCGGCCATTCAGCGCATGGCTGGTGAGCCGCTCGCTGACGCCGGAGGGAAATGTCTCGCCGGGTTTGACGCCCGTCAGCTCACCCAGCCCTTGCGACCAGAGGACCTAGAGGGCGAAAGCGTCCATCAGGACCCCCTTGCGTAGCATGTCACGCAATTCGTCGCTGCTGAAGGCCTCCGCCACTTTGCCGGCTAGCAGGATGCCGCAAGCCGAATGCGGGTCGGGGTTCATTGGGAGACCGATTTCCGCCAGAGGATTGGAACGTTGGATATCGTACACTCCCTGCTCCCAGAACCATCCCGTGGCGTCGACTTTACGATTGGCCATCAGCATGCGGTTATCGGCAGGCCAAAAGCCCGCCAGCGGCAAGCCGGCGGCGCCTTCCCGTAGCGCTTCCCAGATCGGCCGCTCCGCTGCTACTCCGCGCAGCAAGGGCTCATAATCCTCCAGCGTTCCTGCGCACTCTTTGAGGGCATTGAAGGCGATGCCGTTACAGCCCATCAGCAGAGCGGCAGTACACTCGTTGAGCGTCGTGCGCACCGCTTTGTCCAGAGAAATGTACGGGTAGTCCTCCAGTTCGTACTCGATGGTCTTGACTTCGGGTGGGTAATCCCGAATTTCGCGCCCTACGTCGAATGATTTGCTCAGCAGCCCGCGCGGCGTTTCGTCATTGTAATAGCCGTGGCCGGGCCGGCCGCGTTGCGCGCCTAGGGCCGTCATCAGGCGAGCGATGGGATAGCCGGCATAAGTACTGTGGCTGTACCCGATGGTCATCTGACCCAACTTGATCGTGGGATCGGTTTCCGTCACCGCCTGGCGGATATCGACGCACACTCCTTCCAGCGAAGCGGCGCAGAATTCCGTCCAGGCACGGCGCAATTCACCATTGCCAGGATCGTTGAGTTGTTCCACCAGGGCTGCGCGGTCGTTTCCATGGCCAAACTTCCCCAGGCAGATGGGGCAGAAGCATGGGTACGTAGGGCCGTGGTGACTCATGCGCATGTCGTCGTCCACCCAGATGAAGTCCGGCTTGGCGCGCGCCATCAGGGCATAGCGCTTCTTGATGTAGGAACGGTACTCCGGGCTGTTGGGGCAGGCACAAGCATCTGACACCGTGCCATCATGCCCCACCGCCGGCTGGACGGACAATGGCGGCAGGAACGCACCGGGCACATCCCCGTGGCCGATCGTGTAAGTTACATTGATACCTACACTGCGAATGCCGTAACCATGAAGCTCCACGATTCGCCGTTTTAGCGTCCCGGCGGCCTGCTCCAGCCGCTCCAGCGAAGCGCAAGCCCGCCGCGGGAAAGTTTCATCGAACAAGCTGATCTCGTCAACAGCGCGGGGGTGGGCCTTGAAGAGAGCCACCAAGCGCGCAAACTCTTCATCGGTCTCCCAGTGGGCCGGCCAAATGCGATAAGCGAGTACTACCGCGCTTGGCGCACTCTGCACTTGAGCGCGGGCCTCCGGAAGCCCCGCGGCCATCATCAAGGCCCCACCTCCCGAATACTGCAAGAAACGACGACGACCCATCAACGGCTGATCCATAAGTGCCTCCTCTTGATATAAAGCCTTTTATTCCGACTGCCACCCGTTCCTTTTCCTTCGGGCGGTCGCCAAGCTGGAGCCCGACCCGAGCTGCCGGCGGGCCTCGCAGTGTACCGCTTCGATGTTGGCGACGCAAGGCGCGCTCAAGCCGTGACTGGTTTTAAATTTGTAGGCAGAGTTCGAGTTTTTCGCGTGTGCAGTAGGCGAATTTTCGTTTATACAAGGAGTCACCGCCCGGTTGGGGAGTAATTGGAGATTTAAGAATCGACACTTGTGAGCTATCTTTTTCGGAAAGCACAAGTCAGGCATCTTGATGGATTTGGTAAGGCGTCAAAATATTAAGTTAATATGATTGACATGAAGTTCTGATTCTGTTCTAATCAGCCTATGGACGTAGGGAAACGATTAAGACAATTACGTGAAGTAAAAGGTCTATCGCAAGGCGACATCGAACGGCGGTCTGGTCTCCTGCGCTCGTACATCTCTCGTGTGGAAGGCGGATACACAGCCCCCTCGCTTACAACCCTGGAAAAATTTGCCAAGGCATTGGAAGTGGAGCCGTACCAATTGCTCTTTCAGGGTGAGGGAAAGCCGTCCGCGCCTAAGGTTCCCGATCAGGTGAACCTGGGCAAGCCGGTCAAGAGGCTGATTAAGTCTTTCGAGACGATGTCGAGCACGAATCGAAGGCTGTTGCTTTCGATGGCTGACAAGCTTGCCAAGCACTGAGACTATCCAAGCTGCTTCGTGCGCGCCGATCGCGGTTATCATTCTCATCCCTTGCGGGGGGTAAGTAGGCGATGGGTTTTGGCAACGCTGCCAGAACTGCAGTCTGCGCCTTTGACCCGCCATGAAGGGTGAGGGGTAATTGCGCGTGGGTGGTTGTGTCGCAAGCAAGAGTGTAAAGCGCTTCCCAAAGCAAAAGCGGTGATTTCGCCATCTCCTCCAACCTTCTCTCCCGGCGGGGCATTATCCTGAAGAATTCAATTGCAAAAATTCGGCGCAGGGCGCATGATTAACGCGTAGTCGATAATTATTATCGTTGACGATTTGTTCTTAGATAATGATAGGTCAACAGACGTTCGATCTCCGGATGGAGTTGTTTCGTTCCCGCTGCACGGAACGAGGCTTGGCAATGACCCATCAGCGGTGGGTGATCTATCGCATTTTAGCTGGGACGGACCAGCATCCCACCCCGGAAGACACTTTCGAGCAGGTCCGCAAGGAGATTCCCTCCATTTCTCTCGCCACCATTTACAAGAATATCAAAACCTTTCTTGAAGCGGGGCTGCTGAGGCAGATGAGTACTCCTGACCAGACGATGCGTTTGGATGCCAATCTGGACCCCCACCATCATCTTGTCTGCGGGTCTTGCGGAACGATCCTGGATCTTTCCGAGGATAGTGTGGCCCCTGTGCAATTAAACAAAACCCTCCCCCGGGGTTTCCGGGTGGATGGCTACAGTGTAAGTTTCCTAGGTCTTTGCGGCCAATGCGCGCCGCAGCCTGAGGCTTTAATTTGATGATGAAGTCTATACTCAATCACAAGGAGTTAGAATCATGGCAACTTATCTGAAGGGTACTAAAACCCACGAGAATCTGAAGGCAGCGTTTGCCGGCGAATCGCAGGCAAACCGCCGGTATTTATACTTTTCTAAGCAGGCCGACGTCGAGGGCTATCCGGATGTCGCGGGGTTGTTCCGCGATACAGCGGAGGGCGAGACCGGTCACGCTCACGGACATCTGGATTACCTGAAAGCCGTAGGCGATCCCGCCACCGACCTGCCCATCGGCGACACATCGGATAACCTCAAGGCCGCCATCGCCGGCGAAACCCATGAATACACCGACATGTACCCCGGAATGGCCAAATCCGCGCGCGAGGAAGGCTTCACCGAAATCGCGGATTGGTTTGAGACCCTGGCTAAGGCGGAGAAATCCCACGCGGGACGATTCCAAAAAGGTCTGGATAGCATTTCCTAACATAACATTCGGTATTTATTACCTACAGGGCGACACGACGGCGTCCGCGCCGTCGTGTTGACCGAACCCAGCTTTGCCGGAGCCGATCCCATGGATATCATCAAAGGCGCGCCCACCGCTAGCCTGACATACGATCCGAATAACCCGATTTACTGGGATGCCGAGGGTTTGAGGCAGGAGTTGCGGCGCGTCTTCGAAATCTGCAACGGCTGCCGCCTTTGCTTCAATCTTTGTCCTTCGTTCCCGGCCATGTTCAACGCTTTCGACCGCCAGGTGGGTGATCACGCTGAATTGACGCCGCAGGAGACGGACAAGATCCTCGACGATTGCTTTCAATGCAAAATTTGTTACGTCAAGTGCCCCTACACGCCCGACGACAAGCACGAATTTCAGCTCGACTTTCCGCGCCTGGTCACGCGCGCCCACGCCGTCCGGCAGAAGCGGCGCGGCCTCACGCTGCGTGACCGCGTTTTGTCCCGGCCGGAGATGATGGGGAAAATGGCCAAGCTCACTCCCGGCTTGGCCAACTGGGCCAACCGTCAACCGCTGCTGCGTGCGGGGCTTCAATTCGGGCTGGGTATCCACAAGGACAAGCTTCTTCCGGAATTCCACGGTGAGCTGTTTGAAGACTGGTACCGCAAGCAACCGCCCCCCGCCGGCGATCCCACCAAAGCTGTGCTTTTCAGTACTTGTTTTGTGAACTACAACCATCCTGACCTGGGCAAGGACCTGATGGAAGTTTTTTCCCGGAACGGCATCGCCCTGGGCCTGCCGAAGCAGAATTGTTGCGGCATGCCGGCCATGGAAGCGGGTGACATTGAGCTGGCCAAGCGGCTGGCGCGGCAGAACGTGGAGACCTTGCTGCCGTACGTCCGGGAAGGGAAGAAGGTTCTGGCGGTTAATCCCACCTGCTCTTACATGATGCGCAAAGAGTATGGCGAACTGGTAGGCACGCCGGAAGCGCGCGAGGTGGCGGCCGCCGCCATGGATCCCTGCGAGTTTCTGTTTCAACTCAAACAAGAGGGCAAGTTCAACCGCGATTTCCGCAGCACGCCGGAGCTGGTCGCCTACCACGTGCCCTGCCATCTGCGCGCCCAGAATATCGGCTATCGTTCCCGCGACCTGATGCGCCTGATTCCCGGAACGACAGTGAAGATGGTGGAGCAATGCTGCGGCCACGATGGCACGTGGGCGATGCGCAAGGAGTTTTTCCCCCTCTCCCTGCTCACCGGCAAGAAGGCCTTTGACCAGATGCAGGCCGTCGGGGCCAAAGTGATGGCCACCGATTGCCCGCTGGCGGCGATTCACTTTCAGCAGGCGATCGGGCAGCGGCCGATTCATCCTCTTCAGGTGCTGGCCCGCGCCTACCGCGCGGACGGCTTTGCCAAACCGGTTAATCCCCTGGAGCCGAAGCAGGGCTGAGCGGTGCTCGGCCTTTTGGCTCTTGCATCCATTGCTCTATGGAGGCATTCGATCTATGAAATTGATCGACGTTTCTGAAATCAAACACATTGCCGACTACGAAATCATGCGCGCCGAGTGGCGGCCCCAAATGATGGCCCTCAAGGATCGGCGCCGCATTCGCGTGGGCGGGCATTTGACCTTTCTGTTCGAAAATCGCGACACGGTACGCTACCAGATTCAGGAAATGATGCGGATCGAGCGGTTGCAAAATCCCCACGAGATCGCCCATGAGGTCAAGACTTACAACGACCTGATCCCTGCGGCCGGTGAGCTTTCCGCATGCCTGCTGATTGAGTACGAAGCCCCCGCCGAACGCGACCTCTGGCTGCGTAACCTGCTGGGACTGGAACATCACATCTGGCTTGAAGCGGGCGGCCAGCGGTCCCAAGCGCGGTTCGACGACCGCCAGATCTCCACCGATCGACTCAGCGCCGTCCAGTACATTAAATTCCAGCTTAGTCCTGAACAGATGGCGGCGTTCCCGCGCGGGGCCAGGATTGTCATTGACCACCCGAAATATCTGGCCGAACAAAAACTCACCCCGGTGCAATTGCAGGAGCTGGCGCCGGACTTTGCGTAAAGGCGGTAACTGCTGCTCCCCATTCTCACGCAAGACGATTTTTCGAAAGCGGCAGCTCTCTGATCCTTTTGCCGGTGGCAGCAAAGATGGCGTTGCACAGTGCCGGCGCAATGATCGACACTCCCGGTTCCCCCACTCCTGCCGGGGGAGCGTTGCTGTCAATGACGTAGACGTTCGTCTGGTAGGGCGCTTCGTCGATGCGAGCTACCGGGTAATCGAAAAAGTTCGACTGGTCAATGATGCCGTTGGTGGCGGTAATCTCTCCGCTTCGGGCGATGCTGGTTCCAAACACCGCCGCACCCTCGAATTGTGCCTTGATGTTGGCCGGATTAACCGCGGTACCGGCGTCCACAACGGTATCAACGCGCGGAATCCGGACGTCGCCTTTCTCGGTTACTTCAACTTCCACGACCGATGCGCAGTAATTAAATGAATAGCGTTGTGCAGCAATGCCGAGGCCGCTCCCTTGGCCGAGCTTACGCCTGCCCCATCCCGCTTTTTCCGCCGCCATCTCTGTAACTCTGCGTAGACGGCCTATATCGAGAGGGTATCCGGGCTCCGGTGGGTAATTTGGAATATTGAGATCGAGGATGCGGGGCGGTCCGAAAAGTTCCAAGAGGTACTCAAGAGAGTCCTGGCCGGTGTGATGCGCGAGTTCATCCACGAAAGATTGGACGGCGAAGGTATGGTAGTTGCTCGCCACTGACCGCAACCATCCGAGTCGAACGTGAGCTTGGGCGGGGCCACTCTCGACGCGAAGATTCTGGACATCAAACGGCACCTCGATCCAGTTTCCTTTGAGTTCCCAGCCGCCATAACGCGCCGCGCTGTCAAACGTGGAATTGATCGGAGGAAATGCGGAACGTTGCAGCCAGGCCGTCGGTTTGCCCGTGGAGTCAAGCGCCGCCTTCAAGTACACGGCTGCGACGGGGAGGTAGTAATCAAACTTGATGTCATCCTCCCGGCTCCACACCACTTTGACGGGCTGTCCCAGTTTCTTGGATAGGACAGCCGCTTCCGCTGCAAAGTCAGAAAACGACTTGCGCCCGAATCCACCACCCAGCAGGGTGACATGGCACGTCACATCCTCCGGGCGAATACCCAAGGCCTGGGCGATGACCTGCTGTACGCCCTGGGGATTTTGTGTGGGCGCCCAGATAGTTACCTTGCCATCCCGGAAATCTGCTAACGCCACCGGCGGCTCCATGGTGGCGTGGGCAAGGTGCGGGACGTAATACTCGGCTTCAAACGTCTTCCCGGCCTTGGCAAACTCCGCATCGACGTCCCCTTCATTGCGCATCACCTTGCCGGGGTGCCGCGCCGTTTCCTGTAAATCCTTCTTGAATTGATCGGAGTTATAGGCGGCATTCGGCCCATGGTCCCACACCACATTAAGTTTTTTGCGGCCTTGAAACGTCGCCCAGGTGTTATCGGCGATCACCGCCACCCCACCCAGCGGCTGGAAGCCATGCGGAGGCTTGAAGGGTTCGATGAGCACGGTTTGCCGCACGCCCGGCACTCGCAAGGCATCTTGATCCTGGCAGGATTTCACTTTCCCTCCGAGAACCGGCGGATGCTCAACCGACGCATAGACCATGCCTTCCAGTCGTGCATCCATGCCATAGATTGCCTTCCCCGTGCAAATGTCCTTGAGATCGTAAAGACTTGCGTCCTTGCCTGTATACCGCCACGCGGTTCGAGATTTGAGTTGCAGTTCTTCCTTCCTCGGGACCGGCAGTCTCGAGGCGGCGAGCGCCAGTTCCCCGTAGGTCCATTGGCGGCGCGTCGGCCTGTGCACAACCACATGGAGGCCGGATTCGCATTCCGAAACCGGAACAGACCATTGGGCAGCACCGGCGCGGACGAGCATAAGCCGCGCCGTGGCCCCGGCTTGGCGCATCAAGGTAAAGAACTCGCGAATGGAGCGCGACGCGTCGGTATCCTGCGACCCGTACCGCGGATCGCCCACGGCTTGAACGATCTTCACCCGATTCCAATCCGCATCCATTTCGTCCGCCAGAAGGCGAGGCAGAGCGGTGCGGCTCCCGTTTCCCATTTCTGACCGGTGCGCAATGATGTAAACCGTCCCATCCGTCTCGAGACCAAGAAACACGTTCGGATGAAAGACAGCTCGATCGGCGGGAGTGTCGGCCTCCGGGGCCGCCTGCGCGGCGTTCGGGGTAAGGTAAGCACCAAGGACAAAGGCCCCTCCTGAAAGCACGCCCATCAGGAAGCCTCTCCGGCTGACATTTTGGATGGGGCTCATGACGCCTCCGTCGCCACCGCAGCAGCTTTAATAGCGGCGCGGATTCGCTGATAGGTCCCGCAACGGCAGATGTTACCGGACATCCCCTCATTGATATCCTGATCGCTGGGTCGCGGTTTGCTCTTTAACAGGGCGATCGCCTGCATGATCTGTCCTGCCTGGCAGTAGCCGCATTGCGGGACGTTGAGATCCATCCAGGCTTTCTGAACGGAATGCAAACCCGCTCCGGCGATGCCTTCTATCGTCGTGATTTCTGCGCCGGCTACCACGCGGACAGGAACCACGCATGACCGGATCGCCTCTCCATTTCGGTGCACGGTACACGCCCCGCAAAGCGCCACTCCGCAACCGAACTTGGTTCCCGTCAGGCCCAGGACGTCGCGCAGGTACCAAAGCACCGGCATCTCGGGATCGCCGTCAAATATGCGCTCAACTCCATTCACCTTAAACTGGATCATCGAGTCACCTCCGCCCTCGCCTGGGAGAGTGCTGCCACTCGTCTGCAAACGAATTCCTCCACAAAGTATGATCGCCCTGCTCACCATTTTACCGGAATTTCCAGTTTGTCTCCCGGCTTCATCATATTCCAATTGGGCTTTTCGAAGGGGGTAGCACCGCACCGTGTTCCCCGCCGAAAAGCCTCCAAAAGAGTAGTTGACACTCTCTAGTAAAGCGTAGATTATCTACAGCATGAAACCAAAAAGGGAACGCTATCAGAATCGCATTGAGTTACTGCAAGGGACGCTGGACATGCTCATTCTCCAGACCCTGCAGTGGGGGCCGCAACACGGCTACGGAATCAGCCAATCCATTCATGGGCGCTCGGGCGAGGTCTTGCAGGTTGAGACCGGGTCGCTCTACCCCGCGCTCCATCGGCTGGAAAAACAGGGTTGGATAACCGCCGAATGGAAGCAGACAGAGAGCAACCAGCGCGCTAAGTTCTACCGCCTGACTTCCTCCGGCAGGAAGCAGTTGGTTTGCGAGCAGGACCGATGGGAGCAGATCGTCAACGCCATCGCGGGGGTTATGAGTCCGGAATATTGAATTAGGAGTGGACGAAAATGCGCGTAGCGTTTTGGAGTGAGGTGGCACAGGCACTCCTGCCTGTGCACAATGCATGGGATGCATCAGGCTTCGGCACAGGCACTCCTGCCTGTGCACAATGCATGGGATGCATCAGGCTTCGGCACAGGCAGGAGTGCCTGTGCCACCAACCTTGCAAGGGAATAGCGAATATTCCGAGATCGTGAATCTCGCACGCAAAGAAGGTCAGCCATGACTCTCTGGGACTGTTTGTTTCACCGGCGGCAGCGTGAAGAGGAATTAGAGGAAGAGGTCCAGAGTCATCTGCGCATGGCCGCGCAGGGGCGCATAGAGCAGGGCGAAACCGCCGAGCACGCCCGCACTTCAGCCGTCCGCGAATTCGGCAACGTCACCTTGGTCAAGGAGGTGACGCGCGACATGTGGGGTTATCGCTGGCTTGAAACCCTGCTGCAAGACCTGCGGTACGCTCTGCGCATGCTCCGAAAAAACCCCGGCTTTACCGCTGTGGCGGTGATCACGCTTGGTCTCGGCATCGGGGCGAACACGGCGATCTTCACTCTGATTGATGCGGTCATGTTGCGCTCCTTGCCGGTCCGCGACCCATCGCAACTCGTGGTGCTGCGCTGGACCGCACATAAGTCGCCGCACGCCAATTCGGTCAGTTCCTACGGCGATTGCGAAAAGGGCAGTGCCAAGGATCCATCCGGCTGTTCTATGCCGTACCCCTTTTTCGAGTCGATCCGTTCTCAGAAAGATGTGTTTTCCGGAGCAGCGGCGTTTGCGGGACCCCCGGACCTAGTCCTCAGCGGCAACGGACTGGCGCGCATGGTACAGAGCGAACTTGTTTCTGGCGATTACTTCTCCACCCTGGGCGTGAAGGCCGTGTTGGGGCGCACGCTCGGCCCGGGTGACGACCTCCCTTCCGCCTTGCCGGCCGTTGTCCTGAGCTACGCCTATTGGCAGACTGCTTTCGCGGGGGAACGCGCCGCCATTGGCCGGACCATCTTCTTGAATAGCGTACCGTTCACAATTGTGGGCGTGGCGGAGCCCGGCTTTACCAGGCTTTCTCCCGGGAAGCGGCAAGACCTTTTCCTGACCTTATCGCTGTTTCCGCGTTTGAACCTTGCGTGGGGGAGGGACATCCAAGGCCCTACCAACTGGTGGCTGGTCATCGTTGCCCGTCTTAAAGCCGGGGTTTCCCTTGGGCAGGCGCAAGCGGCGGCAACTCTGATTTTTCGCAATGAGATGGTGCACGGCGCGAAGGCACTTGCAAAGGAATCCGACGACCCCAGAATCGTCCTCGTTCCAGCTCAGCAGGGGCTCACAGGCCAGCGCATGTTCTTTTCCAAGCCACTCTACGTCCTGATGTGTGCCGTGGGTTTTGTCCTTTTGATTGCTTGCGCGAACGTGGCCGGCTTGCTGCTGGCGCGCGCTACGGCCCGGCAGAAAGAAATGGCGGTTCGCCTGGCCATGGGCGCTGGACGCTGGACGATTGTGCGCCAACTGCTGACTGAAAGCGTCACGCTCTCACTGGCCGGGGGCATGCTGGGAGTGCTTTTGGCGGTTTGGGGCGTCCGAGGCATGACAGCGTTCATCTTGGGCAATGCCGACAGCCCGTTTCCTTTTGCGGTCGAGCCGGATTGGCGCGCCCTTACATTTACGCTTTCAGTCTCACTTCTCACCGGAATCGTTTTCGGCCTCGCACCGGCATTCCGCAGCACGCGCCTCGATTTGACGTCGGCGCTCAAGGAAAATGCCTCCACGCTTCCCGGGGGAGGGAGGCACGCGGGCCGGCGATGGCATCTGGAGAAGACGCTCGTGGTCGTCCAGGTAGGGCTCTCCATGATTGTTCTCGTTGGTGCGGGCCTGATGGTACGAACGCTCGAAAACCTCCACAGCATCAACCCCGGTTTCGACACCCGAAACGTCTTGCTCTTCGGCATCAATCCCACCCTGGAAAAATACCGGGATGCGCAGATTCAAAGCCTTTACCGCAACTTGCAGGATCAAATCGCCGCTCTTCCGGGTGTCATCTCGGTCAGCTACTCTTCGGACGCGTTGCTTAGTGGCAGCCTTTGGACCACCGACGTCCACGTGGAAGGACAGCCCCAAAAGACGACGGAAGAAGTGGATATGCTCGCCATTGGGCCGGATTTCCTGAAGACCCTGCGCATTCCGCTGCTCGAAGGCCGGACGTTCACGGCCGCGGACTTCAACCAGGCAGCCCAAGCCGCTTCCTCCGGGGACTCTCCCCAACACGGTGCATCTTCCCAGGCTGCGTCAGCGGCGGCAAAATCGTCAGCGGAAGTTGGCCTGCCGATTCCCGTCCTCGTCAACGCGGCCTTTGTTCGCCAGTATTTCTTGAACCAGAATCCGCTTGGCAAAATGTTGGGCCAAGGAGACAGCCAGGGAACAAGCGGAGATTCCGCCGTGGGCAAGCCTAAATCGCGCCAGTGGGAAATCGCCGGGGTCGTGGGCGACACCAAAGACAGCGATTTGCGCCGCGAAATTCATCCCGCCGTCTACGTTCCACTGACAGGCGGCGGAGCTCATTTTGAAATCCGCACTGCTTTGAATCCTTCCATTCTGGTCCCTACCGTGCGTGAACTCGCGAAGCGTCTGGACAGCAATCTTCCGCTGTTTGCGGTACGTACCCAATCCGAAAGCATCGAAGGCCTCGTGACGCAGGAGCGCATGATTGCGCGCCTTGCAAGCTTTTTCGGATTGCTGGCGCTGCTGCTTGCTTGCGTTGGACTTTACGGCTTGCTTTCCTATGAAGTCACTCGCCGCACCCGTGAAATCGGTATCCGCATTGCGCTAGGGGCTGAACGGCGGAAGGTAATAGCGCTTATTATGACGCGAGGAATTAGTTTAACTGTGCTGGGAGTGGGAGCCGGAGCTGCTGCCGGGCTTGTGGTGACGCGGGTATTGTCGAGCTTGCTCTACGATGTCAAGCCCAACGACTGGCCGACGTATTTGTTCGTTGCGCTCCTGCTCATCGGAGTGGCGCTCATGGCGAGTTACATCCCAGCCAGGCGGGCCGCTAAGGTCGATCCCATGGTGGCGCTGCGATACGAGTAAGGCAGTGGATAGTGGCCAGGAACAGCCGAGGAGCGCGGTGGCACGGGCACTCCTGCCTGTGCCGAGGGCTGATGCATTCTATGCATTGCGCACAGGCAGGAGTGCCTGTGCCACCGACCTTGCAAGGGGTCGGGACCCTTGCTTTTTCTCCGCCTGTTCTCCGCGACCTCTGTGCCCTCTCCGGAAACTTCACGTAAGTTATTGATTCTGCGTAGGCCGAAACTGAAGTTTCTGCCAACTATGGACCCGCCGGCGGCTGGCAGACACTCCGTGGTGATATCCTTCCTGGTTTACGGTCGGCAGCCCCGTGATGAAAGCCATCGTGCCCTTGTGCTGTAACCTCCAAGGCTTGGCGATGGTCATGGGACACTGCCTGATTGTAAGGCTACGGCGAGCCTGAGCTGGCAATCGTCCGTTTCGGGCATAATGTCTCTTGACAATATTAGGCTATCGTGTATACTAGACAAGGTAGCTAGAAGCGAGGCGCCGTCGTGCCACTGCGCAAATTCCCCACTCCGCCCTCTGAAGAAGCCCCGAGCCATTTTCGCGCCCAAACCGTAAACCTGTTTCCCGCGGCGGAAAAAGGGATGATGGAACTCTTTTTGGGGCAACTAGGCCCTACGGAATCCCCAAGAAGAAATTGCACTGAAAATGACGAGCGAAGCCTGAATGTTATTGAAAACACAGGATGCCGGCGGGGAATATCCGGGAATGTCATTGATAAGACAGGTGGTTAGTCAACAACCGGGAATATTGATGAAAACCAATGAGATAATAGCCGAAAAATGTGGAACCGGGAATGTCATAGAAAACAAAGGCGGTTACCTTTTTTCCAGGAAATGTCCATGAAAATAAAAGGGCTATGATCGATGTGGCCAGGGAAGTTTCACTCATGCACCACTGGACATCGGCAAACGAGGGGTTCGTGGGGTATTCGTAGTGGATTCCGTGGCTTGCATTTCCCGGAATTTTCGCTAAACTGCATGGGTTGAGATGACCTGGCAAAAATAACCCAAAAAACGCGAAGTGAGGAGGAATCTTCCTCGTGGCAGATCAGTCGCCGGAACTATCGCCCATAAATGATGACAGGAACGGCGAGCCCCGGCTCTATGCACGTGTCGCTCACGTCACCGATGTGGGCCGCCGACGGCACAACAATCAAGATAACCTTCTGGTTTTGCCCTTGGATGGCGGAAGTGCTCCACGCTTTGCCGGACCGGGACTTGTCGAGATTGAAAAAGGCGGGTTGCTGGTGGCGGTGGCGGACGGCATGGGCGGCCACTTTCGTGGTGAAGAGGCAAGCCGTTTGTGCGTGGAAATGCTTGCCAAGGAAATCCTGACCCAGCTTCAGGTTTCAGAAAATGGCGATCCGGACTTGCCCTCTGCTCTGCAAAAAACGGTAGAGGTCACGCACCATGCCGTGTTTGCCCATGCCCAAGGCTACGTCGAGAAATTGACGATGGGGACGACCCTGACCGCGGCGCTTTTGCAAGGGGAACACGCCGATATCGCGCAGGTGGGGGATTCGCGCGCGTATCTTCTCCGTGAGGGAAATTTGGTTTTGTTAACCCAGGATCAGACCATCGGAAACCAGTTGCGCAGCCGGGGTGAAGACTTCACCAAAGTGGATGCGCATATCCAGGAGATGCTGGTCCAGGCGGTGGGATCACAAGCGAAGATTGAAGTCATTATGGCGGCGCTTGACCTGGAGCCACAAGATCTACTTTTGCTGTGCAGTGATGGATTGTACAAAGTTGTATCTCCGGCAGACATCGTCGAGTCCCTGGAACTTGAGGCCGGACTTTATGAGAAAGCTGCGCATCTGGTTACCCGCGCCAATGAAGGCGGTGGTCCGGACAACATCACCGTGATCCTGACAGAGATTTGCCAGGTTGAAAGCACAACGTGATACACCAAAAAGTGTAGGGGTCGAATCCGGAGGGCTCGCAACCCTGCCGGTTAACTCGTGGAGGGAGCGTTCACGATCCCGATTCACCCTTAGCGATGTACTTTGAATTTTCGGCCTTACGCTAATCATTCGTGGTGTCGCGTGCGCAATCTTGGAGTCGCCCGATTTTGGTGGGTGCGCGACAAATCTGTGAGAGTCACGCGGCCTGGCCCCGGCGGTTCTCCCAGTAATCCTCGAATTTACCACTCAAGCGATGGCAGCGAAGAGCGATGATGGCGTTGGCCGCTCGGACCCTCCAGAACATACCGGAGCGTTTGAGGCGATTGCCGATCAGAGTCTTGCAGCCCGCTTCGACGACCCCAGAGCCCACAAACAGATGCTGTCGCCGAAACGCCGGGTAGCGCATGCGTGGCGCGTTGACGGCGAAATAATCGGCCGTGTGGCGCAGGAGTTCGGCGGCCTCGGGGGTGGCAGGAGAGAGCGAGCGCAGCCCGCGCCGCAGGGATTCGATGCGCCCCGCCTGCAGCTTTTTTTGCTGTTGGCGGGTCCACTTTCGGCGGCGGCGGTCGTCGCTCGGCCAGAGCTTGCCCGCCAGTTCCCATAAGTGCTGACGGGCGTGATAAAGATCCACGATCTGAATCGCTCCCGGAAAGTGCTCGGCGGTGAGGTTCCAAATCCATGGGGCACCGTCGCCGATGACGACTTTCTTCTGGGCGCGGTTCCAGCCCCGCTGGTACGCTTCGAAACAGATGCGCCGCCCAAACGCCTCCGCCGTTTCGATGCCTCCCGTGTAGGTGGTCGAGCCTTCCTCACGCCTCGGTCGGCCGCGGGCATCCACCGTCGTTTGGGTGAAGACACACCCCAGTTTCACTTCCCGCGTGCGCGCCTGCGCGGTCTGTTTCCCCACTCGCCCTACGGTTTCCGCGCTCACCACCGGCACTCCCGTCCCATCCATCTCGACATAGAGCACCGGAACGGCCGGTCCCGCCAAGGGTAGGGGCAGGCCCCGCTGGAGGGCGGCTTGCTCCTGGGCGACCATCTCCGCGCCCAGAGCTTCCGCGTGGCGTTCCACGGCCTTGGTCGTCACCGGCAATCCGGCCAGCAGTTCGAGTTGTTCCCGCCCCTGGTCAAAGGAGGTCTCGCTGCCCACCACCGCCATCATCCGCCGCACCCCAGGAGAATATTCCGTGCCTTCCACATCCAACTCTTGATCGCGCGGACTCTGCCCCTGGTGACAGGCCGGGCAGACATAGTAGGGACGTTCCGTCTCCACCCGCCCCAGCACGGTGAGCAGTTGCTTGGGACGGTTCTCGTGGTAGTACGCCGACTGGCCGCAGCCACAAGGAACTTGTCGAGGATACTCGTCCGGGGCAGCCAGCAACTCCTCCAGCACCGCCGCCCCCGCCTGGTGCAAGGCCGCGCGCGTGGCCATCTCCACGGCTTCCAAATCCAGCCCGCCAGACTGGCGTCGTCCGGCAAAGATGACTGCCAACAGCGACTCTACTTCTTGCGCGACTTCCCGCTGAATGGCTTGCGCTGTTTTTTTTCCTGCTCCGCCCCTTCCGTCTCCGCCGGCAAGGGACGCTGGCGACAAATCTTTTCGTTCACCTCCAGGAAGGCCCGGCTCAGTTGTTGAAAGGTGCGGAACTCGGCAATCTGCTGTTCCGCTTGGCGTCGGGCGGCCGGACTGGGGAAGGTTTCGCTCACCGTCTTGCCCTGCACCTTGTGGGTCAGACGGAAGTTGGGGCCATGGCCGGGATGGTTCGGCTGATGACAACGACAATTGGGCTTGCCGCAGCGACCGGTAATGCTGGTGATAGAACCACTGCGGAGGTCACCGAGTTGCGCGATCTGGCGGAGCAATTCGGCCCGTTGGTTCACGAGAACATCCAGTGAGGGGGGCATATTTAGAGTCTCCTTTGTCCTAACGTATCATATACGTAAGGATATGAGCGACAAAAAAAGAGCCAACCCAAACCGTCACATTTATGTCGCGCACCCGATTTTGGTGCCGCAGTTGACGACCTTTTTCCCTCTGTGCTATAAACTTAAAGCTCGCTTACGCCGATGTTTAAGGTGTAGGTACACTCCTCGGTAGCTCAATGGTAGAGCATTCGGCTGTTAACCGAAGGGTTCCAGGTTCGAGTCCTGGCCGAGGAGCCAAATATTCAAAGCCCTTTTTCCCCATCCTTAATTTTCCTGGCATTGGCCCGAGTTGCGTGCCTCACGTCGCTTACTGCTGCCGGGGCATTAACGCTTTATCCGCAGGGCAAGGCCGTTCCCCCCGAACCCGCAGCCCGCAATGCGGCCTCCCCCGACCCTACGACGCTCATCAAAACCGTTTGGGAGAACCAAAAACAGATTGAGGCAGCACGCAAGGACTACATATTTCATCGCAAGGATGAAGATGAGAAGTTTGACTCCCAGGGGCGCGTGAAATCGACCGAGATCAAGGAGTACGAGGTCTATTTTATCGGCCCTTGGGAAATTGAGCGACTGGTGAGCAGAGAGGGCAAGCCCTTAACCGAGAGGGAAAGCAAGAAGCAGGACGACGACGTCCGTAAACAGGAAGCCGAGGCCCGCCAGAAAGTTGCCAAACGGGAGGCAGGCGAGAACCCCGGCAAGGACGCGATTACTTTGGCGAAATTCTTAGCGGCGGACTGCTTCTACAATCTGCGTCGCGACACCTATCAGGGGCGCGAGGTTTATGCAATGGATTTTGCGCCCCGCCCGGAATTTGAGCCCCATTCTCTGGTCGATAAGCTACTGAAATCCTTGGGAGGAACCCTCTGGATTGACGAGCAGGCCAAGCAGGGCGTGCGCCTGGAAGCCCGTTTCCTCGAGAGTGTGAAGGTGGGAGGCGGCCTGTTGGCCTCCGTGCAGAAGGGCGGAAACGTCGTTCTGGAGCAGCGGTTCGTGAATAACGAGATCTGGATGCCGTCCTACGGTGAGTTTCATCTGCATGCCCGCCTTCTCTTCCTTCATAAGTCCCTCAATGGCACCTCGACATACAGCGACTATCGCAAGTTCCGCGTGAATTCAAAGATTACCGGCGGCGTGGAAGAACCGAAGGCAGGAAGCAATCAGCAGTAGGCAGGAAATGTAGCGCGAACGGTCGGAAAACCGATGGGCATATAAAACAAGTCCCCGCTACGCTTGCAAAGACTTCACCCCGATCACACAATCGAGGGCCCGCGCATGCATGCGGGTGGCGGTTGATTATCAGCGGCTGTGTGGTAATAATGAGTATGCGGCTAGGACTCTAGGACGTCCGAAACGAAGGAGTTACCTCAATGTGCGAGTTCAGAAATACCGTCCGCTTCGCATCATGGTCAGCGCTTGTTGCACTATTCGGTTTGTTGAACATTGGAACTCTGCGAGCACAGGAAATCCGGGTTGTCGCGGGACCGAATCAGTCGATTCGAATGGGCAGGGGCGGGTTCGTCTGCGATGGTCAGCTTACGGCAACTCCAATCGACCCTAACGAGCCCTGGAGTGATGAAATGGTCCAGTGCACCGGTCCGATTTACAACTCCTACGACTACGCGGCCCTGCATGACAAACTCAATCACGATGAATTGGTGAAGCTGAACGAAACGATGGATCTCCTGAGCCGTGCTTCCCAAGAGGCACTGGACCGGCAAGCACAGGAGCTCAATCGGGACCTCAAGGCGGCCATTGAAAAAGATTTTCAGGAACTCCCGCACGACGTTTTGGCATCGGGAGAAGTACAGAATGTCAAGAAAAGCTTGTTAGAGTATGTCGACCGAAGAGTGATTCCCAAAACAGCCCCCCTTCCTCCACGCCCCCCCAAGGCTCCGACGCAGCCGGAAACCCGTCCCGGCGCTACCCTGTCTCCAACCCACCCCTGATCCTCACTGGATGTCCTCATCTGGGGCGTCGGCGGGCTGGGATAGATTCTGCAATGAGGATTGGAAATAGGGAAGGGTCTTGGCCAAGCCGTTATCCAGGCTGACGTGGGGCTGCCACCCTAGTTTTCCGCGGGCGGCGGTGATGTCGGGTTGGCGGCGCTGCGGGTCATCCTCGGGAAGGGGTTCAAAGATGATGGAACTCTTGCTTTGCGTGGCGCGAAGGATGGCCTCGGCGAGTTGCAGAATGGAGAGCTCTTCAGGGTTTCCCAGGTTGATCGGTCCGGTCTCGTTTGACAGCAGTAGCCGGTAAAGTCCCTCCACCAGATCGCTGACGTAACACAAGCTGCGGGTCTGGCTGCCCTTTCCATACACCGTCAGGGGTTGGCCGAGCAGGGCCTGGACCATGAAATTAGGCAAGGCGCGCCCGTCCTCCAATCGCATACGCTCGCCATACGTATTGAAGATGCGGACAATGCGCACCTTGACTCCGTGCTCGCGGTGATAGGCCATACTTATGGCCTCCGCGAACCGTTTGGCCTCGTCATAAACGCTGCGCGGACCGATGGGGTTAACATGCCCCCAGTATTTCTCGGGCTGCGGGCTGATCTCCGGGTCGCCATAGATTTCCGAGGTAGAGGCCAACAGGAAGACGCTCCCGTGGGCTTTTGCCAATCCCAGCGCATGGTAGGTTCCCAGCGCTCCCACCTTAAGAGTGTGAATCGGGTGCCGGGCATAGTCCTTCGGGCTGGCCGGCGATGCAAAGTGTAAAATGTAACTTAGCCGGCGAGAAGCAAATGGCGGTTGTCCTGGGGAGGAGGCGAGCAGGGCGGGGAAGTCAATCGGCCGGGTCACGTCGTGAAGCACAAAGCGGAAATGCGGATCGGAGAGAAGATGCAGAAAATTCTCACGACGACCGGTAATAAGATTGTCGAGGCAGATGACATCGTGTCCCTCCGCCAGGAGACGGTCGCAAAGATGGGAACCTAAGAAACCCGCGCCGCCGGTAACAAGGGTTAGTGGCCGGAGATTCTCGCCTGAAGCAGAATTGGACATAGAGGGGCACCTCCGCCTGCCGCTACAGCGTGGTCCACGCTAGTCGGCGAATTTTGCCGAATGCGTGTGAGCGCCAGCGGGTGTCGCCCCATCGCGCCCTATCGAAACATATTCGAAACCGGCTTTGCGGACAGCGTCAGGATCAAAAAGGTTTCTACCATCTATCAAAATAGGTACTTCCATGCTATTCCGCAAACGCAAGAGGTCGAGCTGGCGGAATTCTTCCCACTCGGTAATAACAAGCAGGGCCTGGGCTCCGTGCGCCGCCTCATAGGCGGAGGAACAGTAACTGAGTCGTTCCGTCGAGGCAGGAAACACTTCCCGGGTGTTTGGCATGGCTTGCGGATCATACAAGCGCAGCATGCATCCCTCATTGAGTAAGGCTTGTATAATCTTAAGGCTGACCGCCTCCCGAATGTCATCGGTCCCGGCTTTGAAAGCCAATCCGAGAATTCCAAGGGTCTTTCCGCGCAACGTCCATAGCACTTTTTGGACTTTTTTGATAAAGACGTCTACGCGACGTTGGTTAACGCGCTCCACTTCTTGGAGAAGCGAGAAATCCACTCCATGCTCTTCCGCCAAGTGAATGAAGGCCCGAACATCCTTGGGGAAACAGTAACCGCCGTAGCCGATTCCAGCGTCAAGGAACTGCGGACCAATGCGGGAATCCAGTCCGATGCCACGCGTTACCGCAGTGACGTTTGCCCCCACCTCGTCGCACAAATCCGAAACCATGTTGATGAACGATATCTTCATCGAAAGAAAGGCGTTAGCAGCATGTTTGATTAATTCTGCGGTGCTTGTATCCGTAACCACTATCGGCCGTTGTAGGGGACTATAAAGGTTTGTCAAGATATCGCGCGCCCGCTCGGAATCGACCCCGCACACGATGCGGTCAGGATGGAAAAAATCCTCCAGGGCTCTGCCTTCGCGAAGGAATTCGGGATTGGAGGCAATATCGAAATCCAAGGGCGTTGGGGAAGACGGGCCCGCAGTGCCCTCGCCTGCCGTAGCTAGCTTCCCAGGGCAATAGCGCACAATTGCTCGCTTGAGCCAATGTGCGGTTATGGCTGGAACGGTGCTCTTTTCAACGATGAGTTTGTATCCATTCAAGTTGCGTGCCACCACGCGCGCCACCGCTTCTACCTGACCGAGATCAGCTTGACCGCTGGCTTTTTGTGGTGTACCGACACATATGAAAATGATGGAACCCGAACGCACTGCGGCTTCCACATCATCGACGGCCTGAAATCTTCCGCTTTGAAGGTGCTTCGACAACAGATCTTCAAGGCCGGGTTCAAAAAAAATCGGGTCCCCCGCCCGAATACGTCCCACCTTGCCCTTATCGTCGTCAGCGCCAACAACACGCTTTCCCAACTCCGCCAAACCGAGCGCAGTTGGGAGGCCGATATGGCCTAAGCCTAGGACCGTGATGGCGGCATCATCGAAACTCGTCTCTTGCCGATTGGAATTGTCGCTCATGATTTGTCCTCCTCATCCTAATGGGGTTAGAAGTGCAGTGTCAAGGGGGTGTCACCAAAGATCCCCCCGTAACGATTCCCCCCGATTCCCCTCGCTATTGACAACATGACAACGTAGACGTACACTAACTCCCGTCGAATTATGTCGGTGCGACTTGCCGGAACTCAATAACCACGCCGAACCGGTGCCATGGCGGTTCCTTAGGTGTCGTTAGTGCTTGGGAAGGCCTATACCCGCAAACTTACAGATTGTCATCTTAATTCAAAGCAGCTGCAAAGAACGAAAAGATGACATGGGCGGAATTCTCATTTTGCCGAGTTCGAGGGGGCTTCGCGAGGGGTTTAGAAGATTTACGGCGAGAGGATGGGAACCCTGTCGTCGTTCCCGGCGACGCAAGTCAAAGCTCGCACGCGCTAGTTCGCAAGCCCTTTCCCGACATCCCCTCTGGAGGTTAGGTGCCCCGGAGACCGTCAAGAAAGAGATCAGCCTGATGAGACCTCAGCAGTCCATGTGATTGAGTTGCCAGCCGCAGATGCCTCTTAATCTGCCACGGAGCACACCAGGGAGTATGCAGTCACGAGCCCTGTGGAATCGCCGCCAATCCGCTGAACATACCATTAGGTCAGCATTTCTGCCGGGAGGACGAGGTGCAAGCAACAGGTTTGTGATGAAGGCCGATACCTGGGAAAATCAGCATGGAAGGCGGTTGAGTATAGGAGTGAGGTGGGCCGATGGTCAGTAAACGGGTGGAGGTTTGGGATCTGCGAGTTTTTGCGAAGGTATGCGGGCCGGGACTGGCGCTATATCTTATGACTGGTTTGACGCTGGCGTGGGCACAGCGGCAGAATTCGGGTACTCCGCCGCAGCCAGCGGTAGCCTCGAAGGCCGCCAGCGGTCTCGTAGGTCCCTCCGATGGCCAACCGGCGCCCATCAACGATTACACGGTGAGCCCGGAAGATTTGTTGGACATCCAGGTGATGGACGTGCCTGAAGTCACTCGAACCTATCGGGTTAGTTCCAATGGCTTATTGACCCTGCCCCTGCTGCCTGAACCGATCCCCGCAGCGGGCGAAACGTTGGATCAGCTTTCACGCTTGATTGCCACCAAATTTCACGATGCAGGCATGCTGAATAACGCGCAAGTGTCAGTTTCGCTCAAGGAAACGAGGTTGCATACTGTACTGGTTTCGGGGGAAGTTAGAAGTCCTCAGGCCTATCCGATTTTTGGCCCCACTCGGTTAATCGAGATTCTCATTAAGGCGGGGGGATTGACCAATAGTGCCAGCGATGATGCGGTAATATCGCGGGGGGCGGTCGGCCAGCGCGCCGACCTTGAAGAAAGCGCCCGAACTGGTGCAGTGGATCCTTCGGCCAATGGGCAGCCATTCACTCTGAAAATTCGAAAGCTGGTGGAAACGGGCGACGACAATACCAATACCAACATCCTCCTTTATCCGGGTGATCGAATCACGGTCCAGAAGGCCGACCTCATTTACGTCTTGGGTGCCGTTGCGCGCCCCGGAGGATACGTGCTGAGCGATGCTCGACAACACACTACGGTACTTAAAGCATTGGCCTTGGCGGGCGACGTGAACGGCATTGCCAAAAGGAGCCATATTGTTATCCTGCGGCGGGATCCGGCGGCCCAGGGCGAAAAGCGGGAGGAAATTCCCGTGGATTACAAAGCCATGGTCAAAGGGCAGATTGCAGATATTCGGTTGATGCCAGACGATATTCTCTTTGTGCCAGAAAGCGGCGGGCTTAAGGCTCTGCATGCATCCACCACTGCTGCTATTGAAGTTGCGACCACCGGCGGGCAGGCAATGATGATCTACCATTGAGTACTGGAGTTGCCGAGGGTCTAGCGGAATCGGATTTTTTCTCGAGGGAGCTTTTTAAGGTGCCTGACAACGACTCATTATCACCCATTGAACGTCAATTGCCGCATCGGATTAATACGTTCACACCAACGACGCTGGATTTAGAGGCCCAAGGAAGTGAACCTCATTTCAGTTTTGCCACCTTCTGGCAAGTCGTCCTGAAGCGTATTACGACGATCGTTACGGCCACTGTCATTGTGGCAGTGCTGACGGCGATTTACACCTTTAAGATGTCTCCCGTGTATAAGGCGACGGCAACTGTTGATGTCGAAACCACTTACCCCCAACTCCAAACCCTCAACGAGGTTTACCGTCAGTCTCCCGTGGATGATAACTCGTTCCTGGTCACCCAGATGCAGGTCCTACAAAGTGACAGCCTGGCGTGGACAACGCTGCAGCAGCTTGGACTTGACCGCGCCGCCTCGCCGGGCATGGCGAGTGCTCCTGGGCAATCGGCCATTCGAATTGCCGCGGCACGCAAGGCAGCCTTGATCGGAGATTTTAAGGAGGGACTTTCGGTTGCACCCCTAAAGGACAGCCGTATTCTGGCGGTAAGTTATGAAAGCGGGAATCCTGAGTTGGCGGCGAATGCCGTGAATAGATTGATTGATAACTACACCGACGCCAACTTCGAGCAGCGGAATGACTTTACCCGACGCGCATCGGGCGGAATGGAGCAACAATTACAGGAACTCAAGGTGAAGGTGGAGAAATCTCAACAGGCTTTGATCGATTATGAGCGTCAGAACCTGATTGTCAGCGTTGGGGATAAGGGGACTATCAACGATGAGAGGCTGGAGCAACTGAACAGGGACTACACCAATGCAGAGAGTGACCGGGTTCAGAAGCAATCTCTTTATGAGCTTGCCAAGGCCAACGAAGGCCAGGTTGGAATTATTGTGGAAGACAGAGTTCTCCAGCATTTGGAGGAGAAATACAGTGATCTCAAGGCAGCTTATGCTGACGCCCTGACCCAATATGGGCCGAATTTCCCTAAAGCCGTCCGCCTTCATGACCAGCTTACGCAGTTGCAATCTCTCATGGAGGCGGCGCGTAAGCTAGCGATTGAGAAGGCTCACAACGATTATTTGGAGGCGCTAAGCCGGGAAAAACTTATCGGTGAGGCGATGGCCAAGGAAAAAGAAAATGTCAGTGCGCTTAATCAACGCATGATCGAACACAATATTTTGAAGCGGGAATTCGACATTAACCAGCAGCTCTATGAGAGCCTCTTGCAACGCTTGAAGGATGCCACCCTTTCCGCCAGCCTGCAAGTCACCAATGTTCACGTTATTGACCCGGCCACTCCGCCTTCGACTCCCATTAGCCCAAACCGGCCGCGCAATTTGGCCGCCGGTCTGATGATCGGCCTCATTCTTGGGATTACGCTGGCTTTCGTACAGGAAGCTCTCGACAGTTCGGTCCGGACTGCTGAAGAAGCGGAGAGGCTTGTCAATGCTCCGGCTTTGGCCGTAATCCCTGCCGAAACTGACGGTTATCGACGGAAGCAAATGGCTGGGGGCCCTTCTCTGGGCGCGGCTGCCGGACCGAATGGTGTGGGCTTGGCTGTTCTTAAGCGTCCATCCTCGCCTATGGCGGAGTCGTTCCGCAGCCTCCGGACTTCCGTTTTACTCTCCACCGCTCCGCGTCCACCGCAAACTTTGCTGGTCACCAGCGCACAGATGGGCGAAGGAAAGACTTCCACTGCCACTAACTTGGCAATGTCTTTTGCCCAGAGGCAAGGCCCGGTTTTGATCATTGATGCCGACATGCGCCGCCCATCCGTTGCGAAGACCCTGGGAGTTGCCAATGAAAGGGGTTTGAGCAGCTTCTTGACCGGCGCTCATTCTCTCGATGAAGTTCTGATCCAATATGAACGTATCCCCAATCTCTGGATCTTGCCGGCCGGGCCTCGGCCTCCCGATCCTGCCGAACTGCTCTCTTCGCACATGATGGATGCGACCCTTAAGGACTTGCTGAAGCGGTTTACGCAGATTGTTATCGACTCCCCCCCGCTGCTTCTGGTGACCGACGCCGTGATCCTCTCCGCAATGGTGGACGGCGTTATATTGGTGGTGGCCAGTGGTACGACGGCACGGGGCGCCCTTGCCCGGGCGCATCGAATCCTTGAAAACGCCGGCTCGCGGGTTCTGGGAATGGTCCTTAACAAGGTTGACATGCGCTTCGACACTTACTATGGCTCCTATTACGGCCCTTATCATCAGTCCTACTATGATGAAGCCTCGGTGTCGAATCCCTCGCATTCTTCCGGAGGAGGCCATGCCAGAAAGGATTCATCCCGCCGGGCATGAGCATTCAACGTAGTCGGACGAACGAGTGGGGATTTCCCTCCAAGGGGGATTGGACCGGCCTGCCCCTTATTCGTCAATCGTCTCTTCCAGGATCACACGAGAGATGAGTCAACATGCCCAACCCTGACCTTTCTGGTGAGAGAGCTAACGTCCCGGCATGATTCGAATCACATTTTGGCATGCCTCCTTGCGCCCTTGGTGGCGGGCCGTTCTTTTCCTGATGCCCATCGTTGCCGTCAGCCTTGGTTTGGCCTGGGAAGCGATTCGCGTGGCCCGAGTAACTTCCCGCCTTGACACCATATCCATCACCGACCTTCAAAAGGCGCTGCGACTGGATCCGGATAATGCCGACTTGGTCCATCGCCTGGGATTGGTCTATACCTTTGATCCCACGGACCTCAATCTTTCCGAGGCAGTGAAATATCTCCGGCAAGCCGTCGAACTCAACCCTCGCCATTGGGATTATTGGGCGGATCTGGGAACGGCCTGTGATTTTGTCGGAGACATCGCGTGTTCGGATGAGGCTTTTGAGCGAGCCATTGTGCTTAACCCCATGACTCCCGCTTTACTGTGGTCGGCAGGAAATCATTACCTCTTAACGAATCGCGAGGACAAGGCCTTCCCCTACTTTCGCAGACTTGCTGGAATTGGCTCCGGAATACCTCGATAATACATTTCGCTTGTGCCTTCGCGCGACCCGCGACCCGCAAGCGATCTACGCGCAGGTTGTCCCCCACGGAAAGAATGCCTCCGCAAGGTTTGCATTCCTGATGTTTTTGAGCTCCGTCGCCGATTACGAAAACGCCATGAAAATTTGGGGACAAATGATCTCCGGGCCTGATCGTTCCCCCAACATTTCAATGGTAAAACATTTTTTGGACTTCCTAATCGACCATAATCAAATACAGGATGCCGGCACGGTGTGGAACGACCTTCAACATGCGGGGGTCATCCCCCCGGCGCCCAATTCCCAATCCGCCAACCTGCTCTATAACGGGGGTTTTGAGGGGCAGCCTCTCAACACCGGATTTGACTGGCGTATCAAGCGATTCCCAGGACTTGGCCTATGATTTCTCTGATCCCTCCGCCTACAAGGGCGGGAAGTGCCTGCGGATTGATTTCGTGTTCGGTCGAAATGTGGAATATGAACTGGTGAATCAAGTCGTTCGCATTCGACCCAGCACGCATTATCAATTAACTGCTTATGTGCGATCCGACAATCTCACCTCCAGCAGCGGACCGCAGTTGCGGGTAGATGAGATGGGTTGTGCAGATTGCGTTGCTCGGACCAGCGATCCGACGGTGGGAACCACGGCGTGGCACCCGATCGATGTTGAGTTTATGACCCAACCGCAGACGCAAGCGGTAAGAGTTTCTTTTTGGCGGCCCAAAGAGCAAGCATCTTCGCGGGACATAACCGGCACGGTCTGGCTGGATGATGTGACTCTTCGCGCCGTGGACGCTTCCGGACCCAAGGTGAACCAAGCGAGGACCCGGTGACAATCCCCAACCATTTCAAGGTCTTCCCATCATCGCGGCAGAACCACACCGCATGACGACGGCCGGGCGGACTCATCTCTTTTCCACTCTGGAGCGCGAATTCTCTTTCTGGCCACAATTTTTGCCGCCCCGTGGGCTTTCGGCGCCGTACAGCCGTGGGCCTGGGGTGCCTTGATGGTTTTGGCCTTGCTCACGCTGGTTCTATGGGCTGCGGGTTGCGCTCATCGCGGCATTCTCGAGGTGAGCTGGTCTCCGCTCTACTGGCCTTTCCTGTTGCTGCTTTTGATCGCAAGTGTACAATTCTTTGCGGGATTGACCGCTGATCACGTGGCCACGCGTGAGGCCGTCCTGAAGCTCATCACCAACTTTGTGTTCTTCTTCCTGGCGGGCCAACTTTTATTTACGCAACCCGAAAATGGCAGGGCCCTAAAATGGTGGGGATTGGTTGTTACCATGCTCGCATTGGGTCTGAGCGTGCTGGCCCTCGCACAGGTTATGACGACAGGACAAGGCTTGATCTATTGGAGTGTGGCGACGCCATTCGGTCCTTTCGGCCCCTACGTTAGCGCCAACGACTACTGTGGCTTAATGGAAATGCTGATTCCGATCGCGGCGGGATATGTCCTTTCGGGGTACTCGCGAAAGGTGCCACGGCTGTTGCTCTGGCTGGTCGTGGGAGTTGCCCTCGCCTCCGATTGTGATCAGCGGTTCGCGGGGCGGTGCCGCGGTTATGCTGGTGGAAGTCCTGGTTTTTGGATTCATCATTTTTTGGCATCGGCCCACGGGCGTGTGGCATCGCGCCTTCCCCCTGATCCTCGGAGGGGTTTTGATCTCGGCTGGCGTTTTCGCCTGGATGGCTAGTTCGGGCCGTGTGGGCAACCGCGCCTTGTCAATTTTCCAAACGGAAAACTCCATCCAAGGGAAATTGGGCGACCGATTCTGGGTAGCGGAGGACACGCTCCGAATGGCGCGAAGCCATCTCAGGCAGGGAATCGGAGTGGGATCCTTTGAGACTGTATTCCCCGCCTATATGACTCATCCGTCCGAACTTCATTGGTCACATGCCCACAATGACTTCGCGGAGGGCTTGGCGGAGACGGGATTGGCGGGGGGCGTCCTTTTGATTTGGGGGTTGGTGCTTTTCTTTCGCCGGGCTTTTCTACACATCCCGGAACGTCTCCGGACGAGGTGGGGTTGGATTCAAGTCGGCGCGGTGGTGGGCGCGGTGGGATTGCTCTGCCATAGTTTGGTCGATTTCAACTTGCGTGTTGCTGCCAATGCCGCTTGGTTTGTGGTGTGCGTCGCCGTCGCAACGCATTTAAGCTCTTTGCCTGATCGCCCCAGAAGAGTGGTCTCGGAACCGGCTTCAGAACGCGACGAGGGATTTTTGAATTGAAGGACTTTAGTGGAGGGGGATCGTTCTCCCTATCCTGACGAACTCCGTTTCTGGGCGATGGGTATGGGACGGACAACGTCTGGGAGTCAGTTGTGAGTCGCGGTGGCCGAGCATTAGGAGGATTACGAGATGAAGGGTGTCATTCTGGCAGGTGGAACAGGTTCGCGGTTGTTCCCTTTGACAAAAGTTACCAATAAGCACTTGCTGCCGGTATACGACGCTCCTATGATTTATTATCCCCTCCGGACACTGGTAAATGCTGGAATCGAACAGATCCTCATTGTTACCGGAGGACGCAACGCTGGCGACTTCCTGCGATTGCTGGCCAATGGGAAGGAATTTGGACTGAAGCGTCTGAATTATGCCTATCAAGAGGGGGAAGGCGGGATCGCCGATGCTCTTCGGCTGGCTGAGGCTTTTGCGGAAGGTGAAAGGATTTGCGTGATTCTTGGTGACAATATTCTGGAGGGAAGCATCAAGCAGGCTGCCGAGAAATTTGTGCAGCAACCCAATGGGGCACACATCCTCCTCAAGGAAGTTTCCAACCCCGAACGGTTTGGCGTCCCGGTGTTTGATGGGGACAGGATTGCCCGCATCGAAGAAAAGCCGGCATCCCCGGCAAGTCATTTTGCCGTCACCGGTGTTTACTTCTATGACGCAACGGTATTCGAAAAGGCCAACCGACTCAAACCTTCCCATCGCGGCGAGCTGGAAATAACCGATGTCAACAATGCCTATTTGCGGGAAGGCACCTTAACTCACAGCATTTTGGAAGGCTGGTGGACGGACGCGGGGACTTTCGAGTCACTCCGATTGGCAACGAACCTGGTGGCAGATGGCATGCCGCATCCATAGCTTCTCAAGGCCCAAGTACTTTGTCACGGTCTTGGAATACCCGTTTAACTCCATATAGAAATAGAGGGCTAGAAATGAAGCTCGTGGTCACAGGGGGAGCAGGATTCATCGGTTCGAACTTTATTCGCTACATCCTTGCGCACCACTCCGGGTATTCAATTCTAGATCTGGACAAGCTGACCTACTCCGGCAACCTTCATACCCTGCGGGATTTGGAAAAGAACAAACGGCACGCTTTTGTACGCGGAGACATTGGTGATCGCAGTAAAGCTCGGGAAGTCTTGAAGGGGGTTGACGCGGTCGTCCATTTCGCGGCCGAATCCCACGTTGACCGGAGCATTCTAGATAGCACCGCCTTCGTTAAAACGAATGTTCTCGGAACTCAGTGCTTGCTCGACGCCGCCCGTCACGCGGGAGTCAAACGGTTTATCCTGGTAAGCACCGATGAGGTGTACGGAAGCGCTCCCTCCGGCGAAAAGTTCACGGAGGAATCCCTTATCGCCCCCAACAGCCCTTACGCGGCCAGTAAAGCCGGCGCCGACCTCCTGTCTCGTGCCTACTTCCGTACTTACCGATTTCCGGTTATTATCACAAGGTGCACAAATAACTACGGCCCCTACCAGTACCCGGAGAAATTCATCCCACTCATTATTACCCGTGCACTTCAGGGGGAGAATATTCCTGTGTACGGGGACGGGCTACAGATCAGGGATTGGATCCATGTCATGGATCATTGCGCAGGGCTGGATGCTGCCCTGCACCAGGGCCGTGACGGAGAGATTTACAATCTGGGCGCCGGGAACGAATGGCCCAACCTTGAAATCGCGCGCCGTATTTTGCAGCTTGTCGGCAAAGCCCGATTCCTTGCTGACCTATGTGCAGGATCGCCCCGGTCATGACCGCCGGTACGCCCTCAACAGCGAAAAGGCAAAAAAGGAATTGGGTTGGGGGCCGCAAATAACCTTGGAAGATGGACTGAAGCAAACTGTTGACTGGTACCTTTCCAACGGTGAATGGATAAGGCGCGTGACGGCGCGCGCCTATCGTGCATATTACCGCCAGCAGTATGATCGTCGGGATTCCACGATGAAGAAAGTGCTCAACCGCGGAGGAAGAAAGTAGTGCGCGTTCTTGTCACGGGCGCCAAGGGAATGCTGGCGAATGCGCTGCTGCCATGCCTGGGGAGCGAACACGAAGTTGTGGGCGTGGACCTCAACGATTTTGACATCTCTCATGAGGCCGCGGTTCAAAAGGCTTTTCGGGATTTGCGGCCGGATTTTGTGTATCACCTCGCTGCCTACACGGATGTCGACGGTTGTGAAGCGAACCCCCGGTTGGCCGACGAGGTCAATACCCAGGGGACGCGGAATCTGGCGCGATCTTGTGCCGAAAGCGGCGCGATTTTGCTGTACGTTAGCACCGACTATGTATTTGATGGATCATCGGAAAGACCCTATCGGGAGGATGACGCCACCCATCCCCTCAGCGTTTACGGCCAGTCGAAGTTGGGGGGCGAATGTCACGTGCAGTCGTTGCTCAAGCGGTACTTCATTGTCAGATCTTCTTGGCTGTACGGGCCGCGCGGCAAGAATTTTGTGGCCACGATTGTCAAATTTGCCATGGAGCGTGACGAGCTTCGGGTGGTGAGTGACCAACGGGGCTCCCCGACGTATACGCACCACTTGGCTTTGAAGCTTGCAGAGATGATGCGAACCGAAGCTTACGGAATCTACCACGCGACAGGGGCGGGGAACTGTAGTTGGTTTGAATTTGCCCAGTCGATCGTAGAATTGGCGGGACTGAAGCGAGTGCGCGTGGTACCGATTTCGACTCAGGAATCCGGACGAAGGGCCCCTCGGCCGGCGTATTCCGTGCTGGAAAATCGTCGCTTGATTGAAAATCATCTGGGCGCCCTTCCCCATTGGATGGTCGGTCTGGCGCATTACCTCAAGGAAGGCCAACGATTGGGCGAGTTCAATATACAGATATCTGGGCGTGGCCAGGAGTTGCTCCAGTCGCAGGTGACAGGGTTTTGACGATCCGGACATCAACTACGATGGGCTTACGCGGTCTAAGTGATTTCACTGAATTCTGTTGCTGGGGAAGTATCAAGACGAATAGAAGGGCGAGGGAGACAGTTTGAAGGACGTAGTCGTCATCGGAGCAGGTCCGGCAGGCATTCACGCCTCTTTTCTGTTGGCACAGGCAGGGCTGGATGTTGTCCTCTTCGAGGCCCAAAACCGGGTTGGCGAAAGGGCGATCTGCTCGGGCGTGGTCGGTGACGAAGCTTTTCCTCGATTTGACCTTCCCTCGCAGCCTATCTTGTCAAACATTCGATGCATTCAAGCCATTTCCCCCGGGGGAAGGAAGTTGGAGCATCGGACGGATGCGCCGCTCGCACAGGTAATCGATAAAGGTGAATTTAATCGTGCTTTGGCCCAGCGCGCCGTTAACGCCGGCGTGAACTTGCAGCTTGGTTGCTGGGTGAATTCTCTGCAGGTTGAAAAACATTCGGTGGAAGTCCAATTCCGCCATTCGGAGACAGGGCCGGCCAGAGTGCGGGCACAGGTGGCGGTCATAACCACCGGCGTTAATGGTTCCTTGAACTCTGCCCTGGGATTGGCGCATCCCCGGCAATTCCTTCGCGCCGTCCAGGCGGAAATGTCCCTGCCACCTAATGGGCATGGGAATGCCACCCGGGTATTTGTGGGCCAAGGGGTTGCCCCCGGCGCATTTGGCTGGGAAATTCCTCTGGGTAACAACCGGTGGAGAGTGGGGCTTATGACGGAGGACAACCCCGACCCTTATTTCGCCAGGCTCGTCCGTAGAATTGCGCCCCAGACAGACATTTCGACATTACGTATCGATCGAAAGGGGATTGCCCAGGCCGCCGTGGGTCGCTGCGTTTCGGACCGCGTTATCGCCGCAGGTGAAGCGGCCGGGCACATCAAGACCACAACGGGTGGCGGAATCTACTACGGGCTACTTTCCGCCGAACTGGTGGCTGACGTGCTGATTCGCGCTTTCCGGAGCAAGAACTTCAACGCCCGGACCTTGGGCGAATTCGAACGTTATTGGCGATCGACTTTCGGCAATGAGTTGATGGTTGGATATTTCGCCCGGAAGCTTGCCAGCCACTTTACTGACAAGCAAATTGACAGATTCTTCGATGCAGCAAATGCCTCCAACCTGTTGGTTCGATTGAATGGCAAGCTGAAGTTTGATTGGCACCATCGTGCACTGCTGGCAACCTTGCGAGCCCTGCTGACATTGCCCGGTGGCTTGGGAGGCGAAAGGTAAAAGGTTACAGGGGACAGGTTACAGGTCTCCGGCTACGGGGGAAAGGTGATTGGTGACCAGGGGTCAGGTTGTTTGGTTATAGGCGACAGGCGACCGATAAGATCGCATCGCGACTTGGTTGTATGGCAGAAGGCGATGGACTTGGCTGTCCAAATATATCGTCTGGCATCCCGGTTTCCACCGACAGAAATGTACCGTCTTACTGCACAAATCACCCGAGCAGTGGCATCTGTCCCGGCCAATATCGCGGAAGGCAGCGCCCGGGGAAGCCGGAAGGACTATGCAAATTTTCTAGCAATCGCTAAAGGCTCTCTTATGGAGACCGAGACTTTCTTGATGTTGGCTGTCCGACTGGTCTACTTGACCAAAGACGAGGCAGAACCGAGTCTTAGTCTGATAACTGAAATAAGCAAGATGCTTACAGCGTTGCGGAAGCGCCTGCTCGAAGGATCAGGTGAAAGGCAATAGGGGCAGGGAATCATAAGTTTAGATGGTAGCTTGAGTGCTGTAACCTATGCCCTGTAACCTATAAACTAAACATGCTCAAACGCATCTTTGACATTTCGCTTTCCGGACTCGGCTTGATTGTTTCTTCGCCGATTTGGGCGACGATTGCCGTTGCCATTAAGATCGAGGATGGCGGTCCCATTTTCTATGGCCAACCCCGCGTGGGGAAGGATTGCAAGGAATTCCAAAGCGTCAAGTTCCGCTCCATGGTGCCGGATTCGGATGCCAAGTGGGGAGTCGTTCCGGCCACCGAACGCGATCCGCGAATTACGCGCGTGGGCCGGATTCTGCGTGCCACGGCGATGGACGAGCTTCCGCAGCTTTGGAATATCTTCCGCGGTGACATGAGTTTTGTCGGACCTCGGCCCGAGTGGTCGGAACTGGTGAAGAAATTTCGGGTGGAAATACCCGGGTTCGACCGCCGTCACGCCGTTACCCCAGGGCTTACCGGAATCGCTCAGATTTATGGCCACAGCGAATTGCCCCGCCGCCAGAAGCTCCGTTACGATCTTGTCTACATCAAGAAGCAAAGCTTTTGGTTGGACCTTCGCCTGGTTTTCATCTCCTTCCTCGTGACCTTTACCGGAAAATGGGAAGAGCGCTCAGCAAAGCTGCCACGGTTGCTGGGCGGGCGGCGGGCCTCAAAAAAGCGAATGGCGCCGGTAGGCAAGCCCCCGTGCGAAGCGCCAGCCATTCGGGGTAAAGGGCTAATGGGTGCCGCGCGGCCGAAAGTTACCGTAGTCCAACATGAATATGGAAGCGCAACCTTTTGACCGAACAGGCCGGGCTCCCGCCCTGCACCGAGGTTCTCGGAGCGCCCGTTCATATTATTGACATTAAGTCTGTCTTGCGCTTGATGGAGCAATGGATCCGGGAGCGTCGCCAGCCCCATTGGATCGCGGTGACGGGTTCGCACGGGGCGCTTGAGGCGCACAAGCACCCCGATTTCCGTGCCGTTCTCCATACCGCCGACCTTTCCGTGCCGGACGGGCGCTGGGCTGCCCGGGTTGCGGCCAAAAAAATGTCCTGTGCCACCCATCAGGTTCGCGGGGCGGATTTAATGTCGGCATTTTGTGAGCTTTCCCGCGAGAAGGGATATCACCAATTACTTCTACGGTGATACGGATGAAACCCTGACGCTCGGCGAGCAACCGGCTGCGGCAGAAGCACCCGGGGGTACAGATTGTCGGCGCCTATTCGCCCCCTTTTCGCCAGCTTACTCCCGAAGAAGACGCGCAAGTCATTGAAATGATTAATCAGGCTAACCCCGATGTGCTTTGGGTGGCGCTGGGGCTTCCCAAACAGGAGAGGTGGATTGTCGCCCACCGCGACCGGCTGAAGGCGCCGGTGATCGTCGCGGTCGGGGCGGCGATCAAGTTTCACAGTGGAAGAGTTGTTCCGGCTCCGCGCTGGGCCAGCCAATCCGGCTTGGAATGGCTATGGCGATTGTTGCATGAGCCCCGCACCGTCTGGCGACGGGCCTTGATCTACGGCCCCCAGTTTATGGCTCTCTCGCTCCTCGATGTGATGGGGCACAGGCGGGGACCCAGGGACGGGAGGGGCAGTGGAATTGCGCGGCGCGGCGGTTAAAGCGTATACTCGCCATTTGTCAGTAAACCAAGATGGAAATGTCAGTTGAAACTGCGCCGAAGCCTTCGCGTGCCCCAGCCCTGAAAATTGGTAGTCATGTGCTGGCCCGCAACACGGCATTGAATGTTGCCGGGCAGGTCATCCCGCTCCTGGTTGGCATTGTTACGATGCCTTATGTAATCCGCCGCCTGGGCGCGGACCGTTTCGGCCTGCTGTCGCTCGCCTGGCTGGTCGTCGGCTATTTCGCTCTCCTCGATTTCGGCATCGGCCCTGCTACCACCAAATTTGTTGCGGAACTTCTCGGCAAGGGTGAACTCGATCGCCTGCCCGCGCTGGTTTGGACCGCCGTGGCCACGCAAACGGGCTTTGGTATGCTGGCTGGCGTTCTGTTCGCCGCAGGCTCGCCCGCCCTTTCCGATCGCCTCCTCAAGATTCCGCCCCAACTCCGAACGGAGGCCCACTGGGTCTTTCTGATTCTGGCCATTTCCCTGCCCATTGGATTTGCCACGGGCACGTTCCAGGGCGTGCTAGGGGCTTCTCAGCGATTCGACCTCGTGAATGCAATCAGCCTGCCCAGCGCGGTGCTCTATTACCTCCTACCCGCTATGATGTTGGCCGTGGGGTTTGGCCTTCGTGCTGTCGTATTGGGTTTGGTGTTGAGCCGAATTGTGGCGTTGGGGGGTTATGGCCTCCTCTGCCTGCGTCTTTACCCAGTTCTAAGACATGCCATAACATACCAGCGCTCGCTCGTTCTTCCCCTGCTCGGCTTCGGTGGCTGGGTCACGGTCTCTGGCGCCGTTATCCCAATCCTGACTTACTTTGATCGATTTGTTATCGGCGGACTCTTGTCCGTCGCGGCGATCGGCTTCTATACGCCCCCGTTCATGATTTCGTCCAAGTTGATCATCCTTCCCGCCAGCCTTACCGCCGCCCTATTTCCGGCCTTCAGCACCTCTCACGGGCGCGGTGACAATGCGTGGATCAGCACCGCCCTGGTCCGTTCTCTTAAATACGTGTTGCTTGTGGTTGGAGCGGCATCGCTTGCTATGATCTTCTTCGCGCGTCCGCTTCTGACCCTCTGGGTCGGCGCCAAATTTGCCTCCGAGGGCACGCTGGTGCTTCAGATCCTTACGGTGGGAACACTGATTAACGCCCTTGCCTACGTTCCTTACAATCTTTTGCAGGGGGTCGGGCGCCCTGACTTGACTGCCAAGTTTCATCTTCTCGAAGTTCCTTTCCATCTCGGCCTGCTTTGGTTCCTGGTCACGAAGCTTGGGCTGCCCGGAGCGGCCCTCGCCTTTTCCGCCCGCGTCACCCTTGATTTCCTGCTTCTCACCATTGCCGCCCTCTGGGTGACGCACTCCTCCCCCCGCTTACTTGCGGGTAGAGACGTATTGCGAAGCCTTGCGATCCTGGCTGCCCTGACCCTTGGCTTCCTGGCTCTATGGGTCTGGAGCCACAACCTACTCGCCCAGATCTTCTTTAGTTTGCTCCTGGCTGCCGGATTCCTGGTGGTTACTTGGCATTACATCCTGGACCTGGAGGAGAAGGGGCACATCCGACAGTGGGTCAAGGTATCGCGCTGATGAACTCTTGCTCGAAAAATGGAACCACGGAGGCGCTTGAGAACGAGGGGGTTCGTGTCCGGAGTTTGGGAATCTGCCGAATCTGCGGGCGCCCGGGCCAAGCCCTTTACACCGGCCTCCGCGACCGGCTGTTCGATGCCCCTGGTGTGTGGAATCTCTTCAAGTGCCGACCGTGTGGCCTCGTGTGGCTAAACCCCCAGCCGGCGCCAGAGGACATTGGAAAGCTCTACGAACATTACCACACACATGGGCAGCCGCCCTCCGCTGATGAAGCCCCACCTGTGGCGGCGAGCTGGCATTACAAGCTAAGAATGTCTGTCCTTGCCATGCACTATGGTTACCGGGCGTCTCTCCCCGGCCGCTCGTGGGAACTCGTGGGCAAAGTGGGGCGACTGTTCCCACTCCTGCGAGAGGCGGCGGGGGCCATAGTGATGTACTTACCCCTAGCTGCGGACGGCCGGCTTCTGGACATTGGGTGCGGAAGCGGGGTCTTCCTGGGGCGCATGCGAGATTATGGCTGGCAAGTGCAGGGGGTTGAGCCTGACCCTGACGCCGCCCGTGTGGCGCGCGAGCGCTTGGGCTTGGATGTGGCTACCGGCACGCTGGAGGCAGCGGCGCTGCCTGCCGCCTCCGTCGATGCCATTACCTTGCACCACGTTATCGAGCACGTGCCGGATCCCGTTGCCTTGCTGCGTGAATGCTGTCGGGTTCTCAAGCCCGATGGCCGGCTGGTGGCGATAACGCCAAATGTCGAAAGTCTCGGGCACCGCTTCTTCAAATCCTGTTGGCGCGGCCTTGAGCCGCCACGCCATTTGCACTTGTTTTCGCTGCGAGGACTTCAGGCTTGCGCAGATCGGGCGGGGCTGCACACGGAGTCTCTGCGCACCATCGATCGTTTGAGCCGCGAGATCTACATCTTTAGTCAGGCGATCCGCCGCGGAGTGCCGCATCCGCACGACGGGCGCCGGCCCGGCCGCCGCGTGGCTTATCAAGCTTGGGCGTTTTTGGCCCTGGAAGAGTCGCTCCGTCTTTTAAACGGCAAAGTAGGAGAAGAACTGGTCTTGATTGCAACGCGGGCCGGGTGATGGATGAAAAAAATGGGGAGCATGCAAGAACTCAACTCACCGGAAACTGCGTGGGAGCCGTCCGCACCCCTTGTGGCGATCAGCATTTTAAACTGGAATAGTTGGCGACACACCTTGGAATGCATCGGATCCGTCCGGCAGCTCGAATATCCAAATTACCTGATAGTTGTGGTGGAAAATGGTTCAGGTAACGAATCCCTTGCGGAGTTGCGTGCCTGGGCGAAGGCTCACTTCCGGGAAGGCGGGGCTTTTGTTGAGTACAGCAGGGAGGTTGCCGTCGCTGGCGGCGATGCGGCCATGGAACAGGATTTACAGCGTTGCGGTTCCTTCCGGCGGCTGGTGCTGATTAACAACGCGGAAAACCTTGGATTTACGGGCGGGAACAATGTGGCGATCCAGTATGCTTTGCGCCGCCTGCTGCCCGCCGAGTACGTCTTTTTCCTCAATAATGATGCGCTGGTGGAAAGAGATTGTCTGGCGCGTGGCCTGGAAGCAGGGCACGTGAGTGGCGCGGGCATCGTGGGCGCGCTGATCAAAGATGAAGAGAGCGGTCATTACCAATTCATGGGATGCGACGACTCGGTCTCCGTGGCGCGTCAATTGTTTCGCCCTCTTTTTCCCTTACGCCATGCCCGGCCCGACAATGGAATGCAGTTCCAGGCCATGTCCTGGGTGTCAGGAGCAGCCATGCTCATCCGTAGGGCGGCTCTTCAAGATGTTTACCGATTACGCGGATGCTATTTGGATGAAAAGTTGTTTCTATATGGCGAGGACATGGAAATCTGTGAGGCCGCCCGACGAGCTGGCTACAGAACCGTCATGGCCTGCCATGCGGTCGTTCACCATGGGGCGGCAAGCAGCAGCGGAGGTCAGTTCAATTCTTTGGCCTATTACTACCAGAGCCGGAACCGCGTCTTCATGGCCAGGGGAAACCTCGCCATGCCTTGGCGCGCTTTTTTTCATCTCCTGAACAGCGTGTTGTGCTCAGCGCGGATTCTGAAGAATCTAGTTTCACGCCGCCCGCAGGCGGCGTTGGCCATTTTTCGAGGGATGGTGGATGGCTACCGGGGAATCGGTGGAAAATGGAGATATCACGATCGTGAGGCAAGAAGGACCCAATGCGAGATTCGTTGAAGAGAATTGCCCGACATCCATTCTTCGTTCGGTTGACGGATTTATTGGGGATCCGCGGTCTCCTGCTTAGGGTATATCGGTTTTGCTTTGCTCCTAAAGGCGGTAAACATCAGATCTCCGTAGCCGGGCGACAAGCGCAATTCCATGTCTATTCAGCATCCACGGTTCAGGCTTTGGATTCCATGGGTGGAGAGCGCGAGACGCTCGAGTTCTTGATGGGGAAGCTCACCCCAGGAGATTGTCTCTACGACATCGGCGCAGCGACGGGCTTGTACACGGTCTTTCTTGCCCAGGTAGTAGGGGAAGAGGGACGCGTTGTTGCTTTCGAGCCTGAACCTGACTCCTACGGACGATTGCGGGAGAATCTAAAGCTGAATAACCTGGACAACGTTCAGCCCTTTCGGTTGGCACTCAGTAACCGGGACGGCAATGCCACGCTTCAGACCGGTGACGTGGCGGGCGCAGGGCGCATTGTTGGCTCCGATGACGGCGATGGCGCGCCTGTGCACGCGGAGCGTGTGAACGTCGTCCACGGTGATCGTTTTGTCGAAAGTCGGGGCTTGGTTCCACCTCGGGCAGTAAAGATCGATGTGGAAGGACATGAGCATTCCGTTCTTCAGGGACTCACTCGGACGCTCTCCCAGCCCTCTTGCGAACTTGTTTGTTGTGAAGTCCACCCTGGGTTTCTGCCCCCGAATTTGAAGCCAGACGACGTCATTGGTTTACTGCGCACTCTGGGATTCAACCAGATCGAGACCCACCCACGAATTAAGGATCTTCATGTTTGGGCGTCGAAACGTAAATGAGCTGAAGGTCATTCGTCCGGGAACCTAGCCACGCTCCCCTTTCCTGGGGTAAAGGAGTTTCAGATAGTGGAATATGCGCGTGCTGCACTTGCCAGCGTTGTCCGCAAGTTGAAAACGGTCAAGGTTGGTCATCGCATCACCGACTCGGCAATCGCCGCATGGATGTGCGGTGAAGGAGTCGCCACCGCCGAGCTCCGATATGGTGCGCGGGCGATCGTCTTCCTGAATGACTATGTCGGTCGTGCGATGTATCTCTGGGGGGAGCACGACCCTCGGATCACCTGCGTGCTGGAGGCTGTGTTGCGTCCTGGCGATACGGTCTTGGACATCGGTGCCAACTTTGGTGTCGTTGGCCTCTTCGCCTGCAAGAAGGTGGGAGAGGAAGGGAAAGTTCACTTTTTCGAGCCCCAACCCGCGATAGCGCAGTGTCTTCGAAAATCGATGCTTATCAATGGCTACCGGCAGGCCGTAATCCATGAATGCGCTCTGTCCAATCGAAGCGGGTCGGCGGAGATGGCAGTTATTGAGGTTGGCAATCTGGGGAGGACAAGCATGGTTTCAGAGGACCAGCAACTTCCCGGCGAAAGGATCCACGTTCGCGTCGAGGATGCGGGAGAGTTTGTCCGGGCTCTGGATTGCCGGCAGGTATCACTGATCAAAATCGACGTGGAGGGTCATGAAGGAGTGGTTCTCGAATCGATGCGGGACTGGATGCAAGATCAGAAACCGGGCGTCGTGTTGTTCGAGTGCCACTTGGGGAAAGACGGGTTTTGGTCAGAGAACGTCGTCACCTTGCTCGCCGGAATGGGATACGAGTTCTTAGCGTATGACCAGAAGAAGTATTGGTCCACGCAATTGTACCGAGTCACAAGGGGAATGAGCAGACCGTCGGGTTATGATTTCGTAGCCGTATGTCCGGGCAGCCTTAAGAAAGACGTCGTCCAAAGGCTTGAAGACATGACCAACCCTCACTCTTAGCTTAGGACTTCTATGATCCCACCGGGCTTGATCCGGAATTCGAATGAGATCGCCGGGTCGAAAATTGGAACCGGAGAGCGCTTTTATCGGCCGGAGCTGGATGTGCTTCGCTTCTTCGCGTTTCTTGGCGTTTTCTTTTATCATCTCAAGCCCCGTTCTATTCCACCGGAACTGCTGCGTTACACGGTAATGCCGCTGGTATCGAGCTTGATTCGCCTGGGCAATGATGCTCTGGGGGCCGGGAACTTCGGTGTTGACCTGTTTTTTGTGCTGAGCTCTTACCTTATTACGGAGTTGCTGGTGAGAGAAAAGGCGAAGCGTGGGTTTCTTGATGTGAAAGCCTTCTACGTGCGCCGCATCCTGCGAATTTGGCCGCTTTATTTCTTCTTTATCGGGATTGCCTGGACGCTCCACGAGTTTGTGGCTGGGCAGATTTTTACCTGGCAATACGTGCTGGCCTTTCTTCTCCTGAGTGGCAACTGGATCAGTGCGCTGCATGGACTTCCTGCTTCGGTTGCCTTGCCGCTATGGAGCGTCTCGGTGGAGGAGCAATTCTATTTGCTTTGGCCCCGGGTGGTACGGAGGTCTTCGCCTAAGCGCCTGGCCGCAGTGGCGGTCGGGCTGCTGGTGCTGGCTTCGGGGACGCGGTTTATTCTGCTGGCTGGGCACACAACCATGCAGATGCTTTCGTACAGCACTTTTACCAGGCTCGATGGCATTGCGGTGGGCATTCTCATCTCCCTGGGTCTTCGGGGAAAAATCCCCTCACTTTCCATCGGTGTGCGTTTGATTTTTGTTATTGTTGGGCTCGGGGGGTTGATGGGGGCAGCCGAACTCCTTGGTGGCACGGCACCTGGCGCTGCCCCCACCCTGCTGCGTGGAATGTTAGGTTTCCCTTTGGTAGCGGCCGCATGTACTTTGCTGTTTCTTTCTGCCCTCGGTCTGCCCGTGGAACGCATGCGGATGGTCGGTTGGTTTCGACTCGTGTATTTGGGCAAAATCTCTTATGGGCTCTACGTCTATCACTATTTGTCTTTGCTCCTGGCGCGCAAAGTCCTTGGGACGCTTCATGCGGGGCTTTACCCTGTGTATGCCTTGCTGGGTCTCGCGCTTACGGTTGCCTTTTCCATAGCCTCATATCAATTCCTGGAGCTGCCGTTCCTAAGACTCAAGGAACGATTCACCTACGTTCTTTCCCGTCCCGGCTAGCCCCAACACTTTTCACTTAGCGCGCATTTTGACATGGGCTCGTGCGAAGCACCTTGGAGTGCGTGTGGCAGCAGCCACCGCCTTCCGCCCGAGATTCATACGGAACTCGCACGAATGAAAGGCGGTGGCTGCTGCCACACGCACTCCAAGGTGCTTCGCACGTAACTAGATTCGTTTAATCCCTGACGACAGCTAGGTGAACAGTTTTGCCGCCTAGCCCGGTTTTCTCGGTGCCTCCCAGAGGCGCAGATCGACTTGTGGCTGGAAGTTCCACCCAGATAGCTGTCGGCCGCGCCCCTCATGGACTCTACCCAGAACGCCGGAGACGAGGTATCGCCATGAGCGCGGCGCCATAAAGCAGCAGCGAGAGGAACAGGACGGCCTTGCGATCCTGGTGCATATCGTCGGCGACCAGGCGATAGGCGCCCAGGAGCATGAGAGGATAAACCAATTGAGCAAGGTCGCTGAAGTAGGGGCGGGAACCCGCCAAGGCCAGCAGCACGGCAGCGGCTGTCACGGCGCCGGTCCGCAGGGTTGCGCAATAGGGGTTTCCGGCTTCGAAACCGAAGAGTCCGTGATAAATACCGGTCAGGCCTCCCGCCGAAAGGCCCAACACCACCCAAACCAGGACGGCTGCAACGGCCACGCGGAGGGCGCGGAAATTCCAGCCGCTGAGAGAGGGAGTGAACCGCACGGCCAGCAGGTAACTGGCTCCGGCCACCGCCGCGCCGATCCAGAGCGCCGTAGGGGCCGAACCGGGCCAGAGATCGGCTCCCAAGAGAAACCCTGCGGCTTGCTGGAAGGCGCCCGAGAGCGCGAGCGCCAGTACCAGATAAATGCCGCCGTGAATTTCCAGCGTCAGCCTGGCCCAGAGCCCGCCCGCGCCGATACACGCTATGGCCAGTGCGGACCATACGACCGCGGCCGCGCCGTCATTCAACAGGATTCGGCAGCCGACCAGGACTAACAGCATTCCGAAGGTCGAGTAGGTGTAAAAGTTGCGGCCGTGCGAGCCGTGGCGTTCCAGCACCATGAACGAGATCGCGTAACATGCCGCGCCGCACACCAGCGCGAATGCCCCCAGGGCGGGAGCGATGTGCGCACCGCCCGCGGACAAGCGAAGTGCGCCTCCGACGCCAATCACAAAGGCCAGAGCGCATTGCCCGGTTTCGAAATTAGTAAAGGCAAGGCCGCGCAGGAGGGTCCGCACCATAACGCTGGAGAGGTAGATGGCCACCAGCGCCATTTGCGCGGCGAACAGGGCGCGTACCGGAATGGGCGCGTAGACCTCCGGAAGGCCGCGGGGATTGGTGACCAGCCAGGTGGCCAGCAGGACGGAAAGATTGGCGGCGGCCGCCGCCAGCCACCGCTCACCCAGCCAGTGGTTGAGGCAAGCGCACACTTCCACCGCCGCAGCGATGGCCAGGAAGACAAAGGTGAAGGGCAGCACGTCGTGCGTGGCGATCAGCAGCGCGCCGGCCGTGGTCAGGCCCGCGAGGGTAGTAATGGTGGCAACGATCAGCAAGTCCCTCTGCCAGGATACCGCCAGGCCGATCAGGGTGTAAGGCCATGAGAATCACACTGGCCTCCGCAGTGGTGATGATGTGAAAGCGCAGCGTGGACTCCCAAAGCAGCGGTGAAAGGATCAGCACGGACGTGAGGCTGTACAAGGTGGTGCGCGAACCGGCGTTCGACGGGAACTCGCGCCGCCCAGAGCAGCCAGGCCACGGCGTAGAGGGTTCCCAGCGTGAAGACCGCCCTCGGTGGAAGGGCTCCCGATTCGGCGATGGCCCGCAGCAGGTAGGCGCCTGCCAAGCCGAGAAGCCCGCCTCCGAGAACCGGGAGAACGGAAGTGGTGTCGGGAACTTGCGAGAGGATGTCCGGGATCCTCGGGCAGGGCGAGGAGGCTCTGCTTCCCGGGTCGGGCGTCACGCTCTCGCGGGGCGCGAGAGATTCCTCCAGACGAGAGATACGGTTCGTAAGATCGCGAACCTGCTGGCGCAGTTCGTCCAGATCTGCCTGCAACATGGCAGCTCCTTTAGACCTTGCTGGCTTCCCCTTCCCATGGGGGCAGAAGCTTCACCAGGGCAACGACGATTACGAAGGGCAGAATCATTAATCCGATGGCCGGCAGCAAGCCTTCCTTGGCTGCGAATTCAACTTTGTAAGAGGTGTATCCCAAGGAAACTCTTGGAAAACAACTGGCCCCCGATCACCACGTTCCAGCGCATGGCGAAGATGCCAATCAGGGTCAGCAGAGAGGCAATGAGATACATCGCCTTGCGGCGAACTTCCGAGAACCGCCAAAGCTGGTTGGCCGCAAGGATCGTCAGGGGCACCAGCGTACCCACGATGATCTGGAGAATCACTTGCGATCCCCACAATCGTGTGTGCACCATGAAATCCAGGGAGCGGAAGGATTCATCGGCCTCGTAGGTGCGATGCACCAGATCCAGCATCTCCAGCGAGAAGTCGATGACGAAGGTGTAAAAGAGGTATTTGGCAATGGTGTCGAGGCACGGCATGTCGATGGACATCTTCTCCACCTTCATGAAGGCCATGTACAGCACCAGGACCGCCGCAATGCCTGAAACCATCGCCGAGAAGAGGAACACGACGGGCATGAGGGGAGTGGACCACCAGGGATTGGCCTTCACCGAGCCGAAGATAAATCCCACGTACCCGTGCAGCAGAAACGCCGAGGGGATGCCGATGACGGTAACCACGTAGCTGACCTTTTCGTCGATTCGCCGCGCCTCGGGGCTGACATTCATCGACCCCAGGGTGAGCAGTTTGTAGATGAGTCGCCGAACGCCAGTGGTGGTTTGCGCCAGGTGCACGATGTCCGCGCGGTACTCCAGCCAGACCTCGAGCAGCAGCACCACCATGAGGTACCACAAGTACACAAAACCGAACATGGCCATGGCCGAGGATCGCGTGGGGCGTGAGGTACATCTCCATGGAGCGCTCGGGATGCCCCAGGTGCAATTGCAGGGGCAGGGGCGCTACCAGCAGGAAGCCGAGCGCCGTCAGCAAGGCCAGGCGGTAAGTGGGCCGCACGGCCTTTCACCTTGAAGACGCGCTCGAGCGACGCCAGGATGAAGGCGCCGGCCACCAGCCCGGTGATGTAAGGGTAGAGCACAATGAGCAGGCCCCACTGCAACTCCACCTCGTTGGGGTACATGAAGCCTTCAACGCCAGGAATCATTGCTTCGCTCCTTTATCGCACCGCGCCATCCAGATCCTTGTAGTAGACCTTCGCTCCCGTGGCCATATACGGCTTCAGCACCTCGACTTTGTTATTGCGCAGGAACTCGTGAACGGGATCGTTGGGGTTTTTGAAATCCACCAATTGGCGCGCCCCTGTGGGACAGTTCTCGCAGCAGGCGGTGGTGAGACCCTTGGTAATGCGGTGATAGCAGAGCGAGCACTTATCCACCACATGTTTTTCCGGATGCAGGTAACGGCAGCCATACGGGCAAGCCTGGATGCAATACCGGCAGCCAAGGCAATAGGTCGTGTCCACCAGGACGACGCCATCCGGGCTCAGGAACGTCGCACCCACCGGGCAGACCTGCACGCATGGGGAATCGGCGCAGTGGTTGCAAAGTTTGGGAACGAAGAAGCTCTTGAGGCCCGCGCGCGTAGCGACGGGGAAGCCCTCCATCGCTCCATTGGGCGAGTCGACGATGGGCTGCTTTCCTTCCTCCACCTGATACCGCTCCACCCAGGTCCGGAAGTACCCGGCGGGCACGTGGTTCTCCTGCGAGCAGGCGCGCACACAGCTTCCGCAGCCAATGCACTTGTCGATGTCGATGATCATGCCCCACCAGTGGTCCGCCCTCCGGTAGGCTTCAGGCGCAGGGGCAGCGCCCATGATCTGTTCGAGCGTGGCGCCGGTGGAGGCCAGCACCAGGATTTTTCCGCCAATCTTGAAGAGGTCTCGCCTGCTGAATTCCATGCTTCTAACTCCTCCCTCAGAGGTGCGGATTGTGCGGCTGGTGACAAGTGTTGCAAAGCATGCCCTGGGAGTGCGCGACCGTATCCACTTGGGGAAAGCCTTTCGGCTTGGCGGCGTCTTTTTCATGGCAGCGCCGGCAGAGGTTGGCTACGTCGGGCAGCTTGGGCACATTGGCGACGGGATCGTCAGCGTGTTTGGCCAGGGGGCCGTGGCAGGCCTCGCAATGCACACTCGCATGCTTACCCCCGTCATGCACCTTGGCTTCCTGGTCGTGGCAGAGGGCGCATTGGCTTCCGCCGGCATAGGCAATGGGGAGCGCGGCGATCATGTCAAGCGCACCCGCCCGGTAGTGTCCATATTTCCCAAAGTCTTTGGGCACCACAGCGGCACGGATAATCAGAAAGATAACCACTCCCGCCAGCAGGACCAGCGCGGGACGAATCAAGTGTCCGGAATCTCGGAAAAAGCGACTCAATGCCATCCCCCAATCCGAAGCAGCACTCTCTTCCGAATTTGCGGTGGATAAAGTCCTCCAAGCCGCGGATCTGCACGGTTCCGCGCAAGACTATGACCAAAAGTCTGCGTCATAACAGGAACTAAATGTCTATTCAGGGGTCGGTTTGTTTAAAAGTTGAACACTTATGCCGGTGTGGGTAGGACTATTTGTGGGGAAATTTGCGCACACCTGTGTGGTAAACTGCAACACATTCTTTCGCCTGCGACCACTCGAGGAGAGCATTGCGCTCGCTCGTGGCACTGGGCTCCTATGCTTGCATCCTGGTAACTTGACGAAACGCTTATTGCCCGCTCGTCGGCCCGATGACTTTCAGTTCCAGCCCCGTGAGCCATGACACCTTCTTAAGCTTGCCCAGGACGTGGCCGACGCCCAGCGCGCAATGGTGGGTAGGCCCCTCGCTGCAATAGGCATTGATGAACGGCGCGGGTTCAAGCGCGAATCGCAGGCGGCTGTTGGTGTTGCCGATCTTCAGCCGCTCGCCGGCGAGGCATTCGCCTTCGGCCGCGAGAAATTTCAGCCGGCCATCGCAGGTTTGGGTGAGGCCGAGGATGGTGATGGGGCCTTTGCGCACGCTGGCTTCCACGCTGACGCCGAATCCCGATTTGCCATGGTAGAGGCCGAGCCCGCGCAGGATCGGCCGGCCTTCGGCGATGGCCAGATGGAAGGGGCCGTCGTGGCCCATCAGGATGAAGCGCTCGCGGAAGTCCATGGCGTAAAGCTCCGTGTAGCTGCCTCCCGCGCCCAGCAGGTCCATGATCTTCATCGCCTGGCAATTTTTCAGATCGGCTTCACCGGAGCAGGGAATTCCGCGCGCGGTCAGCAGCGAGCATCCCAGGATCACGCCGCGCCCAGATCCGCTCATACATGTTGCCGCCCACGCCGCGGTAGTAGTAGGCCAGGCCGTCGAGGTCAAAATCCTCCACCAGGTGATCGAGCCCCACGGCAACGCGGCAGGCCCAATCCATCTGCTCCGGGGCGGGCTTTTTCGCCAGCGGGTCGGACGGGCTGTCCTCACTGATGTCAAAGATGCTGCGCGTCTCCTCCGCCTTGCGCGCGATCTCGGCATCCGTGGCGGCGCTCACGCGCGCCTCCAGGTCGCACATTTCCAGCAACTTCGATGTGCGTCCCCAGTTGCGCCTGGTGCTGGGTGAAGTCGCTGTACATATCGAGCATTCCGGGGTAGGGGTGCCCGAGGAATCCGATGCGAGCCCGGCGCTGATTGTGAACCACCCTGGCGGCGGCGCACCATTCCTCGATTTCCGCTCCACGCGGATTCGCTCGGTTCGCGCACATCGGGTTCCGGGTCGAGCATGCCGGTGACTTGCCGGAAGGGAATGGCCGCGCGGGCAAACGCTCCGGAGATTTCCGGAACGCAGCAGGCGGAGCAGTTGGCCAGCCACTCGCCCGTATCGGTGTGCGCATAATCGAGCGCGGCGCGTGGTTGCAGGTTCAGAACCACCACGGGCGCCTTGGCGTGTTGGATGACGGGCAATACGGTGGAGGAAGTTGCGTAGGTGCCGACGTAGCAGAAAACCAGATCGACGCTCGCGCGACGAAAGGCTTCACCGGCTTGGAGACCTTTGGGAGTGTCGTCCACCAGGCCGGCGCTGACGACCGTGGCCCATTGGCCGATGCGCTGTTCCACCTTGCGCTGGTAGCCTTCCAGCCGCTCCTTGAGCCCGTGGAACTGTGGCCAGTATGCCGCCAGCCCAATCCCGAATACTCCCACCGTCGCCTTTTCTGGTTGCCGCACAAAAACCTCCGCTCTATTGTCAGTCTGGATTTTCTTTTATCGGAAGGACTTGCCTGAAATTCCAGCCCTATTATTGATAAAGCCAGTTTCCGCGATTGTCAAATTATTGGGGCATCCGGTGATGTCCTAATTTGATGGAGTGAATTCGACATAGACGTTCGTACTTCCCAGCCCCAAATGGGCGTCCTAACAATGCCCAGGCCAACCGGCCAATAAGCGTCAACCCAAGGGAAGTGGTCTGATCCAAAGCCGCGGCAGTGGCGACATCCTGTAGCCCACGGCTAGCCAGCCGTGGGATGCTGATGCCATGCGGGCCTCGTCAGCCCCGTAGGGGCGGCATCGGTGAATTCTTCTGGCCAAAACCTGCCGCCGACCGTGCTTGATTCCCCACCAACGGGGCCCGATGTCGCCCCCTCCGGGGCTCAGAACATGTTCCCCTACGTTTTTCCCATGGCGACATGATCACGCCCGCATCGCGGGCTTTGGGGCGCTTCCAATCCCTAGGTTAACGGCTTAGATGACGCTACAGCCGGCTGGCGGCGTATTGCCGATAATAGGTGCAGACTGCGCGAGGCGGGAACTGGGCGACCGCTCTACCGTACGCCGTTACTCGCGATTAATCCGGCGAGTGCTCTGCCAGGACAAACCTCCTCGAAGGGGACTTGACCGGAATAGCTTCCGAGTGGCCGTGATCCGCCCAGATTTCCATGGATCGGTAGACGCTGGGCGACCACGCAGGAGTAATCAGCGGGAGTGTCGATCAGCTTCGAGCGGGCGACCAATCGCCCTCCAAGGTCGCAAAATATTTTTCTTGACATACTACTATATTGTAGTAATTTTAGATGGAGAATAGTAGAAGGCACATGGCCCGACCAAAATTGACCAAGCTCGAACTCCAAATCCTCGAAGTCCTATGGACCCATGGAAAGGCAGCCATTCGGGAGATCCAGGAGTCGTTTCCGGAGCCTCGGCCGGCATACACCACCATCCAGACCACGGTGTACCGGCTGGAGGGCAAGAAGGCAGTGCGCCGAGTCCGGAAGATCGGCAACGCTCATATTTTCGAACCGACGGTGCCCCGGGACGTGGCACGCCGCCGGCTCCTTGACGACATTCTGAGTTTCTTCGGAGGGCAGGCTCAACCCATGATGGCGCAGTTGGCCGAAGCGGGGAAGCTCACCCTTGATGACGTTCGAGAGTTGGAGAAGACCATCAAGAAGCTTGATCTCGAACACAAGCAGAAAGGAAGCATGAATCGAAATGATCGCTGAGGTGACGAACCATTTGTGGCAATCAACGGTGTTTGCGGTTGTGGTGGGGCTGCTGACGCTCGCCTTCCGCAAGAATCGCGCCCAAGTCCGCTACTGGCTTTGGCTTAGCGCCTCGGTCAAATTCCTTATTCCATTTTCGTTGTTCGTGAGCCTCGGTCAGGACTTGATGGGTAGGCTGGCAGCCGGGAAGATTGCCGCGGAGATCGCCGCGCCGGCTCTCTCAGGCACGATTGTAAAGATCACTCAACCATTTCCAGACACGGGGCTGGCGCAGACTTCGGCTCTTTGGAGTCTGCGATCTCCCGAAGGGACTTCTGGTAAGTTGAGCTCAGCGCATCCGATCCATGCGGAGAATTGACGCATCCTGCAAATAGTAGAACCTCCAGCTTGACCACGGCCAGTCGCCGGGGGAACTCACCAGCCCGCGCGTCACCGGGTTGTTGTGCATGTAGTCCAATTTCTGCTGGAATTTTTTTTCGGAGAAGACATTGAAGGGGTAAAAGCGGCGCTGCCAGAGGCGGTAGTGTGATTCATCGTGAACCGTGGAGGGCAGCCGCAGCCTGGCGAGCGTCTTCCGGCACCAAGGATACCGAAGGTTTTCCCGAAGTGTTCTGATGATGCGCTTGGCCGATTCCTCCTTGAGCCCCTTCATAATCAGGGGAGTGGTTTCGGCGGGCTCGGGCTTGATCAGCATATGAAAATGCTCGGGCATCAGAACCCAGCCGACGAGCAGGAAATGTAATTCCTGCCGCACCTCCTCCAGCCTCTGGACAAAGCAGCGCCGAAAGCGATCCGAGAGGAAAAGGGGCGTGCGGCGATAGGTGCTGGTGGTGATGAATTGCAGTTCACCGGGACTGTAAACGCGGTGGTAGAAGGGCATGGCGCAGAAGAGTATACTCTCGACGGTGCGGGGCCGGAAGAGAACGTCCCTTCGGGAATCGCAGACACCAAAGAACGGGTGTCTGAGCGCCAGCCGGCCTACACTCCCTGGGGGGCGCTAAGCGGTCTCACCAACGGCTGCGCGGGTTCCGGGTGCACGAACAGCCAGGAAACCTACTCCTACAATAACCGGATGCAGCCGACCCAGATTCAGTTGGGCACCAGCGGCAACCCCGGAGCGTACTATACACTGGGGTATAATTACTCTTTGCCCGGCGGCAGTACGCCGCCCGGCTGCCCCGTGTCCGCGTCCGGGAGCGGCAACAACGGCGACGTGATTGGTTATACTTTCACGGACGCGGTGAACAGCACGATGAGCCACTCGGCCTTGTATGTCTATGACGGCGTGAATCGCCTGGCTTGCGCGCAGGCGAGCGGCAACAGCACGTATAACCTCGCCTTTGGCTATGACGCCTACGGCAACATGACCTGCTTGATGAACGGGTCTACGAACGGCCCTTGCCCGGTATTGACTTACAACAATTACCCGAATCGCATTGACGGCTTCAGCTACGACGCCGCGGGGAATCTGACCAGTGACGGCACGAATAGCTTCTCCTGGGATGGCGAGGGGCGGGAAACCAATTCCAGCGCAGTTTATAATGCCTTCGGCCAAGAGGTCTACTATGCCGTGCCGTGGACCAACATGTCCGCATTGTTCGCTCCCAATGGTGATTGGCTGGGGAACGCCGACGGCAGCAGCTTGTGGGTGGACCAGGTACGAGCGGGGGGGCGGAAAATCGCAGCATATTCCCGTGACAACAACGAGACCTATCTTCAGCACCCCAACTTTCTCGGTTCCGCAACCCAGGACACCAACCATCTGGGGAACTGGACCGAGGACTTACTGTGGTACCCCTGGGGTCAGTTGTGGCAAACGGCCGGTAATTTATGGGAGTGGGAGTGGGCGGCGTTTCAGGAGGGGGATGGCGATTTTAAATTGGCCCCGCACCGGGTCTATGACGACCTGGCCGGCCGCTGGCTCACCCCCGACCCGGCAGGCCTGGCCGCTGCCGACCCCAGCGACCCCCAGACCTGGAATATGTATGCTTATGTCCGGAATAATCCCACCACTCGCGTCGATCCCACCGGGCTCTACGATTTCAAGAACCCTTGCGAGAAATCTGACAAACAGTGTAACGCTGATTTCAAGGCTTTCAAGAAAGAGTTTAAGGATTCGTTGGACGACATAAAAGCGGCGAGAAACAGCTTCGGAAAGGGCAGCGAGGAGCGTGCGAGGCTCGATGCAGTTCTGAAGACCTATGGCAAGGCAGGCGATGATAACGGAGTGACCGTCACGACCGGCGACCTGCGCGGGCTAGGTGCTGCTGCAACGGTCGGCTCAGCAGTTACGTTCGACATGAGCAAGAATCCAAACGAAACCATCATGGCGATAAATGCTGGCCACGAGGGAACCCACGTGATGGACAATCTCGATCCAAGGAGTTCGACGGCCCCGCTGCCGGACTTCTCGTTCGAGTATCGCGGGTATGAAACGTCCGCTTGGGTGGCACAAGGGCTTGGCCTGTCCGGTCTTTCGGCTGGCGGCTACACTATCTTTACGAGTGGCCGAGGTTTCAACGATGCTGGCACATCGAATCTGATCATGGGTACGTACCCTCGTCTGAATCCCGGCAAGATCTTTGTTGACCCATTGCCCTATCATGACCCCTGGGAGCAGCAGTAGGCGGGAAGGGAGATCACATGTCCACATTGAGAACGATTCTATTGGCGATCGTGGCGCTCGGAATTTGTGCGTTGCCCGACAGGGCGGCTATGAACCCCATTGACACCACGGTGTGCGAGCTCGTTCGGAACCCGGCGGCCTTTAGCGGGAAAATGGTTCGCATTCGCACGCAAGTCTACGCGGCATTCGAGATTTCTGTCCTCCTGGCGGAGTGCGACCACAAAGGGGCGGCCGTCGCGCTCTATTCCCCGGACCTCGTGCGAGACTCGGACCGCCCTGAATTCAGTCTATTGAAAGATGAGAATCTCAAGAAGTTGGACGAAGCGCTTTCGAAGTACGGGTGGGGACTGCAGATCGGCCCGTCCTCTAAGCCTCCAGAAGGCCGAGTATTCGCGACGCTCGTCGGACGGTTCGACGGTCCAGACAAATTGACAGTGACGGATAAGACTGGCAAGACCGTCGTCAGGAAAGGCTATGGGTTCACGCCCAGTACGTTGTATCAGACTCGACTGATCCTCAAGTCCGTTAGTGACGTGACGATCACGAAATGACCTCTCCCGCCCTGTGGCACTAATATGCAGCTCCAGGGCTTCCGGCCGGCTGGCGCATTGCTCTTGATGTGTGTCTGCGTGCCAAGCCGATGGTTCCTGGGATCATAACATAATCTTGCTTAGTAACCTTCAATGTCGAAATGCTGCAAGACACGGGGGCTGGCAGACTCCGGCTCTTTGAAGTCTGCGATCTCCCGAAGGGACTTCTCGAAAGTTGGACTCAACGCATCCGGTCCATGCGGAGAATCGATGCATCCTGTGAATAGTAGAACCTCCAGCTTGACCACGGCCAATCACCGGGAGAGATCACCAGGCCGCGCGTCACCGGGTTCTTGTGCATGTAGTCCAATTTCTGCCGGAATTTTTTTTCGGAGAAGGCGGGTAGCGCGTTGCGCCTATCTCAGAACTACTCCGCGGCTCCCAATACGACGAGCGTTCACATGTTTGCAAATGTGAAACGCCCAAGAACTAGTGGCGAGTAACGACTGACAAGGGGCGAGGGGCAGATTCAAGATTTAAAACTGAAGAGAAAGGCTACGATTATGCCTATCAACCGTCAGGAAATTATTGAAGACATGGAAGGGCACATTCGGAAACACGGGGGTGCGTGCGAGGAATGGTGCGTAGGGACGGCCAAAGATGCGCGCGGGCCGTTCTTCCAGCGGCACCGGGAGGCCGATCTGGGCGATGAGTTAACCTATCGCGAAGCCTACACCACCGACGCCGCCCAAGCCGTGTTCGCCCACCTGGTGAACGACCGCGGCGTTCAGCCCGACCGTGACGCCGTCCCCGAGTCCGGCAAAATCGTTTTCGTCTACCGCAAGACTCCAGCGGCGACCACAGCGGGGAGCGAACACCCTACCTTCCGCAGGCTCGCCGGATAGCAGCACCTACCCTAAATGCGGATTCCGCGTGGGAAAACGCCCTTACTACCAGCAAGTATGCAAACTCCGCGGATACGGGGTTCGGGGAAATAACTCCTCGGTAGTCGCCCAGCGTTCACCGATAACTGTCGGGTAGCCTTCGTTTCCGGAAGTTTCCCCTTTCGTATGATTTCGCTTGACCCGAGGACGGCGCCATGGAAACCCCGACGTCCGGCCTTCTAGCCGAGGCTCGCCAATCGATTGAGCCCGTCCAGGTACGCTTTGGCACTCGCTTCAATCACGTCAGTGGATGCGCCCCGCCCCACGACCCGCCGCTCCCCTTTTTCGAGCTGCACGGTTACTTCGCCCATGGCTCCCGTGCCGCCCGTCACGGCGTGAATGTCGTAGCGCACCAGTCGGACAGAGTCTCCCGCCAGTGCCGTGATCGCTTTATAGACGGCGTCTACGGGACCGTTTCCGATCGCGGCCCCCTCCCGCACGTCCCCATGGACGCGCAAGCGCAGGGTGGCGGTGGGGATGGCCGAAGTACCGCTGGAAACGTGCAAGTATTCGAGCTGCCAGACTTCGGGCACCGGGTGTAATTCGTCGCGCACGATGGCAACCAGGTCCTCGTCGAAAACCTCGAGTTTCTTGTCCGCCACGGCCAGAAAGCGCTGATAGATGACGTCCAGATCCTCTTTGGAAAGCTTGTGCCCCAGCTTTTCCAGGCGCGCGCGCAACCCGGCGCGTCCGGTGCGCGCCGTCAAAACCACGTGGCTCTGCGCCAGGCCGACGTCCTCCGGGCGCATGATCTCGTAAGTCTCCCGGTCTTTCAGAAATCCATCCACGTGGATTCCCGAGCTGTGCGAGAACGCATTTCCGCCCACCACGGCTTTATTGGGCGGAACCACCGTGCCGAGCAGATCGGATACCAGGCGGCTAGTGCGATACAGTTCGCGGGTGTCGATGCCGGTAGACACCCCAAAGAAGTCGGCTCGCGTGCGGAGGGCCATGACGATCTCTTCCAGCGCGGCGTTGCCCGCCCGTTCTCCGACTCCATTGATGGTACCCTCCACCTGGCGGGCGCCGTTGCGGATGCCCGCGAGCGAGTTGGCAACCGCCATGCCCAGGTCGTCATGGCAGTGGACGCTGATGGTGGCGCTTTGGATGTTGCGGACGTTCTCGGCAATGCCCCGAATCAGTGCTCCGTACTGCTCCGGCACCGCGTAGCCGGTGGTATCGGGAATGTTGACGACGGTGGCGCCGGCATCAATGGCGGCCTCGAGGATTTCGTAGAGGTACGCCGGCTCGGCGCGGCCGGAGTCTTCGGCGTAGAACTCCACGTCATCGGCGTGGCTGCGAGCCCGCTTGACCGCCTCCACTGCCATCTGCATCATTTTGACCTTCTTCTCACCGAGCGTCTTGCCGTATTTCTCGTCGCGGAATTTCCCCATGATGTGAATATCCGAAACGCCGATGCCGGTATGGATGCGGGGCCTTTTGGCCCTCGCCAGCGCCTTGCCGCAGGCCTCAATGTCCTCGGGCACGGCACGCGACAAACCGCAGATCACCGGGCCGTCAATCTCCTGCGCGATCCGCTTGACGGCCTCGAAGTCTTCGGGCGAAGAAGCGGGATATCCGGCCTCGATGACGTCGACTTTCAGTCGGGCTAACTGCCGCGCCAGCGTGAGCTTATCGGGGCTGCTGAGCCTCGACCCAGCCGCTTGCTCGCCATCCCTCAGCGTTGTGTCAAAGATCGCCACTTTCTGTCCTTTGCTCATACCTTTCATCCCCATGGTAAGGATCTCGCCGGCACTCTCCTGATCTAAGTCGGATCAGTGCGGGCGGAGTATAAGGAAGCTTGTACAAATTACCACGAATTGGCGGTCCGTGGACGGGGGTCCGCTAAGAGAAGCAAAGGACGGCAGGGGTGAATTCCCCTTGACGTCGGTCAGGCAACCAGCCGGGGGAGTTGGCGTTCGACATCAAGCTCACTGGTGTCAGATGTTAAGGTGTGGGGACGGTTGCAGTCGTTTCGTTCGAGGCCGAGCTCTGCGTAACATCATTCGCAGCTATGGCCGTCACGTGATAGTAGTACGTCGCTCCTGCCGTGACATTCGCGTCCGCAAATGTGGTATTGCAAACCGGCGCGGAATTCAGCGGTGCCGCACTCTCTCCACCGGAGGTCGTCCCCCGGTAGACGTTATAGCCCATGACCCCAGGAGTCGAACTGGCGGTCCAAGACAGCATTACGTCGTGCGTTCCCGAGCCCGAAAGCGACACGGACTGCGGGCTGCCGGTGGCATTGTCGGCGATGCTCAAGGTAGCCGTGCGCGTTCCGCTGGCGGCGGGTGTAAATAAAATTGCGATCGTGCAAGTGCTCCCTGCGGCCACCGCGGGACTGCAAGTGTCAACCTCCGTGAAGTCGGCGGCATCAGCACCCGTAAAGGCGATGCTCGAGATGCCCAAGCCCGCGCTGCCTGTGTTGCTCAGGGTAACGACTTGCGAGGTGCTGACCATGTCCACCGCTTCGTTCCCAAAAGACAGGCTGGTGGGCGAAACGCTGGCCGCGGCGGTAGTGCTCCCCCCGGTGCCCGAAAGGACCGCGCTCTGCGGGCCGCCGGTAGCGTTGTCCGTAACGGAGATGGCGGCGGTGCGAGCTCCTGCCGCGGCCGGCTTGAAGGTAACGCTGATCGTGCAATTGGCTCCAGCCGCCACGCTTGATCCGCAATTATTGGTTTCTGTAAAGTCACTGGCGTTGGCGCCGGAGACCGCGATGCTGGTCACACTTAAGGCCGCGTTGCCCGAGTTGCTCAGCGTGATGGTCTGGGCCGCGCTGGCGGCGCCGACGGTTTGGCTGGCGAAAGTGAGGCTGGTGGGAGATAGGGTGACAGTAGACGCCATACCCGTTCCGCTGACGCTGACCTTATGGGGGCTGTGGGAGACATTGTCGGTGACAGTTACTTCGGCGCTGCGAGTTCCCGTCGCCGTCGGTTGGAAGGTCACGGTGATTGTGCAACTGGCACCCGCCGCAACGGTGGAGCCGCAGTTAGTGGATTGTGCAAAGTCGCTGGGATTTGTCCCTCCGAGCGCAATGCTGGAAATGCCCACGGCCGAGTTGCCCGCATTCGTGACGGTGTTGGTCTGGGCCGCACTTGCCGTCCCAACAGCTTGGCTGCCGAAGGTCACGGTAGGGGGACTTATCGAGAGTCCTGTTGTGGAGGCTGTATCAGCGGTGGCGCTGCTGCCGGCCCCACCACCACAAGACGTGGCTAAAATGGCCATGGCAATGCAGGCCGTGGCGAGTATTAATGCAGTCCCGCGGTCAAATTTGTGATTTCCGGTCTTCATAAAAATATTACTCCTCAGTCCTCGCCCGACTAAATTACCGGTATCACATATTGAAGTCTAGAGTACTCAGGTACTACCTTAAATCGCATGATTATTATGTGACATACTCTAGATTGCGTAGGAAATCTAAAGATACGCTAGATATTGTATGTTTTCGGTCATGATGTCCGTAAAATATCCTGAAGCGTCAAAGCGTGAGGACGAAAAGGTCGCCTAGCAGGGACAATTTGCCCAAAGTGGTTCCGCAATAACAGAAGACTTTTACCTAAGCGGGGAGATTTGACAAGTCCACCACGGAATTATTGGGAGACATTGACATGCCCAACGAGTTAACGTATCTCAAGTCCTGTGGGCAAAGATGCTGAATCTGAGTGATATGGTGAACGAAGAGGAGAAGACGCTGCGCGGACATTGGGAAACTTTCTAGTTCACTCTGACGACCATAGTCCCTGCCGCCAAATTTGCGCTGCGAAGCTTTTCCCCTAATTCCCGCGCCGCACTCGGGGAACTTTCGTGGCCCACGCAAACTCGGTAGAAGGGATGGTTGCTCTGGTCGGAACGGGTGATGACCACCGGGCCATAGGTTGCCCCCACGCGTGCCCTAACAAGGTCTGCATTGGCGGGATCGCGAAATGCGCCAACTTGCACGGCAAAGGCCTTCGTTTGTTTGGTAAGTCCGCTCTTGAGATTCCCGCGCTGGCTCCTTAAGGGTGGATTTGCGATTGTCCTTGACGGATCCTCGCCCCCAAAAAATCTTGCTGGACCCTCGACAGAGGCGTATTGGACGTGTGGTCTGCTGGCAAGATCTTGCGCGCTTTTGGTGCAATCAGATCTGACCGAAGCAAATATTCCGTCTAGGTCCCGCTTGGCGGTGCGAATGTCCTGGGCGTTTACAACCATTGAAGAATTGCAGGTAGCAATCCAGATTGCAGGGCCAAACCCGCCCTCTTGGTCTACTTTAGCGACATCTAAGTTTGTGCGCGAAGTCCCGGCATAGACCTTCATGGCTCCATCGTATAAATGTAAATCATCCGCGGACAGAGAGTTTCCCTGTGCCCCATGGGGGTTCATCACGATTGCCTGATTGCCATCTGAGGCCGCCCTGCCCCCGGAGGATGTGGCTTCCGGCCCGATTTGGGGATAGGTGAACGTCTTGGCGCCAATGAGCGTGATGGTGAAATCCCCGCCGTCGAAATCAGGGTCACGAACGCCTTCCACGCCGACCACCATGCCCGTTTTCCACGATGCCGGCAGTTTGGCGTTAGCCGTGAAGGTCACGATATTCGATTGGCGCGAGATCGTTGCGGCGAGGGCATGTTCTGACGTCGACCCTTGAACCTGTGAGTGCCTAATGAAGTTGCGGCTTGAGGATGAACTGATAAAGATCCCCGGCCCGCAGCCCACAGATTTTGTTGCCCAGAACCCGACGTTATCGAAGACATTGTCCCACGATTGCCCGTTTGCCGGATTTCTGTTGGAGTCTGTCCCGACCAAAGCCGGCAGGCAAGAGGTTATAAAAATGTTTTCAAAGGTTATTTGAAACGTGGAACTCAGCCAAATTCCGGGATGCTTCGAGTCAGATCCGCCGGCGGCGATATGGGTTTGGTAGTCATGACCGAGCGCTTCGTCACCGGTTCGCATGCCTCCTACAAAACTAATGGCCTTTTCTTTTCTCCACCCGGCAGGGGGGTGTGCATAATTTGGGTCTGTTGAACCCATGATCCAGATTCCGCAGCCTGCGGGATCCACACGCGGGCAGGCGCGCAGCGGGACTCCGTGACCGCCATCCAGCATGACAATGGTTCCACCAGGAATAGCGTCATAGCACGACATCACATCCTGCTTGGCGCTCCTGAAGGTCAATCCATCCGCCGTGTCATTCCCATGGGGTGAGGCGTAGCAGATTGCCGCGGAAGAGTGCGGATCCCGCGATGACATGTCTGGATTGCTTTCACCCGGAAAGGCATTGTCTGCGAATCCCGCCGATCCAGTCATTGTCCTTTCGGGGAGAGCAAACCATACGAGACCAGAGAATAGAAAAGCCAGCCACAAGCAGGGTACCTTTTTCATAAAGGCCGTAGTCCAGATGAGAGGATTGGGAGGGAACAGCACGGGGCATTGCATGAGCGTAATCGATGGTCACCTTGGGGCAAAAAAGCAGAGAGTTTTTAGCATAGTCGGTGTTCGCAGTCAATGATATCGCGTGAAAAATGATATCGCGTGAAGAAGATATTGCATGAAGATATAGAGAATCGGGAATAACCGCGCTAGAATGGGTGCCGCTGAAAGCCTTTTCTTTGCTTACGTAGTGCGGAAGTCACGCCAACCTAGAACGAGGAGGTATCTCACCATGACCTCAAGAACTAAGATTCTACTAATGGTTTTCGTGAGCGCGGCGGTGGGCCTGGGGACCTTAGTGGCCCAGGCGCAGAAGAAACCCGCCCTTGCCTATCCTGCCTATCCCAACGATCCCCGCCATTGGAGGCACACCAGAACGATGGTGATCTTTAGTAAAGAGAACAAACTGTATGACATGTTTGGAGGTCTCCACAACATTTATGTGAATGACATCGGCTGGACCTCGTTAAAGGACCACAAAGCATATGCCGATGGTTCGATGTTCGCCATGGAACTCTTCAACATCAGCACCCCCCAGGGGGCAATCGAGCCTCGGGGAATGAAGGCCCGTTACTTGATGAAGAAAAACTCCAAGCTTTATCCGGACACAGGAGGGTGGGGCTTTGAAGTTTTTCAGGACGATCAAGTAGCGGGTTCCGTGAAGGACATGAAGAAAGAGTGTTTTAGCTGCCACATAACGCAGAAGAGCACTGACTACGTTTATGTGTCGTATATGCAATAGGTGCTGCATGCCGGCAGTCGGTTTGGGCGCCAGTTCCGCCGGGGTGTGGGTCAGGTGAGTCGACCCCTGCCCCGGCGCGCCTCAAACCCTTGGCCTGCACTTCACGCCCTCCGTGGAGCAAAACTCAAGCGTCGCCAGTAGCGCTGGCCCGGGCCGAACGCCGTTCGGCCCTACGAACGCTCCGATTCCTCGCGGGCGATTTGCGTCCACCGGATGATGTTTTCCGGATTTCCTCCCAGCGTCATGACATCTCTCATCAGGACCTCGACGCGGCAGTTGTTCCTGGAAGTCGCCTCGAATGCGTCGCGAAGCCCTTGCCGGATCTGCGCTTCATCGATGACGGGCGGCGCGATCTCCGCCGGCTTGACCTTCCAACTGTAGACGTAGTTCCTGCCGATCTTCTCCGCCATCCCGCGCGGATCCGACCACGGCGACACGGTCACCTTCCTCAGCCTGGGAATTCGCTTGATGATGTCGAAGCGGCCGTCGAGCGGCTCGCAACAGCCGTAGATGTTCAGTGCGAAGCGCTCGAGGATCGGTAGCTGATAGGCGAAGACCAACTCCTCAAATTGCTTGGGTGAGACCCCCACGGTTTCCTGGCTCTCACAGAATCCCCACATATCTTGGGTTCTTACCCGCCGACCGTCGAAGCCTGCCGCGGGGAGCTCGCTCGACCACCCATAGCCCCCCGTACCGACAAAGTCGCCGCCATTGTTGAGGGAGAGGAGCCCGTTCTCCTGGAGAAAATCGAGCTTTGCCAGATTTTCATCCCGCAGAAAGGCCATGAGCTGGTGCAGGCCCTCCGGGTTGTCAGACATGTCGTACAGCGCCTGCTCGAAACCTCTCAGCAGGATCAGGTCGGAGGTCATGCCGTGCGACCACCACCACACACCCGCGAGTCTTACCTCAAGGATGTCTCCCAGGACGTCATTCGCAAGGTCATAGAGCCTTGAGGTTTTTTCCGGATCTACTTTGATCGTCCTGAACTTTAGCTTGTCCATGTCAGCGTAGTTGGTGAGCGCCGACTCCCACCGGTAGGCCCCCCCGGTGTCCGCGCCGATGATCTTCACATCGATACCGAAGTCACTTTCTTCAAAGATGTGGTACACCGTAAACGCAGGTTCGATGACTCTGTCGTCCCGGATTCTCTCGGCCCAGTAGATTTCCTTCAGGAGCTTGAATTCCCACAATCGTGCCAGGTTTCCTTCGCACTGCAATTGGGCCGCGGGGATGACCTCATACCACGCGTTCTCCGGGTCAGCGAAGATGAGTGGCCGGGTCTCTCCCAGGGCGTTGTGGCTGAGCCAGAGCTGCTTCTTGATCTGCTGCGACGGGTCGGCGGCGATCTCGGCCACCCGTTTCGCATGTTCCCGGATGATCGATCGCTCCCGCGGGCTGACGGAGGGTTCCTGGGCGCCCATCACCCGCGCGTAATTGCAGGACCAGGACAGGCCGTTGTTATCGCCCAATCCGTTGCCGAGCCTTTCGACTTTAGTTTCGTTCATTGACTCCCCCAAAGGTACAGTGCTGAAAGACCGCGATGCAGGCTGGCAATCTCTTCGAGACCACGCTTTTCTTAGCGCTTCGGGACCCGAGGCTTGCCACTACGAGAGGTGTTCGGTCGCGGCACGGCCTTTTTAGCGCGCCGGTGTCAACGCGATCTGGACAGGCATTACTGACTCCCGCCGGATCCACACGACCAAGTCAGTGCCGTCGAGATTCCTGAACGTACCCGCGGCGGAAATCCTTCCCCCAGTTTACCGGTTTCCCGTTGATCTTCAGTTGCGCCGCCGCCATCTCCCCAGTTCTTGATCACGATGGCCGGATTCAAAACCGGTGAGGAATCGCTGGCCTGCAAAGTCAACGCCAATGCCGCCGGCTTTCCCGCCATTCTTCCGGACCACCACAAAGGCCCGCTGCGCCGGGTCGTAGCCCTCGCTTTGAAAGACCTCGCCTTCGACGTTCAACCGGGGGTGGCGACAACCACGATTTCGCCAGCGGGAGCAGTTCCGCGGCCGATTTCGTGGTCAAGCCATCCATCAGAAGCTTGGTGATCGAACTTTCGGTGGTTGCATAGGTGTCCCAATAGATGTGGGAAAGCGAGGTGTGCGACGCCCGGTCGGGCGCCACGCAGATATCTGGCGCTGGAAGCAATTTGCGTGATCGGCCAATGGTTCCAGCAACCAAACGAGAAATAGGACTGTGAAACATTGAAGACTTTGAATCTGGCATGGGTGGGAGAAACGATTTCAAAAGGCTTCCAGGCTGATTTCAGATTCACCAACTGGATATTTGGATTCTCAGGTTTATCAATGGATTTAGGCTGGTGCAGATCCCCGTACACTCCTGAAGCCTTTGGCAGCCAGGTGTAAGTGGCCGTCTCTCCTTTCATATTGCCAATGGTAAGGGCGTCCAGATTGATATCATCGTCCGGGCGGCGGCCGGGCGGGTTGATGACAATGGTTTCCTGCCATTCGAACCCCTTGGTCTGGTCGGTGGGATGCAAGACCTGCTTGCGAATGGCCACCCCGTCCGGGTAAACCGTCCAATATTCGTCGGCCCAATCAAACCATCCCGTCAAGGGATCGGGCTCGGCGCCCAGGTAATGTTCCACCTCCGCCAGCGCATAACGCCAGTGAACCACCACGCGCGCGTCGCTGCTCTCCACAATGTTGACGTGCGAATACCTGTCCTGCTTGTCGGACATGGGCTCGCAATCCCCGTGGTCCGGGCATTCGGAAGCGTACCCTTCAAGGAATTCGTCCGTATACCACGTGCCGTTCTCGGTGACCCAGGTGGGGATGTAGCCGGTCCCCTGCCAGAAGACCAGGCGAATCGGGGAGTCGTCGAAGCGGACCACCACGTCGGAATCAGGCCCGATGCGCCGCAGACGGTCCCAGGTGTCCTCGTACTTGAGGGTGTAATAGTAGGCGCCGAAAGGACCCGCTCCGGGAGGGCCGGAGGGAAGCACCGGCCACGGGATAACTTCTCCGGCGGGGGCGTGAGCAGAGGCGTAGGTCCTCTGAACCTCTTCTCCGCTCAAACTCCGGTCATAAATCGCCACCTCATCCAAAATGCCATCGAGCGAGTACCAGACCGGATGCCACGGGTTAATGGCGAAAGAAGGGAAGGGAGGCAACGGTTCGCGCACCCTGCCGATCACCAAGTCCTGCATATCGGCGGGCAGCATCGCACCGCGCGCAGCTAGACGTCCCACTTCTCTTCCGTCAAGGTATAGGGTCAGTCCACGGTTCTCCTCGAAGGTCCCCGTAATCTGAGCCCACTTCTTCAGCGGAATTTGCGTCGGTCGAGGTCACGGAATACCAAATCCCGTCAATATCCACCTGCAGACCAACGTGCCCAAGCGCGTCCACGCCGAAAAAGTAACCTGCCTGCTGATCCTTCTCCTGGTCAACCACGGGAATCCAGTTCCATGGGTACGTATCAAGGGCGATCCAGGCTTCCACCGAAAATGAACCGTGCAATCTGGGGGCATTTTCCGCCTTGCGGACGACACTGGTGGTGTATCCATCAAACCGCAAGCCATTTCCAGAAACCCCCGCAACGTATTGGTAGAAACCTCCAACCTTGTCCTCCGTTCCGCTCGCCGTGTCGCGCACCGCCGGGCCGGTAGCATTGTCGAATGACCACCGCGCCACCGGAGCTCCTTCCTGCGCGAACGCTCCGCCCGGAAATGGCATCATGGCGGCCCCCAGGAAGACCACTAGTGCGAGGCGAGAAAAGAAGCTCAGGCAGGCGCGTTCACATCGCCAATTCCCCAAGACTTGACGTATGCAATTGTCCGCGGTGCTGGTTGCGCAAATAGGATGCTGGATCATGCTGCCTCCCTGTTCTGACCCCCTGCTGCAATTCGCCAAGGCAGCCATAACTTACTCTGAAGCGCCCAAAAACTCAATCGAAGTGAAGCTACGCTTAACTTCTGACGTAGAGGCAACACTGTTCACTTAGCGCGCATTTTGACATGGGCTCGTGCGAAGCACCTTGGAGTGCGAGTGGCAGCAGCCACCGCCTTTCATTCGTGCGAGTCCCGTATGAATCTCGGGCGGAAGGCGGTGGCTGCTGCCACTCGCACTCCAAGGTGCTTCGCACGTAATTAGATTTGTTTAATCCCTGATGACAGCTAAGTGAACTGTGTTGGACGTAGAGGCGGCTCTACGCCGCCATATGGCGAGGTGAACTCGCCTGTACTTGACTTTGCGGCTTAAGGCAGAGTAGATTTCGTGCCGGGGAGTGAACCTCCTTTTACCGGCCGTAAGCTTGATGGGAACGGCGCATTTCTCGCTTGCCGCTCCTTTACCAGAAACGAGGCCAACGGTTAATATCCTCGGAGGAAGATCTATGAAAGTGGACTTAGCGGGACGCGTCGCGTTGATTACCGGCTCCGGGCAGGGTATTGGGCAGGCCATGGCCTACGCTTTCTCGGAAAACGGCGCGGTGATTGCCGTGAATGACATTAAACCCACCGGCGAGCAGACCGTTGCGGAGATTCAAAAGCGCGGCGGGAAGGCAAAATTCTACCCGGGAGATGTCGGTGACGTGGATGTGGTGAACGCGATGGTCGCGGCCGTGGAAGCGGACCTCGGGCCAATCGATATCCTGGTGAACAATGCAGGAATCAACCTGGGCAAAGAGCGCCACCCTATTCACGAGTTCCTGGATGACGATTGGCACCGGATCATCCGCGTGGACCTGGACGGGCTCTTCTATTGTTCGCGGGCTGTTTCGGCCCGCATGGTGAAACGCCGCAAGGGAACCATCATCAACATCAGTTCGGCGTTTGGCGTCGTACCAGTTCGCGTGCAATCGGCCTTCGCGGCGGCAAAGCCGGGGTGATAAACTTTACCCGCTCCCACGCCCTGGAGGTCGGGCAATATGGGATTCGCGTGAACGCTATCGCCCCCGGCTCGATCCTTGTGGAAGGAACGAAGTCGCTGTTCTACAGCCCGGAAGGGAAGAAACTGGCGACAGCTTGTTGTCTCACGTAGCGCTGGGCCGGCCGGGAACGCCGGAAGAAATTGCCAAGGCCGCGCTTTTTCTGGCATCCGATGACGCCAGCTACGTCACCGCCACCGTGCTGGTGGTGGATGGCGGATGGACGGCCGGCTTCGCGCGTGATTGGTAGAGAAAGCGATTTCCAGTATGGCCGGCTTTGGGCGCCATTGTCCGCCAGGCGGCCTGCTGGGCTGCCTGATCGATAATCATATAGGCACGAGGGAGGAATATTCATGGGAACTGGAAAAGGGCCATTTACTCCGGGACCGCGAGTGTCTGGCCTGTCTGCGAAGCTTCAGGATCGAACGGCTCGCGTGGGAGTGATCGGATTGGGTTATGTGGGGCTGCCCCTTGGGCTTTTGTGCGCCACGCCGGGTTCGCAGACCACGGGGTTTGACATCGACCCCGGCAAGATTGAAAAGCTCCGGCGGGGAGAGAGCTACATTCATCATATCTCTGCTGCCAGCATTGCCGAGGAAGTCGAAAAGAAGCGTTTTCAGGCCACCGACGATTTCACCCGGCTCAAAGAAATGGACGCCATCATCATCTGCGTTCCCACCCCTCTCGACAAACACCGCGAACCCGACCTTTCCTTTGTCCTGAATACCGCCAAAGCTGGTGAGCGAGCATTTGCAGCCCGGCCAATTGATCGTGCTGGAGAGTACGACCTATCCGGGAACCACCGACGAAGACATGCTTCCCATTCTGGAGAAGGCGGGCTGAAATGTCCCGTTTCCCCCTACACCACCGACGGCGTCACCGTGACGGCGTCCGAGGGGGCGGAACCGGACTTCTTCCTGGCCTTTTCCCCGGAGCGCGAGGATCCTGGAAACAAGCAATTCCAAACTCGCCAGGTTCCCAAGATCGTCGGGGGCGTGAACGCCTCCAGCGCTTTGGCCGCGCAGGCGCTCTATCAGAGTATCTTCGAACGCACCCACTGGTCAGTTCATCCCGGACCGCGGAGATGACGAAGCTTCTGGAGAACATCTACCGTTCCGTGAACATCGCCCTGGTGAATGAGCTCAAGCTTCTGTGCATGCGCATGGGCATCGATATCTGGGAGGTCATCGACGCGGCGAAAACCAAGCCTTTCGGGTTCAATGCTTTTTATCCGGGGCCGGGTCTTGGGGGGCATTGCATTCCCGTCGATCCGTTTTATCTGACCTGGAAAGCGCGCGAGTATGAATTTCCCACGCGCTTTATTGAGTTGGCGGGCGAAATCAATACGGCCATGCCCCATCACGTCGTGAATCATGTGGCGGCGGCGCTGGGCGAGCGCGGAAAAACCTTGCACGGCTCGCGCGTGCTGGTGCTGGGAGCGGCGTATAAGAAGGATATCGATGACGTCCGGGAATCGCCCGCATTGAAGATCATTGAATTGCTCGGCGCGCAGGGAGCTCACGTTGACTACCACGACCCCTTTGTTCCGCGCCTGGGGAAGATGCGGAAATACGACTTCGGTCTGCGAATCCATCCCGCTGACCGCGGAAGCGCTTCGCACGCACGATTGCGCGTTGATCGTGACCGACCACAGCAATGTGGATTATGACTTGGTCGTCACCGAGAGCCCGCTTGTGGTGGACACGCGGAACGCCACTGCCCGAGTGACGCACCATCGTGACAAGATTGTCCGCTGTTAGTTCAGTGATGGTGAAGACGTAGAGGCGGCTTTACGCCGCCATGTCGCGACCGTAAAACCACGGCAAATGGCGGCCTAAAGCCGCCTCTACGTCAAACGGCACCCCCACCCCAGTTTCGCTTGGTTCTGTAGCAAGGGACGAGGGTCAGAGGTGGGAAATCCCCTGGTCCTCTTCCTTCTTCTCCTCCAGAAAGCGGCGCTCCAGGACTTGCTTGGCCAAGTCTCGGCCTCCCAGGCCAAAAGCCAGCGCGAGTCCGAACATCATGGCGCCAAAGAACGTTGAAAAGGCGATCAGCACGACCCCTCTTCCGAGTCCCACCCTTTCGAGGGCCATGGTCACTGCCAGGGCGATGATGACGAAACGAACCACGGTGCTGATGAGCCGGGGCGAGGGAGAGTTGGCATTAACGGCGGCGAGCAGAGTGGCGCGCGAGGCGAAATTCGCGATCAAGACCCCGACGAAAAGGATGACCAAGGCCACGAAGATCTGGGGAAGAATCCGGAACAATCCCGAAATCTCCTCCTGCAAGGCCGGAATCTGCAGCGCCTCCAGCCCGAAAAGAATGAAGGTTATCCAGAGGACCCAAAAGATCAGGCGAGCAAGCATTTCGCTGGGAGTGGGCAATGCCGCTTTGTTAAGAACTTGCGCGACCCCGGCCTTAACAAACAACGAGTTGAATCTGACCAGATTTAAGATGCGCGGCAAAATGGCCTTCGCCAGCCAAGCCACCACCCAACCAACGACGACGATGATGAGCATCGCCAGCAGCCGGGGCAGAAATTGCATGACCATCTGCGAGAAAGTGTGCAGGGTCTGAATCAGGCTGATCGCAATGAAGTCTCCCATAGATCACCTCACTTCTGGGCGTTCCAGTGTTCCCCCAAATAGGGCTTCAAAGCTATCGAACTGGCTACGAAGCTTCTTGATCCTTTGCCCGGCTACCGTGGCGCTCGACCTGTGATTTTCTGAAAGAAAGGAGTTGATTCGGCCGAGGTACAGCGGTGTCAAGGCTTGCAGCAAATGATCGCGATTGATCACCGAGCGGTGAAAGGCGCCGGCGAATTCATAGACGGTCTTGACCCAGAGATCGTCGGGAAACGAGAAACCTTCGCCGTCGAGTTTCGCGATCGCTTGAATCTGCTGCAAGGTCTGAGGAGAAAGGGCCGCTTCAAGGATTGAGGCGAGTTCCGCTACTCCGTTCAGAAACGTGTTGAGCATCCGCTTGCGGTTGACGCGGATGGGTGGAAGGTCCAGGTCATACTGGAATCCAAAGGCGGGAACGCTCCGGATTCCTTCGTGAGTCATCCAGTAGGACTGGTGGGCTTCGAGGCAACTGAAGAGCGCTCCTACAACTTGTTGGATGGTAACGGCAAGGTCCGGACTCGCCGGATTTGCCGCATGCACCTTGGGGCCCAGAAAGGCCTGGCACAGCCGGTACTCTCCCACCAGAGCCGTGGTGACCATCCAGATTTCGGGCGCGGAGCGCATCAGGTCCAACTGCCACGCATCCTGGCTCAAATAATGGGAAGCCAGCCGGCCCGAGAACGCCAATTCCCCGCCCAGGGGCTCCTCGATTTCGCAGCCGTAGGCCGCGGCCACGAGGGGAGAAAGGATGTGACTGATCAACAACCCATCGAACCTGTGGCGCTGGTAAATCGGGGCAAGAAAGTCGAATCCCTCCCGGTAAATCGGCCGCGTCAAGGCTTCGATCCACTCCGGCGTCAGGCTTTCCAGGTCCGGAGAAACGATGGCGCATACCTTGGCGCGCAACAACTCGGCGGTTGCCAGGATCACATGCAGGGCGCCCCCTTTTCCCTGCATCGCGCCGTACGACGTGGTCAGCGTGTGCATGGTGCGGAGCGGACTGGAGGCCAGAAAGGCCCGGAAATCGGGGGCGGCTGTGCTCCTTACAATCTCCTGTGTTCCATCCTTGGACCCTCCATCCACATTGACCAGAGCGGCCCTTTCCCTCGGGAAGTACTTGACGAAACCCACGCGAATGGCGCTGATGACACGCGCGATGGTGTCGTGATTATTCAAGGTGGGGACGCCGACAAGGATGTCCACTTCCCCTGCGGCGGTGATCTGTCGCAGGAAATCGTCGGTAAGAAGGGATTCGTCAGTCACAGCCATATCATTGTCGATTGCCGATTTTCGATTGCCGATTTATCGAATGCCGATGGCGATCAGCCCGCTTCGCGGACTTGATGGCAATCATCAGTCGACAATCGGCAATCGACAATCGAAAATTCCTAAAACCTTCGCAGCCGGAACCAAAAAAATTGATACGGCCCTAAGGTCAAAAGATAGGGAGGATCGCCCACCCGAGGAAAGGGATTGCCGCCGAACATCTCGATGGGGATTGCCCCCTTGAACCGGCGAAGATCGAGTTCTGCCGCCTGCGCGGAATTCGATAGATTATTGACGACCAATATTTTATCCTTTCCCATTTCCCGGACGTAAGCCAGAACCCGGTGATTCGGCGAGTCGAGAAATTCCAGCGTCCCCCGCCCGAACGCCTGGGTGGATTTCCGCACGCGAATGATCTGTTTCATCCAGGACAGCAGAGAGTGGGGGGACCTTTTCTGGGCGTCCACGTTGATCGCTTTGATAGCCGTACAGCGGATTTGACAGCAGCGGGAAATAGAGCTGTTCCGGGTCGGCAGCGGAAAACCCGGCATTCCAGCCGGCATTCCATTGCATGGGCGTGCGGACACCGTTGCGGTCCCCCAGGTAAATGTTGTCTCCCATCCCGATTTCATCTCCGTAATAGATGATGGGTGTTCCCGGCAGCGACATCAACATGCCGTTCATCAGTTCGATGCGTCGGCGGTCGTTTTCGAGCAAAGGCGCCAGGCGCCGCCGGATTCCGAGGTTGAGCCGGGCGCTCTTGTCCTTGGCGTATTCGTCATACAAATAATCCCGCTCGTCGTCGGTCACCATTTCCAGCGTCAGCTCATCGTGGTTGCGTAGAAACAAGCCCCACTGGCATGACTCGGGAATGGCCGGGGTGCTCTGCATGATATCAATGATCGGCTTGCGGTCTTCGAGCCGGATGGCCATGAACATCCGCGGCATGAGGGGAAAGTGAAAGGCCATGTGGCACTCGTCGCCGGTGCCGAAATAGGCAATCGCGTCCTGTGGCCACTGGTTGGCTTCGGCCAGCAGAAACCGGTTGGGGTAATTCTGGGCCAGCCGGCTTCGAAGGTCCTTAAGAACCTGGTGGGTCTCGGGCAGGTTTTCGCAGTTGGTGTTTTCCCGCTCGACCAGATAGGGAACGGCGTCCAAACGGAATCCGTCGACGCCCTTATCCAGCCAGAACTTCATGAGGTTCCACATCTCTTCCCGGACGGCGGGATTGTCATAATTCAAGATCCGGCTGGTGGCTGAAGAAGCGGTGCCAGTAATACGACTTGGAAACCGGGTCCCAGGCCCAGTTGGAGAGTTCGGTGTCGATAAAGATGATACGGGCCTTCCTGTAGGGATCGGGAGTGTCGCTCCACACGTACCAATCGCGGCGCGGGTTGTTCTTGGATTGCCTTGCCTCCTGAAACCACGGATGCTGGTCCGAGGTGTGATTCATGACCAGTTCAGTGAGGACTCTCATTCCCCGCCGATGCGCCTGGTCCAAAACCAATTGGAAGTCGTCCAGGGTGCCATAGGAAGGGTGAACGTTCGTATAGTCGGAGATATCGTACCCGTCGTCCTTGAGCGGCGAGGGGTAAAAGGGAAGAAGCCAAATGGTGTTGACGCCTAAGTCCTCCAGATAATCCAGCTTTTGCGCGAACCCGCGGAAGTCTCCCGTCCCGTCGCCATCGCTGTCGCAAAAGGCGCGCACATGGACCTCATAGAAGACCGCATCCTTGTACCAAAGCGGATCGTCCGGAGGCTTGTAGGTGCTCGGTTCGGGGTTGGTCATAGTTGGGCCACGCAGCGCAGCGGTGCAAGAGCACCAGACGTGGCACGGGCATCTTTCCCGTGTTAACGCCATGGCCGGGATGGCCATGCCACGACTCAGCGTTGCGGCCTAATGCCGCGCTGCACTACCCGCTTGTAAGCAGTGCCACAGGAAACTTACCAAATACCTCCGCCAGCGGCAAGGGGCGCTCCCTGCTTTGAAGTGCGAACCTTCAGGCTTTCGCCTGGTCAGCACATTGACCCAATCCGTCGGCGCCCCCTTAGGTAGAAGCACCGTACCGGCTGACCATACGCCTTCTCCCGTGGGAGGCTGCCCGGCGGGAAGCCAGCTTCGTGACGAATCTTGGCACGGCGGTGACCGCCCAGGCGTCCTCGGTACGCCTCATAAACGCAAAGACCTTCTCTTTTTTGGGCCCCGTCGCCGTGCAATGGCTGGTAATCGCCCTTCAGGAACAGCTTGGGCGTGATCCCGGCGAAAGTTGAGGGCTGTCGAGGTCACAAAGAGTTTGATGCGCCCGTCCTGCCAGTGGTCAAGGAGGTCCCTGATGAGGTCCAAACGGCCGCGTTGTTCCTCCTGCTCGCTGGAGCTCGGCCAGCAGGCGCACCCGCTTTTCGAAGTCCACCGGACCCCGGTTATCAGGATCAACCAGGCGGAAGTCCCAAAGCTCAGAGCCTTGGTAAAAATCCGGAACCCCTGGAATCGGTGATTTTGAGCAAAAGCTGGGCCAGGGAATTGAGCGCCCCGCAGTAGGCAACTTGCCGCTGCAGGCGAAGGAAGTCGGGCAAAAACTTGTTGTCTTCCGACGGCTGAGTGATGGATTTAATGAAGTGGATCAGCGCCTGCTCGTGGCGGACGTTGGGGCGGCTCCAATCTGTGTGGACCATTCGCCTCCCGCACCGCTTTCACCATGTAATCCTGGAGCCGTTTTCGGAAGGCGGAAATGTCGCCCTTTGTCCAGCGGCCAAGCCCCCAGCATGGTCTGGTAAACGAGGTACTTCCTCGTTAGGATCGGGGACCTTTTGCCCGTTCGACCGGGATCTTCTTCGGCCATGTTGCGTCGTGTCCAGCTTTGGAGGGCCGTATCCCACTCTTCGGGAACTTCGGAAAGCACGTTAATTCGTGCGCGCACATCTTCGGCGCGCTTGGTGTCGTGGGTGGAGGTGGCATTCAGAGTGTGGCCGTGCTTCTGCCGGTTGCGGCAGAATACATGAAATTCGGCGGCCGGCACTCCCGAGGAATCGGGAGCTCCGCCGACCTCGTTCAGCGAACTCAGGGGGTAGTAAACGTAAAGGGCAGAATCCTCCAGCCCTTTGGCCATGATCGGACCGGTGAACTGCTGCCAGCGCATAATAAAAGCCAGTCTGGCTTCCCGCTGCTCGGGCTGTACATGGCCTCTTTCCCGCAACAAAAGGACGTCGCGACAAAATCAAAGCATTGCGAAGCTAGACGCGGGATTCCGCCGTCGAGCGCACTCGAGTGCCTTCTCAATGTATCGGCGTTCCTCCGCGCTCACCGAGAAGCTCCGAATATAGCTCCGGTAAACGGGAAAGCAAGCGGTGGTCTCGGTGAGAGCGTTGGCAAGGTCACCGCGGGCAGAGTCGCGCGCATACCGGTCCTGTTCCGCCAGGATTGCCAGGTAATGGCCCAGTGAACGCATCTCCACGGCGAGGAGGCTTTCCATCACCTCCTTCTTTTTTTCATACACCAGATCCTCATACCGGATCGTGGCGCCGATAAACGATTCGTAGATCTGGTGGAGTTTCTTGCACCCGTCGGAGGTCGACGAAAAGCCCATTGAGAGCATTGAGGGAGGCATAGCCGGTCGCCCCGCAGATCGGCCATTCGCGAGGTAGCTTTTCGCCATAGGCGAGAATCTTTTCCACGAGGACATAAAACGGCGGATGAGAATCGTCTCCGGCACTGCCTCCGACGCGCTCCTGGAGTCTGCGCAGATAACCGTGAGGGTCTCGGAGGCCGTCCACGTGGTCGATCCTCAATCCCGTCACCAATCCTCTTTCGATAAGGCGCAGGATCACGGCGTGCGTGGCTTCAAACACCAGGGGATCTTCCACGCGGACTCCCACTAAATTATTGATGGTAAAAAATCGCCGGTAGTTGATTTCGTCATTGGCGGAGAGCCAGTATGAGAGCACATAAGCCTGCTCGGCCAGCAAACGGTCAAGCAACATAAAGCTGGCCGGGTCCCTCTTCCGGCCATTGAAGATGCGCACGTTCTCATCGACGAAGGTCCGCACTTCGGACGAGTCTTGATACAGCTTCCAGAGCCTTTCCTTCAGGGCCTCCCTTTGCATGCGTCTTTCCCCCGCCATTTCGGTGGAAAGAGCAACGCGCTCGGGAAGGTTTGTCGCGGCGGCGAAGATGCCTCCCAATTCCCGAAACGCCGGGTGGTCGGAGGCCCAGCTTGTGCTGCAACTCGCCCAGCCGATGCTGCAAGACCAGAAGGTAGGTTTTGGGCGCGACGGGCAGCTTGGCATCGAAACACTGGATGAAAAAGCCACCCTGGTCGAAAACCAGTTTGAGTTCCTGGTTCTCAAGCGCTTGGGCGTAAGGGTGGCGGAGGATCGGCAGAAGAACTTTGTTCTGGAGCATCATGCGGGGAGGGTGCCAGTCGATATCAAAAAACGAAGCGTAGGCAGAGCCGGGGCCGTCTTCCAGGACATCCATCCACCAGGGATTCTCGCTTCCGGCGGCCATGTGGTTCGGGACGATGTCCAGGAGGAGGCCCATTTGATGTTCCTGGAGCTTCGCCGACAGGGCCTCGAGGTCCTGCTCGCTCCCAATTTCACTATTGATGTGGGAGGGATCGGTGACGTCGTAGCCGTGCAGACTTCCGCGCCGCGCTTGCAGCAGAGGCGAAGAGTAGATATCCGTCACCCCAAGCTGGTGCAAGGTAATCCACCAGCGCCCGCGCGTGCTCGAAGCGAAACTGCGCGTTGAACTGGAGCCGGTACGTCGCCAGAGGAATCCGCAGTGTGGCCATCGCCTCCTACCAAGACCGCGCCGGGCTTCAGCCCTGCACCTGCTGTCCTTTAGCCCCGGTCAGGTCAGGCTCTAAAGAACGGGGCTCCTCCGCGACACGCAGGGAGAGTTTTTCAGCCAGAGCACGAAAATGCTCGATCCATGCGCTGGCGTTTTTGCCTCCTTCTTCGCCCTTTTACCTGAAAGTCATTGTAGGTGGTTTGCAGCAACTCGTAACAAATGTTCTGAATCTTCGCGAGGTTCACCTCCAGCGGCAGCGAACGAGCCATGCCCACGGCGGAATCAAGCCCTGGAGAAGCTCAACATTGGTAGGGTCGGCTCGTAAGCTCTCCGCCATCCGTTCGAGCTTTGTCCGGAGCGTGTATTCCAGGGTCGGCACGTCGAGCGCCACATTGGCACCCTCGGCATCGCCGATGAGACTCCGGATGCCCTCAAAATCCAACTGGTCGCTCCCCAACGCGCGCCGGAGCCGGGTATTCAAAACAAATTCGGCAGCGGCAGAGAAAGCTCGGGGAATCATCAAGGATCCTCCCACCCTCGCGAGCGTTCGCATCGTGGACAGCAGGTGGGGGTAAAGGCTGTCAAAAGCCGCATCGGCGTCCGCCCACTCTGTCTCGATGATCCGTTTGAGGATTCTTTCTTGCTCGTCACGAAAGATCACCGCGAGCGCATAAGGCTCGCCATCGAGATTTTGTTCCAGGAGCCGGCATGCCTCCTTCAGGTCTCCCCGCAGAAAGGGCTCCTTCAGTGCAGCGCTTACGGCCTCATAAGCCTCGGGGTTCGTGGCCTTCAGGACACCGCCCGTGGGGTTGTAATCGCCACATTCAATTGCGGCGAAGCCCAGGACGGCCGACTCCTGGGTGACCTCCGAGGTAAACCTCGCCAAGCCCGCCCGCGAGCTTCTGCGCGTGGCTGTTCTCCTTTTCGAGGTTAAGCGTCGGCTTGGCGCTCCACTTTGTAACAGTAAATTTGGGTGTCCGGCTGGTACGCTTCAAAAAGAGACCTGATGGCGTAGTGAGCAGCGACCTTGCGCAAGTCAACAAAGGCGGGCTGGACGAACTTCTTGTAGATGCGGCCGCCATCTCCATGCTCGGGAATATTGCTCTTGGCCTGGCTCAGCTTTTCGATGAAGAGGCTTTGCGGGGGATTGCCGAAAAGCTCCTCCGCCAGTTGGGCGGCGCGGCCGGCGTATTGAATCACCTGGACGGTTTCGATTCCCGACAATTCATCGAAGAACCAACCGCAACTGGTGTACATCAACATGGCGTGCCGCTGAAGCTCCAGCAGCTTCCACACGGTCGTTTTCTCGGCCGTCATCAAGCTGCCGAAGGGCGTGCTTGGCGAGAAACGCCTCCCGGGTCTCCGCGGAGCGGTCAAGGACGACATCAATGTAATCATTGCGCGCCGACCACGGATCCTTCAGCAACTGCTTGGCTTTCTCTTCGTAAAGAGGGGCCAGCGTGTCGCGCAGCCAATCCAGAGCCGCGCGCAGCGGGGCGCGCCACTCCTGGTTCCAGCCCGCATGTCCGCCGGAGTTGCAGCCGCAGTTGCTGCGCCAGCGTTCGACTCCGTGAACGCAACTCCAGGAGCTGTTGTCAAATATCTCGACTTCGTGGGTCGGAGGATGCCGTTCCTGATACAGGCCGTAATTGATGAGCTCGGCCAGGCCGTTGGACTCGATGTAATCCAAGGCATAGGCCAAGGCCATTTCACCGTATTTGTGATGGTGGCCGTAGGTCTCCCCATCCGTGGCGATATGCACGAGTTCCGGCCAGGGCCGCGTGTCTTCGGAAAAGGCTCCCAGAAGCCGCTCGCGCAAACTGCTGGCCGTTGTCCAGCACGCCCTCAAACGCTATGGCGCGGGAGATCGGACCATCGTAGAAGAAAAGGTTAATGTTCTTCCCCGAGGGCAGGCGGTGACGGTAAACCATGGTCGGGTCAACGGAACTGTTGCTGAGATCCTTCCAATTGCGACCGCCGATCTTCCTTCCGCGGCGGGCCTGGTTAGGGGCAAGAATGGTGAACTTGATGCCCTGCTCGGCCAGGACCTCCAGAGTGGCGACGTCCACGGCGGTCTCCGGGAGCCACATCCCTTCCGGCCGCCGTCCAAATCGGTGTTCAAAGTCGCGAATCCCCCAGAATACTTGCGTGTATTTGTCGCGCTCGTTCGCCAGGGGCATGATCATGTGGTTGTACGCCTGGGCAAGGGCGGAACCGTGCCCGGAAAAGTTCTTGGCGCTCTGGGCATCGGCGTCGCAGAACGGCGCGATAGACGGCCGGATCGTTTGACTCCATCCAGGAAGCAAAGTAGGGCCGAAATTGAAGCTGATCTTGGCGTAGTTGTTCACAATGCTGACAATGCGCTTTTCCTCGTCCAGAATCCGAGCGCTGGCGTTGGGCGTGTAACATTCAGCATCGACCCGTTCATTCCAATCGTGATAGGGACGCGCTGAGTCCTGAAGCTCAACGGCTTCGAGCCAGGGATTCTCGCGCGGCGGCTGGTAAAAATGTCCGTGAATGCAAATGTATCCCATAATTTTGAGGTCACCCCGCCCTTTGAAATACCATAAAAGACTTTGGGCACAGATTTAAACAGGCTTCTGCCGGTGGAATTGAAGCTCGAAGGAACGACGCTCCCTGGCCCCCTCCATCGGCGATCTGCCGAATCCAACTGCTTGTGCCAATTGCCGCTGAGACCAGCCATGAGGATGGTCCTGGGCTCGGCACTGAAATTCGCCAAAATGAGCGCTTCATCGTCTTCGCACCAACGGCGGATCTGTAAGGCTTTCTCCCTCTCGAAGACGCGCACTTCCATCTGCTCCTTGCTGAGCCGGGCAAAAGCCCGCAGCGATTTCCGCAGCTTGATCAGTTCCTGATAGAACTCCTGGAGCGTTCGATGGGGTTGAGATTGCTTTAGGGTGTGATCCAGTTTGCATCGCAAGAAGGTCTGCCTCGGCTTGAGGGTCAGGAGGTTCGCCCTCCCAGCGAAAGTCGGCAAATTCGTCTCGCCGGCCGCGCCGCACGGCTTCGATCAGGGCGCTGTCCGAGTGGCTGGTGAAATACTGAAAGGGGGCCGTCTCACCCCATTCCTCCCCCATGAACAGCAGGGGAATGTAGGGGGAGAGAATCACCATCCCCGCCGCCAGTTTCGACGCCTCGAAGGACACCAGGTGCTTAGCCGGTCGCCAAATACCCGATTGCCAACCTGATCGTGATTCTGGGCGAAAACCACGAACTGTCGCGCCGGAATGTGACGAGAGGAATTGCCATGGCGCCGGTGCCGATAAGCGGAGAACTGGCCGGAATATACGAAGCCTTCTTCGAAGGCCTTTCCCAGGTCCTCGATCCCACCAAAATCCAGGTAGTAGCCGGACTTTTCCCCGGTGAGCAGGGTATGTACAGCATGGTGAAAGTCATCACTCCATTGGGCATCTAACCCGTATCCGCCCGATTGAGTGGGCTGGATGTAGCGCACGTCATTGAGGTCGCTTTCCGCGATCAGATAAATCTTGCGGCCTGATTGTTTGGCGAAATCGTGCACTGCCTGGGCCAGTAAACGAGAGGAACGGTTGAGCATTGCAATCCACAATCCCATGAATGGCGTCTAAGCGAAGAGCATCGATGTGAAAATCCCGTAGCCAGTAGAGAGCATTCTCAATGAAAAATCGGACGACTTCGTCACTTTCCGGGCCGTCGAAGTTTAGGGCTTGACCCCAAAGGGACCGGTATCGGTCTGTGAAATAGGGTCCAAAGTCGCCGAGGTAATTCCCTTCCGGGCCCAAGTGGTTGTAGACCACATCGAGCACGACAGCCAGTTCGTGCTCGTGGCAGGCTTCAACCAGCCTCCGCAACCCCTCAGGGCCACCATAACTATTCTGGACGGCAAAGGGATAAACTCCGTCGTAACCCCAATTGCGATCGCCTGGGAACTGGGCCACAGGCATCAACTCAAGCGCCGTAACTCCCAATCCTTTTATTTCATCAAGATAGGGAATAATGGCGTCGAACGTTCCCTCGCTACTGTAGGTCCCCACATGGATTTCATAGATGATGTAGTCTTCGAGTGAGAGCCCGCGCCAGCGTGCATCGTTCCATTGAAATGCTCGCGGGTCAACAACTTGGGAAGCTCCGTGGACGCCTTCTGGTTGAAACCTCGAGGCGGGGTCGGGCCGATCCTTATTGCCGTCAAGGCAATAAATGTACCGTGTTCCGGGCCGGATTCCCTCGACGATCCCTTCGTGATAACCTCTGTCCGTTCTCTGCAGCGGAATTAATCGGCCGCCCTTGTGGCTTCCCCGTGAGACGGCTCCAGTCAGAGAGACGGAGTCTCGTTCGTCGAGAATACGCACTTGAACAAGTTCTGCCAGAGGGGCCCAAAGAACAAATCGGCAGTTGTTTCCTTCAAGATGCGTAGCGCCCAAGGCCAGATTCATATAGTGTTTGGATGTTTGCAGAGCTCCTTTCGAAGATTTATTTTCCAAATCGACCTGATGCCCGTTGCCACTTCGGTAGGACTTCTCCAATAGGAGCAAAGGCCCTACCAAAGATGACACAAGCCAACGGGATGAGCCTACCTGCTTATTTATCAACCCAATCCAGGGCAAGCATAAGAACGTGGCGAAGGGAATATCCGCATGAATACTTTTCTGAAGGTAGCTTTTCGTGTGTAAAACCTACACGGGTTGCGCTCATTCAAATGGGCAACAGTAGGATTGATAAGACCATCTATCAATTAGCAGCAAAATGGGTTAGGGCGAGGGCGCTGGATCCCGTTACATTTGGAATCGCCGATGCTTTCGGTTTTAATGAGGCACCAGAGGATCAGTTCATGAAATTCCACCGCTGCAGCGGTATTCTGCTCCACCCCACTTCGTTGCCCGGGATGTTCGGACTCGGCGAGCTAGGTCCTGAGGCCTATCACTTTGCCGATTTCTTAGCGGTTTCCCGACAGGGGATCTGGCAGGTGCTTCCTTTGGGTCCAACGGGTTACGGGGACTCGCCTTACCAATGTTTCTCGGCGTTTGCGGGGAATCCGTTGCTGGTCAGCCTTGAGGGACTGGTTGAATCGGGGGATCTCGCGTCCGCTGACGTGGCCAATGCCCTGCCTCCATTTCCGGAGCACCGCGTTGATTACGGATGGGTGATCCAATATAAATTCCCTCTCCTCAAGAGGGCAGCGGAGAATTTTCGCGTTCGCGCCTCACCTGAACGCCGTGAGGATTATGAGGGTTTCTGCCGGCAGAACGCTCTCTGGCTCGACACTTACGCTTTGTTCATGGCTTTGAAGGAAGCCCATGGCGGGGGAGTGTGGAACAAGTGGGAGCGTGAAATCGCCACCCGCCAACCAGAAGCACTCGCCACCTGGCAGAAACGCTTGAGCGCCGAAATTGCGGTTCAGAAATACGCGCAGTACCAGTTTTTCAGACAGTGGTCGGAGTTGAAGGCCTATTGTCACCATCGGGGAATTCAAATGATGGGCGACATTCCCATTTTCGTCGCCCATGACAGCGCCGACGTCTGGTCCCACCCCGAACTGTTCCATCTAGACCCTGATGGCAACCCCACCGTGCAGGCCGGCGTGCCGCCCGACTATTTCAGCGCCACCGGACAATTGTGGGGCAACCCGTTATACGCTTGGAACGTCATGGCGGAGACGGGTTATTCCTGGTGGATTGAACGCTTTCGATCAGCGCTGCGTCTGGTTGACATCATCCGCCTCGATCATTTCCGAGGATTCGAAGCCTATTGGGAGATCCCCGCGGGCGAGAAGACTGCGATCAACGGCAGATGGGTAAAAGGCCCCGGCGCCGAGCTGTTCGAAGCCGTGCAGAAAACCCTTGGCGATTTGCCCATCGTGGCCGAGACGCTGGGAGTTATCACGCCTGAGGTCACTGCGCTTCGAGACCGTTTCGGTTTCCCAGGAATGGGGATTCTGCAGTTTGCGTTTGGCACCGATCCACAAGCGACCGGATTTCAAGCCCCACAATTACCGCCGTAACTTTGTGGTTTATACCGGGACGCACGACAACGATACGACCCTCGGCTGGTGGACCTCGAGTGGCGCCGGCGACAGCACACGAACTGCCGAGGACATCCGGGCAGAAAAAAAGTTCGCGCGCAAATATCTGGGGACGGACGGCCGGGAAATGAACTGGGTCATGATTCGGGCGATCCTGGCTTCGGTAGCCGATATGGCGATCATTCCCCTCCAGGATGTCCTGGGTTTGGGCAGCGAAGCGCGGATGAACTTGCCCGCGAGGCCCAGCGGCAACTGGCAGTGGCGGTTTACAGCAGGTCAACTAACGACTGAAATCGGCGAGCGCCTGACAGAAATGGTCCAGATATATGGTCGGGTTTTGAACCAGTGAGGGTCCCAGGAACAGTTCGATCATTGAAACCGATAGCCGGGCTTAAGCGTGCACCGATAAGCCTTGGTTTGGTCTCTATTCACCCTGGCATTGCAATCGGCCCAGCTCAAGATGAGATCCGGACCCAGGGGGAATACAATCGGCGCGCCGTTCATTTCGGCTTCAATTACAACCCCCTCTGCCCCCACCGGCAAAGTAAAGCTCAGGGCTTCGCCAAAGGTCACCGGATAGGATTCACGACCGGTGTTTCTGACCATCGGATGATCGACCTCCGCCTCCAACAGGAAAGTGGCAGTATCGGACCAGTCCAAGGCCGACACATTAAGGGTTCGGCCATCGTGAGAAAGCTTGAGGGACTGGATTTTGGTGAAATGGACAGGGTCCCGCAATGCAAGAGACCCTGGCATCTCGAAACTCGTTCCCCTCACCCGCATCGAGGGAAATGGAGCCGATGGCGGCCTTCCACTTTCTGTCCGGCGAGCATGGCGACCTGTCGTTGCACGGCACATTACCCTTATTTACCGCCTGGAAGGTCTTAACAACGCTGCCAACATTGGCTACGGCCGTCGATTTTATGGAATACCTTACGTCAACATTCGCGACCACTATATCGGGATGATCTTTGGCATCGCTGGCCTCGCGAGAATCGGGTATCATCCGAGCCACATAGATTTTGTCGCCGGCGACGGCATTTAGTTCCAATGAATGGTATCCCGGATGACGAAAGAGCAGCGTTACGGATTGGCCCGGTGCGATGCCCGCAGGCAATTCAAGCCAAAAGAAACCCGAAGCATCAGACTTGCAAGTACTGGCTCCGAATACGTTGGCCGTGCTGATCTCCACATCGGCAATAGGTATCTGTTTCCTCAGGTCGGCGTCCTGCCGGATCACCGCACCCTGGACGGACATCGCCGGCGACTTCCTCCTGAGATGGATAAGATAAGCCCCAACCACTGCCACCGCGAGGGCGGTAACCAGCGCGATCCATTCGATCACCTTCGTCTTGCGCTTCATTCTCTTACCATTTTACGACGGTTTAGGGCAAAACGCATTCAGGGCCAGATAACGTCGTTCCTATTTGCCGCAACCGCTTGACGGCGGGACCTCCCCGTTTGATGTTGTAGCGGCGAGTTTATCCATCAACCGACGGACCAAATGGTAGCGTAAAGCCGCCTCTACATCAAACCGTAGAACTGCCCGAAATGGGCTAAAATGGAGTTTATGGACGAAAAGAGAGATCCTTGCCTGTCTCTGTCACGAAGGGAGCTGTTAAGGCGGATCTCCAAATCATGCATCGGCGGTTCGCTTTTAAAGTTGGGAATGCCAAGTCTATTATCCGCCTCGACGGAAATGCCGCACCTCCTTTCCCCTCTTCCGCTTCTTCCGCTTCCCCCAATAGCTCTTTCCCCGGAGGACGACCTGTTTCTGGAGGAATTGGAGCGAGTTACTGTCGCCTACTTTTGGGAACAAGGGAATCCGCAGACCGGACTGGTCAAGGACCGATGCAACGTTCGCGCCGCCACTGACAACAGTGTGGTGGCGAGTATTGCAGCGACAGGCTTCGGACTGACGGCTCTTTGCATTGGGGAAAAGCGCAAATATCATTCACTTTTTTGAGGCCCGAAGGCGAGCCTTGAACACTTTGATTTTCCTATGGGAGAAAATGCCTCAGCATCGAGGATTCTTCTATCACTTCGCCGATATCAAAACGGGCGAAAGATTGTGGGAATCGGAAGTCTCCTCCGTAGATACGGCCATCCTGCTTTGCGGCGTTCTTGCCTGTGCCCATCACTTCTCGGAATCCGGAATCACCGATCTGGCGCGCGCCATCTTTAACCGCGTGGATTGGACTTGGCTATCGATGGACACCGTCACCGGCTTGCTTCCCCACGGATGGGTTCCGGAGAACGGCTTCCTGCCGTACCGCTGGGACTATTACAGCGAATTGATGATGATGTACCTGCTGGGACTAGGATCTTCATCGCATCCATTACCGAAGGGAGCCTGGGACGCCTGGAAGCGCACAACGTTCGATTATGAGGGCCTTCGGTACATCGGATCGTTTGCGCCATTGTTTGTGCATCAATACTCCCAGGCTTGGTTTGATTTCCGTGGCGTGCGCGACCGGTATGCGGATTATTTTCAAAATTCGGTCATCGCTACGGAAGTCCATCGCCGGTTCTGCGTGGAACTGGGAAAGCAGTTTCCTGATTACAGCGACGAACTGTGGGGCATTACGGCGTCGGATTCGCAATACGGCTATGTGGCCTGGGGCGGTCCTCCCGAAATGGGGCCGATTGACGGAACCCTTGTTCCCAGTGCGCCGGGAGGGTCACTGCCGTTTCTCCCGGACGCAACTCTGCGCGTCCTGCGAAACATCCGGGCGCGGTACGGGAATGGCGCCTATAGCAAGTATGGGTTCGTCAATGCTTTCAACCCTCTCAAAGGCTGGTATGACCACGACGCGATTGGAATCGACACAGGAATTACCCTGTTGATGGCGGAGAATTTGCGCACCGGATTTGTTTGGGAGACTTTCATGAAGAGTCCGGAAGCCCGCCGGGGCATGGAACGTGCTGGATTTAAACCTTATAAAATGTCAGGGACTCAGGAGACAGCACTTACGCCTGGTTCCGACGCCGCAACTCATCCGACACCCTCCGCGCCCTGAAGCCAGGCAGGTTTCTAATTGTGATGGATTGCTATTTGGAGTCCGCCCCTGAAGCCTCAATCAATGCCAGGCCTTGCGGCTCAAGAGTGAGTTCGAGCGTGGAGGGGTCGGCATGAGGTAAGGGACGAATCTCCGGCGGGCCGAGTTCCGCAGCCTTGCGCAGACTCTCCTGCTGCTCGCGGCTGGGAAAGTCCGGTTTGCCCATCGCCTCCCATGCAGATAGTGCGGAGCCGTGGTGGGGATCGACGATCTGGATTCGGGTTATTCCACCACTCCTCAATTCTTTTAGCAAAAGGGTGATACGTTTTGGGGCGCCGCCGTTTCCAGGGGGCGCGTAATTCCACACGGCGATGGCCAGCGAGCCGTCCGCGCGGCGGGTGGCGAGCGCAGAGTCGGAGTTGACGCCGATGCGTTGGGCGCCCAGTTCGTGAAGCAACAAAAAGTCGTTGTAGGCCGCTTTGGGAATATTCCCGGCAGCCATCAAGCCGTAACCGCCGTAAAATGGACGCTTTACGACACCTTGCTCCTCGAAGACATCGGAGAAAGCCCAATAAGACATTATGTCGGTCAAGCCATCGCATTGGCGGATGGTATTGGCGAGCCACGGGCCCATGAAGGCGGAATCGGTCACATCCACCTCATTTTTATAGCTGGCGTTGTATTCACTGAAGATAAGGGGCAAGTCGGGTTTGGCGGAGGCCTTCACCTGGTCGTGGACTTTGCGGACGGCGCGGTAGACCATCTGGTCGCGCGGAATCTGCTCGTCAGTCCCGAAGACGTCCTTGGCCGTATCATTGGCGTAGACGTGAGTGGACACAAAGTCCACTGGCACATTGCCATCGACGCAGTGCTGGATGAATCGATCCACCCAGGCGGCTTGCGCGGTAGCGGGCCCACCCACACGCAAACGGGGGCTGACGGACTTTATGGCGCGCGACGAAATGTCGTAGAGGTGATAGTAGTCGAGCTCCTTGGGACTCCCTGCCCAGAAGTCAAGGTTGGGCTCATTCCAAACCTCAAAATACCATTGGGAGACCTCATCGATGCCATATCGATCCACCAGGTGTTGTGCGAAGTGCCCGACCAAGTCGCCCCAGCGGTCCCAGTCCCTGGGCGGGGAGTTGAAGGGCTTGTAGAAGAAGGCCTGGCGAGACGGGGTAGACGCCAGCTTTTCGGGCATGAAGCTCAGCTCAACGAAGGGTCGCACGCCGTTCTGAAGGAAGCCATCGTAAATCTGATCCACGTAGGAGTAATTGTAGAGAGGATTGCCGTGCTCGTCTTCATTGTAAAGTCCCACCTCGTCATCGAAGATGGCGTGGAAGCGGATGTACTCGAAGCCGGTGGCCTTCTTGACTTCACGCAGGTCGCGGCGGTAGCTGTCACGCAAGGAAAGGATGGCGCGGCCTGACCCGAACATTCGTTCCCAAGAGTGGGGGAAGGGGTGCAAGGCCGCCCGGGCGTCGATGGTGATGACCTCGGTTTGAGAGGCGTTCGCCTGGCCGAGCAGTTCTACGGAAGATGGAGCGCAAACCACCATCATTGCGCTTGCCACCAGAGCGAACCGCCAGCCAACACGATGAGTGGTCATGATTGAGTGTACCCCTGATCCAAGTTCATGTTGTTAAAGATGTTGAAGCGATTGCAGCCGTTGCCCTGCGAAGTAAGCCCGAAAGCCCGCCAATTTTCCCCGCAGGACGTCGTGCCGCTCGATGTGACCGTGAGGCCTGCTTTTCTGATTCTGGTGCTGGCAGCCGGTACTTGGGCGAGCCCGGAAGGAACGCCTAAAGATGTCAAGGCCTATGTGCCCTGGGGTTACGCCCTCAAGTTGGGGCAAAGGCCGTGCGAACGGCGCACTCGAGAACCGCCAACGTCGCAGCGTGGTGACGCCACACAAAAGGCGATGCGCCACCCTCGAATCTGGGTGCGTTACCTCGAATGCCGGGTTTTGTGATACATTCGGAAGGAGACTTGGTGACGAAGTGAAGGAGGAAGGAACATGGGTGGAGTAAGAGAAGAAGCCCAGAAGTTGATCGACGCCCTGCCCGAGGAAACTTCCTGGGACGACCTGATCTATCAGATGTACGTGCGGAAGAAAATTGCCAAGGGGATCGAGGCGGCCGAACAGGGCCGCGTCGTCCCTCACGACGAAGTGAAGAAGCAGCTCCTCTCCGAATGAAGCTCATCTGGACGGATCCCTCCATCGAAGACCTTCGCGCAGTGCGCGACTACATCGGATGAGACTCCGACGCGGGCATGGCAGTTATGTCCCTGTGGAAAATGAATCACTCCATCGATCTCAAGAAGCGGAATTACACCCAAACTTCTGCATTCAAGTCGAGCACCTTGAGAGCGGATGACCTTGGCGCTGGGGCGGCGGAAAGCACACAATCCTAGTAATTTATTAGAGAATATCGACAAAATATCGGTCTGACGAAATGTTCCAATTCAGGCATTGCTGCAACTTATACTTAACATAAAAGGGTACGTCTCGTGCTCGTTGTCATCGCATTAGTAACCGCCATGAGCATGGAGTCTACAATGCGCCCTCGTCTTCAAAGACTCGCTTTTATTCTGTTTGTTGCATTATCTGCAAGAGGCGTCCTGGCTCAGTCTTCTCCTTCGATAACGGCTCTTACGCCAACTGGTGGTTCTGTGGGATCCTCTGTGACGGTCACCGGGGCGGGATTTGGGGCAGCGCAAGGGACCAGCACCGTGACTTTCAACGGTGTGGCAGGCACACCTACAAATTGGAATGACACGGGCATTACCGTTCCGGTGCCGGTCGGGGCAACGAGCGGGAACGTTGTGGTCACAGTAAACAGCGTGGCCAGTAATGGCATGAGTTTTACCATCGTCGCATCGTGCTGCACGCCCACGCCCGGCGTCATGTCTACTGCCCGCACTTTGCAGACTGCAACCCTGCTTAATAATGCCATAGTTCTGCTAACAGGGGGCGCGGACAGCAACTACAATGCCCTGTCAAGCGCCGAGATTTATGACCCCACGGCAGGAGGGTTCACATCCACGGGCGGCCTCAACACCGCACGCTACTTACACGCTGCTACACTCCTGAACAACGGGATGGTTCTAATTACAGGTGGCGTAAATACCAATTACACTCCCTTGGCCAGCGCTGAGACGTACAACCCCGCGACGCAAACCTTCACCTCCACGGGTAACCTGAACACGCCCCGCGTCTATCACACTGCAACGTTGCTGAGCAATGGCACGGTCCTTCTTGCGGGAGGAATGGATCCCACTTATACCATTATCGCCACCGCAGAGATCTACGATCCGGTAAGCGGCACATTCACGGTGACCGGCAGCCTTAATGCCGCCCGCCAAGGCCATACGGCCACTTTGCTTAATAACGGCATGGTTCTCATCACGGGCGGTCAAGATAGTAGCGGCAACGCCCTCGGGAGCGCCGAACTTTACAATCCGGCAACCGGCACCTTCAGCACCATTGCCAGCCTGAATACCCCCCGTGAATGGCACACAGCATCCCTATTAAACAATGGGAAGGTTCTCGTTGCAGGGGGCTCGAACAATACCACCATGGCTCTCGCTGACGCCGAGCTCTACGACCCAATCGCTGGCACGTTCTCCGTAACCGGTAGTCTCTCGACAGGCCGGAATTCACACACCGCTACGCTTCTCAACAACGGCACCGTGCTGGTTGGCGGGGGCTGGGACATTAATGGCAATGTCTTGGCGAGCCTTGACTTGTACGATCCCACAGCAGGAGCTTTTACAAGCCCTGGAAATCTTAGCACCGCGCGGGGTGGCTCGACTGAGACGTTGCTGATTACCGGAACGGTCCTCCTCGCGGGTGGCTCGGACAACAATGGAAATGCACTCGCCAGCGCGGAACTGTACCAACCAAATACGCTCGCGCCATCAGGATTGGTTTCAATTACCATCAGCCCCGCCAATACATCGATATTCGTTGGTTCCAGCCAGCAGTTTGTCGCGACCGGCACCTTCGGTGATTCCAGCACCCAAAGCTTGGCATCCGCCACTTGGAGCTCGTCCAATAGCGCAATCGCAAGTCTGACTAACGATGCGACCAATTTTGGCAACGCCATGGGAGTGGCGCAGGGCGCGGCCACCGTGAGTGCCTGCACAGGCTCAATTTGTGGTTCGACGACCCTGACTATAACCGTAGGCAGCGGAACTGCACCAGTTCCGAGCATCACGAGCTTGTCGCCCGCTTCCGGGCCGGCGGGCACTCTGGTTACAATCGCTGGCACAAACTTTGGGATACCCCAGGGAGCGAGCACCGTCACGTTCAATGGGGCTACCGCGAGCGTCGTCTCGTGGGGGACTGGAAGCATCGGTGCGCAGGTACCCTCGGGAGCAACGAGCGGAAACGTCGTCGTTACGGTAAACAGCACCGCCAGCAATGGGCTGCCCTTCACTGTGGTAGTACCGAATATTGCCGGCTTGTCTCCCAACTCTGGCCCGGTGGGTACCTCCGTAACCCTTACGGGGACGAATTTCGGACCCACACAGGGGAGCAGTACTGTGATGCTTAACGGTGTCTTGCTCTCCCCTACGAACTGGAGCGACACGAGCATCACGGCAGCGCTACCGCTCGGCGCCACTACCGGGAACATCATCGTTACTGCCAATGGATCGGCAAGCAACGGCGTGGAATTCATGGTGGTCGCATCTACGGGGAACGCAACACCCGGCAGCCTGAACGCCGCCCGTTATGGCGCCACGGGCAACCTGCTTGATAACGGGACGGTCCTAATCACGGGTGGAATGGATAGCAACTATAATCCCGTACCCAACGCCGAGATTTACGATCCTGATGCGGGGACTTTCACGGCCGTGGGCAGTTTGAACACCGTGCGTGACTACCAGACGGCGACGTTGCTGAATAACGGATTGGTTCTCGTAGCCGGAGGCCAAGGCTTCGTGGGCGGTGTGGATCCCCCTTTTGCCAGCGCGGAACTTTATAACCCCGCGACAGAAAGCTTCTCGACAACCGGCAGTATGTTTTCGGCACATTTGGCTCACACTGCGACACTCCTGAACAATGGTATGGTTCTCATCGTAGGCGGAGTGGATGCAAACTATAACCTGCTCAGTGGCGCCGAGATCTACAACCCGGCAGCAAGCAGCTTCAACCCCACTGGCAGCCTGAATGCCGGGCGAGAAAATCATACGGCCACTCTGCTTAATAACGGCATGGTTCTCATCATGGGCGGAGACGACAATAATAATAACGTGCTTGGAAGCGCTGAGCTTTATAACCCAGTCACGGGGATTTTCAGCACCATCGCCAGCCTGAACACGGCCAGAACCTACCATACGGCAACACTATTGAATAACGGCAAAGTACTGATCGCTGGGGGTTACGACAGGAACTAGAATGCCCTGGCCAGCGCCGAAGTTTATGACCCTGTTTCCGGGACCTTCAGCACCACCGGCGGCCTGAACACGGCCCGAACGTCTCACACAGCAACCCCATTGAACAACGGCACCGTGCTGGTTGCCGGAGGTTGGGACATCAACGGCAATGCACTCGCGAGCCTTGAGTTGTACGACCCCACTGTGGGAGCCTTTACAAGCGCCGGCAATCTCAGTACGGCGCGCAGTGGGCCTGCGGCAACGCTGCTCGATGGAGGCGCTGTTCTTTTTGCGGGCGGCGAGGATAACAATGGAAACGTTCTCGCCAGCGCGGAACTGTACCAACCGGGTACTTTCGCTCCTCCCAGTTTGGTTTCGATCGCCGTTACCCCCGCCAATCCCTCCACCCCCTTGGGTTCCGGCCAGCCGTTGACCGCCATCGGCACATTCAATGATAACAGCACGCAAATCTTGGCCTCTGCCACCTGGAGCTCATCTGATACTTCTATTGTAATTCTGTCCAACGATGCCACGGACCGTGGCAACGCCTATGGCGTGGCACAAGGCACGGCCACCGTGAGCGCCTGCACGGGTTCAATTTGTGGATTGACGGCGCTGACGGTGGGCCCCGCAGGCGCGCTCGGACCAAGCATCACTACATTGTCGCCGAATTTCGGGGTGATCGGCGTGGCGGTAACGATCACCGGTGCGAACTTTGGCGCGGCGCAAGGAAGCACCACGGTCACGTTTGACGGGGCTCCAGCGAGCGTGACGTCGTTGAGCAGTACCCAGATTGTTACGCAGGTCCCCGCCGGGGCGACAACCGGGAACGTCATCGTCACGGTGAATGGTAGCGCGAGCAACGGGATTTTCTTCACGGTGATGGTACCGCCAACTATTACCGCCTTGTCTCCCACTTTCGGTGAGGTCGGGACGCCGGTGACGATCACCGGTGCCAACTTTGGCGCGGCACAGGGAAGCAGCACGGTCACGTTCAACGGCGTGGCCGCCACCGCCACCAGTTGGGTGAATACGAGCATCATCGTTCCGGTGCCGGTGGGGGCCACCACCGGGAACGTGATCGTCACGGTCGACAATCTGGCCAGTAACGCCATACCCTTCACCGTGCCACCACCGAACATTACCAGCTTGACTCCTCAGCTTGGGCCGGTGGGAACGGTGGTGACTGTTACGGGAACCGCCTTCGGAGCGTCTCAGGGAAACAGCACCGTAACCTTCAGCGGGGTGGCAGCCACCCCCACAAGCTGGGATGATACCAGCATCGTGGTGCCTGTACCGGCCGGAGCAATCGCCGGGAACGTGATCGTCACCGTCAACGGCGTCTCCAGCAATGGAGTGACCTTCGCGGCCCTTCCGAGCAGTGGTGCCACGGGCCTTTCCGACTCCATGGGCCGAGCCACAGTCTATGGCTACCAAAACATTAACGGACGCAATTTTGTGAGCTCCGATTGCGGGTTCGGGTTGCGCAAGCTGCGGCGGCCGGGGCAATACCGCCTTGACTTACGACCCGCTTGGGAACCTGCTGTCCTCCACCGACGCTCTGAATAACACTACCACGTACACCTACGACTCGATGGGGAACGTCCTCACCAAAACCCAGTACCTCAACTCGAGTACACCCCTGACGTGGACCTACACTTACAACTCGTTCCAGGAAGTGCTGACGGCCACCGACCCGGCTGGAAACGTCACCACGAATGTGTATGACGCGAACGGCAACCTGCTTTCCACCACCACGCCGCCGCCTAGCGGCTCGGGCTCCGGCCTTACCACCAACTTCCAGTACAACACCCTGGGTGAGCTGACCCAGGTCACCGACCCCAAGGGGAACACGACCACCCTGACTTACACCACGGCGGGCTTGGTTGCGACCGTAACCGACGCGCAGAACAACACGACCACGTTTACCTACGACGGGCGCGGCAACCGCCTTACCTCCGTGGACGCGCTGAACAACACGACCGGCTACACTTACGATGTGATGAATCGCCTGACCAAGATCACCGCGCCGGACCTCTCGACCACGCAATTCGCTTACGACTACCCGCGGGCGGCGCATTTCCGTGACCGACGCCAACGGCAAAACCACCGCCTATCAATACGACGATGCCGACCGGCTGGTGGCGGTCACGGACGCCGCGTCGAACCTGACCGTCTACGGCTACGACACGGAAAACAACATGGTGGACATCACCGACGCGGCGAACCACGAGACGGGCTTTACCTACGACGCCCTGGGACGGGTTACGCAGGTCACCTTCCCCTCGACGCTCAGCGAGAGTTATACTTATGACGCCATGAATAACCTGCTGACGCAAGACGGACCGCAAGGGGCAGACGATCAACTATGGCTATGACGCGCTGTATCGCCTGACCAGCAAGACCTATCCGGACTCAGACGGCGGTGAACTACACTTACGACCCGCTGAGCCGCTTGACGCAGGTCACCGACCCCACGGGGACTTACTCGCTTCACTTATGACAACCTGGGACGCCTGCTGGGCACGGGCACGCAGTATTCGTTCCTCAGCTCGGCGCTCAACAACAGTTACTCTTACGACGCGGCCTCAAACCGCACTTCGCTGACCGATGCCGCAGGCTACATCGTCGAGTTACAGCTATGACTCGCTGAATCGCCTGACCGGGCTGACGAATACCAATTCGGGCAGTTTTGGTTTCGGGTATGACGCGCTGGGGCGGCGGACTTCCTTGACGCGGCCCAATGGCGTGAACACGTCTTACACCTACGACACTCTCTCGCGCTTGCTGAGCGTGCTGCACAACGGAGGGGCACTGCCGGGAAGCGCCAGTTACACCTACGACGCGGCGGGCAACCGGCTCACCAAGACCGCCGTCCAGGAGGCCAGTCCCAATCCCGTCTCGGTGCTCTCCCAATTACAGCTATGACAACATTTACGAACTGACGCAGGCGGTGGTGAACGGCAGCTGTGGCGGAAAGTTACAGCTACGACGCGGTGGGCAATCGGCTGACCTCCGCCGGGCCCGCGTCCTACAACTACAACGCTTCGAACGAACTCACCTCCACCTCCGCCGCCACGTACACGTACGACAACAACGGCAATACGATCTCGAAAACCGACTCACGACCGGAACGACCTCCTACACCTGGGATTTCGAGAACCGCCTCACCAGCGTGACCCTGCCGGGAACGGGCGGGACCGTCAACTTCAACTACGACCCGTTTGGAAGAAGGATTGAGAAGATTGCGCCAACGAGTGGGACCACCGTTTACGCCTACGACGGCGACAACGTGACCGAGGAACTGGGCGCGGGAGGCAACCTGCTGGCCCACTACACGCAAGGGGCGGGCATCGACGAGCCGCTGGCCATGACCGGCATCAGGCGGAACCTACTACTATCATGCCGACGGCTTGGGTTCGATTACCTCACTCACGAATGGCTCGGGCCAACTGGCCAATAGCTACGTCTACGATTCGTTCGGCAACCTCACGGCTTCAACCGGGACAATCACGAATCCCTTCCAGTACACCGGCCGGGAATTCGATTCCGAAACCGGCCTCTACTACTACCGCGCCAGATACTACGACCCCATGAGCGGCCGGTTCCTCAGCGAGGACCCGATCCGGCTTGGCGGGGGCGACATGAACTTCTATGCTTATGCTTACAACCACCCCACCAACTTTGTCGATCCGGCTGGAACGGACCCGCTCGGTAGCAGCGGGAACCAGGGCCTCGCAGCGCTCGTGAGCGCGTCCGTTTCAAGAGTCGAATCCGAGCTGACAAAACCGAACTGCGCAAACCTTTTCAAGTCGATCGGTGTGTGTAAAGCCGATCTCCAAAACATCGGGTTCAAGCAAGCACCGCTTGCGCTCACGACTAATGCGAGTGGACAAATTATTCCCCAATCCGCTAATTGGGTCGGCAAGAGTAATCCGATTACGGGGTCCATAACTCTAAACTCCGCGGTTAACTGGAAGGACCCCAACCTGACGAGTGCGTCGCTGAACGGGCAGCCCTATACCTACCAAGCTCTTTATGCCCAAGCTTCCTTGCTTGGCCTCCCTCTGACTACAACTGGTTACTCGAACGGTCAACCCACTGTCAGCGCCGCCGACTATATGGATATTACACTTCTCCATGAGTTGGAGCACCTTGCAGGGAATCTCAACCCTGATAAAACGACCAACGGGGTCAGTAACGAGACGGGACTATGGAACAACTGCGTCAAGTAGCACGCGGATTTGGGATCCTTTTCTTCTGTCTGGTCTCCACCACGGTGAACGTGGCAGCCCAGAACGTATGCTCATTGACGGTGCGGGCGCTCGCACCGGACGGTCGGCGGGGCAGGTTCTGGGTCACGGTCAAAGAGGAGAATGGTCACAAAGAGGAAAAAATGCAAGGAAATGAAGATGTGCAGTTTTGCGACCTGGGCATCCTGCCCGTCACGGTCACCGTGGGCAACGCCGGCACCTGTAACCAAGTCACCATTCACGACGTTCCCGTCTCCTGGGAGCGGCCCTATCTGCTCAAGGTGACCTATGATCCACAAGCCTGCGATATCTGGGAGCAGGTTCCACCCCCGGTGCCCCTCTGCGAACTCCTGTTTCGCGTTTCCGACGCGAAAGGCAACTGGCTATCGGGCGCTTCTCTCAAGCTGTCCAACCCCCGTCCCGGGACGGTCAAGCTTGTCGGCAAGCTAGAAACTGACCGCTACGGTCGGGCACATCTGATTGCGGCTCGCGGCGACAGCGTCGTAGGCTCGGTAAGCGCGAATGGCTTCCGGTCAGAGGAATTCGATTTTGTGTGTTCCGAGAAATGGCAGGAACACTCGCTACGGCTCGAGAGAGGGAAGTAGCGGGTAGCGCAGAGGTAGCCGCAGTTTGGCTTCCTCTGCGGTTCTTAACATGAAAACGTCAACATACTTATTAATACGCGATGACGAAAAGCCGGTAGAGTAGGAGAGAGGGCGACCCCGCGAGTGGAGCGACCCACTCTCCCCTCGTCGAACCGGACGTGAAGGTTTCCCTCATCCGGCTCTCCAGAAAGTTTCTGACCGCAGGCAGACGCAGGCGCTTACGACCGAGGGTGAACCAGCAACCGGAGTCCCATACAAAGGAACTGCTGGGTGTGGGTCATGCCTTCGGGCGGGCGGTAGGGCCGCTGGCTTCTCCGTCGCCCGTGGCGATAGAGGCGTTGCAGTACGTAGGTGTTGATCTTCCCGTAAGCCGCCCGCGGGCATCCGAAAGAGAAGTAGTTTCCCCAGCCTTTCAGGTGCCGATTCAGCTCCGCAATCAGGCGCGGCATGGGTTTATGACTCTGTGAATAGCCCGTCATTTCCCGCAATCGATTCCGCTCCCGTTGCAGCGCTTTCTTCGACGGTACAATGTTCAGATATCGATGTCCACGACCTTTCCAGTCGCGGTCGTACCGGAACGTGTACCCCAGAAAGTCCAGGTGCGCTTGCTTCTCTATCAGGTTCACCACGCGCGTCTTCTCCCGGTTGATCTCCAACCCCATCCAGGTCTCCAACTTCTCCTCGATATACCCGCGCAGCTTGGGACTGACATAGCGCGCCAGCACGACAAAATCGTCGGCATAGCGCACCAGTTTCGCCTTCGCCCAGTGGGCCGGCCCTTGCGAGCCGTGGAACACCTTGTCGAACCAGTGCAAGTAAAGATTCGCCAGCAGCGGCGAGATCACTCCGCCCTGCGGCGTTCCCTTCTTCGGACGGCTCACCTTAGGCTTGCCGCCCTTCTCCTCCGGCGCTTCCACCACCGGCGTCTCCAGCCACATCCGAATCAGCTTCAGGACCTATCGGTCCGCGATCCGCATGCGCAGGCACGCCTGCAGCTTGTCGTGAGGAATCGAATCGAAGTAGCCCTTCAAGTCCGCGTCATACACCGCCTGATACCCGGCGTTTAAGTGCCCGCGTATCTCCGCCAGAGCCTGGTGTGCCGAGCGTCCCGGACGGAACCCATACGAGCAATCCAGGAAGTCCGCCTCGAAGATCGGCTCCAGGATCAACAGGGTCGCCATCTGCGCCACCCGGTCCCGCACCGTGGGTATTCCCAACGGTCGCAGCTTCCCATTCTCCTTCTCGATGTAGACGCGTCGTACCGCTTGCGGCCGGTAGCGCTTGGTGCGCAGAGATTCCTGTAAATCATCCAGAAATCCCTTCACCCCGGCGGGTGAGGCTTCGATCTGTGCGATCGTCACCCCGTCCACACCCGGTGCGCCTTGATTGGCGCGCACCCGCTCCCACGCCGCTTCCAGCGTGTCCCGCCGATAAATCCGGTCATACAACGCATAGAACCGGAACTTCGGCTCCTGCTTGGCCTTTTGGCCCAACTTCTGTCTCAGAAGAGAGAGTTTTCCCGGCAGCGGAACCTCGTGCTCGCTGCTCATCAGCGGCCCTACGCTCCACCTCCGTTCTTCCGTAGTGGGGATCTTCTCCAAGCGGCCTTCTCCTCCTCTTACTGAAGTTCACTTCCGGTGAGGCCCCTTCGCTCCACGGTCGTTACCCGCTTCTTCGCTACTATGAGCCCCTCCGACTCCCGGCGGCGCAGCCCTGGAGGTTATTTATTCCCCCCAGCGCCTGGGGTCGAGTCGCCTCGCCCCCGCCCCGCCGGGTCTCCCAGGTTCCTCGACTGATCTGTCCCCGCGCGCCGTCTCCTCCCACCCCGGAAGGTCCGATGAGTGCTCCTACCCGTTGCTTCCCCATCGATGTCAGGCTTCACCACTCTCTGGCGGGCTGGCCACCTTCCATTGCATAACGAGGCCGAAACGAGTTCGCTTGCGCTACGGCTCACGAGTTCGCCCTGGCAAGGCTTCGCCCGTGGGATTACTCCCACCCACGCTTGCCGGGCTACTTGTCGAACGGGTAATCTACAAGGTGAACTCCTTTCAGTTCACAAGATCAGCCAGGCTTCTCCTGGCACTCCAGAGTAAAACAGAGCGAGTTCCAAATCTGACAAGGAGAAGAGTCACGATGCTGACATTCAAGCGGCAGTCTGCTCTCGCAGTCATGGCGTGCGTTTTTTTCACACTCTTTGCAGCACATCCCGCCCGAGGGGCACAGAATCACGTCGTCAGCCCTTCCGAGATTCAGAAAGATGCCGTGGCTGCAACCCATGCGCGTCAAGAAAACGTGGAGACTGTCACTCAATTCTTGTCTTCGCCGCAGGCCAAGCAAGCGCTCCAATCCGCTCACCTGAGTTCAACCCAAGTGAAGACCGCCGTGTCGAACATGAGCGATGAGGAAGTTGCACAGTTGGCCTCGCGCGTTGATAAGGCACAAGCCGACTTTGCCGCAGGGAACATATCAGATCGCGAACTGATCTACATTCTTATAGGCATTGTGGTTTTGATCTTGATCATCGTCGCCGTCCGCTAGATCCATCTATGTTCCGTTCTGCCGCGCGACTCGTAATAGGCCTGTACCTCGGCGGAATGACTTTAGCCGCCCAGCAACCGGGTGTGTGGCTGGATGTTCCTTTCGTGCGACAGGAGAAAAATGGCTGTGGCGCCGCCAGTATCGCCATGGTGATGCAGTATTGGCAGCGCCAGCAAGGGGAGGTACCGAGTGCTGATCCGGAGCAGATCCGGCGGGCGCTCTACTCGCGGCGGGCGCATGGGATCTATGCTTCTGACATGGAGCGCTATTTCCAGCAGCATGGATACTGGACGTTTGCCTTCGCAGGCGATTGGAAGGACCTGAAGGAGCAACTGGAGAAAGGACGCCCCCTGATCGTTGCCTTGAGACCTGGGAGCGCCGACCTGCACTACATCGTGTTGGGGGGCTTGGACGAGCAGCAGGGTGTGGTGCTGAAAAACGATCCGGCCGAGCGTAAGCTACTCAAACAAGACCGCTCCGACTTTGAAAAAGAATGGAAAGCCGCTGGCAATTGGACTTTGCTGGCCGTGCCTCAGCAAGGGGATCACGGATCGCGTCCGTAATCCTACTCCTTCTGCTGAGTTGTGTTTCTTCGCGGGGCCTCCCGGAGCGCCCACCGCAGACCGACCGCGTCACCCTTATCAAAGAGCTATTTGAAACAGAACGTTGGGACCAACTCGTGCGAGAGGTGGAGTCCGGCCCTCAGCGGGGAGCCGACATTGATTACTACTACGGCAGCGCACTCGCTCACCTGGGGCGTTGGAATGAAGCGCGCGCCGCCTTCCTGGCGGGTCGGCGCCTGAGTCCACGCGATGAACGTTTTCCGATCGAATTGGGAGGCGTCGCTTTCAAACAAAAGCGCTATGCGCAAGCAGCGCGATGGTTGCGCGAGGGTCTGCGACTAGCGCCCAACGATGCTTACGCCAATGACTTCCTGGCGACGATCTATTTCCTCGAAGGCAATACCGAAGCGGCGCTGAAATATTGGAACCGCGTCAACAAGCCTCACCTTGAAAAGGTACGCGTTCAACCCGGGCTGCGGGTCGACCCGGCGTTGCTGGATCGGGCTTTTTCGTTTGCGCCCGCCAGCACGCTGCGGCTCCCCGATTTTCTGACGACCCAGCAGCGAGTGTCGGACCTCGGAATCTTCCCTGCCTTGAGCTGGCGCCTGGAGGCGCTTGATAATGGGAATTTCGATATGGCCTTCCAAGCGCAGGAGCGAAATGGCTGGGGAGATGGCAAGTGGGACGCCCTGCTCTCAACCTTCCGAGGCGCGTTCTACCAGACAGCCTATCCGGAATACTTCAATTGGGGAGGCTCGGCGACCAACCTGACATCTCTCGTGCGTTGGGACGCACAGAAGCGCCGCCTACTGGCTTCCTTGTCAGGGCCGTTGGCGGAGAATCCGAAGTACCGCTACCAGGTCGGCGTCGATCTGCGCAACGAAAACTGGGATCTTCGGCAATCATCGGAAGGGCCCGCGCCGGTGCTGGGCGCACTCAACCTCCAACGCAGCGCCGTGAGCGGTGAGGTAACCTCTCTAAACAGCGGGCGCTGGGATTGGCAAGCCGGCGGCGAGCTTTCTTATCGAGATTATCGAAATGTTTTTGCAGGCCCCTCGTTACCTTCGCAAGTGCTCTTGAGCGGATTCCAGCTCAAGCAACTCGCCCAATTGAACTACCAATTGGTGCGAGTGCCGGAACGACGATTCGACAGCAAGGCGAGCATTACTTCACAGGCCGGGAGGATCTGGTCAGCCCCCTCCCATTCCTTTGAAAAACTCCAAGATTCGGTCTTAACCCAATGGTACCCCCAGGCCAGCGGCGACGACTACGCCCTACAGTGGCAAGTCCGCTCGGGGAAAACGTTCGGAGATGTTCCCTTTGATGAATTGTTCATGCTGGGCATGGAACGCGATAACGACCTCTGGATGCGAGCGCACGTGGGCACGCGTGACGGCCGCAAAGGAAGTGCTCCCTTGGGCCGGGACTATTTCCTCTCCAACTGGGAAATTGACAAGCGCATCTACCACAACGGCTTCTTCAGCGTGAAGCTCAGCCCATTTCTCGACACAGGAAAGAGCACTGATCCCCTGCCGGGATTGGGCTCAAGGCGGTGGCTCTGGGATACAGGAGTGCAGGCGAAATTCCGAGTGCTGGGTGTCGGTATCACCTTCATCTACGGTAAAGATTTGCGCTCGGGCCATAATGCCTTTTATGCAACTGCACAATGAAATCGAGGCAGAGAATGGCGGCTTGATGCATCGACGCCAGGGCTGTTCTGCGCCGGTGTTAGATCGCCACAAGCAGGTTTTCCGCAAATGCCCATTCATCGTCCACCCATTGCGCCACACATTCGAATCCGGTGCGTTCCGCCATCTCCCGTACCTCGTGCCGGCCGTATTTATGGCAGCTCTCGGTCCAGATAGTCTCATCGCGGTCAAAGGTGAAATGCGCCCCTTCGATGGAAACCGTCTGTCTTTCCGTCGAGCGGAGATGCATCTCGATGCGACGCTCCCGGGAGTTGTAGAGCGCGACGTGCTCAAACCGGGCAAGGTCGAAGTTACCCCCGAGTTCCCGGTTGATGCGGGCCAGCAGGTTACGATTGAACACCGCCGTCACGCCCAGCGCGTCGTCGTAGGCAGCAATGAGTTGGGCCAGGGGTTTCTCCAGATCTGTGCCGAGCAACAGTGCATCGCCGGGGATGAGCGCTTGGCGAATGTTTCGCAGAAAGTCCTCGCCCGGCCCCCGATCAAAGTTGCCGATCGAGCTACCCAGGAAGAGCACTACGACTCCCTCCCCGGGACGGCGGCAAGCCACTGCTTTGCTCAAGCCGTCCAGGTACTCGGTCTCAAACCCCACAATGCTCACTTGGGCCAAATCATCAAGTTCGCGCTCACAGTTCTCCAGCGCCGCCGAGGAGATCTCAATGGGACAGTACGTAGTCGCCCGATGGCGCGCGAGCGCTTCGAGGATCCGGCGGGTCTTTCTGCCACTGCCGCTGCCGAGTTCAACAACCATGCTATGCGTAGCCAGGCGGTCCGCAATGGCCCCCGAGTGCCGCAGCAGAATTCGCTCCTCCGCTCTCGTCACCCCATATTCAGGGAGCTTGGTGATGATTTCAAACACGGCAGAGCCGATGTCGTCATAAAAATACTTCGACGGCAACTCCTTTTGCCCGACTCGCCCCAGCCCATCCCGCACGTCTTCCGCGAATGAGCTGACCATCTGGATTGCGCCACCACGGACCAGCATAGTTGCTCCAATCAGTTGCTTACGCAGCGGAAGGATGCGTAGACGAAAGGATAGTGCGGCTGGAACCAGTTGCGGAACGAACGCCGCAGCATGCACGCCGCAGTTCGAGGAGAAGCGCCCTTCATCACATAATGTTTTCCGTCAAAGAAGTTGGCCGAGTAGCCGGAGTAAAAGGGAAAAGGCTCAAAGCCAGGGAAAGGCGCGAAAACGGAGGAGGTCCATTCCCAACCGTTTCCAAGAGCGTCCTCTACACCGGAGGCGCTACGGCCGGCGGGATTGCTCCCCACGGCTACCGGATCCCAGCGCTGGAAATCGAAGTTGCCATGCTCAACTTCGGGAGGAGCTTCCCCCCAGGGATATACCCGCTCCCAGCCTTCCGGAGTCCCGTAAGCGGCGCGGTGAAACTGCGCTTCGGTCGGGAGGGATTTGCCGGCAAAACGAGCGTAAGCCGCGGCCTCCGCATGGCTCAAATAGACCGGCCAGTCAAGAGGCAAGGGCGCCGCCTCGAACATGCCTTGATAAAACCACCGACCCTGGAACTCGTACCAAAAGCGTGGATGGCGGATGTTCTGTTCCTTGATCCATGTCCAGGCGGAGTCGCTCCAGAAGCGCGGCCCGTCGTATCCGCCTTCGCGTACAAACTTGAGAAACTGGCCGTTCGTGACTTTGTGAACGTCCATCGCAAAGGCCGGCACTTCGACCGATTGTTCTTCAAACTCGTTGTCCCAGCCGAACGAATTGCGTCCTCGCGGTATCCCCAGCGTGGCCGTTCCCGCCGGAATATCGACCATCCTGGCAACGATCGGCGGTCCGGTTTGAGGGAGAACCATGGGGCGATAATCTAGCGGTGTTACCTTTCGGTCCAGGGGCAATTGGTGCAGCATGTACGCCAGTGTTTCCGCGTGCATCAGCCGATGCTCAATCGCGGTGTTCAGAATTACATCGCGCGGATACTGCCAGCGGCTCGCCGGGGGCTCAGAATCGCCACAGAGGATACGATCCAGGTCTGTCCGAACGCGATGATTGTAATCGGCGATTTCCGCGAGGGGAGGCCAGTCGGCGGGTTGGTCCGTCGGAAGACCTCCGCCCACCGGATCGATGCCGAAAGCAAAGAGGCGATCAAATTCTTGGTGAGCAGGTCGGCGGCCCAGCGCCTGACCCGCGATCAAGTTCCAGTCGAATGCCTCGAGGTGGCCAATGTAGAAAACAATTCGGTGCCTTTCCGGAATGGGACGGTCATACAAGGCGTCTGTGCGAACCCTACAAAACAGGTCATCGGTCACCGACCGCGATTCCGCCAAGCGCGCCAAAAGCTCGTTGCGTTTATTCAGTTGTGTTGCTGTGGCACTCATATCGTTATCTTCCCCTTTCGACTATTGAACTTTCACGTCGGGTTCCACGGACATCCCCAGTCGTAATAGATGCTCCGGGTCCTGACCTTTGTCGAAAAATATCTTCACCGGAATTCGTTGCACGACCTTGACGTAGTTCCCCGTCGCGTTTTCCGGCGGCAGCAAGCTATAACGCGCGCCGGTTGCGCCCGCAATGCTATCGATGTGCCCGTCGTAGGTACGTCCATAAGTGTCAACGGAGATCTCCACATGCTGGCCGGGCCGCATATATTTCAATTGAGTTTCCTTGAAGTCAGCGGTTACCCAGATATTCTGGCTGTCCAGTGGGACGATGGTCATGAGCTGCTGGCCCGGAGTAACGTTCTGGCCAGGCTGGACCGATCTTTGCCCTACGACCCCGTCAATCGGCGCGACAATGGTCGTGTATTGAAGGTTGAGCTGAGCTTGCTCGTAGGCAGCAGTGGCGCGTTGAGTCTCTGCCTCGGCGGCTTCGGCACGGGAGCGCTGGACGGAAATCTGCTGTGGCCGGGTTTGGGCGTATCGAAACTGGGCTTGAGCTTGCGTCACCTTGGTGCGCGCCTGGGTGACTGCTTGTTCCGCGGCAGCGGCCGATGCCTTGGCTGCCTGCACAGCCGCCGCGGTCGCATGCTGGGAGTCCACGGCTTGCGTGTACTGGAACTGGGGGATCTCATCCTTCGCCGCCAGCGGCTTATACCGGTTGACGTCATCTTGCGCCTTCAGGTCATTGGCTTCCGCTTGCTGCAGCGTGGCCTGTGCGGCATCAAACTCATGCTGGGCGGCGACCAGTCCGGCTTGGAAGTTCTCTACGTCGGCGCCCGTACGGGAAAGCTCGCTCGACGTGTTGACGGAAGTGAGAGGCACATTGGTCTTCAGAGCGGCGGCGCTGGCTTGATCATTGGCCAACGCCGCATTGGCGGTCGCCAGGGCGACTTCGTAATCTTTGGGATCGAGCCGCACCAGCACGGTGCCCGCCTTGACGTATTGGTTGTCATCCACGGTCACCCGAGTCACATAGCCGGTCACCCGGGAACTAACCGGGTAGATATAGCCGTCAATCTCTGCATCGTCCGTGGATTCCCATTGGGCAAAGTGGTGATACAGCAGGACTCCGATCACGATGAGGGCGACGCCGAGCAAAGCCAGCACGATATTTCGCACCAGCTTCCGCCGTCGTGCCGGAGGGCGGCCTGAACCCAGGGTTGTGACACTCGATCTGGCTTCGCCGGGAGTTCCCGATTCGGGGGTGGGTGTGGTTGTGTCTGCCATGGTTACTTTGCTCCCAAGTATTGCAGCGCTGATTGCTCGGCAACGCCCATGGCCTGGGCGAGAGAGATTTTCGCCAGGTTAAAAGCGTAAAGGCTGCCGATGTAGGATTGATTCGCCGTGGCTACAGATTCTTGTGCCTGAACGACCTCGAGATTATCCGCCACCCCTGCCCGGAAACGGTCTTGCGCCTGGGACTGCGTCTGGTTGGCAAGGTCGATGTTACTCTTAGCCACGCTCACGAGTTCAGATGAGGATTTAAGATTGAAAAAAGCCGTGCGCACCTGATCGTCGATCTGGCCTTCCAGGTCGGCGAGTTCGGCCTTACGCTGTTGCAGTACCGAATCCGCCTGCAACTTATCCGCCCGCACTCGGCTGCCCTGAAAGATGGGAATGTTCAAGGTGACCGCGAAATCAACGGTCCCATGCGACGCGCCAAAGTTCGGACTGCCGATGTCCCCGTAATTCGTGTCCGTTGTCAGCGAGGGATAATTTTCCGCGGCGACAGCCTGACGGGCCAACTCCGCCGATTGCACCTGGGCCTTGGCGCTAAGGTAGTCGGGTCTGGTTGACATGGCCTGCTGGAGCGCCTGCTCCTGGGTCATGCCATCGAGCGCCGCGTAAGGAACCGAGTCGGTTAATCGGAATTCCTGGCCGCTTCGGGAGTCCGATCACCCGCGCCAGCGTGAGCTTATCAATCTGGACCTGATTTTCCGCGGCGATCAATCGCTGCTGCTGCGTCTGGAACTCCACCTTGGAACGCAGCAGGTCGATGCTGGCGATCAAGCCATGTTTATTGAGATCGACATCGTTTTGGACAAGCGTCTGGGCCGTCTTCACCTGGGCGCGGACCGAGTCCACCGTGGCCTGATCCGAAATCACCAGGAGGTAGGCGCTACCCGTGGTGAACACCACCAGGTTGCGATCGCTCTTATACGTATACTGTGACGCTTTTTCGCTCGCCGACGCCGACTTCAAATTCTTAATGTCAGACCAATTGAAAATTTCCTGGGAAAGGTAGCCGCGCGCATCCGCAATCCCGTAGGGTCCCACCGTCTCCGGGATGTGGATCCCGGGAATCTTCAGCAGGGTGAGGCCTTCGGATGGCAAATCGAGCTGTTGAACTGTGCCGCAGAGGCGTGCCGAAAGGTTGGGCAGCAAGGCGTTCAAACTGCGCAGGCGGATGGCGTGCGCGGCGCGAGTGTTCTGGCTGCTCTCGATCTCCCCTAGGTTGTATTTCAGCGCCCGGTCGAAGGCATCGTGGAGAGAAAGGTCGAGCGTTGTTCCGGTTGCCTGGCCTGAAGGGACGCTGCCGGCAAACGGGTTGCTCGTCTGCCCCGCGCTCGATCCCGGTGATGCGATGAGGAGGACCGTGAGGGTGAGAATTGAAATCAGTAAATGCCGAGTTCGTTGATAACCGCCCATTGCACCTCCTTGCCGAAGTTGAGGCTGGCCGTCACGCTCGCTGCTTCCCATACCGCGCCACCGCATCGAGAATGATTTCGACCGCCACCTCATCGCCCACCGCGGAGTTAACCATCAAGTGGAAACAATGCCTTGCAGGCCAATCCACTTTGAAGTACCGCTTGATAAAGTCGGCTCGGTCGCGGTCCACCGTCTCCGCCAGTTCCTCCGCTTCCTTCTCACTCTTGCCTTCCGCCTGAAGCCGGCGCACCCTTTCGTGGAACGGAGCGTAAACGAACACGTGAAAGGTGTCGGGGCGGCTGCAGAGGTAATAAGCCGACCCTCGCCCTACGATCACGCAGTTGCCCGCCTTGGCGATCTCTGGCACGAGTTTTTGCGCGACCTCGCGGACGCAATCGGTATCCACCATTTTCATGCGCTGGGCGTTCTGGCTCCCCTCATGACTGCCGCGCATGAAAGCCTTGAGCAGCCGGTAGTACGCCGGGTCTTTTTGCTCTTCGTGCTTCTCCACTGCGCGGCAATCGCAATCCATCCGCCGGGCAATTTCCTGAGTCAATAATTGGTCCCAGAGCTTCCAGCCGAGGCGCGTCGCGAGCGTCTCCGCGATCACGCCTCCTCCACTACCGTATTCCCGCTCAATGGTAATGACTCGAATCATCGTGAATGCCTCAGAAGAATCCGCAGATTTCGCAGATTTCACAGATTAGGCAAAACAATGGACCGAAAGAGACAGACAGAAAGGACCGGGCAAAACCGGTCCATATGACGGGTGGAGTTGCCACGATAAGATCGATAGAACCCATCGGACTCCTTTCTAGACTGCCTCTTTATCTTTTCCCTCTTCCTTCTTGATCTGTGTAATCTGCGTAATCTGTGGATCGGCCCTAGCCGATCGCCACCTCTCCACCCCCACCCGGCTCATTCTTCCTGAGCGCGAAAGAAACCATGAACATAATGGCCGACCCCACAGCCAGGACCCAGAAGGTATCAATGTAAGCCAGGGTCGTCGCCTGGCCGATCAGCTCGCCATAAATCCGGCCGTAGGCCTGACTCGAAGCCCGCGTGGCGTCCAGTCCGGACGCGGCCAAGCGCGCCGCCAGAGCCTTGGCCGCCAAGATAAAGGCGGGTTTTCCCAATGTGGTGTGCGCCGCCAGATACTCCTGGTGGAACTGCTCCCGCCGCGCAATCAGCGTGGTGACCATCGACGTTCCAATGCTGCTTCCGATGTTGCGCATGAAATTGACCAGGCCGGCAATACTGTTGCTTTTCTCC